>NZ_JCAXEB010000006.1:0-363688 GCF_059758655.1 Flavobacterium sp. GQ95
TTGTATAGAGGCTCTGAAGATGGCGTTAAAAAACAGAAGACAGTATCTTCTTTTATATTAATACATCATTCTGACAGGGGAATACAGTACTGTTCGCAGAATTACACAACACTTTAAATGAGGATAAAATAGCAATAAGTATGACTCAGAGTGGCAGTCCATACGAGAATGCACTGGCTGAGAGAGTTAATGAGATTATAAAAAATGAGTTCTTCCCTAAAAAGATCTATCAGAACCATAAAGAAACAAAGAAAAACATAAGAATTATTATCGATCACTATAACTTAAGACGACCTCATTCAAGTCTTGATTATCTAACACCTAACCAAGCTCATCAAATCTCAGGTACAATTAAAAAACACTGGAAAGGATATCCAAGGCAAAAAAAAAAAAGGAAAGGAGGTAAATCAAATCGAAATTGTTTAATACGATATTCTAATATTCCTAATAGTGAAATAATAAAAATAACTTGTAAAGTAAAATCAGTACTAATTTAGTTTTGATGTAAACTAAATCTAGGATTATAAATTAAAAACGACAAGTAATTTCAGGACGAGACAGTCAATTTGACCGCTTTTTCCACTTTATAAAGTTTTTCATTTTTGGATTATGCTAAATCTTTTTTAAGATTTGAAATTATTTAAAAGCATTTTAATGACGTTGCAAACGAGCTATAATTAGCGATATTAAGTAGCTGAAAAAATAGCAATTGTTTAGATTCATGTCTTTTATTATCAAATTCTCTACTTAGTTGTTACTCTTTTCTGAGTATAACTATTTTATAATAAGCGAGTTGTTTTTTTTATTTCTACACGTGCAAACCTGTGTAATGCTTTTTCTAGAATAAGAAATTTCTTGTGTTAGATTTGTTGCCTCCTTAAAATGATCAATAAGTTTTTCTGAGTTTCTATTTTAAGATTGAAACTATATGTGAGTGGATTTTTCTTAAAATAAAAAAACATAGAAAATTAATGAGGAATGTATGTCCTAATATTTTTTAATAGATCTTAATAGAAAATAGGCAATCGATGTTGCAGCAAGTATTAAGGGATTGTGTCTCAGGGCTGAATGCCGATATTATTGCCAATGGAGTGGGGCCGGCACTTTCAAGTACAAGTAGCGGTTTCTTCGTTAGGAAGATTAATTTCTACTAAAAACTATACTATTGAAAATGGAAGGGTACATCTAACTCAGGAAGACCAACCTTCAGGAATATATTTTGCCCAGGTAAGTTTAAGTACATTAGTTAATGTGAAAATTATAAAAAAATAAAAGATGAAAATTCAAGTATATTTATTGATCATTATAGGTATTTTGATTGCGGGATGCTCTGATAAAGATTCTGATGAACCCCAGACACAAGAAAACAGAGCACCGTCAGTTCCTGTTTTAACCTCTCCGGCCAATGGCAAATTATGCCTTGAGAATTCTGTAGCATTTCAATGGAATGCTACAGTGGATCCCGATGAAGATAACATAACTTATCAAATCGAGGTAGCACAGGATAATAAGTTTTTAAAAATTGATCAATCAAAAGCAGTATCACTTACCATTCAAAAGATCGATCTTAATAAAAATTCACTTTACTACTGGAGAATAAAGGCAATTGACAAGAAAGGCCTTTCAGGTGGGTATTCTGAGGTTTTTAAATTTTATACAGCAGGTGACCCTAAGGTTAATCATGTTCCTTTTCTGCCTGAATTAGTACAGCCAGTGATGAATTCATTCCTTACAAGTGGACCTGTGACAATTCAGTGGAATGCTGTTGATCCAGATGTTGATGATGTTTTGACCTATGATGTTTATTTAGGAAATGTTAATCCTCCAATCACTAAAGTAAGCGAAAGCCAAAGTGGTAAAATACTGAGAATCAATGTAGATACCGGCAAAGAATATTTCTGGAAAATTGTTGCAAAAGACAATCATGAAGCAGAAACAGTAGGCCAGGTTTGGAACTTTAAAACCAACTAAAAAGAGAGACTTTTCTTGGGGACTACATAGCGAAACTACAAACTCAGTGAAATATCAAAGTAATTTTACTGATCTGAGGCTCCGCACTGAAAGTGCACAGGGTGGTTTAGTTATAAAGAACCCTACTGTCTGCAAACAGCTATGCATTATATACGATATCCTTTTTATGTCGTTGACAACAATTGTATGCAAAATAGTTTGCTACACGTGTATATCTGAGTTGCCTTTTTGTCATATAATTAACTAGTTCAGACAACTTTTGAGATGAATTCTAACTCAATTTAATATTTATGAAACATTTTTTATTATTTATCACTCTACTTATTGCCCTATCCTCTTGCGAGGATGAAAGTAAAACTCCGGAATTATTAAGTGGCCTTCCGCCTTTGAGCCAAAAAAATTCTGCTAATTTCGCTAAACCTGCTGATTTTGAAGTATGGGGGAGTATTTCAGCTAGAATTGACCAAAATAAACTTGTGAAATATAATATTTTGGGAATTTTTGGAAGCCCACAAATTAAAGGTAGTTATGATTTTAACTATAATTTATGGAGGGTTACAGGCCGCGGCACTATAGTAAACATACCTTTCACTTTTAAAGAAACTTTTGCACATATACAAGAAGGGCTTGCAATGCGGGTCACTTGGGCTGGCTGGGGAGAAAGTACATTAGTTGATGTTTTTCTGAACGGCAGCAAAATAAGAGGATCAGTCCCTGTTTATGGAGGAATAGTTACTTTTAATCTCTCTGGTCTTCCATCACTTAAAAAAGGTTCCAATACATTTAGTATTCAATTAAGTGAACAATCGCAAACCGTATTGTATTTAGAAAAAGTAGAACTTGTGCAACTAAAACAAAGTTTAAAAATAGTGTCATCCGCTCCCGCGGATAAATCAGCTGGGGTTAAGTTATATGAATCTTTTGTACTTACATTTTCGGAGAACGTAACGGTTACCCCCAACAAAATTATAAAAGTTACACCTGTAGAAGGAGGTAGTGGTGTAGTATCAATATCTTCGAATGACCTTGTGGTGGAAGGCAGGACAATAAGACTTCCAAAGCTTCCAATAAGGGAAATGGCTTATCAGGCAAGATATGAAATGATAGTTGAAAGTGGGGTGGTTATAGGCAAGGAATCGGGAAAAACAATAGAAGGAAAAATGATTGAATTTAGTACTCAATCTTTTCCAGAAGAAATGAAATTTATACGCCTATCCAACAATTTTGATGGAAATATAAATTGGGATATTAGTCTCTCGTCATTTCACAAAGGACAACTTGAAAATGCCTACATAATACATAAGCGTTCTGCTGCAACTAGTCAAAGCCTTACTGGGAAAGGAATTAAGTTGGCAATAATCGATTGGGGAATAGCCAAAGCAAGTGAAGTTTATCCAGCTGTTATTTTTAGGTCAATAGATTTAGATGATCCATTTGTAGACGAATTTGGTAATCATGGTGCGCAGATGGCCCGATATGCACTAGGCTACGCTCCAAAAGTAGATCTTCTTGACATAAATACCTTATGTACTAATAATGCTAAAGCACTGCAGATAATTGACAATCAAAATGTTGATGTAATTAATTGTTCAGGAGGTGGTCGTCTCTCGGATCAAGAAGGGTATTCCAGTCGAATCCAAAAAGGTTTGATTGTGTCAAGATCATTAGGAAATAATAGCGGTGTGAAAAACGATCCTACAGATTACAATAGTAGAGATATATTTCTACCTTATATAACAGATTTTACAAATGCCAGAGGTGCTTTTGTAACCCTGCAGGCCGTTTTTGGTAATAGTACTTTAAGATCACATGCAGGCAGTGCAAGACATTATACTTTATCTATTATGGAAACCGGTAACGGTGCTACATCTCAGGCAACAGCTAGTTTCTCAGGTATAATGGCGCTTATGCTAGAGGCCAATAAAAAATATAATACGTCAAGAACCCCTAAAGAATTAGTAGAAATACTTATGCAGACCGCTACCGATATAGGAGAGAAAGGAGTTGATAATCTTTTCGGACACGGACTTGTAAACATTGAAGCGGCTCTCAATTATCTAAAATCAGGTAAAGCCCCTACATTAAAATTATATGGAAATTTAGATAAAGGTGTTCGCTGATAAACGATGATATTATCTCAATAAGATATATAAATTTAAAAATAAAAGAGTTTGATTTTTAGTTAAAGTTAAACTGTCATAGCTTATCACTTAAACACAAGTGAAAACACCTAAATTTATTAACTTTTGAAATAAAAACAGAAATTACTTTCATACTTATACCAATGAAATTTTCTTTAAATCTAGTAAGAAATGTTCGTAAACAGGCTCGTAAGGGCCACAAACTTCCAAAAACTCCAAGGTCATTTGATTTTGGAGTTTTTTTATTTTCTAAACTCATGGAATTCATTGTTTTCAGATCACTACCAAAAACCTGTGGGATTTAAAATTTATGCAATATTTTCTAAAGCTAAAAGTCCAAAGGGTGTATTTTTCTCTGGACTTTGCAGCTTTTAAAGAGTCTTTAATTACTATAGCAGTTTTAGATTAGCCTATCACTCCCGTCTCATGACTTACTAGCACTAAAACAGTATTTAATGTGATGAAATCACTTTCATCTGGATTTACTTTTTCAAGGTAATTTATACTGGAGAAAAAGCTGTTAAAATCTTGCATCGAATCAAAATAAGTGTCAGTTAGTCCATCATATATTGGTTTAGGAAACCCTTCCATTTCCATAGGATGTGGAACTACATATTTCCTTATATACTTACTTACCTATTTAAAAAAAGAAATAGGTCGTTTAAAAAATGATGAGATTAAAAAGCTGGTATCTTACGGGATCTCATATCCTCCAAAAGTAAGAGCGCTGCTTGGAGCGGTGCTGGAAGATATAAAGGATTTCGGAGACTTAAAGAAGCTAAAGGCGTCAATTAATCCAGCAAGCCGTTACCAGTATGGGATTACTGCGGAATTACTGCCTACTGTTAATTTCTGGAACATAGGATAATGAATTTACATTTAGATAAAGACAGTTTTGAAGGAGCCATTGTAATTGCGGCGGACCATTTTAAAGTTTCAGAGATTTTAATAGAGAAAGATTACTGGGTTACGTATGCACTGCAAGAGCTGTTTTCGTCTGCAGTAAAAGATAATATTGTTTTTAAAGGCGGAACATCCCTTTCCAAATGTTATAAAATTATTCACAGGTTCTCTGAAGACATTGACCTCATAATTATAAAAGAGCCTGGTGATTCTGGCAACGCATTAAAAAATAAAGTAAAAGAAGTAACGAATATAACAGATGATTCGATATTAAATTCTGTTGAGGATCATCCCGGTACAAATAAAAAAGGGAGTATTCGTAAAATAGTATATTCTTTTCCCAAGCTGGGCATGCTAGGACAGTATGGTGAGGTTGGAGAATTTATTGCGGTTGAGGTTTCTCATATGGGAAGTTCTGAGCCCAGCCAGACCACGTATATCTGTAGCTTGATAGCAGAATGTATTAAACAAAGCCAGACTCCTGAACTTATTGAAAGATTCGGGCTTGAGGATTTTCAAGTTACGGCGCTGGGAATTGAACGCACGTTCTGCGAGAAAATTATCAGTCTGGTGCGTTTTTCACATACGGAAAACCCCATTGAAGAATTGTCTAAAAAGGTGCGCCACACTTATGATCTTCATCTGCTGTTAAAGCAGGACAAAATTAAAGAATTCACTGCTTCAAAAGAATTTGATCAAATGCTGCTGCAGGTCGGACTCGATGATGATAAGGCCATTCCTAATAATAAAAACTGGCTATATGTGCACCATGGAGATGCACTATTATTTAAAAGTACTGCAGCTGTGTGGGAACAATTAAAGAAAACTTATACTTCTTCGTTTAAAGAAATGGTGACTGGTGAACTTCCAAAGGAGGGTGAAGTTTTGGAGACTCTGATGTTTCTATCTGGGAGAATTCAGAAAATGGATTGGCCGATAACAAAATAATATTTCAGAAAAAATTAAGCGCTGGCAAATATTTATTATTCAAAGATTTGAAAAAAGTGAATTGTCTGAGTGATTTATTTTAAGCAAAAAGCTAAACTGATTTACTTTAAAAAGTTGAAAAAACTGTAGATATAATAAATTGTTATCCATCTATTTTCTCCTTATGATATTCTTTCAGCCATTTTTCCATTTTTTGCAATAGTTGAATTTCTTTCAGGTCATCGGTTGGATCTGTTTCTTCCCGAAAGTGGCTGATTTTTCAGCGGCAAAATCTTGAGAAAAACGGATAGCTGCACATTCGAACCTAAATGGTATAGCCCTTGTTATTTCTACATTTCTAATTTGCAAAATCACATGTGCCACGAATGTGCCACAAAATTGAATTAATAATTTTTTAAGTCTACTATCGACCTTTTGAGTCTTGAACTTTTACTCCATCTTGTATAAAAGCTGGCCTTTGCATATTATACAAGACGGCGCTTGTTGATTGCACTTTTCACATTAATGAATTTAAATTCTGGTTTGTAACCATAAATAATAGAATAATGAATATTATAAGCTTTTGAATTTTTGAAATGTGAATCAAAAGCTGCCAATTAAAATAGTAACAAGAGCATTATAACCGTTAAGATTTAAGTTAATTACAAAAGACCTTATTATTAACTTTAATAAGACCTTGTATGGTTATGGAACTTTTGTCGGTATCAGAATTTAAAAAGATATGGCCCTCGTCATTCAAAAGTATTAGAGCTTCTAGCACTCTGGCTTGATTTTCTTTTTCACTGGATATCTTGCTTGCAAATGTTGTTGAAACATGTATAACTGGACTAAGAAGAGTAGTGAGCTCTTCTAAAGTGTAACACATGCCATATCTACTGGCAAGTATCCATAGAATTTTTGTACGAAATAGCGGTGATGTTTCCATGATAACTGCTTTTAATTAATATACGAAAATTGACTCGTAATGGATTTGTTAAATCCTAAATTATTATTAAAATAGAATTTTAAGGATTATTTTTTCAAATATCCAATTCTTTATAATAGGGAAGAACCAAAATAAACCGAAACTTTTGTAAATGAAGTTTTTTATTTACTCATTTTTTAGTTGGTTAATCATTGCCTATCCATTTTTATTATTGGGGTTTATAATTAGTGATTTTTCATAATTTTCGATTGCTAAAGATTTTTGCCCAAGTATCATGTATGCTTCACCCATAATATTTGTTTTATAAAGACATTTAATTCTTTTTTACTTTGCTGGACAAACCTAATTCTCTCATATATTCATATACTGTGGTGCATGATATCTTATATCCGGCATTACGGAGTTCTATTGTAATTCGCGGACATCCATAACGCTCTTTAAAAGCAAAGAATATGGATGTTATTTCATTCTGAATTAAGATTTTTCTTTTTTGCTTCTCTGTAATATACCCATTCTTCCATCGTCTGTAAGTGCATCTGTGAATGCCTAAAACTTCGCACATTAATCTAATGGAATATATCTTTTCATTGCTTGCCATAAAACGAAAAATCATGGGTTTCTCCTGGTGAAGATATTTACCGGCATTTTTTAAAATTTCAAATTTTAAATCTGATTTTTTAGTTTTTTTTTCAAGCTCTTGATTTCTTTGCCTTTCAAGATTTAATTTTAAATAATCATTTGCTAAGGAATCTTCTCTATTGAATTTTTCATATTCCCGACGCCATGTGCTTAATGCAGCTGTATACAAGCCTAGTTCTTTTTCCAGTTTTGCTAAACTGCAACTCCTTTCATAACTAAGCAGTACTGCCTTCTCTTTGAAAACGAAATCATATTCTTTTCTGTTTCTTTTCATGCACGACATTTAAGTTTATTTGCTAACTTTTCCCATGCCTTATATAAATCAAACTATATCCTTTTATAATTATTATAATGCCTTCATATAATAATTATTTAATGAAAGTTACTCGGACTTCTATAAGTTATTAATTGCAGTAAATTGCTCTATAGTTTTATAGTTCAATGCAGAATGTATTCTTTTTTTATTATACCAATTTTCGATAAATTCTATTATTTCCATTTTCATTAGTTTTTGAGTAATGAGTTTACTTTTCCGATGTATTAATTCTCTTTTTAATGAATTGAAAAAACTTTCAGAAACAGCGTTGTCGATGCTGATCCCCTTACGACTCATACTTCTTATACATTGATAAGAATTAAGTTTATTGCTAAAAGCTTTATTAGCATATTGAACCCCCCTGTCAGAATGAAATATTAACCCTTTTGAAACTGTACGGTTCCTTACAGCCATTTCCAAAGCAGGTAATGTAGTTTTTGCAGTGAAAAGTCTACAGCCTAAACTCCAGCCGATTATCTTTCTGTCAAACAAATCCATAATAATGGTTAGATATAAAAAGCCTCTATTGGTTTGAATATAGGTGATGTCAGAAACCCAAACTTTAGAGGGGGCATCTACTTTAAATTCACGATTTAAAACATTCGGAGCTATGTAGTAACTATGACTTGAATTAGTTGTTACCTTAAATTTTCTTTTGGCTATTCTTCTTAGGCCTAACTGCTTCATATAAAATGATACCTGTCTTTCTACAATTTTATATCCCAGTTTATGGAGTTCTTTTGTGATTTTCTTTCTTCCATAGTGCTTTTTAAACCTTAAAAATATCGAAGCTATATCTTTTTTTAATAACGTTATATACCGTTGTTTTTCTGAAATTCCGTTTTTTTTCCATCTGATATATCTTCCAATCCCAACTTCCAATACTTTACACATTTGAGTAATTGAGTATTTTTTTTCGTTGTCATATATGAACTGATAAATTATTAGGTTCCCCTGATAAAGATGAGGAGTTGCATTTTTTAAAATCTCAAATCTGAGCTCTGATTCTTTTGATTTTTTTTCAAGGTTCAAAGAAAAACTGTTGTCTGGATGTACATTTGCATAACCAGATCCCTGAAAACTTCCTGCACCAAATTTTTCAAACTCCTGTCGCCACCTGGTCAGTATGCATGGTAATATTCCAAGTTCATCTGCAACTTTTTTAGTGCTGCTTTTCTCATAACTTAATTTCACTGCATTCTCTTTAAAAATGCGGTCATATTTTTTTCGCTTTTCTACCATAAGATGATTCTTTATACTGTTCTTAACTATCTGAAAAATAATTTAATAAACTAATTTCGATTTGAAGAATATCTGCATATAAGCTAGAGGGGATTTTTTGGTCGCCAATACATTCGAACCTAAACTTCTTAGTGTTTGATTTTGCTGAATTTGTAATTTTCAAAAACACCATCTGCCACGATTCTGCCACAAAATTAAAATCTTTTTTGAAAAGACTTTGGTTACCAAAATACAATAGTTACGTTAATTTTCCTATGCCTAGAAATTGATTACAGTTTTTGATTGTTTTATGTTAACAATGTAATTAGATTACATATATTGTAAACAAAAAATGTTGATTACACTTTTTAATTATTTTATGTAAACAATGTAATTAGATTACATATTATGTAAACAAAAAACGTTGATTACACTTTTTAATTATTTTATGTAAACAATGTAATTAGATTACATATTATGTAAACAAAAAAACTTGATATCAAAAACTAATAAATTAATGTTACGTAGTTCATTTGATACTCATTTTTTGTATATTTTTGTAAGCAAAAAAATGCGCTATGGATTATAATTTGAATAATGCAGTAAACTATCACTACGGAAATTTTCCTCCTAGTGAAATTAATTATTCGATTTTCATACAAGAACTTGTAAAAGCAACCGATGCATTAGCACGTTATGATCAAATGCTGAAAAATTTGCATAATACAGAAATTCTGTTAGCACCATTACGTAATCAAGAAGCTGTAATTTCTTCACGTATTGAAGGAACAATTAGTACTATGGATGAAATATTGCAATATGAAGCAGATAATGAAGGGATGGAAAATCCAACTACCAAGTCCGATATTATTGAAACTATTCTATATCAACGAACTCTTACTAATGCCCAAGCTGCGTTAGAAAGCGGTTATAGTTTTTCATTAAATTTTATCAGACAAATGCACCAACAACTGTTATATTTAGGTAGAGGGGCAAATAAATCACCAGGTGAGTTCAAAAAAGAGCAAAACTACCTTGCAGATAAAATGAAAAAGGAAATACAATTTATTCCTGTAAGTCCTGAAAAATTAGATGAAGGATTAGAAAATTTATTTCATTATCTTGAAATTTCTGAATTGCCCCCACTAATTAAAACAGCAATAATGCACTTGGAGTTTGAGGCATTGCACCCTTTTAAAGACGGAAATGGCAGAATTGGGCGAATGCTTATTACCCTTAATTTATGGAAAGATAAAATACTTTCACAACCACACTTCTATATCAGCGGTTATTTTGAAGAACACAAAGATGAATATATAGAACATATGCGAAATGTTTCGCGAACAGGTGATTGGAATGAATGGATAAAATTCTTTTTGACTGCAGTGGAAAATCAAGCAATCAGAAATCTTCTTATTGCAGATAATATTAAGAATTTATATGAATCAACAAAATTGGATTTTTCAGAACTGTTATCATCAAAATGGAATATGGAAATTGTTGATTTTATTTTTACTTATCCAGTATTTAGAAACAACAAATTTGTAAGTAATACAAAAATTCCAAATGCTACAGCAGGTATAATTATAAAAAAATTATTAGATAATGATTACTTAGTCTTAAAAGAAGAAGCTTCTGGAAGGCGGGCAGCAATGTATGCTTTTGAACCATTAATGAAATTAGTACGAGTTTAATCCACATAATAGTGTAGAGTGTAGATATTTAATGTTTTAATAAATGCTTTTTAAATCTGTTGTTTAAGAAAACTTGATTAAAATAATACATATAGAAAACCACACATTTGTATACATATCAATATTAATATGTATAGAAAATCAATATATAATTGATTTAATTCATTTTGAAAAGAACTCATATTTAAGCCTGTTATTATTAAGAATTCGTGAAAACCTTCAAAAAAAAGCAGCTGTTATAGCTGCACTCAGAAAATTAATGGAGTCTAAAATTTTCTGACCTAAGTTCCTAAACCTTGTTTTTGTTGACTAGCTAATTTTTAAAAATACAATGTGTCAGGATTCTGCCATAAAAATTAAATTACAAGTAAACATATTTAGAAGTACTATTTGTAACGGGAACGGGACTCGAACCCTCCTGAAAAAAAAACTAAAAAAACAACGTATTTCTAAAAGTTTCGAACCTAAACTTCTTATAACCTTATTTCGTTAGGTATTTAGATGAGAAAAGTATTTTGTGCCACGATTCTGCCACAAAACTTAATGGTGAAATATCTTTAAAAGCCGCCTTAACTTTTTGTGGTAAAAAAAGGTATCCAATCAAAAAGGTTATTTAGATACTTCTGCAATAGTATTCATTAGAGGTCTAAGATCGAGATACATTTGCCGTGTATCTTCTTCTTTATCATTTTCAGTAAGAAACGTAAATCCTAGTTTTTTATAAAAGTCAAGTGATTCACGATATGCATCAACTGTTATTAATTGACAGGCACAATCGTTATTTTGCTCTAGTGCAAAATTTATAACGAAATTCACAAGAGTTCTACCAATTCCTTTTCTTTCTTTTTTTGTCGATTCGCAAACCGCGAGCCTACCAATTTTTATTGCAGGAAATTGTCTCAAATGCCTTTTGGGATGTTCAATTATTTCTTTTAATGCTCTATTCAATGCGCTTTTAGAAGCAAAATCTTTTTCCTGAACAGCCAACGCATCATTATATATACTTAAATATGCGATAGTTTTTTTATCACTTTCAAGTAAATAGGTAGTTGCTAGTAATTCTTTTTTGTATGGTATAGCTTTATTATATAGGAAACTATTTAAATCCTCATCACCACAATCAAAAGGTAGAATGTTTGTACTAGAATTTAATTTTGAAAATGAAAATCCTGTAAAGGACATTAATTAACCTTTAGAAGTTCTTTTAATTTACTCGCATCAGTTCTGATTGAAGTCAAAGTTTCAACACTAACTTTTTTATCTCGATTTGAATCAATAGATTTGTAAAAGTTAACAGCTTCTTTACCTCTTAAAACAGGAGTATTTTTGATAGGCTTTGCCATTGTTAGTGTATTTGATTAAAAAATATTTGATCTAAAAACAAATTGTAATTACGGAAAAACATACTTTTTATTTGTTTTCGACCTCGCAAATATACAATAGATGTATAAATTGTACAACTATTGCTGCAGTTTTTTACTATAGTTGCATATGAAACTAGTTCACTCACAAATGTATATCATTAAAATACCTTGCTCGATATAGGAATTGGTGCTATTTACACCAATTCCTATAGCACGATTAATTAAGTAAAATGCTAGTTCCTGTTCAAGTTTGTTCAGAGATTAAATGGGATAAATTAACGCAATTTAATCCCCTTTATAGGTGATTATTAATGCAACAATTTCGTTTTTGGTGTAATTAATTGGAGTGCCAATGTGAGTTGAGAAAAGCTCAACATCTGTTAAATCATAACTGCCATCAGAAATTACAGTAACTAAGTGATCGCTTAATTCCTCTATTTTTAACTTTATAGCATCAAAAAGTGCCCTATTAACATTTAAAATAGCATCATTAAAGTTAACTCTAAATTTACTAACCTCGCTTTTAATGAATTTATTAAGTTCAATATTTAATTCTTCATCAATCTGTGCAGAAGTAATTTTTTGTTTTAGAGTTAGAAGGTTATTAAAAAAATCTTGAAGATGATCGAAATTTGGAGTAATAATGAAATCTTTAAAACCTTGAAGTTTGATAGATGTAGAATTTTTAAGAGCTTCATCCATTTTTGCATCGCTTGTTTTTTTTAGATCAGTTCGGATTATAAAAATAACGAGTCCGATATTTACTAAAGCAATAAAAACCTGCGCAATATCGGCAATATCAGATAACTCCACATGCCAAGGATTTGCCTTTTGAAAAATAAAATGAATGTAGAACTTATTTTGAAAGTCCATTTTCTTCCCTTAATATACTATCAACAGCTTCTTGTAAATCTTCCTCAATATCATATCTTCCCGAAGTTTTGAAGAAAACATTTTTATAAAAATTAGTTTTGCCTAATTTTTGTACCACATTAATTAAAAATTCTTCCAAAAATGATGGATTAATAGACCTAATGTCTTCAGGTACTACAATTTCTATGTGATCATTGTTTGTAATAAGTTCATCAATTTTAGAATTATTTCGAACAACGATTCCTCTATCTCTTCCTGTAAAGACTTTGGATCCTGGTGTCCTAAAATCAGACAAATCAATTATTGCTTCCATTATATTATATTCTTATTTGTTAAACAAATCTTAGCTGTTATCAATGTACCCGGAAAAGTTGGGGGCACAAAGGTAACGTATTTATCGTTAGGTAGTTCAGTAATATTACCACTATCATTAAATGTCATTACTTGCAATGGTTTTTCATTATTTCCTTTTATAATTTCCCGTAGAGGGTAAGTTCCATCAAATATAATTTTAGAATTGCCAGATATGAGCGTTAACTTTGACATATTGTCGCTACAATCATCCCCCTTTAACTTAAAAAAACGGTCGATAAATCTTATTGTACCTTTTCCTCTTTTCCAGTTTTTAACAGAGGTAACGCCCTCTTGTAATGAATATAGTGTCCATAATGTTTCTTCTTCAAATTTAGCTTTCTTAAACCAGCTCTTGGCAGTATATTGATCCGATAGATCTGACATCTGTTCAACAACTACCGAATTACAATTATCATTCTTAGAAAATGATTCATAAATTGTTTGTCCAAAGTTAAAAATTGATAATTTAAAAACTCCCAATTCGTTATTAATTTTATTAGGCTTCAAAAAATATCCAATAGCATATCGATATCGAAAATTTGAATGTTCCTCTGCGTTGGCCATAACTTCTCCAACGACTTTTGATAGATTACCCTCTGCGATAGATGTTAGCGTATGACCGGAACTAGCTAAACAATCAATAACATAATCAACTATTTCAGTTTCATGTATTTCTTTAAAAACACCTGTTTTGTCGTGTTGCTTGTCGCCAATTCTTAAATGAAAAGCTATAAAGTCTGCATCAGGACTTTTTATCATATCGAATTGCTTTACATTTTTATACGCACCAATTGAAAAAAGAACATTACTAATTTGTGGCTTATTTTGAAAGTTCTTTGGCAAAATTCTATTTATTTTAACTCTATGTCCTTTGTTTAAGCACCTGTTGTAGTATTTAATAAATCCGTCTAAAATTAAGTCCATACATGCTGATGCATCAACGTCTAAATATTCACAAAGGATGTAATCTACGATAATTAATTTTGGTTTTTCAGAGTATAAACAATGAAAAAGTCTCTTTAAAAAATACATTGACTCTTCAGTATTCTCAGAAATTGAAAATGTTTTGGGAACAATTAAGTTGCCATCTTCATTTGCAGGTAATTGTCTTTCAGAAAATTTTTTATAACGTGGTATAAGAAATTGTATTACATCATTATATTCTGGTTTTTTTTTGAAAAGCTTTAATTGGTGTCCTGTAAATTTCGGTTTAAGATAGTCTCTCGTTAATTTTTGACTTCGGTGTACTGATCCCTTATGCTTAAGATAACCTATATATTGTCTTTTTAATTTTTTCTTTCTTTTATTAGCTTTTAAAAATACTTTTAAAGCTTTACGGGATTTAAACAAATCAGAATTTTTATTCATCAACAACAAGTTTTTAACACAAGATTCGAACCTCTAATATAAATTTTCTTTTCACAGAATTAAAGTATTTAAAGCTTCAAATGTTTGTAAATCTTATACTCCACTACTTTTTGCATTGCAGTTGACAAACATATAATATAAATAGTCTTCTTCTCGCAGATTTTATCTAAATATTTTTAAGAACAATTGTAAACAGGTATTTCTACGTAGTCTAATTTTGATTTATATCAACTTTTTCAAAGTTTGTTTAAGAAATGTATCATTACTATATAGAATTTATTAATGTAATCTTAGTACTGTTATTCGTCAGGTATTAATTGTTGTTAATTTATAGTCAATGTGTTTAATGTCTTCAATCTTGTCCATAATCAACTAAATGAATTAATATGTGCATTTTTTAAACCTATTAATTTCAAAAAACGATGTTTCTAGTATTTTAATAGAGTTTATAACTCGCTAGAACGTTCAAGAAATTAAATAATAAAAGAGAATTAGTAACATGTATTTGCGCATAACTATATTAGTAACAAATTAATTCAATAATTGTTATCAGCTCATTTTTTTTCGATTTTACATTAGTTTTGTACAAATGTACAACTAGATGTGTGATATGAAATAATAGTAATGGCCTATTTACAGTTGTTTCAGTATAACTTAAATTTAATTTTTTATAATTTTAATACCAACGCTCAAAGGCTCTAAAAAACATTAGAGAAAAAAAAAATCTGGACACTGCGCGAACACAGTTGTACGAATAGTAACTACAGTTGTTAACTATCACAGTTGAGTATCTGTTGTTTTGTTAATTTTTGGTTTATTTACAATTACGGCGAATTGAATACCAGAAATAATGAGAAAACATCGTAAGTTTATAATATATTCGAACCTAAACTCGTCAGAACCTTATTTTGTTGACTTTCTAGTTTTCAAAAACACCGTGTGCCACGATTTTGCCACAAAACTTAGAATGGTGAAATATCTTTAAAAAACCGCCTTAACTTTTGTGGCAAAAAAGGTATCCACTCCAAACATCATGTGCCACGATTCTGCCACAAAATTAAAAATGGTGATAATTTATTATAGTAAATAAACTTACCACCATAAAATTTTGTTGTAGAAAGAAGCCAATTTCAAAATCAAGAGAAATTATTTTTTGCCGATTTTTGATATTATAATTGTGTCTACAAGACAGACGTAATTCATACTAACTTTTAAAATGTCTGTTTTAACCTTAAAATAAAGTTTGATAAATATATTTATATCTGCGTTAACTTACTTTCAATATTTTTGTTTTTGTAAGATACATTCTACGACACTTACTATTAATAATCATATGATGGCGGATAAAGAAAATAATATAACATTTATTGAAATTGATTTACTTAATGAATTATCTCAACTTGTAGAGCAAAGCCAGCAGCAAGTTATTGTTCAAAATAATGCTACTTTGACATTACTTTTTTGGTAAATAGGTTTTAGAATTAATGAAACTATACTTCAAAATAAGCGCGCTGAATATGGAAAACAAATTGTGCCGACACTGTCGGCACAATTGGAAACTAAATATGGCAGAAGTTTTACTGAAAAGAATTTAAGACGAATGCTTCGTTTTGCAAAGCAATTTTCAGATAAGCAAATGGTGATAAAATTTTCTCAAAAATTAAGCTGGTCACACTTTATTGAATTATTGCCCATAAAAAATCATGACGCTATGATATTTTATGCAAATCAAGTAAGCAATCAACTAATGAGTGTAAGGGAGCTTCGAAAACAAATAGAAAAGAAAACTTTTGAACGTACAACAATAGCAAACCTACAGATACCTACTTCTGATTATAATTTACAATATAGTTTCAAAGATCCTTATTTATTGGATTTTTTAAATTTAGGAAATGCATATTTGGAAGAGGATTTAGAGCAGGCAATATTGTATGAGTTAGAAAAATTCATTCTTGAGCTTGGGAAAGGATTTACATTTGTGGAACGTCAAAAAAGGATGATCATAGATGGTGAAGATTTTAATTTAGATTTACTATTTTATCATCGTAAATTAAAACGACTAGTAGCAATTGAATTAAAATTAGGGAAATTCCAAGCTAAACACAAAGGTCAAATGGAGTTATATTTGCGATGGCTGGACAAGTATGAAAAGCAAGAAGGTGAAAAACACCAATTGGATTAATACTCTGCGCAGAAAGCAGTCGTGAACAAATAAAATTACTTGAAATGCACAAAGATGGAATAATAGTTGCTGAATACTGGACCGATTTACCACCTAAAAAGCAGTTTGAAGAAAAAATTCATTCATTACTAACTGAAGCAAAAGAAAAAATAGAAAGAAAATATCTTTCTGAATAAATTTCAAATCCACTTATGCCATACTATGGACACAATTGAAATTAAAGGACAATTAATTTTTAAATGACCTTTAAAAATTTAAAAAAAAACTATTGGTAAGTTATTTTTACAACATTACCCTTTTAATGGGGAGTTGCAGATTCGAATCTAACTGTTGGATCCGCTATTATAACTCGTTTTCTATTTTTACAATATTGGTGTGCCACGATTCTGCCACAAAACTTTAAGTGACAATATTATTGTTTTTTTTTTAAGCTGTTACGTTTTGAAATATAGTTCTAATTTAATAAAAATAGACTTTTACAGATTTACAAAAAAAGCGAGTCAATCATTATCAAACTTTGAAAAACATCAAAAAAAATGAAATGAATATATCTGACTCGTTGTTTGTTTTTTCCGTTTGTAATGCAATTGCGTCAATCCAGTATCAAATGTTTTTGCTGTTATGAATTCAAGTGTTTGTTCAGGTCTTCCATTATTAAAAAGTCTTGTTCCATTGCCTAGTAAAACTGGTATGACCGAAATTATGAGTTCGTCTATTAAGTCGTGCTTCAATAGTTCGTTTATTACTTCTGAACCACCATCGCAATAAATATTCTTTCCTTTTTCTGACTTTAGGCGTTTGACTAATTTGACAATGTTACCTGTGTAGAAAATAGTTCTGCCAACTTGCGGTCTTTCTGTTCTTGTTATTACATAGACATCTCGTTGTCCATTGTCGTAATGAGATGCCCCGATTTCTTTAAGTACATAATCATAAGTTCTCCTACCAATAATTATTGTGTCAATTTCGCTTGTAAATGATGCATAGCCATAATCTTCTCCTTCTTTTTCTACTATTTTCAGGAAGTTTAGGTCGTCATTTGGTTTTGCAATGTAACCGTCTAAGCTCATTGCGATGAAAAGTGATATTTTTCGCATCTGTTTTAAATTTTAATGTTTTTGCAAATTTACCTTTAGACAAATAATTGTTCTTTGTAAAAATGCGACAAATTAAAGCAGTGATGGTGAAATTCCTGTATTTCGCTTGATTTCATTAGTAAGATGTGAATGGTCAAAATATCCGCACTCATATGCAATATCTAATAAGCTCCGATTTTTACTTGAACTTTTGATTATACTTAAAGCATTTTGAAAGCGTATAATATTTGAATATTCTTTTGGTGTCAATCCAATGTACTTTTTAAAATTTCGCTCCAATTGTCGTATAGTTGTGAAATTTCTTTTTGATAGTTCGTCAATGCTAATTTGCCCGTTTGCTGCATTTATATCATTGATAACTAATTGTAATTGGGTGTTTTTGCTTTTTATTCTTTCGGAAAAAAAATGGTCAAAATAATTGAATGGGTTATAAAATATTCTATCAACATTAAATGAATTGGATTTTTCAAATTCAATAGTGTTATTAGTCAGCTCATTTTGTGAAGTATAGTTATAGAAATTAGCAAATGTTGCAGGTTTTAGACACACACCTAATAAATGTGTATCGCTTTCAATAAAACTGTCTTTGAATGAATTCATTGCACCGACTACATAAGTTTTACCAAACTTCATAGAAAGCAAGCCATTGTCTGTCAAACAAGTATTCCCCAAATTCACCACTATACCAGCACAGCCGTCTGGAAAAACCCGTTCCCATTGTCCTTCAAGTTCGTTTCCCTTCAGTTCCCAATAGAAATGAATAAAAGGTTCTAATTCTTTGCAAGGTTTTATTTTTTTATATTTCAACTCCATCGATTTCTGTGGTTTTGTTTTACAATAAACTGAAAAAATGGTTTTATAACAACCATAAGGGATTCTTAAGAAAACAAGTTTTTGAGTAGATATATGTCTTATGTTTATGGGGCTAATTTATTAACTTTTTTAAATAGAAAACGGTTTTGCTGAAGATACTTATGAAGTGATTATGAGATGTGCACGCTCGTTTATAGAATAGAATCTTTTTTAATTAAAGTCTGAAATTACACTTAATTAAATTTTTGTTAAAAAAAGTAGTCTCTCGATAAATGCAGAATTTCTTCAGATTTCATCTTCAACTTTGCCTTATAATTAATTCTTAAAGATAAAGAACTTATTGTCTTAATTAATCTGTTCCCTATGAGGAAAAACTATGTTTATTTTTATTCAAACAAGCGTAATTAGTAATTTCTAATCTTTTTTAAAAATGTTAAAAACCTTCCTCTTATTCCTTTTTGGTATGACTTCGATTTGTGCACAAAACAAAATAAGTGATACAATCGTTGTACAAGATACTATACCCAATTTAAAGTTCAATTATAAACAATTGATCATTCCCGGAGTTCTTTTAGGATATGGTTTTATTGGTTTGGAAAGTGATCAGCTTAAAAGCTATAATGCAGAAATTAAAGAAGAAGTAAATGAGGATATAGATCATAAAGTTTCTATTGATGATTTTTCTCAATGGGCACCTGCAGCTTCTGTTTACGCACTTAATGCTTTTGGTGTGAAAGGGAAAAACAACCTAAAAGACCGCTCTATTATTTTGGCGAGTTCTTATTTAATGATGAGTGTTTCGGTATTTGCTCTGAAAAATATCACTAAAGTTGAAAGACCGGACGGATCTTCCAATAACTCATTTCCTTCAGGACATACGGCTACTGCTTTCGCGGGAGCCGAATTTATGTATCAGGAATATAAGGATCAATCAATTTGGTACGGAATTGCAGGATATGCAGTAGCAACAGGAACGGGGCTTTTTAGAATGTATAATGACAGGCACTGGCTTACAGATGTAGTGGCGGGCGCAGGTATAGGAATAATAAGTACAAAAACTGCTTATTGGATTTATCCTTATTTGCAGAATAAGGTCTTTAAGTCCTCAAAAGAAAATAAAACCACATCGATGATTATGCCTTTTTATAATGGAAAAGAATTAGGATGCAGTTTCGTAAGACAATTTTAAAACAGCATAGGATTTAGTGACCGCAAAATTAATTTCCATAGACAGATTAAAGTAAGTCTATCTATGGAATTAATATTATTTATAAATCAACCAGAACCTGCAAAGCCTTCGGAAGTATGCTTATTTTTACTTCATTGGTTTTTAAATTATACTGTTCTCCGTCAATCTGGGCATCAATGAAGATTTTGGACGGCATTTGGATTTGAATATCTTTTACTAAAAAGTGTTTTGCCTTTTTAAATTTTTCTATGGAGTTTCGAAGAACATAATAACCCAGCATTGTTTTTTCAAGAAAGGACAATTTCGGAATAATAACCATATCCAATAATCCGTCATGAAGACTTGCTTTTGGAGTCAGGCTCATGTTATATCCCATTTCGTTCGAATTAGATATGAATAACATCAAAGGATCTGTTTCCAGAATCTGACCGTTAAAATGTACAATGGTTTTTTGCGGTTTAAATTCTAAGCTGGAAGATAATGCAGCCTTGATGTAAGCGGGAAGTGTTCTTTTTCCTGCTCTCTCATATTTTTTAATAATCATTGCATCAATACCAATGCCCATATTACTAAAAAAGTATTTATGATTCAGTTGCCCAACATCTATCGATGTTGAATTTCCTTTTTTAATAATAGCAATTGCATTGTCAAAATTTCTCGGAATATTCAAGTTAGATGCCAGTCCGTTACCTGAACCTACAGGAATAATCCCTAATTTTATTGAGGTTCCCACAAGGCATGAAGCTACTTCATTGATGGTTCCGTCTCCTCCACAAGCAATTATATAATCGGGATTTTGTAAAATGGCCGCTTTTGTGAGTACTATGGCATGCTTTTTTTGATTGGAATAATCAACCACAATTTTATATTTCTCTTTAGAAAATTGATTCAAAAGATAGGAAGCAGACAAATTATGTTTCCCGCTTCCCGAAATAGGATTGATTATAAAATGAATGTAAATCATTATTTTAAAAGTTTATTGGTAAAAAGAAAATCGGCAGTCTGGTACCATGAAATAGTTTCTTCCAAAAATGATCGATCGATAGTAAGAGGTTTAAGACTATTATCTTTTTTGTTCCAGAAATAAAAGGCCTGTTTCTTCTGGTCTGATAAGATCATTACTTTTTCCTTTTTCATCAAAACCAATTTGCGATACGTTCCCATTAATGCTCTTTGCTCAAAATGGTCATCCAAAACATTTTTTCCAAAAAAATCAGATTCATAGTTCCAGTGAAACAAAGAAAAAAGAGTAGGCCATAGGTCGATTTGCGAACATTGCTGCGCTATTTTTTGATTCTGATTTTCAGGTAAATTCACAATGAAAGCCGGAATATGGTAATTGGCAACATCTATTTCATCTTTGCCGGCACTGCTCGCACAATGATCTGCAATGATTACAAATACCGTGTTTTTGAACCAGGGTTTTGTTTTGGCTTTTTTGAATAATTCTTTCAGTGCAAAATCGGTATATTTTACCGCTCCTTCGCGGCTTGTTCCCGATGGAATGTCAATTTTTCCTGACGGATAAGTAAAAGGCCTATGATTGGAAGTTGTCATCACAAAATTGAAAAATGGTTTTCCGGTTTTGTATTGCGCGTCTGCAACTTTTAGCATTTTATTGAAAATGTCCTGATCACAAATTCCCCATGCATTCTCAAAAATTACCTCGTTATCATTTATATTATGACGAACCGTTTTAATTTCGTCGCTCAAAACGCTTCCTCGTCCACGATCGTAAATAGTAAATCCGTTGCCTCCAAAATAGGCGTTCATGTTGTCGAAGTAACCGTCTCCGCCATAGAAAAAATTACAATGGTATTTTCTGGATTTAAAAACATTAGAAACCGTATAAAGATTTTGATTATTAGGTCTTTTCACAATACTCTGGCCTGGCGTGGGAGGAATACATAAAGTAACAGCTTCCATACCTCTGACGGTTCTGGTTCCAGTGGCATATAAATCCTTAAAAAAGATGCTTTTTTGGGCGAGACTGTCCAGAAATGGGGTTATGTTTTCTTTATTTCCAAATTCCTTAAGAAAACTTCCACTAAGGCTTTCAACTAAAATAAAAACAACATTTTTGTTTTTAAGAGAAGCAGCGCTGTCTGTTATTTTTCTGTGAATAGAATAATCACTTTTATAATAAACAATATTACCAGATGCCAGTTTCTTTCTTATAATACCAAAAGCTTTGTCATTATGAATTGAGGTATAGAAGTCAACATATTTCATCTGGTTATTCCTAAAGGCAGCAAAAAAAGAATAAATTCCTGACTTTGAAATTTCAGAATTATATCGATTTGAAGACCATTCTGCCTGATTGTTGCTAATAAAGAAACCAAAAAATAGAGCCAAAATAATAGCTGAAGATAAAACCGAAAGTCTAGTTTTAAAAGTCGCTTTTGAAGTAAAAGTTGTTGCAAAGGCTTTTCTTTTATAAAAAAGAAATAGAAATGCTAAACTTAGCAGTAAAACTCCGCCAATTAGCAAAGGAAGTGGGTAAGATTGTTTAATATTGGCTACAACTTCATGGGTATAGATAAGATAATCAACGGCTATAAAATTAAATTTTGTTTTAAATTCATCCCAAAATGTCAATTCGGCAAAAAAAGTAAATACAAGAATAAAGACCGCGAGTGATGTGAAAAAATAAATAAGGACTTTATCTAAAATAGAGCCAATCCATTTATTAGGTATTAGACTATAATAAAATATACTGAAGAGTGAAATGAAAGTAATAGTGCCAAAATCAAAAAACAAACCTGTAAAGAATGTTCTTAAAAGAGTAATCAACTTCCAAGAAACTTCATCATATTGCCATATGAAAAAGGAAACTCTCAGAAACTGCGAAAGGATTAAAAACCAGATAATGAAATGAAACAACAGCGAATATCTGCCGTATTTTGAAGATAATTTATTCATATATTTTTACTATTGAAAAGCAAATTTTATAACCCAATTCTGAATTTATTTTGAATTTTGGTTTTTATTGGGAAATCAGAATTTATAGCTGTAGCCAAAGCGAACTACTTGTGTCTCATAATAATCCTTGCTGGTGTAGCGGAAACCTTCACCCTGAATTTCCCTTCTTATTACCAGTGTATTGAAGATGTCGGTGGCATTGATAAAAACTTCGCCTTTTCCTTTCTGCACACTCTTTTTTATACCAAGATCTGTTGAAAAGCGAGAGTCAATTTTCCCCTGTGGAATAATGTCGGGTGCCAGATACACCATTGAAACTTGTCCCGAAAGTGTTTTGTCAAATTGAAAAGTATTGTTCCATTTTATATTGCCCGAAGTAACTTCTTGAAGGCTTCCCGTATAAGTTGACGGAACTGGATATAAATTGGTTACCGTAAAAGCGTCTATAGTATTTTTATATAAATTTCCATTCAAATTAATAGAATACCATGGGGTGAGTTCTTTTGCGTAAACAAGCTCAATCCCAAAAGAAGAACTTTCCATAGCATTTTGAAACACATTATAAATAATAGGACTGCCGGGAACTGTTGTGGCAATTCGGGTAATTGTACCGTTTACAACACGGTAATAAAGTGAGCCTAAAAAATAGCCTTTCTTAAAATCGGTTTTATAACCCACTTCAAAGGCACTTGTGTACTGAGGACGAAGGGCAGGATTTCCTACTTTAATAATTTCAGCATCATCGTATTTTGGAAAAATACGAATGTCGACTTCATTAGGCCTGTCAACACGACGGTTGTAAAGTACTGTAATTTTATTTTTGTCGTTAATTTTGTAAGCAAGCTTTACACTCGGAAAAGGTTCTGTATAATTATAACTGTCACTTTTATAAGTAGGATGATCGGGATTGACATCATATTTCAGCTGTACATATTCATAACGCAGTCCCAGCTCAGCTTCAATTCTTTCTGTTTCATAAATATAGTTTCCATAAACAGCAGGAATGATTTCCTTATAGATGGCCCATCCTCCGGCATTGGCATCGATAGGGGAGTTTTCGCCCGGAAAAAATTGCATATTGGTTGGAATTTCCCGATTTCTAAATTTCAGACCCGTTTCAAAACGACCGTACTTTAAAGGCTGAACATAATCTAAATTCAGATCGATTACTTTTTCATCTGACAGTAATTTAAAGGCATCTTTTCCGGTAGAAGCTGGCAGAATGTTGTCAAAGAAATACTTTTCATTTTCCTGATGATAAGTATAATTAATACCGACATTTAATCTGCGTCCTGCCTGCCTGAATTTATGCTGGTAAGAAGCGCTCGCCATTACTGTTGTTTTAAGCTCATCTTCTAAAAATTGCCATAGGCGTAAACGCTGAGAATAATCGGGATTAAAAAAAGGTTCATCGCCGTGATCGATGATCTTTTCGCTTCCAAATAATCCGGAAAATGAAAAAGTATTCTGGTCGTTATAATTCCAATCGATTCCGGTTTTAATAGTCGTAAAATGCGTGTCCCTATTTCTCTTGGTTTGTTGGTTTATTATGGTACCGTCATCATAGGTTCTGGTTACAAACTCATTTTTGTTTAGGGTTTCGGTATACAAATAATCGGCTTGTAAATAAGTGTTTACTTTATTTTTTCTATAATTTAAAGATAGGCTTGGATTAATTTTAGGTGTCATGTGATATTGATCCCTGATAGTGGGAAGATTTGCCTGACGCTCCCACAATGCACCATAACCTGAACTGATTCCTATTTTACCATTCAAGCCATCTTGCTTATTTTTTTTATAGATGATATTGATGATTCCGGCATTTCCGTTTGCATCATATTTTGAAGAAGGATTATTGATGATTTCAATTTTTTCGATAGCAGAAGCTGGGATATTATCCAGTCCGGACTGGTTCCCAAATCCCGTTAACGCCGTTTGTTTGCCATCAATTAATATGGTTACTTTATCATTTCCTCTTAACTGTACTTTTCCATTCTGAACGGTAACGCCAGGGAGACTCTGCATAGATTGCAAAACTGATCCTCCGCTTTGCGTAATATTATCAGCGACTGCAAACACTTTTTTATCCATTGTTACAGGGTTTTTTTGCGTGTCTGAGCTCACAATTACTTCTAATAAAGTATTGACATCTTCTTCAATTTCGATATTTCCAAGATCCAGATAATCAGAAAGACTACCAATATATACCGTTTGTAATTTGGTTTTAAAACCAATTGAACTTACTTCCAGCGTATAATTTCCTGAATTTACTCCTGTAATAGTAAACCGTCCGTCTTCGTCACTAACGGTTCCGAAGAAAATTTTAGAATCTTTTGATGATTTTAAAAAAACATTAGAATAAGGTATAGCAATTTTAGATTTGCTATCCTTAATGATTCCCGAAAGGATTACTATTTTTTTCTGGGCAGATAATTGCAGTACAGCTATCAGTAGAAAAGAGAAGAGCAGTAGTGTTTTTGATTTCATTTGTACTATTTAAAAAAAGAATAGTACAAAGCTCATAAGTGATTCTGTAGGAAGTTTGAATTTTTAGAAAATTACTTCGAAAGTATGAAGATGATCATTAAAAGAATAACAAATATCCCAATGGTTAATTTCGCAAATTTTCTTTATAATAGCCAATCCGAGTCCATTTCCCTGCGATGACGGATTTATTTTTGAGAAACGATTAAAGATACTCTGCGCTACCAAAGGTGTTTCCTGACCAGTATTGACAAATTTGAGAGAGTTATTTTCAATTATAATATCAATTACACCATTTTTTACATTGTGACGAATGGCATTTAGAAATAAATTATTAAGTAGCACTTCTATCAGGGTAGTATTTCCTTTTGTTCTTAGAATATTCTTAAAATGAGTATTGATTTTTACATTTTTGCCTTGTGCCTGTTCAATGAAGAAATCAAGATGTTTATCAATATATTCATTTAAAGTAATGGTTTCCTGTTCCAAATAAATTTCATTATCAATTTTAGAAAGTAATAACAGATTTTTATTCAGTCTGTTAAGTCTTGAAACGTCTTTATTAAGAGATCCAACCAAAGCAGATTGTTCTCTGGTTAAGTCCAATTGCTGGAGAGTGTCAATTTTAGTCTGGAATAAAGCTAAAGGTGTTTGAAGTTCATGAGCTGCATTTTCTACAAATTCTCTTTGGCTTTTATAAATAACAGTGTTTTTTTCAATTAACCGTTCCAGACTTTTGTTAAGCCGATCAAATTCATCGATATCTGTTGCAATAAATTGAGGCGGACTATTTTTGTCAATTTCAAACTCCTCGATCTGGCTCAGTGTATTGTAAAAAGGTTTCCAGATTTTTGCAGCCGATTTTTTGGATATCCAGATAATTCCGATAAACAGGATAATGATGATAAAAAGAAACATGAAAGCAACGCTAATCACCATTCCTTCCATTTCTACCAAATTACGCTTTTCTATATAAGTGTATTTTTTTCCGTTTATTTCTACCGGGGCATATAATATGCGAAAAGGTTCTTTTTCATTGGCCATCGCTTCAAAAATCATCTCGCCAACAATAGAATCTTTGGTAACACCCATATCGGGAACAATAGTAACATTATGATTGTATTTGTTCCATGCTGCAATGTCACTTGATTTATAATTGCTATGGCTTTCCTGTGCAAAAGCCCCTTTATGAAAGAGCAGTACTTCATCAGTTTCATAAATGTAGAGCCATTGGCAGGTATAATAAAATACCGGCGCCGCTACTAAAAGTATAATAACAGCGTAAATAAGGAAACTGTTGGTTGTTTTAAGAAGTAGTTTTTTATTGCTCATTTTCCCATTTGTATCCTAAGCCGTACACCGTTTTTATATAATCTCCACTGCCGGCCTGAGTTAGTTTCTTTTTAAGATTTTTAATATGGGCGTATATAAAATCATGATTGTCCAGCATATCAGCCATATCGCCGGAAAGATGCTCTGCAATAGCCGATTTGGATAACACTTTATTTTCGTTGCCAATTAAAAACAAAAGTAAATCTAATTCTTTTTTTGTGAGATCCAGTTTTATATCATTTACAGAAACTGTTTTGGAAAAAATTTCGACCACAATTTCATTAAAGATTACACTATTGCTTCCTTTAAAATTTTTACGACGTATAAGTGCCTGCATGCGAACTAAAAGTTCAGCAAGATGAAAAGGTTTGGTCAGGTAATCATCAGCACCCAGATTAAATCCCTCCAAACGTGTTTCAAGGTTTTCTTTTGCAGAAATAATAATAACGCCTTCAGTTTTATTTTTAGCTTTTAACTCTTTTAAGATATCAAAACCATCACCATCAGGCAACATAAGATCCAGCAGGATACAGTCATAATCATAGCTGTCAATTTTGGTGAGTGCCAAATCATAGTTTTCGGCGGTTTCACATTGAATACCGTTCGTTCTAAAGTAGTCTTTGATGCTTTGCGCAATTTCGCGCTCATCTTCAATAATAAGAATTTTCATGTTGCAATTTACAAATGAATTCTGAAGAAAAACTGAATAAAAGGACTCTTTATGGAAATTAAATTATCCTAAAATGTTTTAAAATAGCAGATTGTAAAATTCTTACCATCGTATGACGGGGCTATAAAGGATGTCGCTTTATTTTGTTCACTATGAAATAATTTTCTTGAAATATAGGGATTCATCCAGTAGGCAATTTTGGTACTCAGAATTCCAATTCCAGCGCCTGCCGCCACATCTGTAAGCCAGTGCCTGTTGTTGTACATTCGAAATATCCCGGTACCTGCAGCCACCGCATACCCCGCCACGCCGTACCAAATAGATTTGTCTTTGTATTCCTGATATAAAAATTCAGCGCCTGCAAAAGCGATAGCGGTATGGCCGGAAGGAAATGAATTATTGGATGATCCATCCGGACGTTCTACATTGGTAACTGATTTCAGGGCAAAAACAGTTCCAACGGTTATAATAGTTGAAGTCACCAGAATTACAGATCGGTCCCGCATATTATTTTTTCCCTTGACCCCAAAAGCATTAAGCGCATAAACAGAAACGGCAGGAACATATCTTGAAAAATCATCTATTGTAACCTTCTTGTCAATGTCCTCTGTAAATTCGTCACGGATTTGAAAGTTAAAACTTTTAATCTGTCCGCTCTCGGCACCCCAAAAACCATATCCTATCAAAATTCCTGGAATGATAAGCTGTTTGTAACTGAATCGGATGTTTTTTACGGTGTCATTTATTATGGAATCCTTAGAAGAGGTATTTTGACCTAAAGCAGAGTAAGACAAAA
The DNA here is from genome assembly GCF_059758655.1 of Flavobacterium sp. GQ95. Lineage (NCBI taxonomy): Bacteria > Pseudomonadati > Bacteroidota > Flavobacteriia > Flavobacteriales > Flavobacteriaceae > Flavobacterium > Flavobacterium sp. GQ95. Next base: position 28,203 of record NZ_JCAXEB010000006.1, read on the forward strand.
ACTGTAAAATAACAATGATAATTATTTTTCTCATAGATGATTGGTTATTTGTCGCTAATAAAACATTTATCTTTAAGTTTTTATTAAAGGTATTATCATTTGAAGTTGCTACAAAATATAAGTCAAAAAATTTATTATAATTAAATCACTTCATTAGATAAGTATAAATAATTGATATTACAAAAAATAAAATCTAAGTGTATTAATTAAGAAGAATATATTAACCAAGCCAATTTATTTAACTATCAGTGTTTATTCTCAAACGTACCGAAAACATAGTAATTTTATGAAACTAAACTTTATAAAAGATGTAGTTGTTATGTGGATTATTTCTTTGTGAAAAGCAAAGTAACTTAATAGAATAATACTACTTGATAATACAATATGTTTGAGTTTTCTACACAACAGTTGTTTTGCTGCAGTTTCGAACCTAAACTCGTTAATGCTTGATTTTACTGGACTTCTAGTTTTTAAAAATAGCATATGCCACGATTCTGCCACAAAACTTAGAATGGTGAAATATCTTTAAAAACCGCCTTAACTTTTGTGGCAAAAAAGGTATCCACTCCAAAGCACATGTGTCACGATGTTGCCACAAAATTCAAATCTTTTTAAAAGACTTAAGTTACCAAAATACAATAGTATGTTAATTTTTCTATGCGTAGAAATTGATTACAGTTTTTGATTATTTTATGTAAACAATGTAATTAGATTACATATTTTGTAAACAAAAAGCGTTGATTGCAGTTTTTAATTATTTTATGTAAACAATGTATTTAGATTACATATTTTGTAAACAAAAAACGTTGATTACAGTTTTTAATTATTTTATGTAAACAATGTATTTAGATTATTATGCGCATGCAGGTAACGGCGGGCACTACTTTAGCTGCCCTTTTAACCCGTTTTGAATGAAAATAAAAATCCTTTTAAATTATCTATTTCGCATATTATATTTTTAACATTGCTGTGTAAACAAAATTGTTTATTTTTGTATTATGAAAATGATACCAGATACTATTAAGGGAATTCATCCGGGCTATGTACTAGAGCGTGAGCTTCAAAAACGTAAGCTTGGCAAAGGACAGTTTGCAATTTCCGTAGGGGAATTTCCGCAGACCCTTACTGCTATCACGAAAGGCAAACGTAGAATGAATACTCCCCTGGCACTTAAGATCGAAAAATCCTTGAAAATGGAGGAAGGTTATTTTATGGTATTGCAGGTCTATTATGATATAGCACAGGAGAAGAAGAAAGATAACAAACTAAAGAAAGATACTCCGGCTTTAAAATTGCTGCGGCCTGTTTTGTTCTGGGATACCGATATCAAAAAAATAGACTGGCAGAAACAAAAAAGGGCTGTAATCCAAAGAGTTTTTGAACGTGGAAATGAAGAAGAAAAACAGGAGATTACGCGTTTTTATACACAGGATACTATTGACACTATTTTAAATAATAAGTAATGCCATTACATTTTAATACAGTTACCCCGCTTCTGAAAAGCATTTTGGAAGATCTTATGCGGGCAGAAGAATTTGCATCATTTCGTTTGGTTGGCGGAACTGCACTGAGTCTTTACTATGGACACAGGATGTCTGTGGATATTGACCTTTTCAGTGATGCAGATTACGGCACTTTGGATTTTAAGGCTGTTGATGATTATCTGCGGGAGCATTATTTTTACGTGGATACAATGAATATTGCGCCTATTGGCATGGGTAAATCCTATTACGTTGGAAGAAGTGCAGAAGAGAGTATTAAACTGGATTTGTTTTATACAGATTCATTCATAGACAAAGTGCAAGAGTACAATGGACTAAGACTTGCCAGCAAGTCAGAGATCACAGCCATGAAACTCGATGTAGTGCAAAGAACAGGAAGAAAAAAAGATTTCTGGGATATTGACCAACTCAGAGATGATTTTACAATACAGGAAATGTTTGCACTGCACCAGAAAAGATATCCTTACACGCATGAGAGGGAACTCCTGGTCGAAAAATTCACAGACTTCACTCAGGCTGATGATGATTTCGAACCTTTATGCCTCAGAGGAAGGCATTGGGAGCTTATCAAGTTTGATATTATTGAGTTAATTAGTTCTTTAAGATCATAGTCTGGATTGTGTAGGCATTTGTAAATGATGAAAATTATTTATTTCTTAATTATTAAATATAACAAGGAGGGATCATTTAGGAGCCTGTCCATTTCAGTATGCATAATTTCCTGTATGTCCTGCTTAATCTGAAGATAATTTCGCTGTACCATAGCATTGTCAATTTTACGAATAGGAGTAATATCCTGATAGGAATCTTGTTCCTCTTTAAGGGATTCATGATCATTTATAATCTGAGAATAAAAAGTTTTAAGTTCAATTTTGCAGTCCGGATTATCGGCTACTATGCCTACAAATTCACCTGCACTTAGTGATGAAATCTTTGAAGGAGGAACGGCCGATTCCAATTGTTTGGAGCGGCTGATAGAGGTGTCTGTACTGTTTATGGAAAGGCTTTCACGATCCTGCATTATTTTTCCAAAACGCTCAGAGAGCTGCTTGGCTGTGTCTCCGTTTACCTGACCACTGATGATATTTCCGGTAATATTTAGAATCACATCTGCTTGTTCGCGTCCGTAATCTTTTCGAAGCTGGCTGAAGTCCTGTATACCTAAACAAGTTGCTACCTTATTGCTTCGTGCAGTGGCAATCAGACTGTCCATATTATTTAGGTAGATAGTTGGGAATTCATCAAATATTAGACTACTTTTGAGTTTTCCTTTTTGATTGACCTGTTTTATTAAACGGCTTACATACAGGGAAAGAACAGCTCCGTAGGTTTGGATTTTCTGAGGGTTATTTCCCATGCAAACAATTTTGGGATCCAGGGGATTATTGATATCCAAAGTAAAATCATTTCCTGAAAGGACATAATATAATTGGGATGATGCAAGCCTGGCCATAGATATCTTTGCAGAGGCTATCTGACCCTCCAATTGCTCCATCACGTCCGAAAGGTAGGCGCTTACAAAAGGATTGATCAGTACCTCTATTTCCTTTTCTGTTCTTAGCAGTGTAAAAAGACTGTCATAATCCAGCTGCATGAGTTCAATTACATGAGGCAAAGTGCAGAATTCCCCATCATTATATTTGCGTAGGTACCAGATAATGGCGGTCAGAAAATTGATTGGAGATTCCACAAAAAAGTCACCTTGTTTTTTAATCCATTCGCGGTTAAGTCCCAAAAGAATTGTGCGTGCAGATTCCGAAGCGTCTGTGATGTCCATCATAGATTTTGGATCGAGTGGGTTGCATCTGTGAGTGCGGCTGAGATCATCAAAGTTGATGATATAAAATTTTGGCTCCACATCATAAAGATGTTTGTATTTCAGCCAGGTATTGTAGGCTATGACGGAGAGATCATCGAACTTAAAGTCATATATAAACATGCTGAAACCTTTGGCAATATGCTGGGTAATAACATGTCGAATTACAAAGTATGACTTTCCTGATCCGGGTGTTCCGGGAACCAGCAGTCCCCGAAAAGGATTTATGATGTTAATCCAGCTGTTTCTTACTTTATCTTTTAGATAATAATGTGCAGGAAGGTTAATAGAATATTCATTCTCCAGCAATCTTTCTTCCTGCGGAAATGTTTCGTTTTCCTTATTGAATATATCGGTATGATTTAGTTTTTTCTCAATGTAGCGCGAGAGTAATGTGCCTCCCGATAATATCAAAAGATAGCCGATTGAAGTGCCTATCATATAGGTTATTATCTTATCGTTCTCAGATGCGACTACCAGTAAAAAAAGGTAGCTTCCAAAGTAAATAATAAGGCCTGAACCAATATAGATTAGTGCGGTTTTCAATTGAAGTTTTTCATCTTTTCTGCCCTTTGCGCCCAATAGGGAAATGATCAAAAAGCCAAGGCAAAAAAGTTTTGATTTGTGAAAAAAGCTGAACAGACCAGTTTTAAAAATCGTACTGAGAATTCGCTCACCAATGGGACTAGTCAGCTCCAATTGTTTAAAAACTGCATATCCATAATAATAGAAATGGATACTTAAAAGCAGTATGCTTATAAGCCTTGTCATATCGAGAATCTTTCTTAGTGCCTGTTCATTTTCTCCTGTCTGCATTCCCATGTCTCTATTATTTAATTATTAGATTGTCCTTTTCTCTTTCTTTTTTTCCGTTTGCCTTTGAGCTGATTGGGAATATAATTTCCCGTGTACTCGGGCTCTATTATGTTGTCTATTATTTTTTGAAGTTCATCTTCAGAAATAAAGGAAGGGATGTGTTTAGATTTATCAAAATCTAAATTTGAAGGTTTCAAATTAGGTGAATTCAAAGAGCTTGTATGATTATCGGTTATTCCACATCGCTGCTGAATTGCTTTTGCCGCATAGGAGACACCTAATGTGCTTCCGTTGCAGCTGCATTTTGTTGTATGGTCCACATACGTTATTCCATACAAGAGGCCTTGCGGATTTTTTCTGTATACCGTTGCAATACCTTCTCTCATTAGAGCGTTTTCCAGAGCAGATAAGGACATTTTACTGTTTTTTAAAAAAGCAAAATCAATATTGGTTTTGATTCTTTTCATGTCGGAAATCCTTGCCCTTTTGTTATGGACAAATTTAATCTCAAGATTTTTGAGTGTTGGTTTTAAATAAAAACTGCTGGCCTTTATCGGAACCCCGACGGGCTTTTTGTTATTATCCTGAATCCGGTATATAAGCCCTTTATGCAGAAACATCTTAGAGCCTTCTTTTCCCTGCTCGGCTGTTATATTGTAAAGATTTAAAACAGCATTGAGCTCCCCAATTGTTGTGTATTTATAATTTGGAATTACTGCGTTTAAAATTCCGGCGATTGCTTTTTTAGAATCCAGAGTGCCATATTGAATATTCACAGGTTGAATATTTAATTCTGGCCTGCTTTTTTTACTTTCTGCCCGAACTAAATTAAAAGTGGTTTCAATTTCTTTACGGGCAGTCTCTGACTGATTTTTGCCGATGTTCTGCATGTCGATTCTTCTGCCATCTGCCTTCACTTTTATAGATACAATATGAATGTGCGGATGTCCGGCATCGTGATGCTGATACACCAAATATGGTTGCGCGCCAAAACCGATTTTCTCCATATAAGCTTTTGCAATCTCCATTAGTTTTTCCTTTGATAATCCGGTTTCTAAGGGATCAAAATTCAGCGAAATATGAACGCTGTTTCTTGTCACATTTTGATTTAGTTCGAGCTGTTTCAGCAGCAATTTTAATTTAAGATCAGCAGATAAAAGATCAATATCAACAGGATAATTTCCCTCTCCAATACACTTTGCTTTTTCCTGTGAAACTTTGTTCTCATTGTAATTGAAAATACTTCTTATAGAGTGTCCCGTGTTTATTATTGCAACCATTTTTCTGCAAGATTTTGAATGTGTTTTTTAATCTCATTTAGGGAATCAAACAGCACTTTTTTTTCTAATTCATACCCCAAGACCCAGTGTCTGAATTCGGAGATTTGTGAAAGTGTATGAAGTTTTTTGACAGCCTGATTGAAATTATTTCCGATGGGGGCAAGCTGTATTTTAAGCTGAATTAATTCGGACATTAAATCATCAAGTGATTCGTTTCTATATTTCATCACTATCGGTTTCTGTAAAAGGTTTTTTCTGGCAAAATCACTTAGCTTTGGACAGGTGGATTTATTATAAAGATTTTGAAGTATTTCAAATTCATCAGGTGTTAATCTTAGATGAAGCCATTTTGTTCTGTTTTTTTGTTGTTCTTTCATCATATATCTTTTTCATCTTCAACAATATTCTTTAAGTTTCAGCGCCAACGAGTTCCGAGTAAAAAAGCGGCAAGATATCGGTTGTGATACAACCGGACATCTTGCAGATTGCAGGAACGTGGCAATCTTTTAGAATCTTACTAGGTTTTCAGACTATTTTCAAATATCAATACGAATTTACGTAAGACTAGTCAATACAGCCTATCACAGGTAAATTATGCTTATGATGCTTTGCTGATGCATTCTTAACTTTAAACTTTGATTTATTAATTTAAAAACGCTGAAATTATGATTACAAAAAATGAAGTTGCCAAGGTTTTTGATACTGTTATGAGTATACCTGGTATGAATGAGAATGTGAAGATTGATTTAAAAATTTCACGAAAAAATGTATTGTTATTAAATCATTTTATTGAACAAGGACTGTTGTTGGAAAAGGATTCAGGAAGTATAATGGGAAACATATCTGAGGAAGGTTTATGCGAACTTAAAAACATTTCTGAAGAATGTCTGCATAAAGCAGGTCTGGTGGAACTTAATTTAAAACTCAAAACTTTGAGTGGAAGCAGTAACGTATAATTTGAAAATGAAAAAGTAAAAATGCTATATGAGTACTTTGTTATTTATATAGCATTTTTTTATTAAGGTAGAACTTTACAGATTGCCTGTTTTGGTAACTTTTTGGCTTGTTTTTGATATCTATATTTGAGGATAACTGATCTACTTTTGTTTATGTTTTACTGATTAAATAAATTGATTTTAAGAATCGCATTAAACTTTTAATTATGAAATTAAAGACAAGTTATAAAAGTATCATTATTGAAGGAGTCTGTCTTTTATATGTCCTTTTATTTGTTTATGCGGCAACAAGTAAACTGCTTGATTTTGAGAACTTCCAGATACAGATTGGTCAGTCACCATTAATAAGTGCTTTTGCTTCATACATTTCATGGTTCATACCTCTGTTGGAAATTACGATATGTTTGCTGCTTATAGTCCCTAATACTAGAATAATTGGACTTTTAGCATCTTATTTTCTTATGATAATGTTTACAACTTATATTTTTATAATTCTAAACTATAGTTCTTTTGTTCCATGTTCTTGTGGAGGGATACTTGAAAAGCTTAACTGGACACAACATTTGTTTTTCAATTGTACATTTACGGTGCTAGCCGGATTGGCATTGTATTTAAAATTCTTCAAAGAGAAAAACAAAACAAATAAAAATAAGATTGTGAGATACATCGGATCATTCTTTGCAATTACCATACTGGCAATAAGTATTGTGTTTTTTTTGTTTTTACTTTCAGAGAAAATAGTGCATTTCCATAATAATCACATAAGAAGATTTCCACATACCCCTCTTGAAAAGAATATGAAACTAGATCTTGGTGTAAGTTCATATTATATTGCCGGAGTAGACCATAATAAAATTTATCTTGGAAACACAACAGCCCCACTACTTATTACAGTTGTAAATGAAAAGATGGAGATCATCGAAAAGAAAAGAATAGAAATCGACTGGAAGAAATATAAGTTCCGAGGACTTAGAATCAGTGTCATGTCACCTTACTTTTTTGTAACTGATGGAACTGTTCCCGTCACCTACAGGGGTAAAATTTCAAATTGGAAAGTAGAACTTGAAAGATTAGGGCGAGAATATTTTGCCGTGGCTGTGCCAGCAGATTCATCTTCAATTGTAATACGTTCGCATAGTTCTGTTACAGGAGAAAGTATCCTTGGAGTAGTAAATGTTGAAACTGGCAAAACCATTTTAAATCCGGCTTTACTGGTGAAACAATTTGACGGCGTTTTCGATCTGGATGGACAACTGCATTATAATGATAAAACGCAACAAATTGTCTATCTGTATGCCTATCGTAACCAATATACTTTGGCTGATGTGAAACTTAATCTAATAAAAAGAGGAAATACAATTGATACTATTTCAAAGGCTAAGCTGGACATTGTTAAAATAGAAAAAAGCCACGTAAGGAAACTTGCGAAGCCTCCTTTGTTTGTTAATAAAGCCAGCGCAGTTGCTGATCATAGGTTATTTGTGAGTTCGGCAATACCAGGTAAATTTGAAAAAGATGCATTGTGGGAATCTGCAAGTATAATTGATGTATACGACCTTAGGGACAAAAGTTACAGATATAGTTTTTGTATTTATGATATAGGAGGTAATAAAGTCAGAAGTTTTCTCATTGAAGGTGATAATTTGTACGCTTTAATTGGCAGTTATTTGTTTCACAGCAAGCTTAGCATAAAAAAAATGGAACAGTATGAAAAATAAAGCTGTAATACAGCAAAAAACTATTGGCCAAATAGCAGGGCAAGATCGAAAACCTGTAAAAGAGTAGATCATTAACTAAATTTTTTTATTATGAAAACTAATTTTTTTAATTACGCCGTTCCGATGGCTGTAGCAGTGATCGGATTAACAAGTGCTGCGAGTACAAGTACTATTGGCAGAAGCACAACAGCTCCGGTTATGGGGTACAAGCAGATTGAAAACGAAACGGTCTGCCAGCCTATACAGCAATGTTCCAATTCAGGAAATTTTGACTGTTTAGCACCGGATAATTCCCAGCTGTACGAATATTCAAATTCTACATGTCTTGTACCTTTGAAAAGGGATACAGAACATTAACATTTAAAAATGAAGATGCCGCTTTAAAGCGGCATCTTTTTTAGTCAATTTTAGGTGACATCCATTCTTCTTTTATGCTACCTTTAAGAAAATAATCAAACCATTGCTGTATTCTTAATGTCAAGTCTTCCTGACTAGTATTGTTTCGTAGATTATGTCCTTCATTAGGGTATATAAGCATTACATGTTCTTTATTTAACCTTCGTAAAGCAAAGTAAAATTCCTGTGTCTGTAGTGCATTAACGTGTCTATCTTCCTTTCCCGTCCAAGCAAGCAGAGGGGTAGAAACATTTTCGGCCAGTAGTACAGGAGAGTTTTCAAGATATGCATTTTTATTTTCAAACAGTGATTTTCCAATACGCAGCTGGTCGAATTCAGTGCGATAGAAATCAGGCCGTGAAAGTGTTGGTCCCATATATAGATAGCTGCTAATTAAGTCAGTCCATCCGGCTCCTGCTACTGCTGCGGCAAAACGATTTGTCTGTGTTAAGATCAGGTCTGTTTCATATCCTCCAAAAGAATGGCCAATTAATCCTATTTTAGAATTATCCACATTACCCTCAGCCAAGACAGTATCAACGGCAGCCAGGACACTCCCAGTTACGGATTTATTTAATCTGCCGAATTCGTATGCAATATCTGGCAGAAGGATGAAATAACCCTTAGATAAGAGATGAGGTATGTTAAATCCATCACTAGTATGAAGACTGGGATTTTGATAAATATGAAGCTGCTGCGACTGTCTTTCGTAAATGTAAACTATCATTGGGAATTTTTTGCCTTTGTTGAATTTCGGAGGAGTATAAAGGATACCTGAAAGCTGTTTTCCTTCATAATTGTATTTTACGAGACTGGCTTTTCCCCACAAGTATTTTTTATGCTGCGGGTTGCTCTGCATTATTAACTTTTCATTTTTTTTTCCATCAGTTTGCATTATTGCGGGCGGACTGTCGAAACGCTGTCCAAGATAAATATATTCTCCCAGAGATGTCTTTACTATTTGGTTTATTCTCTTTTCTGTCCATAGAATTTCTCTCGTCCCATTACTTCTATCCCATGAATAAAATCCAGACATTCCACGGTTGTGATCTTTAACTGAGAAAAGTAATTCATGCTCAAGTCTGAGTGAAGGTGAATTAGAAAATTCATGATATGGAGGTGTGGTTTCATATAAAGGCGTACTAATACGGAATACCTTTTTCTCTTCCCGTCCTTGAGTAAGTTTTGTAAGTACCATTGTTGAAACGTTTATCTGCCATAAATCAAATTCATCATATACCAAGAGATATCGACTGCAGGAACTCCAGCCTGCAATGCCCCAAGGACTGGCATTACCCGGCATATCTCTGTTCTGATTAAAAAATTGCAGACGATTATTTTTCAGAAGAGGGAATGTTTTTTTGTTGTGAATGTTATAGCACCACAATTGACGATCTTTAAAATAAGCTAAATACCTCCCGTTTGGCGATGGTTGGGGGAGATAATCACCAGAAAGCTTCTGTTCTATGCCCCACTTTTCTCCGCTTATAAGATCCATGGCATAAAGGTCTATCGGACTATTCATTTCTGTCTGAGGTTCATATGCAGACGAGTCATATAGAAAAGCATGAGATAATGAACCACTTAAAAATAATTCAGGATTTTGTCTATTGGTAATCTGTCTGATAATATTATTATTTACATTCCATACTGCAACTTTACTAATACTATTGTAGCTACCATGCCTTTGTTTTCTGTCGAATAATCTCTTGTCGGCCGAGTTCCAAATTTCAACGATATCTCCGTCAACTCTTTCTTTGTGAATTGGCTCTGATATGCGAAAAAATATTTTACTACCGTTATTGCTTACAAGTATACTTGTGTAGGCATCATATGAAATTTTCATATTTAACGAAGCAGGCAAAGAACTGCTGAAAGGACACTCTTTGAGAAGCTGTTTTTTAATATTGTAACTGTATAAAAAAACTTTGTTTTTTTCTCTTGAGATTATTGCTATTGTATTGTTTTTCCATGAAAATTTCGACAAAGTTCCAACACTTGTTTCCATTACCTTTACCGGGATGTCAGTTTTTTCTACATTCTTTAACTTAATAATTTGAATCTCCTTCGATAGAGAAGTATATATAATCTGATGTCCTGTATCTGATAATTGAAAATCTTTTACATTACTTTCTTCATAAATAGCTTTTCCTTCTGTATCTTTTATTAGCATGCAGTAGGCTGAATTTTCCATCTTTTTTATAAGAGCTATATATTTATGATCAGCACTTATTTTAAATTTTGTAATTCCGTTAAACAGCTTCAAGGCTCCATCTTTAAGATTTTGTATGATGAGCGTATCTGCTCTCTGACAGATAAATGAATTGTTGAGAAAATAACCTTGCCTGCTACGCGGAAAACTGTATGATTTATCAGATTCAAGTGCTTTCACAAACAAAGTATCTTTTTTACTTTCATACATCAAAAGATAACTAACCCAGTTTCCATCAGGCGATACATTTCTAATAAGTGTTTCATTCCAAAGATGGTAATCAGAGGATGGCAAGGGCTTGGCAGGAACCTGTGTGTAAAATAAATTAGGAAAAATATAAAGAAGAATTAAAACTGTCCTCAATATTTTAGGAAGGTAATCTTTGCATTTATATATTATATAATTAATAGCCTTCATTCTGAGGTTTAAGATTAGGATTTAACGATAATTCTGATTCAGGAAGAGGCAGGAGTCTGTCATGCGTATCCCAGCCTGGCTTTGCAACGCCGAGAGTTGCATCAAGTCTTTGGGTTCTTTTAAGATCAAAGAATCTATGTCCAAATTCGCAGAATAATTCCAGCCTCCTTTGAAGAAATATCTCGTTGAGAATTTCTGTATCAGTGGAAGCATTTGTGTTACCTAGACCTGCATAATTCCTAATAATATTAATATCTTCCTTTGAGCCAATGTAATCACCACTCATCAATCTTGCTTCGGACCTTATCAGATATAATTCAGAAAGCCTTAGCACAATGGAATACTCCGATGATGTGCCGCTGTTTGTATCCTGTTTATATTTAAAAGCATGATACCAGCTGTTAGTTCCAGTTGTAACTTGTTTTATCCAATACTTCTTTCTCAAATCGGAACTGCTGAAACTATTTACAAGCGTATTATTTAAAGCTAAAGAAGGAGGGGGACCACTCTTAAAAATAAAAAGATTCCCTTCTAGGGTGGGGTTTCCTGTATTGGCAGGCATTAATTGCCATATCGTGGATGGACTTCCTTTAAGAAATAATTGTGCAGGATCGGCAGGTAGATTATAAAGACTTTTTTCGTTTATAACTGATGAAGCAAGATTGGAAGACTCATTCCATTGCTGCATATACAACAATACGCGAGCCAGCAATGTACTGGCTGCCCACTTATTTGGACGTACCCGTTCCGTTGTACTATATTCGGGAGTAAGTACCGATGAAGCATACAGAAGATCATCTTTAATATACTCATAGATTTTTTGAACAGGCTGGCGATCCACTTTGCTGTTCTCCTGATAATTTGTAGATTCAATATATGGAATATCGCCAAAAAGATCTGTTAGATACAAATGAATTAATGCCCTTATAAATAAAGCCTCGCCGATCAGTCTCTCTTTGTCGATTTGTTTAAGAGATTTTGAATTAGTTACACCTTCGATCACTGCATTTGCTGCGTATATTTGATTGTAGCTATATCTCCAAAATAATGAAACATCGGAAGTGCTAGGCAGCAGTGTATTGTTAAAAAAGCTTGCGCTTCCACTAGCCGGAATGCCATAAAAATCAAGCTCATCTGTATAAAGTCCCAATTGCGATGAAGTACCGGAGGGATAACCTGTAAGAACTCCATTATCCCTCATGTTGCTATAGATTTCAACCAAAGCTGCCGTAGCTGTATTTTTATCTTCAAAAACGTCATCAGCATTGAGTTGTGATGAAGGAAGGTCAACCTCTGTGAAATTACAAGAAGTAAAAAAGACCGTTAATGTCAGAAAAACGATTATTATACAGCGGTCGTTATATGATGTTGATATAAGATATTTCATAAAATTAATTTTCATAACAAATAGTTTTTAATTAGAAGGATAGCAGGATAGAGCTACTGAATATTTTCAGAGGAGGAAGGTAACCTGCTGAAGTAAACTCGGGATCGATGCCTTTATAATGGGTAAATGTTAAAAGATTCTGGCCCTCAAGTGCGATTCTGCAATTGAAATTTTTCGTCCACTCCTTAGGCAGATCATATGCGAGGGAAATATTTTTTAGGCGTATAAAAGATGCGTCTCCTATAACTGCGTCACTTTGAATATATCTCGAATAGGCGGTGCTTCTTAGATTATTAGAATTGCTGTACCCTTGATAGCTAGAATATTCACCCGGTTGTTGCCAGTGCTGTTTCACAGCAGAAGGCTGGTTAGAGAATGTTCCCGGCATGGTAAAGCGATAGATCTGATTGAAATTTTCCTGACGTACAAATTGGAATAAAAAATCCAGAGTTACCCTTTTAAATGTTAATGAATTTTGTATACCGCCGTAAAAATCAGGATTAAGATCTTTTATTATCTTTTTGTCATCTGCCGCAGAAAAGCCTCCGTCAGAATTAAAATCTGTGAAAGTGTAATTTCCACTTACAGGATCTACACCTTTATATTGATAAACCTTAATAATATTTAAAGGTTCTCCTATTACGAACTGATTGGCATATGAAGATCCTTCAAGTCCGGGAAATGATAATAGTTTATTTTTTGCATTAGTAATATTAAAACTAGTGGTCCATGTAAAATTTCGAAGATGTATATTCTGTGTCTGCAGGGTAATTTCTAAACCACTATTCTGAACTTGCGCATCAAGATTGGCAAGAAGCTGATTAAACCCTGTAGTTGCAGGTAGCGGTATTCCAATCAGCTGACTAGATGAACGGTTTCTGTAGGCAGATAAAGATGCTACTATACGATCATTAAGAAATCCCAACTCAATTGCTGCTTCGAGTTTATTATTGGTCTCCCAGCCAAATTCAGGATTAAAAAGACGCGACGGATACAGTCCTTTGATATCTTGATAGCTGTTTCCTGAAGCAGTATATGTATTCAGATATTGGTAATCGCCAATTTGATCATTTCCGGTTGAGCCGAAACTTGCTCTAAGTTTTCCAAAGCTTAAAAAATCTAATTTCTTTATAAAAGCTTCTTCTGAAAACACCCATGCTGCCCCTATGGCTCCGAATGAGGCAAACTGTTTACTGGGGCCAAACCTGCTTGATCCGTCCCTTCTGCCGGTAATATTCACTATATATTTTGAATCCCAATTAAAATTCAATCGGCCAAATCCGGCACTATATTTATACACGCTCAGGCTACTTTCCATTACCCTGTAGGTCGATGCCGATGCCGGGTTATCAAGTAAACTATTATTAGCAAAACCTTCTCCAGAACTTACCTGCTGCATACCGCTTTGTTTCTGAAAAGTTGAACCGATAAGTATTTCCAACTGCGCTCTTCCGAATGTTTTATTCCAGCTCAGCTGTGGCTCGATGATCCAGGAAGTGCGGTTCACGGTATTGTAATACACTGACGAGAATTCGCTTCCGCGTCCTAAGGAAGGATTAAAAGCAGTTGATGGCAACGCGGTCAACTGATTTTGTCTCAAATCAGTATATCCTAGATTTAATTTAGCCTGCAAGCTATAAATTATATTATAGGAAATTATCGAATTAGCTATCAAATCATATGTCTTGCCAGTAATTGTGCGAAGTAATTTGGCTGCCGGATTATTAAAAGTCCCGTTTTCCCAATTAAGTGTACCGTCATCATTATATAATGCAGGAGCGTTGGGAGCAAGTGTTAATGCATCTTTTGTTATGTCAGTGGAAGGAAGCAGGCTGTTTTGAAATGTATATCCTGCTGTAAAAGTTACCTTTAATTTCTGATCTTTAGATGCATGGTTAACATTTACTCTGGCGTTTGCCCTGCTTGATTTAAAATCGACAGAAAAGACCGTTGTTTCACGGTTGTAGGCGCCAGAAATTAGATATTGGGTCTGAGCAGAACCTCCTGAAAGTGATCCCTGTAAGAGATTATATTGTGCAGTACCTCCGATTATTTCTTTCTGCCAATCGGTGTACCGATTTTGATTCCAAATACCATTGACATCATAAGCGGAAGCTGGATATTTTGTGACACCGTCATTTGCATAGGCTTCTCTACGCATTGAAAGATAATCAGTTGTATTTATTAATTCCATATGCCCCGCAGTTTTTCCAAGGCCGCCTGTGTAGCTTAAAGAAAAAGAAGTTTTCTCCTGTTTTCCTTTTTTTGTAGTAATAAGGACAACGCCGTTCGCTCCCCTTGAGCCATAAATTGCAGTAGCGTCAGCATCTTTTAATACCTCTACACTTTCCACGTCATCAGGATTAATACTATTTAATGGGCTGTTTTGTACCGGCATGTTGGTAGAGGTGTAGGTGCTTCCAATGGTTTGAGATGAAAATGGAACTCCATCAATAATGTACAATGGCATATTACCATCACTTCGCAAGCTGTTCTGGCCCCGTACTTTTATTTGAAAGCCACCACCGGGCATTCCTGAATTCTGTATGACACTAACTCCAGCCATACGGCCCTGCATGGTGGCTAAAACATTTGTCACTGGCTGCTTCTCTATATCTTTGGATGTAATTCTGGCAATATTTCCAGTGCGTTCGCTTTCTTTAACAGAGTAGTATCCCGCATTTACTGTGACTTCCTTTAGAGTGGTAGTTTCATATTGTAATGTAATATCAATAATATTCCGGCCTGCAATTGGAATTATTGCAGTTTTGAATCCGATAAAAGAAACAATTAAAATATCATTATGCGATGCTGAAATAGAATACTGGCCGTTATAATCTGAAATGGCTGTAGCATTTTGTTTGGTTTTTATTGCAATGGTAACACCAGGCAATGGATTGGTTCCGTCAGTGATAGTTCCTCGGATCTGGTTTTGTTGAAGATTAAAATTCTGCCGAACAGAATTAAAGGAGTAAGCAGATGAAAAAGGCAAGAAAAAGCCAAGAAAAATTAGGCAATAAAAGGCTTTCCCATCCTTGTAAAATGAAAAATTATTCATAATATTGGGATTGGTTAGTTAAAGTGATTTGATTAGCTGCAGGTCCTCTATGGTTGTTTGGCGACGAGATAGAGGACCATTTTTTATGTATTAAGTAAACGGCTTAATAGCATAATAGAATTTGATTTTTACAATAATGCGCTGGTTTTAAATTTTAAACTCTATTATGTGCGAACTATTTAAAATTTGAATGATTGCTTAGAATTTACTGAGTTCAGGGTATAAAAAAGGCATGGAACTCAGCTTAAATCGACTTAAAGGTACTGGTATACCCGCACACGAAATAAGTGAGCCCACGCCAATGACGTGAGCATCTTACTTATCATCCCGTGTGCAAAAATTACCAGTTTTTTAAGTCGGGATTCAAAGCGAATGCTTCAAATATCTTAATGAAGTATCGCAAATATATGGATTCAGTTACAAATATAACAAAAATAAATAAAACTGGCACTATCGTGCCAATAAAAATGATGAATATTTTTTTTATTTGTTAATATGTCGGACAAATCAGGAAGCAATATTAATTCTACAGGGAAAGAGGAATTAGCAAGAGTTTTTTTGTTAGATAAATTGGTATGCAATTTTATTAATGAAGAATGGATTTTAAACGACAAATCGAATTTATCCCAAAGCCAAGATTTAGGAATTCATCCGCACGTTTTGAGGAAAATTAGAGAAAATGATGGATATCGAATACCTATGTCTACACTAGCAATAATTTGTTTTTATAAAAAGATAAAACTATCTGAATTTTTTACCTTGATTGAGAAAAAATACGGCTCAAAAATTAACGATGATTTTATTAGTAAAATAAAAAAATAAAAGCCTAGTTTTAGAAATAATTATTTTAAAAGATGCCGATAGGCATCTTTTTTTGTGAGATAAAAACTGAAAATAAGATTAATGTAATCTCTAATATATTTCTGTTAAAAGTTTTATCGATGTTGAAAATGATAAAATTTAAAAATAGAATCCATATTTTGAAAGATCTTCCAATAAATAAAAGAATGATAAGTGCCAATACATTTTATAGCAATAACATAATAAGTTTCTTATATTAGTTTTTTATAATTTATTACTTTGTTTTGCTTCGCAAATGAGAAAAGGGTAAATTGCATCCTGTTACTTTTAATAATATCTTTAGTAAATAGCTTCATTTTTACATCAACAATTAATTAAGAAGACGGTTAAAAGATGTTAATTTACGTTCAACAAATAATATTAAAGAGGCTTATTAATTTTTTTCAGATGAATATTACCAATATTGTAAAGTCGATACGCGATATAATGCGTAAAGATAGTGGTGTAGATGGCGATGCACAAAGGATTTCTCAATTAGTATGGATGCTTTTTTTGAAGATATTTTCTGACAAAGAAGACGAATGGAAAGACAACGTTAAAAATTATACAAGTCCTATTCCAGATAAATATAAATGGGCAAGTTGGGCTCAAGATAAAAATTTGGATGGACAGGAGTTGATTATATTTATTAATGATGATCTTTTTCCTACGTTCAAAAAGCTTGATTCTTCTAAAAGTGCTCAAGCGAAAGTAGTAAAATCTGTTTTTGAAGACACATATAATTTTATGAAAAATGGTGGACTTGTAAGACAGATTATAAATGAAATTGATAAGATTGATTTTAAAAAATCAGAAGACCATCATATATTTAATGAAATCTATGAGAGTATTTTGAAAGAATTACAAAGTGCAGGCTCATCAGGTGAATATTACACACCAAGAGCAATTACTCAGTTTATGGTAGATTGTGTTAACCCAATGTCAGCAGATAAAATTTTGGATCCTGCTTGTGGCACCGGTGGTTTTTTAACTTCAGCAATAAATAATATACTATCATCAAAATCAGAAAATATTGTTGATCAGGCTAAAATATTGGGCGTTGAAAAAAAGCCTTTACCACATTTATTATGTATGACAAATTTAATGCTTCATGGTTTTAATGAGCCTGCTATTATTAGAGATAATTTTTTAGCAAGAAACTATGAAGATTGGTTAATAAAGGATGAGGTAGATGTAGTTTTGTCAAACCCACCTTTTGGTGGAATTGAAGAGGATGGGACTGAAAAGAATTTTCCATTAGAATATCGGACAAAAGAAACTGCTGATTTATTCATTGTTTTAATAATACGATTACTAAAGAAGAACGGTCGTGCTGCTGTGGTTTTACCTGATAATTTTCTTTTTGGTGAAGGAGTTAGGCTTAGAATCAAGGAAAAACTTTTAACAGAGTGTAATTTGCATACGATTGTTAGATTACCTAAAGGAGTTTTTAGTCCATATACTTCAGTGAAAACAAATTTATTATTTTTTCAGAAAGGACAACCTACAGAAAATATTTGGTATTTTGAACACCCATTTCCAAGTGGTCAAAAATCATATAGTAAGTCCAGACCTATAAAAATTGAAGAATTTGATCTAGAAAATAAATGGTGGAACAATCGACAAGAGACAGATTACGCTTGGAAAGTTCCAATAGCTGATATTAGGAAACGTAATTTTAATCTTGATATTTCAAGCCCATATTACAGTGACGAACAAGTACTTTCAAGCTCAGAATTGAGAGATCGGTTAGAAAAATCATTACTAAAAAGTCAAGATTTATTAACTTCTCTAAAACTTGATTTTTAATGGAACAATGGCAGGTGGTAAGCTTAGGTGATTTATTAACTGAATCAAAGATTGAATCAACTAAGCCAGATTCATCAAATAGAATTAGGGTAAAACTAAATCTTGGAGGTATAGAAAAAAGACCAAGTTTAAACGAGAAGAAAGGTGCCACAAAATATTTTATTAGAAAATCTGGACAATTTATTTATGGAAAACAAAATTTACATAAAGGAGCTTTTGGAATTATTCCTTTAGAATTGGATGGATATGAGTCTAGTTCAGATTTACCAGCATTTGATATTGATGACAGATGTTTTCCTGAATGGATTTTGTATTTTTTTAAGCAGGGTGATTTTTTTATTAGGCTTTCTTCACTTGCTAAAGGCGTAGGCTCTAAAAGAATAAATCCTTCGCAATTGTTTAATCTTAAAATTTCACTTCCGCCAAAAGAAGATCAAAGGAAAATTTTAGATGCAGTAAAAACTTTTGAAATTGATTCGATTCATTTAAAAATAGAACTAAATAAACAAATAGGATTATTAAAAAATATTAAGTCTTCTTTTTTAAATGAATCTTTAGACGGAATTCATACTACAGAATATAGACTTAAGAAATCTCAGGGTATAAAAGGCAAAAATGATTTCTCTAATTTAGATGAAATTCCTATTGAGTGGAAGAAAGTTAAATTGGGAGACTACGTTCATTGTGAACGCGGACGTTTTTCCGCAAGGCCAAGAAATGATCCAAAATTTTTTAATGGAAGTATTCCCTATATTCAGATAGGTGATCTACCGACAGATGGAGGTTATATTATGAGGCATAATCAAACCCTTAATGAGCTAGGACTAACTGTAAGTAAATTGTTTCCTAAAAACACAATCGCAATTGCAATTGTAGGTGCAACAATTGGAAATACTGGAATTTTAAACTATGAAATGTGTTTTCCAGATAGTTTGGTTGGGATTAAACCTAGTGCTCATTTTAATACAAATTTTATCGAATATTTTTTAAGATCTAAAAAGGAATACTTTAGAGCTTTAGCATATAGCGGTGGAGGTCAGCCAAATATTAAGCTTCCCAATATAACAAGCTGTGATCTTTTATTACCTCCGATTCAGGAGCAAAAATTAATCGTCGATAAAATTAATTCTGTTTTTAGTAACTGTGATGAGTTGATTGGAAATATAATGAGTCAATTGAAAAATATTGATCTTTTATTTAAGACCGAATTAAGCACAATATGGAAAACTGAAAACGTAATACCAAATAATTCAATTATGAATAAGGAAGTTGAAGAAAGAATTTATCAGCAATTGTTAGATACATTGAAAGAAGAAGTCAATGATGAAAGTAAAGATTTAGAAGATTTGTTGAAAAGTAATGGGAAAATGTCAGCTGTTAGTTTGTGGCAGTTATCAAAGTTTTCTAACAACATTGATTCATTTTACGAACATATAAAAATTTTGATAGAGGTAAAGAAGACGGTGAAGGAAAGTGCAGAAAAAGGATATTTAGAAATTTTGTTATGAGAATAAATTCAGTATTGATTGACGGATTTAAAAATTTAAATAAATTTTCGATAGAATTTGATCGATCAAAGATGCATACCGTTTTGATAGGACAAAATGCAGCAGGAAAATCAAATTTTTTAGAAGCTTTAGTAATTATTTTTAGAGATTTAGATCTTAACGATAAGACGTTTGCTGATTTTGATTTTGACATTAGTTATAAATGTACAGATTTTGAAATCAGAATAATTGGCAATAGAGAATTTATCACTGAAGACATCGATAGAAAAGAGCGATTTATTGCAAAGCAAAAAAGTGGATTTACATTTTATGTAAATAATGCCAAGGTAACAAAATCTACATTTTATAATGACAGGCAGAAATATTTGCCAAGGCATGTATTTAGTTATTATTCTGGTATAAGTAATCGACTAGAAGAACATTTTGACATCCATCAGCGAAGATTTCTAAAAGATTTATTAGATGGGCAAGATGATCCTATGCGTCCCTTATTTTACGCGCGTCATATTCACAGCCACTTTGTGTTAATGGCATTTTATGGATTTCCTGAAAAAAAGATCCAAACTTTTTTAAAAGAATATTTAAATATTTTAGGTTTAGAATCAATTCTTTTTGTGCTTAAAAATCCTTATTGGTACAAAGGAAAACCGATTGATGGTGGTGATCAGAAATTTTGGTACGCTCGTGGAGTAGTTAAGGATTTTCTCAACGATTTATGGGATGCATCATTGGCGCCGATTCCATTTAGCGAAAAAGTTAGAGAGGATTTTCATAAAAATCCAGAACAAGAGCATTTTTATTTTTATATATCTAATCAAGAAAAACTTGAAGGTTTAGCGCAAAAGTATGGCAGCAATGCTAATTTTTTTAAAATGCTCGAAAGTACATATATATCCGATTTAATTCATGAAGTACGTGTAAAAGTTAGAAAGGAAAAAGTTAAGGGGCATATAACATTCAAAGAATTGAGCGAAGGAGAGCAACAATTATTAACAGTTTTAGGTCTAATGAGGTTTACAAAGGAATCCGATACCCTTTTTCTTTTAGACGAACCCGACACACATTTGAATCCTTTATGGAAATGGTCATATATTGATTTAATGGAAAATGTTGTTGACAGAGACTCTAGTAGTCAGGTAATAATGACTACTCATGATCCATTAGTTATTGGAAGTTTAACGAAAGAAGAAGTAAGGATTTTTCATCAAACATCTGATCAAAAAAGTTTTGTCGCTATTTCTCCAGAATTTGATCCAAAGGGAATGGGAGTTGAAGGGGTACTGACGAGCGAATTTTTTAATTTACCTACTTCATTAGCGCCTGACATTGCAAGAGATATGGAGAAACAAATAGATTTGATAGCCAAGAAAAACCATAAGGGCCTGACTAAAAAAGAAGAGAGTGATCTATTAAAAATAAATGAATATTTAGATGGTATCGGATTATATCAAAAGTCAATTGATCCTTTATATGATGAATTTTTAAAAGCGATAGTCAAATTAGATAACTTTAAACTAAGAACTAAAACTGTAGAAGAAAAGAAAAAACAAGAGGAACTAGTTTTAAATGTATTGAAAGACATAAAATCTAGAAATAAATGAGATATATAGATCTTTCCAAAATAGAAATTCCGGAAGAATGGTTAACTAAAGCTGAAAAACTTCAAAAAGAAATAGCTACTTTACTAACATTAGAAGAAAAATTGGATCATATTGAAAAAAATCCAATTTGGCAAGATAAGAAATTATTTAGTGCTCTAAGTGGAGCTTTGGATGGTAAATGTTGGTATTCTGAAGCAAAAGAGTTAATGTCTGATCGTGATATTGATCATTTTAGGCCTAAAAAAAGAGCAATGAATAAAGATAATGTTCAACGTGATGGTTACTGGTTTTTAGCCTATGATTGGGAAAATTATAGATTTAGTAGTATTTACAGTAATAGATTAAGGAAAGACAAGCACACTGATGACAAAATTGCTTTAGGTAAAGGAATGTTTTTTCCCTTAAAGGAAGGTACAGTTGCTGCATTGACTAAAAAAACAATTATAGATGAAAGAGCATACCTACTGGATCCAACTAAAAAATCTGATGCGGCGCTCATTTCTTTTAATGGTTTTGGAAAAGTTGTCCCGAGTGTACCAAAATCTTTTCGTTGGGAAAGAGAAAGAGTGTTATTGTCCACAGATTATTTTCACTTGAATCATACACCTCTAAAGAACGCAAGGCGCCAAAAATGGGCAGCTTGTCAGCGAAATATCGATAAGATAATAGAACTTTGCTCAATTCCTGAAAGATCAATTCATGACGATAGTCTTATTGATTTTTTACAAAATCAATTGGTAGAATGGGCAAGTGATAAAGAACTTCTTTCAGGTGTAGTAATTGCATGCCTAAATAAAAATAATTTAAGTAATATCTTAACTATATAATTCTAATTAAAGTAAACAGGTTCATTAAATACTTAGTCCTTCATGTTAGTAAAAGACTAAGTAACTAAAATTAAGGTAGAATTTATTTTTTCGATTCTTCAATCGAAACCTTTCTAAATTCTTTTAAAAGTTTCTCGATCTCTAATGTTGATTTACGAGCTCTTGCTCCAGCTGCTTTAACACCTTTTTCTATTAGTGAGTCTGATTCTGTTTTAAATGTTTCGATTTCTGCGTTGATTTTTGCAACTAGATCTTTCATGATACAATTTGTTTAAATTTAAATTGCAAAAATATACTTTTACGTCAGACGTAAAAATTGAGTTATACAAAATATTATATTTTTTCTTTTTTGATTTGCTCAATAAAGTATGTGGCTGTAATTTCTGTTTTTGATAAAAAAGCATGTGCAAATCTCTGAGTACTAGTGAAGCCTGCTTCTTCTGCCAAAGCTGAATTTGAATAATTCCTGAACCTTTTATCTGTTTTTAAAAGATTGACTAAATAATCAATTTTTAAGTCATTAATATATTTCGAAAATGATTTATCCCTGTAATGTGATATAATGAGTGATAGGTATTTAGGATTAGAATTAAATCTTACAGCTAGTTTTGAAAGTGTCAAATCCTTTTCCAAAAATTTTTGAGTGTGCTCGAATTTTTCCAATTGTTTTAACATGCTTGCCGCTGTTTCAGGGTTTATATCCATTATTTGATTCTTATCGGATTTTATCTTAGGTTTGGATTTATTATCAGAATTTATTCGTAGCATTAATTCGTCAAACTTCTGCTTATACAACCTTCTATTTTTAAGATGTCTGTATGATAGAAAAAATGAAATTATAAAAAGTATTATAGCGAGGCATATAAAAAAATAGACATGCTGTTTTTCTTTTAAGAATTTGGCATGGATCTTCTCCTTTTCAAATAGTAACTCGTTAGTGTTGTATTCCTTGTGGATTTTACTAACCAAATATTTATAGCTTTCATTTAGGAGATCATCTGCTTTCAGTAATTGATCGATAGAGTATAACTGGCCCTGTAAATTATCTTTTGTTTTATAATATTGAATAAGAAGTTCATATGTCTCGCGTAGATCAGGTCTAATATACTCCTTGTCTCTAAATATTTGATCTACTTTTTGAAAGTAAGGTAGTGCTTTTCCGTGCTTTTTCTGATTCCAATAGCTTTTTCCTATATAAAAGTTTGCAATTGATTCACTTGCGAAATCTTTATTCTTTATAATAGATTCCAGTGATGCCTGCAAGTTTGTAATTGCCGTTGAATAATTATTACTGAAGTACTGATTAATTCCTTCAGAATGAATAAAATAAGGAACCATATCTTTATTTTGTAATCTTACACTTTCCGAAAGGCCCAATGTGTTAGTTTGTGAGCATTGCCCGTAATCTCCAATTTTATTGTAGCAAAGCCCTAGTGAATGCAATGAGTTTAAATATGGCCTCGTTCCATTATCCTTGAAGTATACAATACATTCTTTCAGTAGTGATATAGCCTCGTCGTAAAATCCTAAATAAGACTTAATTACAGCAATATTATATTTTACCTTATAAATTAAGTATTTGTCATTGGTCTTTGAAATGAAATTGTTCCCAATAATATAATTGTCTAGTGCATCCTGCAGCTGTTTTTTCCCATAGTAAACAATTCCTTTAGAGAGATAGGAAGAGCCGATCAGCGCATCCGCTTTGGATTTTTTGGCGACGTAAATCATGCTATCGGCATATATTAATTTTAAAGATTCTGGGGATTCGTGCAAAATATTTTGATAGCCATTTATTATCTCTTTCCAATTTTTCTCCCTTTTAGCTTTATTTAGATAAGCATATAAATAAACTGATGCGCTCGAACTGTCGCCCCTTAAGGCGTAGATCTTATCATCAAGATAATTGAAGTTTTTATTCTTTAAAGAATCGGGAATTTTGAAATTGTTTTTCTGAGCGGAAACGAATTGTGATATTACAACAAGTATTAAATAAAAATGTTTTTGATTCATATTAGTAGGAGTTTGAGACTAAATACTCTGTGGTAGCCCCATTTTTGCCCATAATTTCGAGGCTACCGAGCTGTTAATCAAAGCTTAATATAAAAATAACAAAAAAGATACATAAGCTATTGAAAAACAAGGAAATAATTTACAAAAAGGGGGGTGGATTTTCAGAAAATCCATAGTTGAATTTCCATAAATCCATATGCATTGTGTTGCACAGGGATTTTTACGCGAATAGATTTGCTTTGAATTCAAAAGCAAAAATGTCTTGGCAAGGTGCCAGATAAAAGTTCTGCTTACCCGGGTGAAATGAACTGAGAATAATTTCTCATTCACATTTCAAACAAACAAATCATGAAAAATTTAATATTATGCAGCGTATTAGTATGTCTATTATCCGCATGCTCATCGGAATCCGATTTTGAGCCAACAGAAAGTTTTAATAAAAATTCCGCAGAGATTACAAAGGATAGTGTATTTCCACTGAGTCCTGCTAATCCTTTTGATGCTAAAGGAAGAAAATACTATGACATACTTCAATCGTACTCTAAACTCTATAATAATCCCAATTCAATAGAGGAGATCAGACGTCAGATATCTTTCTTAGCCCAGCAGTATAAAAGAAATGACAATCATAAAAGTGCAAATTTAGGATACACAACCGAAGAAATAGCTGCGATTTTGGATAATCCGTCTGTGATGCTACTTGAAATAGTTGAAAATTGTTCCATAAGTGCAGCGAGTAAATCAGAACTCTTACTTTTTGTCCAGACATTAATTGCCGAGCAGGATGAGGAATATGTGACAATTCGAGATTACATAATTTCTTTTGACGCTGGAATTATAGCAAATACAACTTTACTGGTCGATGAAAAAGAAACTATTTTAACTGTTTCAACTATTTCGAGTTATGCTTTATATGCGGAGGCTGAACGTAAGGACAGAGATTGGGAAACCTCTGTAGGAACCAGACATGCAAAAATATTTTTCAATAATAATCAAGCCCCTATACTTACAATTATTGCGCTTCTCAACACTGTTGTTAAACAATGACTTTCATTATAACTAATATTTAAAAAATGAAACGACGAAATTTTTTATACGTTGCTCTGATCATTTTTAATCTTATCAGTCTTTATTTCATCATAGATCTTTTTTTCTATGATGAAATAATCGGCTGTGTTACCACTACCGGTAAGAGAATAATTGATCCACGAGATTTTGCTTTTCTGTTTTTCGTAACATCGCTTTCCAATCTTTATTTTTTAGCGTTTGTTATTATGGAACGGGCTTTTGAAAGTAAAAACTAACTAATAAAATAGTAAAGGTCTAGGTACTGTTTTGAAATATCAAAAAGATGATTAAAAATTTAATAAACATAGAATTAAAGGATCTGCCAATTCCAGGTCTGGACATTCATATTATAAAAAAGTATGTTGTCAAGAGTGAACCAGTCGAATCCTTTGTTGTTTCCAACTTTTCCCTGCTTCTAATCAAGTCCGGTAAATTTAGGATTCAGCTTAAAGAAATTATTCAGGATTTGTCTCAGAGAGATCTGCTTGTTATTCCCAAAGATTCATTTTGCACATTGCTTGAGGTGGAGGGAAAATTGCAATTGTATTTAATATCATTCAGTTCAGAATATGCTGCTGAACATGGCCTGCAAAAAAAGCTTGTTGATTCTTTTTATTTTTTTATAGGCAAAGCATCATTAAAAATTGCACTTGAAGAGAAAGAATTTTTAGTTCTTTCTCTAATTTATAAACTTATTTATTTTGTAAATAAAGATGCCAAGCAAAATGGTGTTGATGCCGAATTACAGCGGATTAGTTTCAATCTATTTCTGTATGAGCTGCGACTAATCTACACAAAGTATACTTCTGATACCTCACAACATTTTACAAGAAAAGAAAGCCTAATAATTCGATTTCTTACGATTTTAGCGATTCACTATAAAAAACAACATAACTCGCCGTTTTATGCTGGCGCTCTTTACGTGACAACAGGTCATCTGAACAAAATTGTCAAACAAGTGACCGGTAAAACCGTAAAAAAATTGATAATTGAAACTATTATAAGCGAAGCTGAAAACTTACTTGAAGATCTGCAGTTAACAATTGTTGATATTGCAGATGAACTAGAGTTTCCAACGGCTAACAGTTTTAGTGTTTTCTTTAAAAAGCACACTTCAATATCCCCATCTCAGTACCGTTCGAATGCAATGGAAAAGTTTAAAACACGCTAGTTTTTATTGCATTAAATGTCAATTTAAACAATAGTACGATGATTAAAATATATCCTTTAGAGTGGTTAGATAATTTAATACTACAAACCTTAAAACCTGAAAATATAAATAGTACTTCAATCACGAAGCACGACTTAGCTCTGATAAGCGCAGATCTTTCAAAAGAATCTAGAAAAATCCAAATTCAAATTAAAAATGAAGTTTTTGCCATCCGCAAAAAAAGGCAGATTAGACTTTTAGTGAGGAAATATCATTCCAGTTTTATTTTTCTCTTGGACAATATCGTTGAGAATAAAAACAACCAGCTATTTAAAAATGATGAACTAGCAGCTATTGCTGATCTTGTAATCACAAGCTTAGATGGACTTCTTTCATTTATTGAAGCCAGATTTTCAAGCTTCTTAAGTCTGGACCATCGCGTACCCTTGACTTATACAATGGTATCACGAAATGAACTTCAGCTCAAAATCAATAAACTAAAATCAAAAAAAATAGTTTTTGATACGGATAAAAATATGCTGAATGTTGTTATAAACAGCTTAAATGAAGTACTGCAATCAAGTATCGGATATAAAAGCACTTATCGACATCTGCTTTATCAAAAAGAACTACTGCGAAAAATTGAGCAATTTGATTTTTCGAAAGAAAGTGATATTTTCTTTACGGACTTTGATGAATTGCTTATTGAAGCTAATTTTAATGGTTCGGATTATGTGCATTCTCTCAGTGACCGGATAAGTGCAAGGTTAGAGATTCATCAAAGTTTAAAGGACAGGATGAATGATTTATTATATTTATTTAAAGAGTTTAATCAATTCCATTCCAGTGAAAAATTCAGTTTCGATCCCTGCCAAAAGAATATTAAAGAATCTCTTCGTGTATGGTTCAGAAATGAGATTGATTATCTGAAGCAAAGGATGAAACTGTGGGGAGAAGTTAATACTGTAGATCCTATATCGCAGACAAAGGAGAAAGATGAATTAATACAAAGCAAAATCGAATGTATTTTGTCCTCCGATCAGATTGCTCTCATACTTCGTGCAAGTGATGAATCTAGGATTCTAAGAGCCAAATCGATGAGCCACGTTTTTAAAACAATTGTACCTCACTTATCTACACCTTTTAAAAAAGATCTTTCTTATCAATCAGTTAGAAGTAAGTCATACAATGCGGAGGAAAGGGATAAGGAGATAGCTATTGAAATCCTTGAGAAAATTATAACTAAAATCCAATCGTACTGAGATTGTTAATGATACATAATATAAAAGAAAAAACAACTAGCACTTGAGTAACAAATTTTATTATCCACGACATATTACTAAATAAGATAAATTATGACACTAATTGCAATATTTTTTCCGTGTGTTTCTTTTCTATTAAGAGGAAAGATTTTTACAGCAATTATTTGCTTGATTCTTCAAATTACATTAATTGGATGGATTCCCGCAGCAATTTGGGCGGTAATCTCACTGCAGAATTCACGTGCAGATAAACGCAACAATAAACTGATAAAAAGTTTAAGAACTAAATAAGATATTTAGAAAATACAATTTTAGGCTTACAAAACAATTATTGATTGTTTTGTAAGCCTTTTTTTACTGTAAAATTTCAAGGGTACAAAAAGGGTACAACAAAAGTTGTACTTGTAGCAGTTTGATCTTAATCGTTCCTTTGACTTGTAGAATAAATCATATCCAATTTTAAGATAACGATTTACATAGATGAGATGAATGTTGAATGATAAATGATGATGACTATGTTTACAAATGTTTCATGGGGCAGCTACTTCGCTGCCGTGGGTATATTACTATTGATTTGGTATTTGGTATTAATACTAAAATTTTACAGTAAGGATTTAAGGGAACTTTTCTCGGGAGATAAGAAATTCAAATTTCCTGCATTAAAAAAAACTTCTAAAAACGAGTTAGAAGACAGAAGAGGGCAAAACTCGTTGTCTTCCGCTTTTTCAGAATCGTTTGATACTTTAGAAGATGCTGAGGAACTCTCCACCCGTATACTACAGGTAGTAGAAGAAAGCTCTCAAATGAACTTATCAAAAGAACAATTTCAAAATTACCTTAAAATGGTATTGGAAGAGTACCCATACGTGAAGATCTCCTCTTTACGTGAAAACATAAATAATCTAATAGTCTCTGAAAGCGAAAAACACCCGCAGTTCTATTTAACATTTGCCGAAGCGGATACTCTGTGGGAAGAGACTACTTCCTAAAATTTAGCGGAGGAATAATCCCTGTTCTCTCTGGTGCGGTATGGCTTTATGTGACAGGAAATAGAGTTGCAACGGCGATATTCCTCTGCTTTTTAAAATTTATATAAACTTTAAAAATGATGTATGATGAGAAAATGTTGGTGGAAATTAAAGGAATTAGACGAAGAAAAAGTAATGTCATATTGCATTCTTGCATTGATGTTAGTATACGAGACGAGAATTTATGCCCAGGACGGTGTGGCCGGAATTAACGAGGCGAACCAAAAAGTCAGGAGTTATTTTGATGCAGGAACAGAACTTATGTATGCTGTTGGTGCTATACTGGGGCTTATAGGAGCGGTTAAAGTATATCAGAAATGGAATGCGGGAGATCCTGATACAGGTAAAGTAGCCGCCGCCTGGTTCGGCAGCTGTGTGTTTCTAGTTGTGGTAGCCACAGTAATTAAATCCTTCTTCGGGGTTTAAAGACAAGATCTTATGAGTAACAGTGTTTACAAGATCAACAAAGGAATCAATCAGAGTATAGAATTTAAAGGCTTGAAGGCTCAGTACATATGGTATTTGGGAGGAGGTGTTGTATCGCTGATGATTCTTTTTGCAGTGATGTACATTATTGGTCTGCCTTCATTATTCTGTGTTGGTTTTATCGGGACTGCAGGTACATTTCTTGTTTTTAAAATATACAAAATGAGTAACCAGTACGGAGAATACGGCATGATGAAGGCGTTGGCCAAAAAGCAGGTTCCAAAATGTATAAAAGTTTACAGTAGGGCTATTTTTATAAAGATGTAGCTATAGAACGTTAATATTGAAAATGACGAGGAGATGGAGAAGAGGATGGAAGATTTACTGCCGATTATGGCAGTGGAGCATGACTGTATTTTATCAAAGCAGGGAGACGTAACAGTGGTATTTAAGGCTGAGCTGCCTGAGATTTTTACTTTGTCTGATCAGGAGTATGAAGCTTTTCATCAGTCCTGGATAAAAGCTATAAAAGTACTTCCCAAATTCTGTGTTTTTCACAAGCAGGACTGGTTTTTAGAAAAGAGTCACAAAGCTGATTTTACGAATGATGACAGCAGTTTTTTAACGCGGAGCAGTGAGCGGTTTTTTAATGAAAGACCGTTTTTGGATCATTCCTGTTACATTATGCTGACCAGGAAACCACTTGCAAGAAAGAATTCTAGCTCCCTTTTTTCAAATCTTTTGCGACGTTCAATTGTGCCGGAAGAAACTTTAAAAGCACAATTGTTACAAGATTTTATTGACTGTACAGGACAGTTTAAAAGAATTTTGGAAGACGGCGGTTTTGTCAAGCTTACCCGAATGAAAAATGATTCACTTAAAAGTCAAAACAGAAAATTGGGACTGATTGAAAAGTACTGTTTTTTATCAGAGAAGGAAGATTCATTTGTTTTTAAGGATATCAAATTTGATGAAGGTTTAGCTGTCGGCGATAAACACTGCCAGCTTTTCACACTTGGAGATGCGGCTGATTTGCCGGCCTTGTGCGGTTCAAGAATCAATTTTGACAGGTATTCCACTGATAAAACTAAATTCAGTGTTGGATTCGCATCCACTCTGGGACAGCTATTATCCTGCAACCATATTTATAATCAATATTTGTTTATAGAAGATGCCCAGAAGACTATTCAAAAACTTGAAAGTAAAAGATTAAGGCTTCAGTCTTTATCGGCATACAGTAGAGAGAATATGATTGCCAGAGATGCGACTAATGATTTTCTGAACGAAGCGATATCGCAGCAGAGACTTCCAGTTAAGGCACATTTTAATGTCCTGGCTTGGAGTACAGACAAAGAAGAAATGAAGGATATTAAAAACAAAGTTTCATCAGCATTGGCTCAGATGGATGCGGCAGCCAAGCAGGAAACGGTCGGCGCTCCGCAGATTTTCTGGGCAGGCATGCCGGGCAATGCAGCAGACTTTCCAATGAATGATACGTTTGACACTTTCACCGAGCAGGCAGTATGTTTTTTGAATATGGAAACAGGTTACAGGTCATCTTTAAGTCCGACTGGAATAAGACTCGGTGACCGTCTAACGGGAAAGCCTGTTCATGTGGATATCAGCGATGAGCCTGTAAAAATGGGAATCTGCACCAACCGAAATAAATTTATACTGGGACCTTCGGGAAGCGGTAAATCATTTTTTACAAATCATATGGTCAGAAGCTATTATGAGCAGGGGACACATATTGTACTCGTGGATGTAGGTCATAGTTATAAAGGTCTCTGCGATATGGTTAACGGATACTATTTCACTTACGATGAGAAAAACCCTATCAGGTTTAATCCTTTTTATATATCGGCGGGAGATACTCTGGATACCGAGAAAAAAGAAAGCATAAAAACACTGCTTCTGGCACTTTGGAAAAAAGACGATGAAACCTTTAATCGAAGCGAGTATGTAGCTTTATCCAATGCGCTTCAGCTGTATTATGAAAAACTACAGTTGAACTCCAATCTCTTTCCATGCTTCAACAGCTTTTACGAGTTCCTGAAAGATGATTTTGTAAAGATATTGGAAGGCGATAAGGTGAAAGAAAAGGATTTTGATGTAAACAATTTCC
This sequence comes from Flavobacterium sp. GQ95, assembly GCF_059758655.1. Lineage (NCBI taxonomy): Bacteria > Pseudomonadati > Bacteroidota > Flavobacteriia > Flavobacteriales > Flavobacteriaceae > Flavobacterium > Flavobacterium sp. GQ95. Next base: position 59,418 of record NZ_JCAXEB010000006.1, read on the forward strand.
TGTATGTACTACGGCCATATTACAATGGAGGAGAGTTTGATTATCTATTAAATGCCACAGAGAATCTGGAACTTTTAAAGGAAAGGTTTATTGTTTTTGAGCTCGATAATATAAAGGATCATCCGATTCTATTTCCTGTTGTAACAATCATTATCATGGAGGTTTTTATCAGCAAAATGAGAAAGCTCAAAGGCATCCGCAAGATGATCCTGATTGAAGAAGCATGGAAAGCGATTGCCAAAGAAGGGATGTCCGAATATATTAAGTATTTGTTCAAGACTGTGCGAAAATTTTTCGGGGAGGCTATTGTAGTTACTCAGGAGGTTGAAGATATTATTTCCTCGCCAGTTGTCAAGCAGGCAATTATCAATAACAGTGACTGTAAAATCCTGCTGGACCAAAGCAAATATCAGAACAAGTTTGATCAGATACAGGAACTGCTGGGGCTGACCGAAAAAGAAAAGGCATTGGTGTTATCGGTTAATAAAGCGAACGATCCTGATAAGAAATATAAGGAAGTGTTTATTTCACTGGGAAGTATGGTTTCAAAAGTGTACCGAACAGAAGTTTCACTGGAGGAGTATCTGGCCTATACAACGGAGGAAAGCGAGAAAGTAAAAATGAATGCCTATGCCCAAAAGTTCGGAGGCGACATCAAAAAAGGAATCGCGGCTATGGCCCGCGATATGAGGAATGGAAATTAATTAAAAGGAAAAAATGAGAGCAAAAATAATTACGTGTATAATCTGTCTATTGCTAATCAGCACGCCGGCAAGGCCGGCAGAAAAGACAGCTGCACTGCCGATACTAGAAATTGTAAAAGCGGTCACCAAAAAAGTTATTAAAGCAATTGACCTTAGAATTCAGAAACTTCAGAACAAAACGATCTGGCTTCAGAATGCCCAGAAGCAGGTAGAGAATGTACTCTCTAAGTTAAAGCTGGATGAAATTTCGGACTGGACTAAAAAGCAGAAAGATCTATATAAAGGTTATTATGAAGAACTGGCCAAAGTAAAATCTATTATTACCTATTACCAGAGGATAAAAGATATTACCAAGAAACAAACCAAACTGGTGCAGGAATATGAAAGAGCCTGGAATTTATTCAAACAGGATACTCATTTTAAAGACAATGAAATTGAGTATATGGAGCGTGTTTATTCGGGTATTTTGGAAGAAAGCTTGAAGAATATGGATCAGATTTTTTTAATACTTGATTCTTTCAGTACGCAGATGAGCGATCTGAAAAGACTCGAAATCATTAATGAAGCTGCAGATCAGATTGATGCCAATTATGATGATCTCACGCTTTTTAATCAGCAGAATGTAATGCTGAGTCTTCAGAGGGCCAAAACAGAGGCAGATGTAAATCAGGTCAAACAATTTTACGGAATTCCATAATTCAATGAAAATATCATGAAAAAAATAATCTCATTATCCTTGATAGTGCTGTTTTTGCATCAGGGAATTCAGGCGCAGGCCAAGCAGAGAAAGGAATTGCTTTTGCAGATCGCTGCTCTTCAGGTTTATATTGACTACGCCAAAAAAGGATATTCAGTTGTATCAAAAGGGCTGAATTTTATTGGCGATGCTAAGAGAGGAGAAGTTAATCTTCATGGTGATTATTTTACGTCGCTTCTGAAGATTAATCCAAAGGTTAAGAATTATTATAAGACAGCTGAAATTCTCTCGATGCAGTTTAAAATAATGAAAATCTGTAAAAGGACTTATAGTGATCTGAAGACAAGTGATTTATTTCACGGAAATGAACTCGATTATATAGAGCGTTCTTTTGAAAGACTGCTTGAGAACTGCAGTGATACCCTTGACCAGCTTTTGGTTATTACTACCGATTCTAAACTGGAACTTAAAGATGACCAGAGGATTGAGCGTATTGATGCTCTGCACAAAATGATGCTGGAGGATTATAACTTCTGTTTGTCTTTCAGCAATGAAGCGAAACTTCTGTCTTTATCAAAAACTCGTGAAAAAGTAGATGTCCAGAATGCAGGAGCTATCTACGGATTATAAAATAAAAAAGTATGAAAAAATTATTGATTTTAATATTGCTAGTCAGTTTGGCTTTTGTCCCTAACACAGCAAAGGCGCAGTCAGCGGAAATCCAGCAGTTAATCTTAAACATTGAAAAACTATCCCAGTTTAAAAAGATCTTGAGCGATATGAAAAAGGGTTATGAACTTCTTTCCGGTGGCTATAAGACAGTCAAGGATATGACCGAGGGAAATTTTAGCCTGCATAAAACTTTTCTGGATGCCCTTATGCAGGTGAGCCCTGTTGTGAAAAATTACAAAAGGGTAGGGGACATCATCAATTTTGAGATGCTGCTGATGAAGGAAAGCAAAAATGGACTGAACCGGTTTGTAAAGAGTGGCAACTTTAGCGAAAAAGAAATCAGCTATTTTGAAAAAGTTTATGGAAATCTTCTGAGCCAGAGTTTAAGAAATCTTGATGAACTCACAATGGTTGTTACAGCAGATAAACTCAGAATGTCGGATGATGAGAGGCTCCACGCAATAGATGGTATTTACCTCCAGATGCAGGATAAGCTTTTGTTTCTCAGAAACTTTAATGCTTCGTCAAATGTGCTGGCACTGCAAAGAGCAAAAGAAGCGAAGGATGTTTATGCTTCCAAAGAACTTCAGGAACTAAAAAACTAAAGCGATGAACATTTTTAAGTCTTGCAAAACAATTGTTTTTACAATTGGGGTATTTATGATGTCTTTTGCTATTCATGCTCAGGGGCTGGGCGATAACATGCAGAGTCTTCATTCCGTTTTGGATCAATTGTATGATGAGATGATGCCGTTATGCGGTAATCTTTTAGCGGTAGGTCAGGGTATAGCCGGATTCGGAACGATTTGGTATATAGCTTCGCGAGTATGGAGGCATATTGCCAACGCCGAACCCATTGATTTTTATCCGCTCTTCAGGCCATTTGTGATTGGGTTCTGTATTATGATTTTCCCTTCGGTACTCGCACTTATCAATGGAATAATGAAACCAACAGTTACAGCAACTGCTGCTATGGTTACAGGATCCAATAATGCGGTTGCAGTCCTTCTCAAAGAGAAGGAAAAGGCAATAAAGGAAACTGATCCATGGAAAATGTATGTCGGTGCGACAGGAACAGGGGATAGGGATAAATGGTATAAATATACCCATGACGAAGATCCTTCCAATGAGAGCATGCTGGCAGGAATCGGAAACGATGTCAAATTTGCAATGGAAAAAGCTTCCTATAATTTTCGAAACTCTGTCAAGGAATTTATGAGTGAGGTACTCAGAGTTTTATTTGAAGCTGCGGCATTGTGCATTGATACGCTCAGGACATTCCAATTGGTGGTGTTATCTATTTTGGGACCTCTTGTATTTGGAATTGCTGTTTTTGATGGCTTTCAGCATACACTGACTGTATGGCTGGCAAGATATATCAATATTTATCTCTGGCTTCCTGTTGCAAATATCTTTGGAAGTATTATAGGGAAAATTCAGGAACTGATGCTAAAACTGGATCTCTCACAGGTGCAGGCAACAGGAGACACCTTTTTTAGCAGGACCGATATGTCTTACTTGATTTTTATGATTATCGGAATCATAGGATATTTTACGGTTCCATCGGTCGCCAATTATATAGTCCACGCAGCTGCAGGAGGCGCCTTAGGTCAAAAAGTTACCGGACTCTTCAGTAATTCAACCAGTTCAGTAGTTTCCAAAACATCAATGGGAGCTGGTATGGTGCTGGATTCAATGGGAAATGCAGCAGGGCGGATGTCCCAAAGCATGTCATCATCCACCGGAAGTGCTCCTTATTTTGAGGAGAAAGGAAACTATATGAGCGACAGGCTTAAAGGGAATTCAAAATAATCAAAAAAAATCTGCTCATGTTTACCAAAATGAAAAATATAGATACCGCTTTTAGATATGTAAGAGGCTTTACGATGCTGGTTATTGTGGGATGTATAATGATATGCTGTTATACACTTTATAAAAATTTTGAGTCGGTAACCCAGATGCAGGATAAGGTTTATATACTGGCAAATGGAAAAGCGCTTGAAGCTTACGCATCAGAGAGAAAAGATAATGTACCGGTGGAAGCAAGAGATCACGTAAAGACCTTTCACAAGTTTTTCTTTACCCTTGATCCCGATGATAAAGTCATTAAAACCAATGTTACAAAAGCACTTTATCTGGCTGATGACAGTGCCAAACGTATTTATGATGACCTGAAAGAAAACGGATTTTATTCCGGAATTATCTCGGGCAATATCAGTCAGACCATTCAGATTGACAGTATCGCGATTGATACCCGTGAATATCCGTACCGGTTTAAATGTTTTGCAAAACAGAATATTATTAGAACAACCAGTATTTTGAAAAGAAACCTTGTAACAGAGGGAAGTCTTCGCAATGTTTCAAGGAGCGATAATAATCCCCACGGTTTTTTAATCGAACGCTTCAATACCATCGAAAACAAAGATCTAACAGTTGAGAATAGAAAATAGACGTTGATGAAATCACTATTCCAAAAACAGAAAATGCCTTTTGTGTATCACAGGTATTATCATTCTGCACAGACAAAATGGGCTCAGAAAATGGATGTACTAATCAATGGTCTTTCCAGAAGAAAGCTTATCTGCCTTCTGATTTTATTTACCATTCTAACAGGAAGTTACTTTATCTATAACATTTATACAGCATTTTCAGAAAGTGATTTTCCAACCGCTCAAAAGACAGCTGTCATTTCAAAAATTAGAACTATCAATTTTAAAAAGTAAAATTATGGAACATAAAACAATATCACCCAAAGAATCCAAAAAGCGAAAAATGCTTTTGGTTCTGCCCCTTATAACACTTCCTTTCGTCACTATTCTGTTTTACACTTTGAGAGGAGGAAAAATGGAAGCGATGGGAGGAAAAGATGAAATTAAAAAGGGATTTAATTTTAATCTGCCTCTTCCAAAATTTAAAGAAGATTCAGCACTTGATAAAATGAGTTATTATGATCAGGCAGCAGTAGATTCTATTAAGCTTCAGGAACAGATCAAAAAGGATCCTAATTATTCCAATCAAAAAATAGTACAAGAATCTATAGGAGAGTTTTCAGATACGGATTTTGAAGTTCAACGATTTCAAAAAGGCAAAACAGGTTTTAATTCGTCATCATTTCAAAACAGGAACGAGCAGAAATTTTACCAAAAACTGCAGGCCCTTCAAAAAGCAATCAGCCAGCCCGCTATAACTGAAAATTACGATCAGGACATGAGAGAGTTTGAAAACTACGGCTCATCAAAAGGAGTTTCCGATGAGATAAAGAACTTAGAGCGTATGATGAGTACGATGGGAGAATCACAGGAGCCTGACCCGGAACTCAAACAGCTTGGAGGAATGCTTGAGAATATACTGGATATTCAACATCCATCGCGTGTGCAGGAAAGGTTAAAGCAGTCTTCGGATAATAAAAAGGGAAAAATCTTTACGGTTAACCGTAAAAAAGAAGAAGATAATACAACTTCGCTTCACCCAGATAAAGCTGCTCTGAGTTCTTTAAAGAGTAATTCCTTTTATTCTGCTGATGAGAATCTGCAGCAGGAGCAGCAGCAAAATTCAATAGAGGCTGTGATCCACGAGACTCAGACCATTGTCAACGGATCAGTGATGAAGCTCCGACTGAGCAGTGATATATTTCTGCAAGGCACTATGATTCCGAAAAACACATTTTTATACGGGATTGCATTTTTAAAAGGGGAAAGGCTGGAAGTAAAAATCAACAACATTCAGTTTCGAAATTCAATATATCCCGTAGAATTAGCAGTGTATGATATCGACGGTATTGACGGGATTTATATTCCAGGTGCTATCAACAGGGATGTCGCCAAGGCTTCGGCTGACCGATCTATTCAGACCTTAGGGCTTACCGGAGTTACAGATTCCTGGGGAGCGCAGGCAGCAGGAATGGGAATTGAAGCAGCAAAGAGCCTGATGAGTAAAAAAGTGAAACTGATTAAAGTGGTTGTTAAAGCCGGTTATCAGGTACTGCTGTATGATGAGAAACAAAAGAATTTGAATAATTAAAAAATTAAAAGATGAAAATTAGAAATTGCACTTTTATGTTATGCTGTTTGCTGACAATGCTGTCAGGCTACGCGCAGTTTGCGAATGAAAAGATTGGTTTGAATCAGGAAGAGTTTAAAAATCTTCAGATAGGATATTCGAAAACTACCAGTATCGTTTTTCCATATGCTATTAAAAGTATTGACAAGGGAAGTCCGGATGTTTTAATGCAGAAAGCCAAAGGAGTTGAGAATATTTTACTGGTCAAAGCGGCAAAAGAGAATTTCAATCAGACTAACCTCACTGTAGTGACAGCTGACAATAGGCTGCATGTATTTGTTCTGAACTATGATGAATCATGTCCTGATTTAAATATTAACGCTGATAATACAGCTGTTGTAAGTGGGAATATTTTGTTTTCAATGGAGAACGATAATCAAAAGAAAATTGAGCACTATGCCAGCCTTGCTTTGTCTAAAAAGAAAAAATTAGAAGGACTAAAACGTTCAAGATTTGAAATGAAACTGAATGTTACCGGTATATTCATTCATCAGGATATATTGTACTTCAGGCTTCTCTTGGGCAATAATTCAAAAATTAATTATGAGATAGACCAGCTGAGGTTTTTTATAAGGGATCGCAAGAAATCAAAGCGAACAGCCTCTCAGGAAATAGAGGTAATACCTCTGTATTCAACTTCTGCCTCTTCTGTAATTCCGGACAAATCTGAAGCGAATATAGTTTATGCCGTATCCAAATTTACGATACCCGAAAAGAAATACCTCACTATACAGCTTATTGAAAAAAATGGCGGCAGGCATATAGAAATAGATGTTAAGAATATTGATTTGATAAATCTCGATGTTCTAAATAGCTTATAAATGAGTAATAACTAAAAAAATAATTGTCATGAATCAGAAAAATTTAGAATTCTTGAAAGACCAGTTGAAATATAACGGCTTTGGAGAAACGTTCGACCAGGACTTGAAGGAGAAAATGCTTAAAGGAGAAACAGAATTTAAGCTTATTAAGGAAGGTGTCTATGGAACAGATTCCATGACTGCAGTACTGAATTTCAAAAAATCAGATCAAAGCGATTTGTATTTTTTTAATTCCTATCATGTAAACCTTAAAAAAGAAGATTCCAAACAAGGATTGGAACAGACTTTTTATATTAATAACAACAGCAGTAATATTACCCTTAAAGAAGCTTATAATTTAATGGAAGGCCGCTCGGTGAATAAAGAGCTGAAAACAAGGGAAGGTGAAGTTTATAACGCGTGGCTGAAATTAAATTTCAAAGAAAGCGACGGCAATTCAAACTTCAAATTGGATCACTACCACCAAAATTACGGTTACGATCTGGAAGCAAGTCTTGAGAAACATTCAATTAAAGAACTCAATACTCCAAAGTACAAAGAAGATCTTTTAAACTCGCTAAAAAAAGGAAACCTGCAGTCTGTAACTTTTGTTGTAGCGGGCGTGGAAAGCAAGATGTACGTTGAGGCAAACCCGCAATTTAAAACTTTGAATGTCTACGACGGCGATAAACAGCGAATTAATCATCGCGAAAGCAAGGAGGAAAAAAAGGCTGAGTCAAAGCAGAAAGATAACAGCCAGAGTAATAACGATGATGAGCCCTCTCAAAAGGAAAAGAACAATAACTCCCGTTCAAAAAAAGCGGGCAGATCGGTTTAAGGCTCTGCAGTAATAAGGATCAGCTATGTCTTCTGAAAACAATAGAGTAGAAAACGAGATAAAATTGTGGATGTCCAAGGAAGAAAAATTAAAATTTTTATTTCAAAACAGCCCACCGATAGAACGCTCTTTTGGCATAGAGAAACTGAAATTTTTTAAGATGCTCCTTTTTAAATATAAAAAGACGAAAGCAGTAGACGAAAAAATAACTTTGAGATTTCTTAAGCATGAATATAATAAATTGAGGCGTCAGGTTTATCCCAATATCATTGACCGGCTTTTAAATGAAGCGATTAGTGCTGTTGTTTTTGAAAGGATAGATAAACGTGATTATGTTAGAGATTTGGAATCAAACAAGAAGACTTTAGAGGAACAGCTTATAAAAAGCGGTTTTCATGAGGCTTATGGCAAAGTATTGGAGCATATGCAGGAACAGCAGTTAAATTTTTCTGTTCCCGTTTCTTATCACATCTCAGAAAATGAAAGACTTGAACATTCACTGCAATTTGTAAAAGATGCACAGGGGGCTTACCAGTTTGATGGATTCAGATCTAGTCTAGATACAGATTCGTCGCCATCTAGCCGCAGTACGCATTACTTTAAGAATGAAAGATCTGAGAGTTTTAACGCTGCAGAGGCATACGAAATGCTTGCAGGAAGAGCAGTTCTGAAGAGCGGAACTTGGAAACAGTTTAACTTCTACGATAGAGACCTTAATGACAATTATCGGATGCATGAATTTCCGGAAGCGTATGGATATAACGTCAGCAATGCTTTAAGAGCAATTCCTCTTAAAAATGATGGATATGAGATATTCGAATCCTTGGCCGATTCTTTGAAAAAGGGCAGGAGGGAAGAAGCAGTGCTTCTCATAGAAGGGAGAGAAATGAAAGTTTTTTTGGAAGCAAATCCACGCTTTAAGACCTTGACTTTTTATAACGACAGGATGCAGAAAGTTAGTTGGACAGAAATTAAAAACGGCTGTAAAATTAGTCCGCTGCTAAAACCGCAGCAGAATATTGAGACTCAGACCGCAAAAAAGTCGCATCACATGTGATGTTTTATATATCTTATATAGTTATGGAAAATCTTAAACTTTTATCGGGATTTTTTCAGGCAATTGACAACGACTTCAGAATAGGCACAACTCACATTGCAATTTTTGCTGCCCTGCTTCAATTTCGCGTAAACAGAGGTTTTATAAACCCAATACAAGCATACAGCATCGAAATTCAAAAGATTGCCAAAATTATGTCACCTAAGACATATCATAAGTGTATGCGTGAATTGCATGAATACGGATACCTTTTTTATGTTCCAACCAAAAATAAAAATAGAAGGAGCAGCATTTATTTCATTTATAATCATAAATAAAGATGTTATGGAAGAAATTGTTACAAAGGAAGATTTAAGGCAGTTTGGTCTTCTATTACTGGATAAGATACAAACTATATTTAAAGAAAGGAATTTTCAACAAAAAGAATCTTCAGATCCAGAGTGGTTAAAAAGTAAAGCTGTCAGGAAACTGCTTGATATTTCTGCAGGTTCGGTTCAAAATCTTCGAATGACACAGAAAGTCCGATTTAAAAAGGTTCTCGGATCGTACTACTACAATAAAGAAGATCTGCTAAAACTTTTCAAAGATGAGTCAAATTAATAATGTAACGGAATACCAAGTTATAGATTGCTTATCTATTTATATGGATGATCCGCAGCTCAACGTTTGGCATTTGGCTATTTTAACAGCAATTCTAACTTTGGGATATAGGCAGGGAGATAGGCAGCGAATTAAAGTCAGCCGTCGCAAGCTCATGTTATTGTCACATATCAATACATTGCCCACTTATCATAAATATTTGAAACAGCTTCAGGATTTGGGCTATATTAAGTATGTGCCTTCTTATCATCCTGGTTATAGAAGTGAAGTTGAATTATATCAAAAGAGGTTATCTCATAATTGAGATAACCTCTTTCTTTTATATCAAATTATTTTAGAGATTATATTCTAAGAGGATGGTATCTTATATTTCTCTTTAATTAATTCTAATTCATTCTCCAGTCTGATCAGTGCCGTTAGATCTTCCTGTGACATTTCAGTTTTTTCAGGGTGTAGTCTTTTATTGAGCAATGTCATTTCCCGGCCTATAGTGGCTTGCTCGGTAATAGCGTAAGATTCTGTCTGTTTGACTGATGAATGTCCGAGCATTTCCTTTACTACATTAATGGGCACGTTATTGTTTAATGTTACTGTGCTTCCAAATGTCCTGCGTGCCATATGTGTGTTAAGGGTGAAAGGAAAACCGCATAGAGATGCAATTTCTTTAAGGTATTCATTCATTTTCTGATTAGAAGAAACCGGCAATACAGTTCCGCGCTTAAGACAGAGCGGATGATCTTTGTATTTTTCAAGAATTTCGATCGCCTTTGGAAGAAGCGGGATTCTTGCTGTAGAATTTGTTTTCTGCCTCTCAGATAAAATCCACTGATTTCCGTCAACACCATCTTTTATGTCAGCTTTCCGGAGCTGAAAAGCATCAATGTAAGCAAGTCCTGTGTAGCACTGGAAAACAAAAATATCGCGCACGGTATTAAGCCGGTCAGTTGAAAATTCGCGTCTTTCCAGTTCAGCCAATTCTTTTGCAGATATAGGCTTCTTTACAATTTTAGTTTTCTTTCCTTTAAAATTCTTAAATGGATCTTTGATAATGATTTCTTTATCGATGGCTCGTATTACAATTTTCTTGAAGTTGGAAATGTATTTAAGTGTGGTGTTATTTGCGCATTTCCTTACAGTACGAAGATAGAACTCAAAGTCTTTTATGAATTCAAAATTTAAATCAGCAAATTCAAAATCATTAGTATTATATTTGAATTTTATGAAAGCCGTTACGTGATTTTTAGTAATATTGAATCTCTCCAGTGTGGCTTCAGTATATCCGTTGCCAATCAGGGCTTTCAATTCATCATTGTGTTTTTGAAATTCTTCCAGCACCTTGGCTCTGGGTGTCATTCTTCCCATGACATGGTCCATAAGCTTTTGGGAAGTTATGGGTTTTCCGGTGTACATAATTTCTGATTTGATTTCATGGATCTTCATAGCGAGTGAATCCAGAAAAAAGTTCAGGGATTTTGCGTCTTCTTTTGTACCTGTTGCTCTCTCGGTTTTCTGGTTCCAGCGCTCGCTGTCCCATTTCCGTCTTGTGGATGCTTCTTTCGGGATTCCGTCAACGGTTATCCTAAAATAAACGATTCTAATGTTACTCTCAGTGCGGGATGCTTTCAAAAAGAATATCAACCCAAAGCTGTTCTCTAGCATAATTCAACTTATTAGATTAGTAAATGTAGAATTATAACCTCATTTAAACAAGATGTAAACGTGCTTAACCCCTTTGATATCGGGACTTAAGATGAAATTTTGTGGCACATTTTCGAAATTTCCAAATGTGCCACGAATGTGCCACAAAGATTTTGTTCGATTTTATAAATATTGAAAAGCGGTATAAAAGAAAAAACCCTGCAAATCGTTGGATTTGCAGGGTTTACCGCTCTTTTTGGCCATTTTTGAAAACTTTGAAAATCTTATTTTTCCTTTGTTTTCGGGCATTCGCGGAGAAAGAGGGAAACTCTTTTGAGGTTGTGAAAAAAATAAACCTCAATGTTTATAGGGGTTCGCGATTTTATAAATTGCGATTTATAATGGATTTGTGTGCATTTTGTGTGCAAATTTATATTGCTATTTATTAGCTTTTAGCTTTTCAATTTCTTCCTTAAGCTTTATGTTTTCCGATTTGTAAAATTCTGATACCACTGTCTTTTCTTCTAAAAAACCTTTTAAAGTTGCTACATAATCCCTTAAAGTTGAAATTTCTCTATCTAAATTAGCAACTGTTGTGTCGGAATTAATCTCAATATTTTTAGGACTATTGCTTTTATCTTGAGAATGATCCATTAAAAGTTTTAACAACTTAATTTTAGATTCTGGTATTTTAGTTCCCTTCTCATAATTTAAAATTGTCCTTCGATCTACTCCAAGAAGATCCGCAAATTCCTGTTGCGTTTTTCCCAATCTCTCTCTGATATTTTTTATATCTATTTCGTTCATTTATAGTGTTTTACAGAATTAGTTTATTGAAAAAGCGAAATAATTTCACTAAAAGTTGTAAAATATCGCATTATGTATTAATTTTGGTGAATAATTTTCACAAATCAATTAACGCTTTGTTACATTTACTATAGCAAAAATACATAATAATATGGGCTTTACAAAACAATTTAAAGAAAAAACTAAAAATAGTAACCTAAGATGTCACTTGGCTGTGGCGTTTAATACATCATATTTCACAATTTCTAGGTGGTTAGAAGAAGAAAGTTGTGATGAACTTACTAAATCAAAATACTTGCCGGATTTAATTCGCATAACAGGATTGAATAGTGAGGAAATTTTTGAAAAACATAATAGTGCAATGACACCTCTCTTATATTCTATAAAGAAGTAGTTGGATAATTAAATATGTTATTATTATGTTTCATACCGTAATACTTACCCAGGAAGAATTCAATCTTTTAAAAAGAATTGTTTTTCAAGCAGATTCAACGCTTACTAGTGCGCCCCCTGTGAAAGTGGCGAAAGAAAATAAAACAGAAATAGCGTTGAGGAAAATTCGAGAGTATCGAGCAAAAAAGAATCGTAAAAGGTAAACTTTAAAAGTGTAAAAATTGAAATTTTTAATGAGAAATATTGCTCATTATGAGGTGTTATTTTTTATTTAGTGAATTTTTATGGTTTTTGTTAGGTAATATTTCCAATCATTTAAAAAAAGTGTATGTCAACATCAAAAGAAAAAGAAGCAGTTATGGTATCTAAGCTTGAATTGCAAAGTTTCAGTTTGGAAAATTTAAATCCTGCGCTGCTTCCAGAATTAGCAACATTCAAAGAAAAACAACTTCAGATCGTAAAAGAAAATCCTTTTATAAAAATAACGGATGCCACTTCACGTGACTTAGCGAAAAAGTATCGTACCGCGAGAAGAACTGCAAGAACAGATTTAGAAAAGCAAGGTACATTATTAAAAGGAAAATTCAACGCTAGTAGAGATAGAGCATTAGGCTATATTGATGAATTGATTGATTATACGAAACCTGGAGAAAGAGATCAGCAAGCTGAAATTGATCGTGACGAAGCTGATTTAAAAGCCAAACGTGAAGAGAAAGTGCGATTAGAAAAAGAGCGTGTCGATAACATAAAAAAAATATTAGAAGATTTTGTTCTCGAATGGAAAACTCATTTTTCTAATATGAGTTTTAATACAATCCAAGAAGTATCTGATAAATTCGCAAAAACTCATATCAACTATGATGTTAAAGTCCTAGAAGAATTTGACGTGTTATTACCAAAAAAGATAAAGGAACTTTCAGATATTTTAACTGAAAAAATTAATGTTCTTACGGTTCAGGAAGAATCTGCAGCTCAAAAGAAAATCGGAGAATTTTATGTTACGTGGGGAAGTAAGCTAAATTATATGGTTTTCGAGAACTCAGTACAAACGATTGAGGTCTTCAATAAACTTGAAAAGCTATCATTTTCCATCCCCAAATTTCAAGAGGAATACGAATTAAAGTATAAAGAACTACTTACCCAGCTTACAGATAAACATAACTCATTAGTTAAAACGAAAAATGCTAATGATAAGATCGCACTAGAAAATAAAACTCGTCTTGAAAAAGAAAATAAGGAACGAGCGGAAACATTACTTATTCGTAACAATAGATTGGCCGAAATAGGATTTTTACCGACCAACGATATTATAAAATCTTATACTAATTCAGAATTTAACTTGGTTCTAACCGACGACGTTGGAGGAGCCGACCTAATGGCATTTGAAAACATTATATCTGCTGCCAAAAAATCTATTGAAGTCGCTATAAATGCTAAAGAACTCCTTAAAAATAAAGAAGAGCGTTTTGAAAAACGTAAGCAGATATTAATTGACTTAGGGTTTACTTACAGTTTTGAGAGAGAATGCAACTTTATTTTAGAAGACGTTTGGGGATGTTACCATGAACAAGTTGACCATTATTCTGATGAAGAATTTGATGAATATCTAATTGTTATAAATGAAGCTATATCAGAAAAAAAGCCTATTGAACAAAATTTTTCAGGTCCAATAGAAGTTGACCCAGATGGACAAAACAAACTTGAATATATAGAAAACCCTATCAGTTGGTCTGTGAAAAAACAACTTCCGTTAACTACTGAAGAATTCGATAAGGAGCATACTTGGAATGATATTATTGAAGCTTTCAAGTTATCTGGATCTAAGTCTTATTCTGCATGGCTTAAAAAAAACTACAACGTGCCAAGTAAATTACAATCATAAAAATTAAACCCGATTGCAAGGATAAATGCTAACAAAACGATGAAGATTAATATTCCAGGTCATCAATATGAGCTGAGAAACTTTGAGAAAAAAGATGAAAAGGGGCAAACTCTAAAATTTATTCACAAAGAACAGCAACTGAAAGATATTTCAGAACTAAATGAGCACCAAGTCTTAATACCCACAATTGATAATTATGAATTAGTAACTATCTCTGATGGAACTACTAATGAGGAAGTTTTAGAAGTTCTAATTGATCGATTAACATTTTTACAGCTTGGGTTTCCTTGTAAAGAAAATGCTTGCTGCATTACCCATTTGCAAGAGGCTTTAATGTGGCTAGAAAAAAGGACAAATGATCGTGTAAAACGGAATGTTGAAGGTACACATCAATCTTAAACTTCAAAGCTATTGTATAAAAAAAGTCACTTCATATTGGTCATTTTGACAGAAATGACACGTTTGAAGTGATCTTTTAGTGGATCTATTGAATTTAATATAACCTGAAATGCAAAATTATGATAAATTTATTTAATACAGAGATAGAATCTCTGTCAATCCATACTGTTGGAAACAAAAGTCGCGGCGACGGTACTAAAATTTCTGAATCACCTCAAATATTAAGTGATGAAATTACTCCATTGATTAAAGAATATTTCTTTAAGCCTTTCAGAGAAAAAGAGGAAAACTATTATCAGTTTTCTCATGAAATCGATTTTGACTATAACGTTATGTATACCTTGGTGTCAAAAATTTTTGATAATCCAGAAATAATTCAAAAAGCTTCAATTGAAATCGCAAGAAATCTATATGACCAGTCAAACCATCCACATATAAAAGGCGGCGAACTTTATGTAACTTACTTGAAAAATATTAGTATTGATAACATTATAGTTGACGCAGTTGGTATTTTTAAAAGTGAGTTGAAAACTGATTTTTTACAGTTTGGTGCGAATGATCATAATATTGAAATGATTTTTCAGCAAGGAGTTAACCTTACCAAATTAGACAAAGGGTGCTTAATTTTCAATCACAAAAAAGAAGAAGGTTATAAAATTTTGACCGTTGATAGTAATCGTTATGATGCGAGGTACTGGCTAGAACACTTCTTAGGAGTTGAAGCTTTCGAAGATGAAAATTTCATCACAAAAAAATACCTGAAATTCTGCCAAAATTTCGCGAGCGAGGTTGTTCTTCCGGCAGAAGATAAAAAAGAAGAAGTCATGTTTATGAATCGGGCCATGAATCATTTTGCTAAAAATGATCAGTTCGAAGAAACGGCTTTCTTGAATGAAGTTTTGGATAATCCTGATCTTATCCCAGAATTTAAAAACTACAAAGTTGATCAAGGTGCCAAATACAGTATTGAAGATGTTTCCAATTTTCAAATATCAAATACTGCAGTTTCCGAAGCGAGACGAAAATTCAAAAATGTAATTAACCTGGACACAAATATTACAATTAAAATGGATTTTATAAACCCGGAAAGCGCCGATAAATTCATAGAGAAAGGCTGGGATGAAGAAAAACAAATGTATTACTACTTAGTGTACTTCAACAAAGAAGAAAAGTAAATGTTACGCCATATACAAAGAGTGTGTTCCGGAATAACAATGGATTGTTTCGGAACCAAATTTAAGCTGAGAATATCTCGAGATGTAAAACATAGTCGAGGTCGATTTTTTATTCAAGTCGTTTATAGAGCTAAATGTCACAAAACAAAAAAGCCTAAAACATGGCATGGAAGAAAGTGGTATTTGTCTGAACATATGACTGACGATGAAATTATAAAAACTGCATTTGCTGCTTTTGAAGCCGTGGTGAAACATGAAACAATGGAAGGGTTTAAAATTAATGGGATCGTTCTTTTTAACCCGCACATTAATTTCTTGGAACTATTGAAAATATCCAATAAAGAAGTAAGTCGAGAGTAACTAAAAATATTATGCAAGAAGATACAAATCCAGAAACTGGATTAGCGCTTACAAAAAATGAACTTCCATTACTGGCCGATTTATACGGAGTCCAGAATACAGAACAATTATTCAAAACGGACAAGTTTAATTTGCTGATGAATCAGCAACCGGAACCGAAATGGATACAAGAAAATAAGTTCGCTAATAATTCAAAATATATTCCAATTGGAATAATAGAAACATTACTGCAGCGCATTTTTAAAGAATATAGAATTGAAATTTTGAATGTTGGAACAATGTTCAATTCTGTCTATGTTACAATTCGGCTTCACTATTTGCACCCAATAACTGGACAATGGAGTTACCATGATGGAGCTGGTGCTGCACAGGTGCAAACCAAATCTGGATCGAATCCTGCCGAATTACAAGATATTGTTAATAATGCAGTAATGATGTGTTTACCAATGGCTAAAAGTTACGCATTAAAGGATGCATGTGATCACTTTGGGAAGCTATTTGGCCGGGATTTGAACAGAAAAGAAACACTGGGGTTCGCCATTGACAAAAACCTTAATCCCGAGGCAAAATTTGAAGAATTGAACAAGCTGTATGAAGAATTGAAAGAAATAATTCCTGCACAAGAATTCGACAACGTTAGACGTGTCGTAGAAAACAAAGAAAAATCGAGTTACGATAAAATAATTAAATTCCTAAATACCCTAAAATAATGGCACTATCCAATTTAAGAACCGGAATGATCACTTCGAGTGAAGCTGTTGACTTAACTTCTAATGGTAGTCGAACAATGACTGAGGAAGAACAAGCTGAATATAAATTAGAAAACCCTAAAGGTCGACGGACAACAATAGACGGTCCAGGCGCACCGTTTTATACGTATGTGGAAGATTGTATTGCCGAGCGGTTTTTTAAACATAAACTCGAAAATGATACCGAAGTAAAGGCAATGTCATGGGGTAAGTTGTGTGAATATATTGTGCATAATAAGTTATCAAACGACTACATATTACAATCAGATGAAACTAAGATTCATCCTATTTATCCTGAATGGCGTGGTACTCCGGATGGTTTAAAAATGGAAACCACAATTGAACTAAACGACGATGGTACTTATGTGGTGATTTGCAATACCGTAACGGATATAAAGTGCCCATTAACAAGAAAAGCATTTTATAAGCTTGTAAAACGACTTTATCATTTCGATGGTTTAAATGTGATCAAGAAAAAATATATAGATGGAAATGAAATTATTCAGCAGATCCGTAAAGATTCTAAGGATGGTGAGAAATACTACTGGCAGCTTGTCTCAAACGCATGTATTCTTGGTGCACAATATGCCGAGTTAATCGTTTTCATGCCTTATTACGAAGAATTAGAGGAAATCCAATTATACAATAGTCAATTGGAAGATCCTTTTTGGTTAGTTGGCCGTGCGAAAGATGGTGAACTTCCTTAT
Source organism: Flavobacterium sp. GQ95 (assembly GCF_059758655.1). Taxonomy (NCBI): domain Bacteria; kingdom Pseudomonadati; phylum Bacteroidota; class Flavobacteriia; order Flavobacteriales; family Flavobacteriaceae; genus Flavobacterium; species Flavobacterium sp. GQ95. The sequence goes on from NZ_JCAXEB010000006.1 coordinate 76,955, forward strand.
ATCGACAGAGAAACTGGTATTGAAAACATAAACATTATTCGTTTTGAAGTTCCAATAGAGGATAAAAAGTTTTTAGAATCAAGAGTTGTTTTGGCTATTGAAGAAATTAATAAGTAATGTATGAGAAACGAATTTAGAATGTACTTCTGTGAAGTAATGCTTAGTTGGATATTGTTTCTAGTGCCTAAAACAAAAGAAGGCTTATTACTAATAAAATACATAAGAGACTATGCTGCTGAGGCTATAAATCAAAAAATGTAAAATAATGGCTAGAGAGCAGAGAAGAGATGTGGACTATTTCCCCCATGATTGCACTCATGGGAGGAAAATGCACATCATTGAGGCTAAATATGGAAATGATGGCTATGCTGCATGGTTTAAGCTACTTGAACAATTAGGAAAAGCTAACAATCATTATATAGATATTTCTGACGAAACAAACCTAATGTTTCTTTCGTCAGTTTTTAAATTAAGTGAAGAAAAAACAATTTCTATTTTAAAAGATTTAGCAAAATTAGGTGCTATCGATACGTTTTTATATGACGATCATTTGATCATTTATAGTCAAAAATTTATTGATTCTATAACTGATGCATACAGAAAAAGGAAAAACGATATTATTGAATACTCCGACCTATTAATTGAATTAGGTATAGAAAATAATCAATCCGGCGGAAGATTGACACCAAAAGAGGTCAATCCTCCGGAAGTTATCCCTAAAGAAGAGAAAAGTAAAGTAAAGAAGAGTAAAGAAGAGGATAGTATTGATGATCGAAAATTAAAATTTTCTCTCACACTAAAACCATTTTCAGAAAAATTTGATGCAGAATTGTTGGATGATTTTTACTTGTACTGGACAGAAACAGTAAATAATAAATTAAAAAATAAATTTCGGCAGGAATTAGAAAAAACTTGGGATCTGGATAGAAGATTAAATACTTGGGCAAAAAATGATTTCAAGTCAAGAAATAAGAATTCCTCCAGCGAACAAAAAGATAACACAGGAGAGCCGCCAGATTTGATTCATACAAACTAAAAATCATGAATAAAGATAGCCAACAGGAATTTCTAAAAGTTACGCCAGAGCAGCTGAAAGAAAAATATCCAAATTTATCAGAAACTGATATTGCATTCTACACTGGCCCAAAAATGTTAGATAGTATTAATAAAAATATAAGCTTCAGAAAATACAACATCTTGCTGGAAAAAGAAAAATCATATAAAAATTTTAATTTTTCAAACCCAAATCTTCCTATAAAGTCATTAACTGATCTAGAAATTGAGCAGCTAAAAGACTATGAAGCGAGAAAGGAATCAGCTGACGAAAGCAAAAAGGAAAATCAAAAAGATTACTTAAAAATGGTTCGTGAAGGCAAAAAAAGAGAGTTTGAAACTATTCCAGGAATCAAACCTACGATATCAAACCTTTATCATGGATTCATTCAGGTTTTTAAAGCTTTAAATGGAAAAGATTTTGAACGCAACGATGATTCTATTTTAAACATCAAAGCAATCGTTAAATACTTCGCTTTTGACAAAAGCTTTTTTGAATGTGAGAGACTGGTTAAAAATCTTTCTGAAAAAAAATTAAAGCCAAGCTTTAAAAAAGGATTATTACTAATTGGAGATTATGGAAATGGAAAATCGTCTGTAATGCAAGCATTTGAATATTTAATAGAACATAATTACAAAGTTGCTTTATTAAACAAGTGGGATAGTCTTTTAGAATGGAAATACTTAAGATTTAAGTGTAAAGCTTGCAGAATAGTTGCTGCTGAATATGAAGATTTGAAGAAGGAGGATAAGCATGACTTCATTAGAAAGTATTCTGTTTTAGATTACTGTTTTGATGATATAACCAAAGAACAACTAGCAAGTAATTTCGGTATTAAAAATATTATTCAAATTATTCTAGAAAATCGCTATGACGATATCTTCAATAAAATAAAAGAGCAAAAGAAAATAAACAGAACTCATGGTACATTAAACTACCATCCAAAGTATCCAGGTAATATAAAAATGGCTGTGCAAAGTTTGGGTGTAAAATATGAACCTCACATGTATGACAGGGCGTTAGAGATGTTTAATATAATCGAATTTAAGGGGAAATCTTTTAGAGAATGAATGAGTATTCAGAGAAGAGGTTAAAAAACTAAAAAAATAATGGAAGATAAATTTAAAATTTGGTTGGAGCAGAATGGAGCTGAAATTTTACCAGTTACTAGTGAATATGAGTTAATCAGGTTTAAAGGTTCAGAAACCGGCGTTAAGTACAAGTCAGGGAAATATTCGAATGAATACGCCAGGAATGCATACGAATGCTATCGGAACAATAAAAAATGGAATGGACGACCAGTAAATGTTGGCAGAAAAAAAAGCTACGCAAAAGAGAAAGGTCAAATCTTAAATAGGGATGGAACTTCATGCTTCTATTGCGGCAGACCGTTACAGTCGGATATCACATTAGAACATTTGATTGCTTTAACCTCCGGGGGATTGAACAATCTTTCAAATATGGTTTTAGCGCATGAAAATTGCAATTCAGAAATGAATCATAAAAGTTTAGTTGAAAAAGTATCGCATGCTATTAAAACACGAATAAAGTTTCAAAATGTCTAAAAGATGTGTTATTTGTAATGATGTTTTTCTTCCCAAGTATAAAACAACTGAAAGGCATTGCGACAAAAGTGATTGTAAAAGTGAGTTTGCAAAGTCAATAAGAACGAAGCAAAAAAACGAACTCAAAAACAAGATAAGAAAAGTAAAACAAAAGACTTTAAGCGATTACGAATTAGAAGCTAAACAAGTTTTTCAAAAATACATAAGATTACGTGATGAAAAATTAGCCTGTATCAGTTGCGATAAAATTAACGTAACTGATTGGGCAGGAGGACATTATTTTTCCGCTGGTATGTTTTCTGGTTTAATATTTGATGAGAGAAATTGCCACAAACAATGTAATTCTTATTGTAATATTTTTCTCGGCGGAAATTTAGTTCAATACAGAGTAGGGCTCATAAAAAGGTTCGGTACGGAATACGTGGAAGAGCTAGAATCAATTGCCAATGAAAATCGAAATTATAAATATTCTAAAAATCAATTAATCGCAAAAAAAATGCAGTATGAAATTAAAATAAATGAAATTTTAAAGAATCGCTAGCTAAATATTTATATTTGTGAAAAATTAAAATATTAGCGTTAGCTATTTTTCGTGCCCGGAATTCCGACAATTTCAAACACATCGAAAAATAAGTCTGATGCTCACGTTTAGGCGTGGGCTCTGTAGTACTTATTTGTGTGTGGGCCGTCGGAAGCCTCTGGCAAAATAAGGCTATGGACTCACGCTTTTTTTTTGAAATTTCATTTATGGTTTATTGAATTAAGATTAAACTATTTTGAATGAGAAAGTCACTTCCAAAACTAGAAATGTTCTCGTTAATGAGGGAACGGCAACAAAAACTAAGAACTTTTCTTAGAGCTAACACAAGTATTGTGTTTAAAAAGTTGCGACCAATCGGTTTTTTAATAAATATTAGTACTACACGTAGAAAAGAAGGTGAATTTTTAGCAATTGTAAATTACATTGATGATTCATGAAATGTATTTTTTTTTTAGAGTTGAAAAATAATTAATCATACAAAACCTATGTAAAAATGAAAAATTTAAATTTAGAACAAATGAAATTTCTAAGCCAGATTCACTCAAAAAAAAAATACAGGAAATTACGTAAACAATTTATAATCGCCAATACCAAAAGAATAAATAAAATAATAAAAAAGAATTTGAAACATAAAGTCCTCGTATCAGTAGATTCCGAAGTGTATTACATTAAAAAAGTGAAATTGCAAAAATTCCCCCAAGATCTACAATCTAAAACAAAGAATGAGAGTGAAGGAGTCGTACTTTTAAATGTCAAAAACAATACCTTAGAAATAATCAATCTTTCCAAAAGAAATAAATAAACATATCAACCTAATAAAAGTAAAGCCTCAATTTTTAAGTTGAGGCTTTATTTTATCTACTTGGCTTGGGGGGAGAAGGTGGTTTTGGTACGTTTGATTTATCTTTGCTCTTTTTTTTCGGACTTGATGAAGATGAATATTTTTGAACGTTTCCAAGCCCCAGAGCAGACCATGCAGTTAACAAAGACTGAACTCCTTCTTTATCCTCTTTATAGGCATTTACGACCGAACCCATAAATATAGGATAAAGTGAAAAAGCTTCATCCTCTGAAAGTGTTTCACCAAATGCGTTAACTCTTTCCTCTTCACCGGTTTCTTTATTTACCTGCGTGGTAGAAGTCATATAATGATGAAACATTTGAAAACCTGGAGACTCTTTATTTATTAAGAATCTTGATGTAGCATCAAACCTATTTTTAATACCAAATGGCGCTTCTCCCATCTTATAAATAGTGCCATCTGCTCTTTTTACTTCTTCGGACCATAGTCTGGAGTACAATGTTATAAGAGGAACATAGCCGCCCCATGGATCGTATCTTAAATCCCCAATTCTAATTTTACCGAAATCAGAACTTTTAGGATTGGTCTCTATAGTAAGTTCTTCATCATCGTCGTCCTTAAATGCATTATATGCGGCCATTATAAATAATATTGTAGCAGTAGAAGAAGCAACTGATTTAAACATCGTTGCCATAGCCATTTTGTTGGCCACTGATCCTTTAAAATAATTTCCTTCTTTAAAATCAGAAGTTTTAACATGTTGAGCTATATAATAACCAGGGTTTAATTGCTGAAATACAGATACAGCATTTTTAAATGAAAAGAAAAATACATTCAGTGCTTTTTGATTCATTTGGAAACCTGCAGGTTTTGCTCGTCCAGAGAATGTTCTTATATAACTGGCCAAAGCTTCATAATCTTCAAGGTGATTAATTTCATCTTTCCCTTCTGCTCTTAACCTTTCCACACCTCTAACAAATTCCTCGAAACGTAAAAGATTTCCGTAAGTACTTAAACCACGCTCTATTGATTCGAATGGATTAACATTTTTCCATTGTTCAGCACGTGAGAATTTATCTTTTTCAGTAATTTCAAGTTTGTTTTTAGCAAATTTGTTATATTGTTTTTTAAATGTATCAATAATTGTGTCACCGAAGGATCTTTTCTTAGCTGACGTGAATCTTTGTGCTCCAAGATAGCGAGTTGCTCCGATTACAATTGCATTCCATGCAAAAGTCAGCATGCTTCCTGACGCCATTTCTTCTCTTACTTCATTCCGAAGGTCGGGATGGGTTATACCAATATCTAGTTTTTTTGCAAGACCATATAAAGGCTGCCCTACAATTAATGACATTACATTGTCGGATTTTTTCTGAGAACCAATAGCGCCAAACATTTTTAAAAATTTTCTACCTAATTCTTTAGGGTTTCTGAATAATTCAGAATATGTGAGTCCTCTAAGTTGAATTCCAACTAAACCCAAATCTAATGAAGCTTTTATAGCTCTAAGTAGCCCAAAAGATTCAAGAGCAGCATCTGTAAACTTTTGTAATCGAGTTCTATTTTGTAGTTCTTGAATATATTTTAATTTTTCGAATTCCTCATAAATTGCTTCTTTTTCTGCTCTTAAACTTGCAAGTTCGCTATCTGCTATTATCGGCTTAATTTCTTTTTTGGCAAAATCTTTATTATTTATTCTTTGTTCAAGATCTTCAATTTGTTTTTTTACTCGAGTTTTAGAGGTTTTTAATCTTTTTTCTTCAAGTAGGCCGGCTTCTTCACGTAAATTATTTTTAGTTTGAACTAACGCTTTTTTCTGAATTTTCAGATGATCTAGTTTTACAGAATTTAAAGATGTTGGTTTTTCTTTATACGCAATATCACCTTTAGCAATTTCATCTTGCAATTTTGCAATAGAATTTTCTAATAAGGATTCGGCTCTTGCAATTTTTTGCTCTTCCGTTAATTCTGGTTTACCAACCAAATCATCGAGAATTTTCTTTTTTTCATCACGAATCAATCTCAAGGTTTCTGCTTCAGAATCAAGTTTAGTTGAAGTTCTTTCTACTTTTCTTTTTTCACCTTTTTCAATCTGATTTTCAAGATCTTCAATCTGATTTTTTAAGTTGGATTTAATTTTATCAATTGCTGTTGCCCATTGCTCTTCTAAATTAATTGATTCCAAGCCTAATTCCTTCGCTAAGCGATTAACTTCCTTGCGAAGCTGTCTTGATAGTTGCTCGGGTTTCATCCGTTTTAAACCGCTTTTTTTCGGCATTTTTCCTTGAATCACATCCTCATGAGCAGAAAGCAATCTTCCGTACTCTTTTAGTTTATTGATTTGCGCGGAAATTTCATCTTGATTTGGATTAATTTGTCTTCCATAACCTGTCAACGCATCCCTGATGTCGCGAATATCAAGATCCGGATATTTTTCTGAAAGATCTTCTTTTATTTTTTGCGAAATAATATCAATATCAGTTTCTCCGGCTTCGACGTAATCTCTAAATACTTGTGCTGGAATTTTTATTTTACCATCCTTATCAATAGTGATTTCACTTTTTGTGTTTGATTTTTTTGAGCCTTCATTAAAAATAGATTTGGCTTCCTGAAATAATTGTGGCATATATTTTTTGGCACCATCACCAATTTCTTTTATAATCTGCTGAGAAAAGTTAGATAAATCACCTTTAGCCGCTTTAAATGAAAGTCCTAAATATTCCCGGAAGTCTGGATCAGCAAACATTGTTATTAAACTGGTTGCATCGTTTAACCTACCGAAAAATTTATTTCGAAGTTCTTTTTTTCTGTTCTGCTCTTCAATTGTTAATCCCGACTTGTTCTTAGACGCTAATTGTTTTTTACGTTCAATATCTTCTTGAATGTTTTTTATTGCTAATTCGTCAGTCGCCGTTTTAAGGTCTAATTCAGCTTTTTTAAGGCGTTTCTCTACATCTTTAAGTTGCTGGGATAACGATTCAAATTTCTCTTTTACATCTGTCGGGATCTCTCCATTTACATCATTCTTCTTATAGTCACTAATTACTTTTGAAAGACTATATTTTAATGTTTGATTTTTATTATAGATGTAATTCATTACAGCAAGACCTTGCGCAGATTTTCTAATAGACATATCAAAATCATTTGATATTTCTTGAAATTTAGCTAAAAGTGCTTCGCGATCTTCGGGATTTTTTTCGATTTCACTATCGATTTCATTTTGTAACCTGGACAAAGCTTCATTATAAACAAGCATCTGAACATCAGTTTCGTTGATAAGATTATTCTTGATAGCATTTATAGCTTCTACAGTTCCAATCTTGTCTACAAAATCAATAGCTTCTTGATCGGCCTGTTTTTGATTACGGATATTATAGGAATCATTTAGTTCGTTTAAACTAGAAGTGATATCGCTACTATTTTCACCTTCTGTAAGTCTGGCTAGTAAAGTTCTTTTGCCTGGTTTTTTTGTAAATGAGTCTTTTTTCGAATTGATTTTTTCTTTAATTTCTTCGATACCAACTTCAAAATCTATTGTTTTTTTAAGATGTTCAATAGTTTTATTAATAGCTTCATCAATATGGATACCAGCAGCTATTGCTTGTTTTGCAATACTAGCAATCACTTCGATAATATCAACGCCATTTTTATTTAAGCCCTCAATATCATCTACTTTAATTTTAATACCAAAGATGCTATCAATTCCTTTTATAGCATTAGTAACATCATCAATTTTAGCATTGGATGCTTTTATTCTTTCGGCTACTGCTTCTTTTGTTCCTGGCTTTTTTGAATCGATTCTTCCAGGCGTTTTCTGTATTCTGGATTTCTTTCTGCTTCCGCTAGTATCTTCGATTTCATTATTTCCCTCTGCAACTTGTTTATTTTCTTCATTTTCTATTTTATTAAGTTCTTCTGTTTGGGAATACCATTGAGATAGTTCTTCATCTGACATGTGGTCCAATGAAGAGTTTAATTCTTTTTTACGGTTTTTTTGCTCGATTGCTTTTAATAAGAATTCATTGTTTGCTGGTAGACCCGTTATAGATGAAAATTTATTTTTAAGATCAATAATTTTATTTGACGTAGAGATATTACTGTCCTTTGCTAATTGCTTTAAGGAATTATAGTACTCTTTTTTTCCTTTCGGATACTTTTTAATGAAGTCAGTGATATCGCTTTCTGTAATTTCGACTCCAGCCAACTCGCTTAATTCTTGGGCAAGTTCGTCAATTTTTCGCCCACTTTCATCAAAATAATTCTTTTTTATATCAGTGGTAATATTATTTCGATCATCAATTTCTATAAATCCCTTTGAATTTATTTTGCCAACTCCATCCGCAATAATTTCTTCTTTATGGTCTTTTGTTGGTTCAACAAACGCGCCTTTTTTATCTAAAGATTGTTCGTATACTATCGTTTCCGCTATTTCAGCCGGATTACTTGACTTGTTTAGTATTTCGTCATTAAATGCATCTGGATTGGATTCAAAGGAGATGTCATCTAATGCTTTTTTTCCTTCTGTGAAGTCATATTGCTCAGCATATTTTCGTTCGATAGCTCTACGTGTTGGAGCAGAAACAGTACTGCCATCAGACTTAGTAATTTTTAATTTACCATTTTTGTTTTCTACATTAAAAGGTTGGCCTTTTTCCGTTAGTTTAATTTTTTTTGTTTTTTTAGACTTAGTGGGAGAATTGTTTTCGATTGTGTTTTCGCGAACATCATTTTGTGGCAAAATTACCTCTGGTTTTTCCACACTTTCCTTTTCATCAACTATATTGTAGTCTTCCGGAATCGGCGGAATAACGACTTCATTCGAATTTATTTTTGGTTCAAGTCCTTCATTTGAAATATCGTCATTTTCACTCTCTTGTAATTCTGGTATTGCTGGTGTTTCATTAGTAATTTCATTTTTATTCAAATTTTTATATCGGTCATAAATTTTGTTTGCCCTTATAGATATTTGGTCATTTGTTATAGTGATATTTATATCTCCGTTTGGATTAAGCTCTTTTGTAAGTTCTTCTAATGCCTCTTTTTTTAATTTAACCTTCTCTTTTAAAGGCAATACATCGACTTCAGACACCGACCCTTCAAGTATCTTGGTTTTAAATTCGTTTGCTGCTTTGTATTCTTTTGAAAGATTATCTAATAGTATTTGTTTTGTTTCATTCGATGTATTTGGGTCATTTTTAATTTGATTAGCTTTTTCTTTGGTTGATTCAGTAACGTCAATTGCTTTAATAAGTTCTTCTCTAACTTTTGGAGATAATGATTCCACATTCGCAACATTTTTTTGAACTAGTTTTTGATTGGTTTTAACTAACAAATCTATAGTTTTATTTATTTCAATTTTGGATTCTGGAGATAACTCCGGATTTTGAAGTTCATTTTGAAGATTGAATACTTTTTTTGTATTAGATTTTATCTGATTTTTATCCTGGTAATTTGTCACCTGTTGAAGTCCTTTTAAACCTCCTCCAAATACAGCACCTCCAAAAGCACCTCCAATAAAATCATCTACTGCCGTTTGGTATATGTTGTAATCAGCTGGCTTAACTCCAGTAGCAACATCAATAGCATTTTCTGCAACTCCTTGAAAAGTTTCTTCTAGTCCTTCTCCGGACATTGATGCCAGAAGAGGATTTTTTTCTAATGCGGTTTTATAATAATTTATAAGCCCATCTTTAAGAATGCTAGTTGCTTTTTTTGTACCTTCTCGCTGAACTAACCCTCTCGCCGCTGCTCCAATACTACCGGTTCCTAAAGTTTCGGTTGCTCCTTGAATAAATCCAGTCGCCAATGAATTTGCTACACGGATATTATTATTCAATTCAGGATCTTCATCTTTTAATTTTTCGGCCTTTCCAGCGCCAAACATCATAGCAGATGCCGCCATTAATTGGGGTGCTTTCGTAAACGCACCGCCAACCATTATAGAAGATGTGGCTGGTAAGGATTCTGTCAAACTATTAGTTAGCTGATCAAATCCTCCCGGATAATCTCCCTGAACAAACGAGTCATAAATCCCTCCTTGATATTTTAAGTCTGTTTTTTGGGCCTCTTCTCTTAGTTGAGCGACTTGATTCTTGTAGTAATCTTTTACGAAATTGCTAACTCCTACTGTTTTTTTAAATTTCTCAGAGTCAGTTTTAAAGCTAGGCAAATTAAATACATCTGCAATGGCATTTTGAGGAACAGCAAATACATCGTAAGCTAGTTCAGGAATAGCAGCAAAATCTACTCCAAGCTGGGAACTACCAGTAGCTAATTTGTTCGTAAGAGAGCTTATCTTATTGTAATTTTGTTTTTCAATACCTCTAGCTTCAGACGCTTTTTTAAATTCTTGTTGTTGTTTTTGAATTGCAACTAATTCATCTGTTTTCTTAGAAACTTCATCTTGGTTTTCTGGTGTAACAACCACATCTTTAAGCTCTTTTTCAAGATGAGATTTTCGTTTTAAATTAGCTTTGTTAATGTCCAAGGAAGTTTTTAAAGCTTTGTTTATTTTAAGTATAGGAGTTCCAGAAGACTTTAATGTTTTTAAATCTTCTGGAGATAATCCGGCAAAAGTTTTCATTTCAATATCTCGACCATCCGAAGAACCAGTAGTCGGTTCCAAAACCAACTCTTTCTTTTGAACAATAGCTGTAGAAGAGTCTTTTTTTTTTACTTCATCGAAAGGTAGGTCAGGATTGAATTTTGGTTTTTCTGAAACTACTTCTTCATAAGCTTTATTTGGATCGAATTTTGGTTTTTTTGGTTGTTCCATGATTATTCATATTCCCCAGATTTGGGATTGTAAGTGTAAGTTATTCCGTTCTGTATTACTTGTTTTGTTTTTGGTGCCGCAATCTTTTTAGGAGTAGTTTTTTTTGATTCTCTATTAGTAAAACCGGCTCTATTCTTGAAATAATTGTCGGCCTCGGATGAACTACGGAAAGTATGTCCTGTTTCCGGATTAATTATTTTCAAAATGCCGGCTTCAACTTTATTTGCTTTTGCATCTTTGCCGGTGGTTTTGTAATTTGCATTTCGTGATTTTTGAGGAACGTAATCAGCTATTGTCGGCTTGTATTTTGGATCATTATCAATTTTGGCTTTTCCTTCCTCTGTTAAAATCTTCTCTTCCGGACTATCTTCTTCAAACGAGTAGGTAAGGCTTCCGTCCTTGTGAATAACAACCTCCTTTAATGCACTTTTGAAACCTGTTTCATTCTCCGAACCTTTATCAGAAATGGGAATTATTTTATCCCCTGTTTTTACTTGAACTTTATTGTCGGTATAACCTTCTTTGGATACAGACTTTGGACTTCCAATTTTCACATCGTCTTTTGCCTCTTTTTTTCGCTCCTCTGCATCTTTTCGGTTATTTCTAGCATTTGTAATTTTCCGCTGAACTTCATCATTTGCTTCTTTTTTGACACGTAAATTGTAATCAGCTTGTTTAAAATCAGCTTTTTCAGATTCGGTTTTAGGTGCAGTACTTAAAAGAATATCTTCATAATATTTTGCTACATCTGTTTTAATTTTTGGATCGGTGTAATTTTTTTCATCGTCAGGATCCAATCCAAGCTTATCAAGAGCGTTATACATAGCAGCTTTGTCTTCAACTGCGCCTAGTGCCATATCTTTTGCAATTTCATTGGCACCTGGATTATACTTGGTGATTACTTCTTTATTTCCTACCAATTTTTTAACTTCTCTTTCTTTACCAATACTTTCTTGAAATTGATCTATAAAACCTTTTTTACCTTCTAAATTAAATTTTTCAACAGGAGTCAATAATTCCATTAATTTCTTCTTGTTTAAATCCTTATAAAGAATTTTGGTTAGGTTTCCATCATCATCTTTATCAATCAAAGTATATCTTGCATTACCATTCTCGTCATTAGTTTGCATTATATTTCCGGAAGCCATTTTTTCCATAATTTTCTTTTTGGAACTTAGACTTGCAGAATTAAAGCTATCTTCATTTTTAACCCAACTTTCGGTTAATAAGCTGAGTGCTTTTGGCATCTCGTTAATATTGTCAATACTCTTAACGGAATTCTCATAAATAGCGTTGTATTTGGGATCTCCAGTTTTTAAAAAGTTTTGCTTTGCAACTAAAGCTGACTTTTTTGCATTTTCAACTGACTGTCGATTAGACGCATCAAGGCCAGTTCCTGTACTAATGTATTGATAGGTATTCCCAAATTCTGCTGCATCTTTAAAATCTTTTCTTCTCTGTTCTTGCTCATATCTATCATTTTCAAGTCTGATCCTGTCTTTCTCTGCTTTTTCTGCGCGAAACCTTGTCAAAGTGTTTTCAACACCATGAGTTGCTTGACTGATGTAATCCTTTGTGGGATCAATGGTTAAATAACCTGAACTTCCTCCAATTGGCGCTGCCATTTAGTATTTAGATTTAGATTTCCAACCAATAGAACTCGGAAGAGATGTTCCGTTTCTACTAAATTTATTTGTACTTGTCCCTGATGTAACAGATGGGGAAATGCTTCCCCATTTGTTAACTGCAGAGCTGGCCCCCATTCCAACTCCTTGGATTATATTTCCATAACCTTGTTGTTCAGTATCAGTAGCAGCATTAAATTGGCTTGACAACGCAGCTAATTTTGCTTTTCTTCTTTCTTCTTTTGTCAATCTAATGTCTGCACTGTCTTGCGCCCTTAAAGAATCAAGTTGTTTTTGTTGTTCATCAAGGTTTACAGCAATTTCACGGTTTACGTCTTGACTTCCAGCAGATACTTTACCCAATCCTCCCAATAAACCTCTTGTTCCAGATTCAGATAAAGCACTAACTTGTGAAGCAGCTGATAAAGCTTGCTGTTCCTTTCTATTTTCCGCTCCTAATGTTGATACTTTTAATTCGTCTGCTATATTAGTCAAGGGAATCTCTTTCGTATTATTAGCTTCTCGTGCTATTTTTTTCTTATCTTTCGATGCTTTATTGGCTTTTACTCCGCCAGCTATTGCTGAAGCTGCGCCAACTCCCACTGCTACCCAACTCATAATTTTTTATTTAAAAGGTTATTAAGTTTATTTTTTATTTCAGATGAAATATGTGGATTGTCATGTTTTTCGATTATTCTTTCCTCAATTTGCTCCAATGTTTCATTATCTGGATTTGGATGAGCCGTGGCCCAAATACAATCTTCCAAAATATATAAAACACGTCTTGTCCCAGGTTCGGTTGTACCGATATGAGGTGCTTGCAAAATGTGTTCAATTCCGTTAATCCAAACAATCGCTTTGCCTTGTAAAATGAAGTATTGATGCTGAGTTTTATGAATTTTTGACGTTATAAAAGCATCTTTTGGCATGAAAATTTCACGTACATACATTCCATCAGTAAAGCGATTTATAACTGGACAATTTAGAATGGGGAAATTATCAAGCATTACTGCTTCTAATTCATCAATGCTATGATCTACTACCTGTCTAGAAATAGTTTCTTTATTTGAATTCATAATTTTACGTATTACTTTTTACTACTTCTGAATTGAATGAAAAGACCTCAGTTTTAGAGTTTTTCATTAGTGTTGCTGTCACTTCTAAATGATAACCTAGCAAACCTCTGCTTTCAGAACTTTGGGATTTACAAGCCATTACATAATCACCATTATTGACATTGGCAACAGCATCGAGTGTAAGTGTTTTACTGGTTTTATTCAAAATAACACCTACTAACTGTTTTGAAATGTTTCTAATTTCATCGCCAATTGAAATTTCACTTTCTAATTCGAAATTAAAGTTCATTACCAAACCATTAATGACAGAACAATTACCAATTCCTTGAGTTGATAAATTTGTTGTGTCAATCACGGCATTCGATGTTCTCGGATATGCTCTAAAAACACCTTCCTGCTTTGCGAAATCGTCAGCTTTTATATAACCGCTTTCAATATCTGTACTTAGATCTATCTCCCAAGGATCAGTACCTTCAATTTCTAATGTTTTATATATTTTTCTATCGCTTGGATTCTGCGAAAAACTAAATTTAAATTTACTAGGATACTCGATGCCGTAGAATGTGTTTCTGTTAATTGCTTGGTTATGTTCATAAATTTCTCCATTTTTAAAAGAGAAAAATTTATTATTAACTCTACACATATCTTCAGGATTAAAGGTTACTCTGCCAAGCCATCCATTGTCCCTATCTGAGTAAACCCAGGTAACATATTCAGTATTATTGAATTTTATATTTAAAATATAAACATCATGATATTGGTCATATTTACCTACAATTCGGTTAATGATATTATCTCTAAATAATTTCTTGAAATAGTTGTTCATTTTTTGACTAGAAATTTCAAACAAACCGTTATTAGTTTTCTTTAATACCACACCTCTTTTTGTATCAGTATGATAAATAGTCCCTCCATAAATATCGAAACTTTCAGGATGGATACTAATTCCGTATTCTCCCAAATAAGGATCTTGCGGACCAAGTACTTCACTAGTTTTTATAAGATTAGAACTGTTGTCAGCATTAGATAGAATGTCTTTTCCATAAAAAACCTGGGAATCTTTGTCTTCCTGAAACACCTGTAAGTTTGTTTCAATACCTTTTATTTTGTAAATAGGACCGAAAGATTTATCGATATCATCTTTAAAATTTCCTGTTGACAAATTGAATTCGTTAAGTTTATTGATATTCGTTGAGGAATTTAAAATGCCAGAATATGTAATATCTGCATACCTGTTTTCTTTTTTATATCCATCCTTATTGACCGCAATAGGGGCGAAATCTATGCTTAGAAATTTTTCATTGAATGAATCTTTAATTTGATGGCTTTCAGCACCATTTCCCTGAACAAAACAATTAAAAGTTTTTTCTAATAAATGATTTACATGCTCGTGCTCACCATTTGAAATAGTGAAAACATCAGGCGTTAAATTAAAAACTTTATTGCTGCTAATTTCTTTTCCTAAAGTTTCAAAAACGAAATAACCGCTAACGCTTCTTAATGAAAGTTTTGCATCAAGAAAACCTCGTCTTGTTGTACCATTTCCCGCTGCTGTTCCTTCAATTCTTAAGTAGTATTGACCACCACTTACGACTACTTCTTTTTTAAATTCTAAACCAGCATTACCCATAAACGTGATACTTGCTAATTCGGCATTATAGTACTGTTGAAAATTGTCATAATTATCATTTACTATAAAATTTGCCGTGTAGTCATTCTGCTGAGAATCCCTGTGATAATCACTATGTAATGTTATTGATAGTACTGAGCCTTGAATAATTGGTACATCAACGAAAACGCCAGGTGTAGCGGTCGGAGCTGAAAAAGCATCACCTCCTAAATTTGAAAATGGTCTGTTTTTTTTAACAGCGCTATTATCTTCTAAGTTTATAAATTCATCATCTGTGTAATCAATAGTGAAATTTTCCGGTTTAAATTTCATGTAATAACCGGAAGATTCTATTATAAGCTTATCGTTTTTATCTTTATTGTTAGTTATAAAATCTTCTTCCTGGTATTTTAGCTCTAAAACTCTTATTGTAATTGCTTTCGAAAGATAGTTTTCGATGTCTTTTTTTATTAGGAGAGTATCCCCTTCTTTAACTTTATTAATGTTTGTGCCTTCTAATTTAACCCATCTATATATTCCATCCTTATAAAATACACTAGCATAAATTTCTTCGTAAGAACCCCTGTTTTCTTTTATACCAAATCGATAGGTGGTGAATCCTATAGGAGGCTTTTGTGTGATAGGAATTACAACTTGAATTTGGTTTTGAGTTCCACTATTAATAACTGGAATAAATAATGTGTTGTTTTCACTTGTTAAAGCTGTAGTGAGCCTATTAAATTCGTCAAAATAAACAAGACAGACTTCATAACTCCGATATGATTTTAATGATTTTTTACTTCCTAGCGAAGATAAAGACGCATTGCTTCCAACATTTTTGAAATATTCATTGACAAAAACATTAGCATCTGGAGATTTATTGATCTCATATCTAATTGTGGGTAGTATTATATCGATAGTATTACTATCTACTATACTTAAAATGAAACCATTAAAGGTGAATGGTATAATGGTACCATTTGGGGGTTGAAGAGAAGTACTCTTTAAATAGTTACTAAAATATTCTTCAAGATTGCTTTCAAATCCGTTTTCAATATCTAATACTAAATCTTGTATGTTTCCGTAATCTTTATGCAAAATAAAGTTATATGTGCTTTCAAAAATGTTCTGAGTAGTCTCAACACCAATTATATATGATGATTTGATATTAAATGTCAAATAAATAATTGCACCATTATTTAATTCGATGTTTGTGAAATTAAATCTTAGGCGACTGGAATCGATATTAGAACTATCAAATGGAGATATCGCACTTAAAATGGTAATTGGAATGTCTGCAGAATTTAACATACTGGATTTTAATTGTAATGTGTAGGCCATTACAACTTTATTCCCATTTTTATCAATTAAATCTCGCCCCTGTTGATAATTAGCGAACATTGCTCTGTTAGATGATATTGTGGCAGCAACCGCATTGTCCGGTATGTAGTCACAAATTCTAAAGAATTGATCATCCGGTAAGACTTCATAAATTTTACTATTGTTGAACTGAATTTTTTTAATGGCGTTGTCCGGCCAAGATTCTTCTTCCTTCACATATTGATCTATCTTGTAAAAAAAACTTGTGTTACTTTCTCGGAAAAGTAAATCAATCGCTATTACCTCTCTTGGACCAGTATTAAAATAAATATCACACGCATTGAATATGTTTTGCATTCCTTTGTTTTCGAATGAAGCAAAATCTAATTCGAATTTACCAGGAGTAAAAGAATATTCTTGCCCGGCTGAAATAGCAGAGTAGTATCCATCTTTATATTTATATCGGTAGGCGAATGAAATAAATTTATCAATTAGAAAATTTTGATTAGAGTCTAAAGAATTAATTTGGATAACATTA
Source organism: Flavobacterium sp. GQ95 (assembly GCF_059758655.1). NCBI lineage: Bacteria > Pseudomonadati > Bacteroidota > Flavobacteriia > Flavobacteriales > Flavobacteriaceae > Flavobacterium > Flavobacterium sp. GQ95. The sequence goes on from NZ_JCAXEB010000006.1 coordinate 93,860, forward strand.
GGAGGATATAAAGGCGGTGCTTTTATAAGCATTATCTCCTTTGCAGTGAATCCGTCAATGCCCCAAGTTTTAGCACGGTTAATATTTATAATTCGGGGCGGATTGCTATCACCCGATATGCTAAGTAAGTTACCACCTTCTTTAGTTACCGGATCATATGGTTTGTCGCTAAAAACAATGTCCACGTTTAGTACTCGTTCGCCATCTTTCAAGTTTAAACGTGTTCCAGTTGTGCTTTGCATAACAATTTCAGAAAGACCGGACTCAGTATTATATTCGATAATATAATCATGTAGATCACCTTTAATAATATTGTAGATGAAATTATTAGTATTATCTACACCTGTACCATAATTTCTACCGCCTTGAATAGAATAAGAAGTTTTCAACGCATTTCCAAGCGCATTTTTTCCAACACCACCGCTAGCGCCGTCCACTACATTTACAAAAAAGTTTTCCGCATCAGTAAGTTCGTCCGATTCTATATATCTAGAATCAGCATCTTTATTTACGGTACCCTTTGAAAAAATATTTTGGATTTTCATTTTATCGTAACCATTTACGTTTTGCGTTTAGAAATAACATTATGTCCGAAATCCGGATATCCATCATTGCAATTTTGGCATTTTTATACGAGGCGAACCAGATTCTTTTTGCTTCATCTTTTTCATATTTTGGAACTCCTTTTAATGGTCGCATTAATTCATAATTCACAAAATTATATAGAGCTTCTTCAACCAACTTACTTACTTTGATATCATCAACATTGCTATATTCAAGACCATCAGATATGTATTCAAGCATAATTGTTCTGCTTGCATTGTCTGAAGAAAAATGAATCTTTCCCTGTCTTGTGTCTATATTGAAGGTTCCATTGATGTTTTTAGTTGGATCAATTTGATAATTCTTATAGTTTGAGCATAGATTTAAATTTTCCAAATCGTTTTCTGGCATTTTTTTATCATTTAACTCGGCAAAATTGGTCGAACCCTGTAATGGGAACCCTAAATGGTCAAATAAAATTTTATCTTCATGGTCTTGTAAATATGCTGAGGCTAACGGCATTTTATCATTTCGAGATAGAACCATCAATTCACCAGTTTCTTGATTTACATATGATATTCTTGCATAATTCATATAATCGTGAGGAAGAGTAATATCTAGTGTCTCGCCAAGTTCTAATTCTATACCTTTTACCTCTCTTAAAGCATTTAAGGAAAATTTCTTAATGCCTTGTTTAAATTGATAAATTACCGAAAATCTAGGAATCTTCAATAATATTTTTCCATCACCAATATTGTTAGAAATGAAATTAAGAACCATTTGTTCTAACGTTACATATACATATGAACCATGTTCATTTTCATCTTCATAATATTCTTCGGGACTCATAATAATGATTGTTTTTGTTCTGTAATTACCTCAGAATTGGCAGCAACAGCAACCACATCTTGTTCTTTTATTGAAACACCGCAATAAGACATGACTTTCATAATAAATGGTGAAAACAATGATTCATCCAATTCAACATCTTGCCGGTCGTTTGCGCCAGCATTAAAAACAGGATTTCCTTTATCATCTTCGGTGTAAGCCCACTTTGGTGTTTTCGGTTTTCTGATATAATAGAGTTCAACATGAAATCCATTAGGAGCCTTTGGCGCTACTCTATATCCATTACCTATTTTTGTATACATTGGAAAAATCAATGTTGGTCCTATTAAATCAGAATTAGTTAAATTATTCCAGTCACTTTTTAGGACTTCATCTATATCTACTTTTCTTCCAGCAGCATTTACCAATGACAAGCCTTCTGTTCTGTACAAATCGGAATCATTATAAGTCCAAATGTCTTTACTCAAGTTGTATGTAAAATTCGAAGTAGTCGAATATTCAGCAAAAAAATCGATCTGCTCCTTAATATTCTTTGGAATATCGGCATAACCAGTATTAGAATAACTTCTCGATTGACTTACTAACCACTTGTTATATTGATAAAATAAGTTTTCAAATATGTCTATTAGTGCCAAATAGCAAAATGAATCGAAAGCCATAGGAGAAATAAACCCCCTATTGTTTTTTTCTAAGAGTAGCAGGACTGTATTTCGACATTTATTTATACTAATCATACTATATGAATTTAAAGCAAAGATAAAAAATAAATGACATTAAACGTTTGTTGTCGTTTATTTATATCTTTGCTACTAAATGAAAGGATTAAGTGAAGATATAGAGCTATCGATACAGAACGCCCTTGAAGGGATGATCTTAAGTATTGATATTTTAAAAGTCGATGATGAAAAGTTATCTACACTTGTTAAGTCAAGAATAGACTCATTTTCAGCAATTAAAGAGTTATTGGTTTCTTGGCAAAATTCGCCAAATGCACCAAGTCATGATAAGCTGAAATCCTACATTATTGAGCTTGTAGAAGCAGGTGAAAACTCAATTGAAGTTCTTCGTAAAGCATTAAAAAAGAAGATTGATTTTGATGGACTAGATCCTGAAAAATACGGTACGGCTATCCGATCAAAGCCTATAATTCTAAAAGCAATAACGGATATAAACGCTGGCAATAAAGAATTAAGGAACCAAATTGAGGCTGATAAATTCGACCTACAAGAGAGAGATTTTAAAAGGGGCTATCCGGAAAAGTTTGCTAATGGTGAATTTTATCCAACAAAAAATTATCATAAAGAATGGTTTGATCAAAGCACAAATAGTGTAATGATTTGTCCGTTAGGAACAAAAGGAGAGGTCATCACTCTTGACGGTTTAAATATCATGCTTCCTAAGAAACCGAAACAAACCGAAATTCTTTTCCATAGATACCCAAAAGAGCAACAATATTGGAGAAGGGCTGAAATGCCAAAAGGTTTAAATCCAGACACGGAAGCTGCATTCGCCGATTATATTTTAACTGAATTCAAAAGGCGTCGAGAAGGTGTTTGGTTCATGAATAATGGTAAAGCCGTCTATTTGACACCAGCTCATTACATGGGGTTGCAATGGAATGAAATGCTTGAAACAGGAGGCTACAAGGATTTCAGATGGGCGCAAGCCAAAATGTATTATTTCGCACAAGCATGTATTTGTGATCCAAGAAGTGTTGGAATGTTTTTTACTAAGGGCCGTAGAACTGGATTTACGGAAATGGTTATTGACCACTTAGTTGATGTGTCTACCAGTACAAGAAATGCAAGAATAGGAATTACTTCTAAAACAGATATTGATGCTGCATCAGTTTATTTAAAATATTCTTACGTCGTTCAAAATTTACCATTCTTCTTTCAACCAGTTGTAAAAGGGAAAATTGACGATGTAAAGAAAATGGTTTTTGGAAAGCCATCAGATAGTTCGAGGGCCAATAAGAAATTAAAGGATAATTCAACCAGGGATTACTTAAATACAATTGTTGATTATAGAGCAACTGCAACGTTAGCTTATGACTCCATAAAGCTTACAATGTATCTTGGGGATGAAGCAGGAAAATGGATAGCTCCTAATAATTATGTTGATCACTGGAATAATATTAAGCCAACAATGGTTCAAGGTGGTAGAGTCGTAGGTAAAGCTTTTATAGGCTCCACTTTAAATCCACTTAATAAAGGCGGTAGTCAATTTCAAACTTTGGAGAAAGGTTCAAATGTTTTGAAACGAAATGAAAATGGCAGGACAATAACGGGATTATATTCTTATTTCTTGCCCGCACATCATAATGCAGAGGATTATACCGATAAATATGGATTTTGCCATACAACTGTAGAATTAGGGGAAAGTTTTGTAAATGCGAATGGGGAGTTAAAATTAATTGGTTCATTACAATATCTTGAAAATGAATTTAAATCGGCCAGGCTATTAGGAGATAAATATTATTGGAATGCGCGACGTTTAGATCCAATTACGAAAGCGGATGCTTTTAGAGACGAATCAACATCAACAATTTTCGATGAACAAAAAATAAATGATCAATTAGATTATAACGAAACATATAATATACGACGAACTCTCACCAGGGGAAATTTTTCTTGGGAAAACAATACTCCCGATACGCGAGTTATTTGGACTCCTAGTGAAAAGGGAAGATTCTTAGTAGGCTGGATTCCTCCTGTAGATATGCAAAACAAATGGGAAATAAAGCGTAACAAATTCGGACATACTTCCAAACATCCTCAGAATCACGATTTGGGTGCATTTGGTGTTGATACATATGACCAGGATTCAACACAAGGAAGTAAGTTAGAAGATACTGAAAACGGCTCTGAGTATAACGGCGGCTCCAAAGGTGCAATGTTAGGTTTAACAGGTACAACCCTTAAGGATGCACCGAGTAATTATTTTTTCTTAGAATATATAACAAGGCCACAAACGGCAGAAATATTTTTTGAGGATTGTTTAATGGCCTGCGTGTTTTATGGCATGCCAGCCTTAATTGAAAGTAATAAAATTAGGTTTTTATTGCATTTTAGAAATAGAGGTTATCGTGGATATTCTTTAAATCGTTTTGATAAACCAATGAATAAACTTTCTCAAACTGAAAAAGATTTAGGAGGAATACCGAGTTCAGGAGTTGATATAATTACACAGCACTGGACTAGTATTGAAAGTTATATAGATAAATATGTCGGTTATTACTTTCAGGGCCAAAATACATTCCCGGTACGCGAAGAAGGTGAAATCGGTAGTATGCCTTTTGATAGGACATTAAGGGATTGGGCAAAATTTGATGTAGCTAATCGAACAGCATTTGATGCAACCATTGCATCCGGTTACGCTATAATGGCAGTAAACAGAACTCCATATTTAGCATCGAAAGGTCCAAAAGCACCAGTAAAAATAGTATTTCAAACTTATCCATAGATAAAATGTCACAATTTAAAATACCAGAAAATATATCTTATCCAAGTCAGATAGATAGTTTTGAAACTAAACAAAGTCGGGCTTTTGGGAAAGCAATCGGAGATATTATATATTCCGAATGGTTTTATAAAGGTTCAGTCGGTAAATGTAGATTTTACACAGGACGCGATGAATTCAGGGAAAGAAGAATTTATGCTAATGGTAATGTCAATATGGAAAAATACTATCCAAAATTAGGTACAAACGGTGACGTTTCTCTTCTTAATTTAAGTAAAAAATCCTTATCCACAATGCCTAAAATTGTTGACTTAACTGTGAACGGGATGGTAAACAGACCATACTCTATCGTTGCAAAAGCGATTGACCCCGTATCTCAGAATCAAAAAAGGGCGTACCGTAAAAAAATTGAATCGGAGCAATTAGCCGCACCAATTAACCAAAAAGTAATGAATGATCTGGGTATGGATATCGGAACTATGCCTATTGATGAAATTCCTCAAACAAAGGAAGAGCTTGACATCCATATGCAAATGGAATGGAAACCATCGAATTGCCTTTCTAATCAACTTGCTATTGCAACGGTAATGCAAGAAAATGAATATAATCTTGTAATCGATAGACAAATTAAAAGGGATTTAATAGTTGATGGAATCGCATGTACAAGAACTCGACTTAATCCTTCAAAAGGTATTATTATAAAAAGAATAGATGCTGCAGATTTAGTCTACTCTCAAACTAAAGATTGCTATTTTCGAGATTGCTCCTACAAAGGCCATATTGAACAGGTTTTAGTAAGTGATATTTTTATTGAATATCCGGAATTACTAAACACGGACAATATTGATGTTAAGAATGAAATTGTTAGTTCTGGAAATCAATGGTCAACAATGCATGGATTATCTCAATCAGATAATTTAAAAGGAACTGCCAATTTACTTTTCTATACTTATAAAACATTTAGGGAACGAGCAAAAAAAATTAAAAAGAAAGCTAATGGAGAAACTGTAATAGACGATGCAGATGAATTTTTTGACTCTTCTAAGCAAAGTAAAAAGGATAAATATATAAGAACATCAAAGGTTGAAGAAATTCTCTTTGAAGGAGTAATGGTTTTAGGAACTAATATTTTATTAAAGTGGGAATTGTCAAAATCAATGACAAGACCAAAATCGAACAACAGAAAAGTTTGCGAACAATACCACATAGTTGCTCCTAACTTTCAAGATGGCATAATTTCCAGTTTAGTTTCGCGAATGATGCCAATTGAAGATAATCGAAATGTTTTAGAATTAAAAGCGGAGCAAATTATACAAGGTATCACTCCTGACGGTATTGCAATAGATTTAGATGCATTAGCAGAGGTAGAACTGGCAGATGGTAAAACTCAAACTCCTCAGCAAGCACTTAATATGTATTTGCAGAAAGGGAGTTATTTGTATCGATCTTCAAATATAGGTGGGGAGTACAATAATGCCCAACAACCTTTTAAAGAGATTCAAACTGGTGATAGCATCAATAAATTAACCGCCCTTAGAACTGAGAATAATATCTGTTTAACACAATTAACAGATGTAGTTGGCCTAAACAAGGCTACCGATGCCTCTAATCCGGATCGAGATAGTTTAGTCGGCATTCAAAAAATCTTAGCTTATAATTCCAATCTTGCGACCAAACATATTTTAGATGGTGCCGGTTATCTTGTTTTGAAATCTGCAGAAACAACAAGTTATGCGATTTCTGATATTTTAACATATTACCCAAGTCTTCGCGACGATCTAATTCAAAAAATTGGAGCTTCAGCAGTAGATGATTTAGCATATGTAAAAGATTTACATCTTAGTGATTTTGCAATATTCTTTGAATTAGAAATGGATGATGAAGAAAGAGCAGAATTAAATGCTGACATGACAATCGCTATAGAAAAAGGTTATATCGGATTAGAAGATAAGTACAAGATCAGAAATGTCAAAGTTCTTAACCTTGCAATTCAATATTTGACTATCCTGGTCAAAAAACGAGCAAAAATCATTCAACAGGAAGAGGCACAAAAATTCAAGACACAAGCTGATGAAAATATTAGAGCTGCTCAAGACTCTGAAAAAGCTAAACAAGAAACTGCTAAACTACAAGGGGAAATTGAAGCTAATAAACAAAAGGCTTTAACTGAAGGTGAAATTAAAAAAGAAATTGAAAGGGGTAATCAGGATCGACTTACTGAGGAGCTAAAAGGCAAAAATAAAATAGATTGGCAACATGTCGTTAACGAGGGAAATGTTAGGAAGGTCGAGTCTATGGAAGAAAGTAAAAAAGAAAATCTTGCAATAGCTGCCACCCAAAAAAGCAGGATAGATGATCAAAAAGCTAAGGGCAAAGACCCTATTGATTTTGAGCAAGAACAAAATGAAGAGGAAATTTTTAGTATATAATTATAAAATAATTAAACGACAACAAACATTTGTAATTTAATATTGAGTATTTTTGTTGAATAAATCAAATCAAACTAAAAAATGGCAGAGATAGAAAATAATTCCCAGTTAGAAACTCAGGATATAGAAAATACTGAAATAAATGCACCAGCGATCTCCTTTTCTCCTGTTACGGAAACAATAGATACTGTAGAGGTTGATAGCAATAAGAATATTGAAATTATTACTAATCCCGATGTTAATACAACTCCTGAGGAAAAAAAAGAAGTCGTTGATGTAAATGAAAAAATTCAAGAGAAGTCTCTGGAACTTAATGAAAAATCAGCTTGGGAATTCTTAAAAAAGCAAAAAGGATTATCTGTAGAAACTCTTGACGAATTAATTAAGCCAAAGGAAGAAAAGAAATATTCTCCTGAAATGGAAAAGTTCAATGAATTCATTGAAAAGACAGGAAATACGAATTATAACGACTTTTTAGAAACTCAAAAAGATTGGAGTCAAGAAAGCGAAGATTCTAGGTTAAAGAGTTACATAAAACTTTCAAATCCTTCGCTTTCAGATAAAGAAGTTAACCACTTGTACAATAAAAATTATGGACTTGAGGGGTTAGACGCGGAAGATGATGAAGATGAAATCCTTGAAAGAGGAATAAACATAAAAACTGATTTAGCTAAAGCTGACGAGTTTTTTGCGAAACGTAAAGAAGAATTTAATGCCGTTGGAGGTTCTGACGAGCATATTCCTCAAGAGTATCGTGAAGCCAAGAAAACTTTAGATGAATACAAAGAACAAGAAAGTAGCTATCAGGCAGATTATGATTTTAAAAGAAATGATTTTGTTTCTAAAACAGAGTCTTTATTTTCTAACAATTTTGAAGGTTTCAAAATTCAACTAGGGGATGAAGAAATAGGTTTTGAAGATTTTACCATAAAACCGGAAAATCTAAATGAAATTAAAACTTTCCAATTAGATTCTACAAATCTCACTGATTCATTTTTCGACCCAAAAACAGGTGAATTGATAGATCCAAAGGGATATCATGAATCACAATATATGGCAAAAAACTATAAAATTGAGTTGAATAAAGCCTATGCCAGAGGACGAGCAAAAGAGCTTGAAATTCAAGATAAGATTTCAAAGAACATTCAACCAGATAATATTAGAGAAATACCTCAAGGTGGGCCATCTGGAATAACATTCACAGCCGAGAAATAAATTTTTCTTGTTTTAAAATAATTATTAAAAATTTTTAAAACAAAAATAAAATGGGAGCAATACAAGCAGTACCAGGAGTCAGATATGTACCAAGTGCTACAAAAGTGCCTACTGCGCAGAATTATCTAGATTTAGATGATATAAATTATGGTAATCACGAATTACCTGATTTAGATAAAAAGTTACATCGAAGATATGGAAGTCAAATGATTGATGGTTGGTTTGAAAGAACTGGTCGCAAAATTCCATATGCCAGTGATGTTATTACATGGACTGAAGAAGATAGGCTAACACAATTGGCTACAGGTGTAGCAATTGCTGGAGATGTTTTTACATTAGCAGATCATACTTTTAGAGAGGGAGAGGTAATCACTGCTTTTAAACCAGATGGAAGTGTTATTAGACAAGGCCGTATTATGTCTACTACCACGACTACTTTTACCGTGAAATGTGGTGACGCATTAGGCTGGGCGGCCTTAGGAGCTGTAAACGTAACATGTTTTGCTGATATTTCTGAATATTTAAAAGGTTCTGCCGGAATGCAGCAATCTTTAAATACAAAGTACCAACAATTCACGACCAGAGGTACCACAACGAAAGAAATGGTTTCTGAGAACAGAACGAACATGACTCAGATTTCTTGGTTAAAGGCAACCGATAATACCACAGGAAATACATTAGGCTATATCTGGTACGATGTAAATAAAGATAATTGTGAAAAACGTTTCAGAAATAAAAGAGAATCTGCAAACTTTAATTCTAAAGAATGGTCAGGTGACTTATTAGCTTCTGGATATAAAGGTCGTGAGGGACTTTTCGCGAGTATGGGTCAAGGAAATCTTTTTTCAGGATTTGTAGATGATAGACCTTCAGCGGAAAGTATGATAGACCGTCTTGAAAAACAAGGCCAATTGAAACATAATCTTATTTATGGCACAACAGCATTTTGTTTTGCTCAAGATAAATTTTTAGCCGAAACAAATACAGTAGGATTGTCATACGGATCATTTAATAATGATCCAAAAATGGCACTTGAGTTATCTTTTACTGGGTATTCCTTAGGAGGTTACGAATTTTCATATTCACCGTTACAATATTTGAAAGAAGCAACTGCGCAAGGAGCAATTACAGGTATTTCAAAAGTTAATGGTTTCTTGATTCCGTCAGCTTCACAACCTGTTACAGATCCATTAATGGGAACCACTTCTGTTCGTCCTATGATACACGTTAGAAACCGTTCTTATGGATCAACTAATAGAGATTATGAAGTTGTCGTGAGAGATTGGAAAGAAGGAACTTCATTAACTGATACAATCACTTGTGAATTTCAAAGTGAGCAAGCTACTGTATTGATCGGTAGAAATAATACCATCCTTTTTAAAGGATAAAAATCAATAAAAGGGCGCTTAAAAGAGCGCCTTTTTTAATTAAAATTAACTTAAATTAATAAATAATGCATAACGAAATAAAAAAACCGCACCCTCTATCAAAGGAAGGTCGCGAATTACGAGCTCAAGAAGAAACCGTTAAAACTTCTACAAATATTGAAATATTGGAGCCTAATATTACCAAAGATAATATTGAACAAGCACAAGAGAAAGAACCTAATCTCAGCAATGAAAGTATTCAACAAACAGAATTGAAAGAGCCTTCAATTCCCTTATCACATGTAAAATCTTTAGTTGAAAAAATGGTTGCGGATACATTGAAAAATGTTGCATCACCTGAAGCTCCACAACAAACTTATCAACCACAATTTCAATCCAGATTAAAGGACGAATATGATATTGATGATATTCCAGAACTCAAAGATTGGGAAATGAAAGATCGCGAATACGAGTTTATGGAAGGTAAACCAATATCTGCGTCTATTCCTGTTAAGCATACAAAAGAAATTCCTTTGCAGTATACTAATAAAGATAAAAAAACTATACATATTCTTAGATATTCAACAAATCAACCTTCATTTTTTGTTGAAAAACAAAGTAAAGAGCCTGGATCTGTTTTATTATCTGAGATTATATTCACATTTGGTAGATTAAAAGTTCCTGCAGATCAAGTAAATTTGCAAAAGTTCCTTCACATCCATCCTTATAAAGATATTCTTTTCAGAGAGTATGACCCTACTGCAAAATCTAAAAAAGTAGTCAACGACAAAAAAAGACAAATTAAAGCAACAGGCTTAGTATTTACAATTGGAGAGATTACTAATAGAGCTATCGCGAGTTTAGTATGTCCGAATTATGTTGAATCTTGGGAAACTGAAATTTTAGAAGAACAAGTTTTAGCATATGCGGAAAGAGAGCCGGAACAATTTATTAAATACACTGAAGATCCTACGATTAAAATTAAAGGAGTGATCAAAAGTGCCTTAAGCAATGGTGATTTAAATTATGCTAACTACAGATTTTTAAATAAAAAGAGAGAGGTTATTCTAGAAGTTTCTAAAAATGAAGATGAAATGGATGAACTAGTGAAGTATTTTCAATCAGGTGTTGGAAGGACTTTCTATGAATACTTATTGAACTTGAGATAATTTTTACTATGAAGTATAAAAAAGCTATTCATTTCTGAATAGCTTTTTTTTTAGCAATATAATTTGGCGAGAATTCGATTTGTTCGAATCCGATATAATCGAATTTCGTCAATAATAAACTCATATTCGCAATCAGTACCAAAAGCGACCTTATCACCTTCTTTTATGCCAATATTAATTAAAATTTCATTGCTGTATTTGACAATTCCAACATGTTCCTGCTCAACTTTTCCTACCCATTTTATATCTTCAATTATTGGTTCAACAAACACGTAATTCGGTATAGAAATGATTTTATCATCTTTAAAAATTAAATAAATTAACTCTGGTAATACTTGATACAAATTGTCTTTAATATGAAAATCTGATTCTCTGGTGAGTCCTTTTCCATCGTAATAGGTCCGAAAAATATTGTGTTGAACAATAATTCTATCCCCAACTTCAATTTTTCCTTCGTAATTTAACGGAAGTGAAACTACAGTTCCGATTCTATTTACAAAGTAAGCATGTTCAATTGCGGTGTTTATAATTAATGTTTTATCACCTATTTTCTTAGTTGTAATGAATTTTTCATCATTTAACGGTGAAATAATAAATCGATCTGGCATCCTCATAATTAGTCGATAAAATATTCAACAGTTACTTTGTCATTATTTGGAATATCTTTCCATTCCTGAACAGTGGCACCATCTGAGATATAAAGTTTAAACGTATTATCAATCAATTCAATATTGGTTATAGTTCGTATTTCCTTCTTATTGTTTATTGTAATAGGTCTTGGTTTATTTACTACATAAACAAAAGGCTCTCTATTGAATAGTTCTATTGACAATAATCTTATTCTTTTATTATTCATTTTAATTGATTTATCGTTTTACACTAAAAATAGAAACATTATAGCCTACCCAGATATTTTGTTGCGTATCAAAAGAAGTCGAGATAATATTTCCTTTTCGATTTTGGAACATCAAATTCCCTTTTATATTGAAATTATCTAGTTGAGTATTATTTCCTAGTTCTAAGCCTCCCAATAATCTAAAAACAGTTTCTTTTGATTTGACCGGAACATTTAATTTTCTTTCCTTAATTGTATAACCGGGTGTAATTTCTTTTACTTCTCCCTGGACAATTCCATTGATGCTTAAAATTAAATTATCATCTTCAAACTTTGTGTCGAAATGGTGAAGCTGAACAGCATTATTAAAAATAATATGCTTTAAACTATCAGTTGCCTTTACGTAATCTTTTTTCAATTGATTGTTTTGCTCGATCAATTTTTGATCAATAGGATTTTCAACATACACAGTTGTACTTTTCGAATTCCCTTGCTTATTGGTATTATTGGCAATTGGTGTATGAACAGGTTTCTTTGCTTCAAATTTTCCTTTTGTTTCAGAAACTGTAACTTGTATGTTTTCTGTTCCTTTAGCCCCCGAACACCCTTTAAACCACAGTAACATAAAGAACAATACCCAGCCCAGATATTTAAAAGCCTCTTTTACCCCCGGATTTTGTAAATTGATTTGCATAATTATTTTTCATTAAGTGAAACAACTCCATTATCTTTCAAAAAGTAACGTTTTACAGCTTGTGGAACTCCAATTTTATATTCTGGTCTTCGAGCTTGCAGCAATCTCTTTTTTTCAATTCTTACAATGCTGTATTGATTGCCCTGATTTCCCCCAGCAACATGATAACACGATTCATCTTCAGCAATATATAACCCAACATGATAACCACCCGCGCGTTTAAAAATCAGAGTATCGCCCAGCATTGGAACTAAAACAAGCGTTCCAAAATTGATAAAAGAAACGGCCCGTAAGCGATCATAATTTTTAAACAAAATGACTTTGCCAGCTCGCAGCGCAATTGCTACATGCGCAACGGCACACCAGGCCATTTCATCAGAGGTATAAATCTTACCTACTCCTGCTTCTTTGGCCAACTCCAAAATTTCAGGATTGGACTTCAGACCGGGAACCTCATTTGTATTCAATCTTCCTAATTTAATGGCTTCCTGTACCATTTTTGGCAAACCTTCAATATTGGCCAACCAATTGTATTTTGATGCTATTTTCATAATTATTCCTTTTTAGAGTCGTCTTTAAATAAACCAGTTAATTTTTCTTTCATTTCCTTAATCCAGTTTACCATCTTATTAAATTTTGCCACAAGATCAAATCCAGCCTTTTTTAAGTTTTCAAAAACAGCCGAATAACCCTCAATAGCTATACAAAATCCAATAGCCAACTCAGTTACAGAAAACCCGACGTCTGAAATTGAGGCAATATTTATCGATTTTCTGAAGAATATTAGATTCAATCCAAATACCAGTAAAATAAAAATCATGTAGCCAATAGCCTTAATTATTGATTTCCTCAATAGTTTTGATTTAATCAGATTAGATTTTCTCTCTTCTTTGGGAATTTCTTTTCGCTCAACCCAGGAAGCTAAAATTCCAGTTGCAAAATCAGCAATGTATGCCCCTAATAGAATAAGCAAAGCAATTTGTAAATTAGTAAGCATAGTAATTGAGATTGTCGGAATTAGTATTACTAATCCCGTTGATGTTTTAATTAGTGTATTTGAAGATGAGAATATTTTAAAAAAATATCCCTTCAGCATTAATAACTCTTTCATGATATTATATTTAAAGTTATAGAATTTAGGCAGTGCCCTCCAAGTTTCCAGTATCTGTAATCAATTACCCAAAGAACGTATACAAGCATCCAACCAATTACCGATAATGACTTATCCCTTTGATTCTTGCCTAATGCGCTTGAAATCGTTTCACCTTTCGCTCCAAAACGATATCCTCCTTTTTTTCTTAGAATTGTGTTCCAGAGGGTTCTAAATTCATAGTTTGCGAAAACATCTAATCCAAGCGCTCCTGTGAAGAAGTATTCGTTAATAGTTTTTAAAAAGCCTTTTCTTCTTGTGTTTTTCCAAACGACAACGATAATATTTAAGATTGTTAGCGGTAAGAAAAGCAATACCGCAATTGCGTATAATAATATTCCCATTTTATATATTTTAATGTTTAAAAATCAAATCTTCCGTCCTTGTCCTCTTCAGCGATATAGGCCGATAGTATAGATTTTAACGGCATGTTCATGTCCAGCATCAACATTTTGATATAATCAAAAGCAGGCATTGTGACATAGCGCTCAATTTCGTTTAGAATAAGATTATCTTCACCTTTTTCTTCCTTGAAATCCGGATTCGGAATTGGTTTAAAATTTTCATCCCTACATTGCATACGCTGCGAATTATTCACATGCCAAGGCGGAAGCAATAGATTAACGAATAATTGGCCTACATCTTTTTCATCCTTCCTGTATGTGATACGATAAAACAAATCGAAACTCCCTGCGTCGGAATTCAGGATTATTCCCACAATGTGAATTGTTCTTTCAATTTCCGGAAAAATTGAACTGTTTGAAATTTTTTGATTTATTAGCATTGTTTTAAAATTTAATTGTTAGGAAAGAACTCTTATTTCAACACTCATCATTGAGGCTCCGGAGTCTATCCAGTTATTATTTGCATCAACCGATCCGAATAATAATTTATCATTATCTTGTGCTGACGCACCCCAACGAGAATCGTAAGCTACCGTGTTTGTTAAAAAAATGAAGGTTTTTAGAGTAGTAAACTTTCCGGGGTTTTTCAAATACCATGCTCCCGCTATTCCTGCATTTTCCCAAGTCCAGGTACCGCCAATATTATCATCTGCTATCGTTAATATTGGAGCATTTCCAGCGCCTGGGCTTTTGGATATATACCCATACATCGACTTTGATGGTCTTTGTGTTGAAACTAATTGCCTTCTGATTCCCCCATGTGTTTCCCAGAGCTCACCATTTAAATCACGCTCTACCGCCCCATCAACCGGCATATTGGTAAGTCTGCCTACTGGTATGACTAATGGAGGCATATCGACTGTACCGTACGCTAAAAACAGCCTATACTGTAGCTGTATGCCCGCAGCATCAATAACAATTGAACTGGGGCCCACACCGTCAACTCCTAAATGTAATTGGTTTCCATTATTGACCTTCAAATACAAGCGAATTGGATCTGTTGTGAAGTACCCTATGTTGTTTATGCTGACAGGACCGCTTAGGAGAACCTGATTTGCAAAGGAAACTATGCTGCGAAAATTGATAACATTGCCGAGCCACCAGTACATATATGAAGGCAGCGTATAGCGGCTGACTGCTAAAAAATCCTCCACAGACACACCTGTATTCTGAACTTCCGCATCGGTTGCAAATCTTGAAATTCCTTTAATCGTATTAGTCGCATCCTCGACAACTGGAATAACTGTAGCCGATGATCCGGCGTTATTGACCGGTATGAAAATAGCAACTGTTGGGTTAGCAAGATCTGGTGTCCCGAGTCCGGATTTTATGATCCAATACCCTAGGGTTGTGAAAATCTCTTCGTTTAGAACGGAAATATTAAAGGTGCAGGCAAGATATCCAGTTTTAGCATCGGCAAAATTTGCATCCGACGCGCCCGCGCCAGTACCATGACTAGCGAAAATACAGTTTCCGGTCGCGCTTCCAGTCGCACTTTCCGCCTCTAAAATATAGATCGTTTTGGCTCTTGTCTGCAAAACCTTTTTGACAATCGCCATGTTTGCTCCAATAGTAGTCATCGTATTGGTCTGGCGGTTAAAAATGAAATTAGAGGCTACTACTGTAGAGGCAGCTGGAAACGCAGCGGCCTGGCTAGAGACTGGGTTAAAAGGTATGAACGAGTCGTCCACAACTCCAATATAAGGCAGTACATTTGGTGTTGGCTGGCTGTTTAATCCATTTTTCCAACCAACGGAAAGACCTACTAATTTCCCGATTGTCGTATTAAATTTACCCGCTGCCTTACCAATTAATTTAACATCGCTCTTAAGGGTTGCCGAGTCGCGAGATAAGCGGCCTTCACTTGCTATCTCAGGATAGTTAACAACCCCGACACCTGTAAATGTCCAACTACCGGAGCCACTCGCCGCGATGTACAAATAGCCCAACTGCCCCACTTGGTTGTTACCCACAAAACTATTTGCTGATACTTGTATTTCACCCAAGTTATTGTAGCCGAAAAAACGCAAATAAATTCCAACTGCACTGGGAATACCAAGTGTGGCCAGTGGAAATGTCTGCAATGGAAAATTTTTCCTGATAACTTCCTTCAGGGCTAATGGCGGGGTAATCGTATTTTGACGAAAAACCATTTCTTTTACCGGATGAATTCTAAGGGTTGTTGGATTTAAGGCATCAGCGTAAAAAGTCTCGTCGTCAGTAGTTGCAAGGCCCGTTTGCGCAAAAATTTTCATGGCATCCAATTGAGCACTTTCAACGCCGTCTTTACTGATTAATTTTGTACCAGTACCATCATGAGCACTAAAATCTTGATCTACGTTTGATTTACTTAAAAAATCAACCATTGATTTTTTTATTTTTCCAAATGCATCTATGATTTTATCGGTCGGTGATAAATTACCAGAATTATCTGTTAATCCAGTAAGCTTCGTGTTGCGGACTTCATCTTCCGTAAAAGGCTCCGCGATATCGAAATATAAACTATAAATTTTTTTATTTTGAAATTGCCCAAGCACCAATCCATTAAAAACTGTAACATTTACAATAAAGTACTCGGTATGGTCCTCAATTGTGCTTGCTTTAAATCTGAAAAAATTATTTGGATCTTCTGGATTATCTAACTTTAAAACGATACCATTCAAAGTTGCTAGTTTGTGAAACAACCCTGATAAGCCGATGTTAGAAAGAGTTACTTTATTAAAAATTAAACTTGTAACTAAATTTGGGTTTGATTCATTACTATTAGTAAACATGGCACCAATGGTGTGGTAATTTACTTCCGGACTACTACCATCGTGATATCTGTAATGAAGATTATTTATACCATTAACACCATTTATTAAATCAATTATTGATTGTAATGTGAAATTTTGCGTTTTTCCATTAATGCCTAACGAACCAATCAAAAAATCTGATAATGATGGTGATATAACTTTTGCGTATTTATTAATCTTAGACATAACAAAACTATTTTGGTTAAACCAGTTTAAAATACAAATATATTAATTAATCGACATTAAACATTTGTTGTCGTTTGTTTAATTTGTAATTTTGACCATATTTTAAATTAAAATCAATATGAGTAATTCAATTTTAAAGCAAGTTGTATCGGGAAATGATGCAAAAGATCAGTTATTAGCAGGTCTAAATAAAAGTTGTAACATTGTAGCAGATACAATGGGATATCGAGGTAGTAATAACTTGTTTGAAACTGTGGGAGGATTACCCAATATTACTTCGGATGGATGGGACTCGTTAGAACAATTATTTTGGGAAGATCCAATGGATCATATTGTGTGCGAAATATTAAAAGAGGCATGCAAAAAGACTTTCGAAGTTGTAGGGGATAGCACTACTTTAACTTGTGTCCTCACACAAGCATTTTTTAAAAACTCTCTTGAAAAATTGAAAAGTGGAACTTCGTCTATTGAAATAAAACAGAAAATTGATGAATCGGTTTTGAAAATAATTGAATTTATCGATCAACGTTCAGTACCAGTTACAGAGAAACTAATGTTTCATATTGCTAAAACATCGGCTCATGGTGATGAAGAAATTGCCAAATTTGTGCAAGATGCTTTTATTAAGGCAGGTGAGTTTGGAATTGTTTCTCATAAAAGAAGTTTTACTGACGAAACTCATATCCAGCATATTGCAGGAAACCCAATAGATGCAGGATATTTGCACGAAGGATTTATTAACGTTAATGACACTCAATCAGTAGTATTTGATAATCCTTTAGTTTTATGCTCGTTGATTAATTTTCAAACTGCAAATGAAGTAATTCCGTTCCTAGAATATGCTTCTCAACTTGGACGACCTTTGGTTATTATTTCAAATATGGAACATGATATTTCAAATATGATCTTAACGAATGTTCAAAATAAAAATTATCCATTTTGCATTATTAAACCTCCGTATCTGGGGAAAAAAGGTCGCGAAACAATGAGCGATTTAGCGTTGATCTTGGATTGTAAAGTTTTAGAGGGGATTACAAGAACAAATTATGATGGAAAAGAGCAAATGTACCTTGGGCGGTGCGAACGTATTGAAATTGGAAAAAAGGATAGTGTAATTACTAGGGCTAAGGATATAGATGATTCTGCAGCCCAAGGTAGAATAAAAGATTTATCTGCTCAGATTTTACTTCAAAAGGAAGAAAGTGAGAAAAATTATTTAAGAGAAAGAATTTCAAAAATTTCTGGAGGTATTTGTACTATTATGGTCGGAGGTATAACTCCGAGTGAAGTTGAAGAAAAAGTAGCCAGGGTAGACGATGCAATTTGTGCTGTTCGTGCTTCCAAAGATGGTGGAGTGGTGGCCGGCGGCGGCGTAACTTTGTTATATGCTAGTTTAGAACTTGAACTGGATAAAGTTACCTTGGAAACAATAAAAGCTCCATTTACTAAAATTCTATCTAATGCTGCAATTTTAACCTCCAAAAATGATAATAGAAATTGGTTAAGAAAACTTTTAAATTTAAAACCAGTTAATACAACAATAATAGAAAATTTAGAATATCCAATTGGCTATGATGTTCAAGAATATCGAGAGGTTGATATGTTTGAAGCTGGAATTTTGGATACTGGAAAAGGGATTAAAAACGCAATCATAAATGCAGCTTCGGCATCCAATAATCTTTTAAGAACACATAACGTAATTAACTTAAAAAGAAATTCAAATGGAACCAAATAATTTTCAAGGAAGAGCACTGAATTTAATCGTTGTGGTAGAGGAGATTTATAATGAGAATAAAACCAAATCGGGTATTGACTTAAGTGGAATTGTCGATGTAAATGAAAAGCAAAAAATGGGTAGAGTTGTGAGTATTGGAGAAGGTTGCCCAAAACTTAGTGATGGTAATACAACTTTAAAAGAAAATGATGAAGTTATTTTTGATAAACATAAAATGACTCCTTTTACCCAAAATGGAAAGCCTTATATATTAATTGATTATCGTGATATTGTTTTGGTTTATTAAGATAATTAAATGAAAACCCCGATCTTTCTTAATTAAAAGAGTCGGGGTTTTTTATTCCGGTTTTCCTGGCCATTATTCTACTACTTGTTTTATTTCTTCAGTAACATTTTCTGTAGCTTCGGCAACGTTCACATCTTTACCAGCTTCAACTATGGCTTCGGAAACATCGGTATATTTGACTTTTGATGCTTCGAAATATTCCTCAAGTAATTTTTCTTGTTCTGGATTAGCGTCAACTTCAATCCAATCTTGACGAATTTTAAACTCATCATTTGGCGTGTCGAGAATATCACCATCTTCCGTTAAAACCAGTAACGTACCATGAACGATATCCCAAAACCAAAAACCTTTCCATTCAGGAAGGGCAATTAACTTTCCGGATTTACCTTTTTCTTCTGCTTGTTCAAAAGTCATTCCTGAAACTTTTGCAACAGTTTCTTCTTGAGTAGGGATGCTTTTAGGTACCGCTGAATCGAAATTTATATCTCCGACCTTTACGTAATCCTTCCCTTCTTCATCTATAATGATTTTTATAATATCAGAATTATGAATCTGTAAGCCATCAAAATGCGCTTTTAGGCTATTTACTTCAAATAAAATTTGTTTATCAAAATAATGTATTACACCTTTTGAAATTAATTGATCGATTGTCATAATATTTAAGAGCACTTTACCTTGCAATTGGTGTTTAAATGTGTTGTTGAGGTTTTCTACCAGTTTGTATATCCATAATTTCATCATTCATATCCATTATAATTTGTTTGATCTCTGGATTTAGAGGAGATAAAATAGATTGACTAATTTGAATCGTATTCATTTTTCCGAGTGTTCGGTATATTTCGGTTAGTTTATTTACAAACTTTCGGGTTAATCGATATAAATGAGTTTTTTCAATAATATCGGAATTATTGCTTCTTTTTTTGGTTCTTGTAAGCTCTTCAATAAGTCCATTTTGGATAAAATTGTAAAGTTTGTTTTTGTTAGTACCTAAAAATAAAACAGCGGCATTTTCAAATCTGTCTTTTGAGAAAGGAATATTAGAATAGAAATAAAATCCTAATTCAAAATCTTCTTTTCTAATCATGTATTTTATTGAGTAATAATTGATAACGATACCATAGTATCTCATAAAATCAAACTCTCTTTCGACTGGCTGAACAACGATATATTTATTCTTATTTTCAATTGAATTTCTCTCCCGGCCGCGAAGCCATATTTTAAGGGGATGGTTAATTGATAATTCTTTTATTTCATCAACTTCTTTTACTCTTCTATATCTGGTTCTGTATTTCCAATCCTCTAAAGATTCCCCTTCTCGAACTTTCATAAATTCGTTCATGGTCCTTTTCTGAAAATCACTCATTCCATATTTAATTCGTCCCTTATAGGTGTATGGAGCGTATTTTTTTTTTGGCTGTTTTTTTGTTCCAGTTTTTTTTTTCATTCCGGACAAATTCCTTTTTTTGGGATTATTGTTACCTTTTTCTTGCATATTATTTCAATCTCACTAAGCAATCAAATAACTCTTCCGGGGTCATTAATTTGTCATCATCTGTTTTGCCAAATTCAATAAAAAAGCAATAATGTTCAATATGACAAAAACCATCTTCATCTTTTGGAAAATGGAATTGAAGAAGTTTAATTATTGCTTGAATTGCCAAATTATCTTTGTAGCTGCATTTTTCGATTACTCCGAATGCTTCTTGAATCGTTTCTCCAATTTTTCGATCAAAATATATTTGTTGGCGTAACAATTCAATTACCTGGCAAAAAGTAGTTTTATCAATCATGGCAATTATTGTTGTGTAGTTTTGACCGTTACAGTCGTTGTTTTTGATTTAGAATTTTTTTTGACCCACTCATCCAAAAATTCAAACAGCTCATTCATTGGGCCGGAATAATTAGAATAAGATCTATTTATTCTAATTGTGCTTTTATTTCCGGTTAATACTTCCGAAACTCCGCTATAATTGATTAGTTTTTTTGAATCCATTTTTATTTTGTTAAAAATGAGGTCTTTCCCTCAGTCAGTCTTTCCGTAAATTAGGTGCATGAATTTAGATTACCACTGTAGACCACCTTTTGACTAAAGTTTTTATATCTTAAGCTTTACGAAGGCCAACATTCCAGACCAGGAAGGATTTATACGTTCTAAGTGGTTATTATTCTGCTTTTTGTAAAAAATTATAAAGTTTTTTATTCCATCTTGCATCAGCTAAAGCATTATGTTCGGTTTGTTTTTTTGGATAGCATGGATGCTTTTTGATATCGTCATCACTAAAAATAACCTCCATAGCTTTTTTAGATGGATATTTACCAGATGTTTCTTTTACTGCTTTTATATACTCGAAATATTCATCATTTAAGACAAAATGATTTTCTAGGCTCTGCTTCAGATCGTTGCAGTATTTGGGAAAATTGTTTGGCAAATCAATCATTTTCCCAAATAACCAACAGAAGACAACCCAATCGTAATCTGCATAATAAGCATAAAATTCAGGTATATCCCAGATTTCATCTATATTTTCTGAAAATTTAGAAGTAAATAATTCAATATCCGTTGCAATCTGTTTATTAGCTTTACCATATACAGAAATTAGGAGTCTTAGTGAAGAGTAATTAAATTTGAAACCTTTAATGTTTAGTAGTTTGTCTGGATTTTTATCGTCGCCAAGCGCTTTTAGGTATAATTCATCATAAATAGGTTTCAATACATTATTGCGAAGCCAATAATCCTTATATTGTAAACCAATTCCTGTCTCCCAATCTATTTTTATATCAAAACGATTCCAAGCTTCTTTTAAATTGAATTCATTTGAAATTGCATAATATTCTTTCCCATCTTCAGCGACAATTCCAATACTTATTAAATCAATAGTTGGTTTTGTCTGACCAATTTTGAAACCTAAAAATGTTTTGTCCTGTGGACCTTCGATAAATTCTGTATCTAAGAAATATTTCATTATTTTAATTTTTATGAGGATTATATAAGTTTGTTTGGATCAGTCTTTTCATAGACTACTTTCTTTTGTTTCAAGAGCCACTCAGGTGCAGTTAAGTAGTATTCGGGAATACGGTTTGTTTTCTCTATTTTTTCTAGAGAACAAAGTGATATTGCAAACCATTCTAAACGGCTGGCAGAATGCCTTTGTGTTTCTTTATCAATATGAAAATCGACCAGAACGCCATAGCTTTTTTCGCTTTGCCCATGAAATCCTACTCTTACGGTATAATCAGACATATACTTTTATTATTAAGCGTTAGTTTTTTATGATCGTGTTTTATATTTAATTCTAAAAAATGCTTTATCAACTTGTCTGTTACGCGAGTTTAAATGATCTAAATGATAATGATATACTTTATTATCAATTGCAGAAACTACAATGAAAAGCGGCTTCTTGCTAATCGGAATTCTGTTCATCTATTGTCTGTTTTTAAATAATTTACTAGCCATTAAAGCATACCCAAATGCTATTACATGATCACTTTCTTCTACTCGGATTTTATATTTAGAGGCAATTTTGTGAGCTAATTCATATTTTCCAGTATTTAAACATTTTCGATGAAGTATTTTAGCTTTAGAAGTTTTTGCGTAGTGAACCATGTCATCAAGTAGTTCATTAGAATGGGAGGTCGTCTGGTTCATTTTCATTTAGGTTTGATGTTTGATTTGGTTGAGAATTTTGTGGTGATGGTGATACTGGCGTTTGTGAGGGGCCTTGTACAACCAATCTTTCAATTTTCCAGCCTTGAATTGAGTTAAAATATCTACTTTCTCCTTGAGGATTGACCCATTCTCGCCCTTTCAAATTGATTTGAATTTTTACCTTTTCACCGATTGCATACGGGTCTAATAAATCACTCTTTTGGCCTGCAAATTCAATTAGAATATGCTGTGGATATTGTTCATCTGTAGTTACTACAACTTCGGATTTCTGAAAACTAGCTGAAACTTGTTGATTCAGGTTTAAATTTTTTATTTTCCCTACTACTTCCATTGTACTTTCTAAATATTAAATTTTGAATACCCTAATTGATATGCACGATATGTAAATCCACGCTGTTTAATCAATTTTTTCCAGTCGCCGAATCTCATTTCTTTTTTCCAAATTTTACCACTTGGACTTATTTTGATAACTTCAATTAATACATGAACACTTAAATAATTGTTCGCATATTGCGAGTTACCTCGTTTTTTTACCTCTTCCTCACTCTGGTTTTTTAAATCGAATAACATTTTCTTCAAGTATTACATCTAATCCGGATTCGATAGCTTGTTTCTTTATCCAATCGAAGATAGCGCGAGTGCTAACTGCTCTTAAAATTTTCGAATCTTCCGAATCGACTAAAAAAATATCATCGCCGGTAGATTGGAATTTTTCACCTTCTCTTATTTTTGCCATTTTTGTTTTTTATTAAACCATATTTTTAATTCTATTCCGAATACACATAATTTGTAACAAAATTTTTCAGGCCCTACAAACCAAATTGAAATTCCTATAATTGTCCAATCACAATTTCTTGCATATACATGCTGCTTCCATCTATTGTAAAATGTTATTTCGTCGAATTTCATTATTTCATTATTTTAGAAAATTTATTTTGCGGAACAAATGGGATTCGAACCCATGACCTAACGATTAACAGTCGTTTGCTCTGACCAGCTGAGCTATTGTTCCTGGAATTCAACCTACTATTATTCAATTGAAATTTGTAATTAACGCTTTCCGTATATTTAGTAAGTAAGAGCTAAAAATGATTTTGTAAACTGATCTGTTTTGTTAATTACAGGGTATGAGTTTTTATTTCATGATTTTGATTATTTGAATTAGTTTTTAGTGGAAAAGGCAGGATTTGAACCTGCGACCTCTTTAATGCTTTACACTGTCTCTACTTTACGAGTATATTCGAGACTACCGTTACCGACATCATATTAGCGCTCTGGCCACTGAGCTACTTTCCCTTGCCGTCTTTCCGGCTGTCCACGAGTCCCAAACGCTTCGAGTGTCTAGCAACCCTCACTGGTATCCCACCTTTTGTGTATTTGCTAATTAATTGAGGGCTTGGTGGAGAAAAACGGACTCGAACCGCTATAGTTGCTTTCACACTAATCTATCCTTTGGTAGCTACTTCCATACTTTCGATTCCATGTTTCCATTACATCATTTCCCCATTGCCGGCTAAAAAATTTCTCTGTCGTAAAAGAAACCGACCGCATCAACTTTGCAATATTTCCGCCGGTATCTAAAAAGAGACCTAACACTCTTTTCGGCTTTGATAATATTAAAGCATTCAACTCTTTTTAGTAAAAGGCCAAACAGTACTCAATTTTCTTTAAGCTGAAATGCTTATTTGGTTTATTCCAAATGGCTAGATACTAACCAATAGCTTTGCTGCCTTGTGGGAGAAGCAGGATTCGAACCTGCATTCACGTCTGATCTTTCTACCTCGGAGGACGATACCTTTACATCTGCTCAAAAACAAATTCCTACACGTTGAAAAGCGTCTACCAATTCCGCCACTCTCCCAATATAATTTTATGTCATAAAACATAAATCGTGACCTTTATTAAATAAAAACCACTGCTTAGGTTTTGTCAAATTGAGCCAAAATTCCTCCGGCAATAATCGCTCGTCTCCAAACGATGGCGTTTTGTATTTGTCTAGCGGTACATAATGAACACTACCTTTCGGGCAGTTTTTTATAATTTTCAGGATATCCTCATTACTGAAGTGTTCCAAAAGTCCATGTGTAACCGCAAATCCTTTTTTATCAAGTGAAGAAACTGTGACAGCATCCTCAATAACTAATTCTATATTCGAAACATTTTCAGTTAGATTTTGAACGCTAAGTGATAGCATACTTACATCGATATCTGAAATAATAGCGGTGTCTTTTTTACCTAATAACGCTTTTGACACAGATGAGATTCCGCAGCCTACTTCAAAGAAGGTACTGTCAGTTTTTACCATTTGTATTGTAATGAATTCCAGAAAGGGCCCATATCTAAGTTTAAAATAATTCTCATATTCAAGATTGTTAACCCTGTTCTTGTAAAATTCAGTCCAATTGCTCATTTAGTGATTTTTTATTTTGTCTCCACCGTGTGTAACATTTTGACTCAAGCCTTATAAATGCTGAGTTTGTGAAAAAGTGATTTCGGTAAATAATCGCATTGTTTCTTAATCACTTGGCAATATTACGCCAAAAAGAAATATTACGCAAATAAATAGTGAAATAACGTATTTGTTAATGTGAAATTTAGTGATTAAAAATAATACTTTGTAAGGGGTGATTTTTATATCAGCGGTACGGTAATACGGTTTTAGGTATTTTTAAACGCCAGTGTGGCTAAAACGATCAAATTTCGAGGTATAAGTATTGTATGAACGCAATACATTGATGTTTATTCGACTTAGTAAAGGTGAGCATTGAGGCCAGACGCTCGATACAGCCTGCTTCCCCCGATCCCGAAACGCTTTATTTGGAAGGGGTGGGGTCTGTTTTATGATTTCGTTTTTCAAATCATTTCAAATCCGGCTTTGTTTCTTATCGCCTTGTCTTTGAAGGAACTAATTATTATTTGTGCTTCTACTGCTCTCTAATTAATTAAAAACTAATCTTAGTATGATTAGTATAAATTAATATTATAGTATTGATTATAAGATAATTGTGTAATTTGTATTTATTTTTACTCCGACTTTATAATTATGTTAATGTGAATCCATTTCTAAACTGATTTACAGATTAGATTTTTGACTTTAGTCTTGTTTTTGCTTTACGTTGGTAGCGCGTGCGCGCTGCTCTCTCTCGTGTCATTTCGCACATCTTAAAAGTTGCTTCAAAATGTGTTTTGCTTTGTCTTGCTCTCTTGTGTATAGATAGATGTTTTGCTATGCGGTTTATTAGTGTCTTATGTAATCGGTGATAAAGGATTGTTTGCGTTGGGATAATACAACTTGTCTATCGTTTTAATTGCTTAGAATGCTTTGTTTTGGGTTGTGACTATTTTGATGGTGTGCTATGGTAATTTGCTAGATGTTTTTATTCGGTTCTTATGTCTTGTTATTGCTGGATTGTGTAATAAATTAATTTAAAAAGTAAGTATTTTCTTTGTTTTTGTAATTCACAAGTATTTTTATTGCCTAATTTCTATTATGTCGCATGGTGCGTAATTATTGAATTTAGTGAAAATATTTCCATTTGTAAACGTTTAATGTCGTTTTATAGTGAAATTATTTCGCAATTTGTTTTGTAGAACAAATCTTTTGGCATAATATTGCCATATCAAACTGAAACAAATATCATAACAGCAGTTTGTTAGTTGTAGTTCTTCCGAATGAGTAAAGTAGGATGATAAGAACGAAGCGACTTCTTGGACATTATGTAATAACAAACGAATACCAAAGCATAGTAATATGTGTATTTATACGAGGTGATTTAATCAGGAAGATTTGCCGTGTCAGTAGTTAAGCCGTTTGTTGTTATTGTTGAGAGTTGTGACGCAAGTATCATATAAAACTACTATTAATTTAGAAAGTGATTGCAGGGTACGAGACAAGGCGCAAACTCGAATAAACGGTATTACTAAGTAGTATTTACGAGTGTTCGCAACCTCTACCGTTTACTAACTTAAATTATACAATTATGAAAAAACATTTGAACATCTTAAATATTGTTTTGGTTATAAGTCTCTTGCTACTTGGGTATTGCGGTTATGATTATTACAAATACACTCAATTCGAAGCTAAATTTGAGAAGATGAACGCCAGAATTAGGCAATTGCATGACGATGGTTACAGCTGGGAAGCAGCTCGCAAAATTGGAGCAACTGAGGCGGGTTTTATCCCTCGTGATGCTGAGTACAACTCACTAATTGACGATTAATAATTAAGCCCTTTTTGGGCTTGATTTAACACAAACAAAGTGCATTAATAATGCAATTCATTCACTAAATAATTAACGTATGTCTTATATATCAACATCACATGGTCTTTTTCTAGTTTCCTTTAATGGGAATCTACAGCAATATATTTTTAATACAGATAATGAAATACTTGGCAATTTGATTGCTGAGCATGGAAAACACGGAATAGTTTTTATTAAGCGCTTTCATCCGGTTTCATCAAGTTTTAAAAATATGTCTAAAAGAGAAATAAATTCATTCTTTTCTTATGACACGCACACAATGCAACAACTAAAAAAAATGAACTTTATTAAATAATAGAAATTATGAAACGAATATATATAGTTTACGAAATCAACGAACATAATTCGTTAAATACATTTGTTTTAAAAGTACTTAATACAAATAAAAAAATTGCTAAAGATTTTTATAAATCCCATAAAAAAGAATACAAAAAAGACTTTCGCTTAGTTTTAGCCTCATGTTTTCAAATGGATTTTTCAATTGACAACAATCTCATGCGAGACTTTAACACACTTAAAACCAGTTTCTAAATTTTAAATTCCACACTATGAATTCACAATCTAATACTTACGAAAAATATACAGCAAATGTATTTGTAGCTAGATGCGCAGAACAACATGAAAAAGGCAAAACTATTATTCTTGAAACTAAATACGGTAAAGAACACGAATGTATAGTGTTTAATTTGGTTGCCCGAGGTAAAGACGGATGTTTTTACTATTCCATTGTTCGTGCAGACGGCTTCAACTATCAGGAGTATTGCAAACAGAAAGCAGAACGTTATCAAAAATGGTCTGCGAGTGCTGAAAACAAATCAAATGCATATTGGGAAGCTTCTCACGAAGGAAGAGATTTTCTTTCTTTGGGCGAACCAATAAAAATTGGGCATCATTCAGAGAAAAGACACAGAGCGTTAATCGAAAGAAATCATAACAGAATGAGCAAATCTGTTGAAATGACGAAAGTAGCCGAACAGCACGAAAGCAAAGCGGATTACTGGAAAGCCAAAGCAAACAAAATTAACTTATCGATGCCTGAAAGCATAGAATACTACGAGTATAAAGTCGAAGAAACAAAAGAATATCATGAAGGCTTAAAATCTGGAAAATATGAGCGTTCACATTCATTTTCTTTAACCTACGCTAAAAAAGCCGTAAACGAAGCGGAAAAGAATTTAGCTACAGCAAAAAAACTTTGGGGAGAATAAATAAACTAATCAAAAGCCAAATGATATAATTCATTTGGCTTTTTTAATACTTCACATCATGGACTATTTTAATTTAGACGGTTCTTGGAAATCTTCTGAAAACTTAGAAAAAGAATGGGATTTAGAAATAAAAAAATTAAGTGCTATTGATATTTTCAATCATGCAACCCTTGAAATGTATCACGGTGGTCTTTATTCAGACCCTAAAACATTTTGCGGTCGATGTTGGCAACTAATTTCTAACGAAATTCCAGGTGAACGCCTTATTAATTGGAACATGTTTGAAGACGAAATTAAAGAAATTTTAGATGTTCTCGACTATCAAAAAGCAGATAAAACCCATAAAGATTATAAATTCTTACGCTCTAAATTAACAGCAATTCAAGCCCGAAAAAAAGCAAACTTAATCGAAGGCTTAGATTATACCGATTTAGAAGTTTCTGCGCTTTCCTTTACTGTTAATGGTAATCGTTTGGAAATCCCGAAAGATATTTTCATTGCAAATTACAATGATTTAAAAGTTGTAATGAAAAACTTTGAAGGAAGATATTTAAAAAATGGTTTCGATTTTCCTTATCCTGCTGATCAGGTTTTAAACAGAATTCGCAACAAGGAAACTATTAATCTAAAAAAGAAGTTTCAATACTTTGGCACATCAAAAAAGCTTAGTGACTTGATGTGTGATAAAGTTTTTGACCCTTATGAGAATAAGAAATTAAAAGTTGTTGAACCATCTGCAGGACAGGGAGCAATTGTAAAAGCTGTTTTGGAATGGTTTGCAACTAAATCAGTTCATTGCGAATTAGATTCGATTACGGCAATTGAATACATGGCAGAAAACTACCAAATTTTAGAAGAAACTTTTAAGGAAAATGATTTGGTCAATACTATGCATATGGATTTTTTAAAGTATGACGAATATATTAATTATTATGATGTTGTTATTGCAAATCCTCCGTTTTCTAAAAATCAGGACATCACACACTTTCGAAAAATGTATGAAATCTGCAAGCCAGGTGGCTACGTCATTTCAATTATGAGTAACGGATTTTTGTATAACTCGGGAAAAGTGCATAAAGAATTTCGTGATTTTATTGGACTGCCTTACGACGCACAAACAAGATATTCTGCAAAATCAGGTGGTTGTGTTTGCGAAAGTGAAAACGGGCAATTATATGTACAAACTTTTGATTCAGGAGGATTTAAAGAATCAGGAACAAATGTAGCGACAGCATTAATTTGTTTTAGAAAAGATACTGTAAGCGGTTTTGATGCAAAACCACTACCACAGGAAAAACCAAAGAAAATTCTAAAAGAAAAGGCTAAAGAATTCATATCAAAAAAAGAAGATCAACTTAGTTTATTTTAAATTAAATCAAAAGTCAAAGGAAAATAGCAGGCGCGATAAATAAGCCGTTTTAAACGCACAAAAAGTCGTTACTACTTTGACTTTTTTATATAAATCACATGCAAACAGATTTAACAACATGGAGCAGAGCCAGTTTAATTGACTGGCTCTCTACTAATGACCGTAACGGAGTTTATAAAGATGAAGATTCTTTAAGAGAGTTCGGAAATGTGCTCTCTAAAGAGGAAGCAATCGAAATAATAACTAAACAAATGGAAGGATGAAAGAATTATTAAAACCCTTATTTATATTCATTACTATTGTTCTACTTGGTGGAATTATGGGGTATAACATAGCTAAATATGAAATTATTCAAAGAGTAAAAGAAAACAAACAAACGTGTTACGATTTGTTGGACGTTGTCAATTTAATAAACGGCTAAAAGTTATGAAAACATATAAAGAAGCTAAAGAACACGCACACGATTCATGCGGTATTGAAACTCCCGAATTATGGCTATGGGAAAAAACAAACGGAATTTATTACCCAGTCCAAACAACACTTGAGCCCTTGACAGGCAATAGTGTTAGGAAAGATTTATTTCAATACCCTGACAAAATACCGCAAGAAGTAGCGGACATTTTAGATAAATACGACTTATCAGCTATGAGTTATGACGATTGTAAAAATCTACTGGCACAAGTTCAACAAATAGGTTACACGTTTGATTATGATTTAAGCGCAGAACCTTATGGATTACAAAGAGTAAAAATTATGAGCAAGGAAAATAAAAAGGATGTAGGATTTATTGATCTTAGAAAAAAAAGCAATGTTAATTCTATTGTCGAAAGTAACAAATTACTAGCCATTTTTATGGGTGGCGAAGATCAATCTCGATTTGTTGGAGGTGCTTCAATTATTGTATTTGACAAAAAACAATATGCAGGAGGAGTTTCAACATGCAAATTATTCAGTTATGAAGAATTGAAATATCATTCAGATTGGAATTGGTTAATGGAAGTTGTAGAAAAAATAGAATCGTTAGGTTATAATTTTCAAATAACTTCAAAAGATGCTACAGTATTGAAATATCATTCTGCAATTTATTCAAGTCTAATTTATAGAGTTGACGGACCTAAGAAAATAGATGCAGTTTATCAGACGGCTGTAGAGTTCGTAAAATGGTATAACCAACAAAACAAATAATCATGTGTACAGATTTAAAAATAAATGAATTCGAGCAATATAGAATGTTATTTGAATTCACAAACGAAGAGCCATTGAAAAATTGGGTTGATGAATCAAACTACGAAAACAATTTCAAGACAGACTGGAATAGCGCAATGGAAGTTGTGAAAAAAATCTATGAACTTGGATTAAATGGGGGAGTTTTAGAAGATATAGAGGAAGCTTTAATGAAAGCAGACATTGATGAACTTTTCACAGCATGTTTTGAATTTGTAGAATGGTACTGCAATAATAGATAATAAGGAAACCGCCTAATAAGCGGTTTTTTTATGCAAACAAATTAAGATAGTGTAAATTATTAAAGATAAGATCATGAAAGGTTTAGATGAATTTAAAAAGGAAATTGGAGAGTATTTAGAGCAAAGAGGTAAAGAAGATGCACTTTTTGCTGAAACTCTAAAGAAAAAAAATAAAGATCTTGATAGTTGCGTCAACTATATATTAATACAAGTTAAAAAGTCGCAAAAAGTAAGGATTCCTGATAATGACGTTTTTAATATGGCAGTTCATTATTATGATGAAGATGATATTAAAAACGAAGAACTTCCAAGTGGTATCGGACTTGGTGTAGGTTCGAGCTCTGCTAATGCTTCAAAATCAAAAACAGATGTAAAGCTTTCCCCCGAAGAAATAAAAGTCGCGGAAGAAAATGCAAAAAAAGTGGTTTTTGATAAAGTACTTGCTGATAGACAAGCAAAAATGCTAGAGAAAGCTAAAAAGAAAAAACCTGCAACAACGCAAGACAATCAAGAACTAACATTATTTTAAAGCTATGCAACCAAAAACTAAAATTGAAAAAAGAATTGTTGAATTAAGTTCACAGCTTCCAAATATAACAGAAAAACATAAAGAATGGGCTTCGCAGAATTTATTTGATAAGTGGGGTGTTATTTCAAGAAATCGAAATAATTGTCTTGAATGTAATCACCGATGGAAAGATGATTTGGAAGCCTGGACAACTCAAATCGAAAAGCCTATTTGTCCAAATTGTAAATCTGAGCTTAGATTTTTCGGCTACAATCAATCTCAGTTTTCAGAAAAAATGTACTTCGCAATTCTAGTAAAAAAGAAAGAATATCAAGTTGTCCGAATTATTGTTTCATATAAGTACATGTCTAAAAGCAAAAAGCCTCATTATTTTTCTACAGAAGTAATGCAACATTGGATTGATGAACAAGGGGAAGTTCGTTCAATGGCTAATATGTCCAATTCTATGGGCGCATACGGTGAAGTTGATAGATGGATATTTGGAAGTAGTTTTGAGATAAAACCCAAATACTTTATTAACGATTATAAATATCAATTAAATCCTTATAAAGTATATCCTACTAGAAGTGTTCACCCGCTTATAAAAAGAAACGGTTTTAAAGGTAGTTTTTATGGTGTTACACCTCAAAAATTATTTTCGTCTCTACTAAAAGACAATACAACTGAGTATCTACTTAAAAGCAAACAAATAAATCTACTTAAATATCATATTTCTGAATCGTCATATAAATTGAAAGATTATCTAAATTCAATTAAAATATGCAATAAAAACGGGTATCCTATAAAGGATTTTCAAACTTGGAAGGATTACATGGACTTACTAAAATTTTTCAATAAAGACCTCCATAATACAAAATTTATTTGTCCAACTAACTTAAAATCTGCCCACGATAAACTTGTTAAAAAGAAACGTGAAATTCAAAGAAAACAAAAGCTTGAAAAAATGAAAGCAGAAATTGAAATAGCACAAAAGCAATACGAACTTGATAAAAAACCTTTTATCGGCTTAGAATTTAAAGACGAGGAAATTAGTGTCAAAGTCCTTTCTACAGTTGCAGAATTTATGGAAGAGGGAGACAATTTGAAACATTGTGTCTTTACCAACGAGTATTATAAAAAAACAAATTCATTAATACTCTCTGCCCGTGTAGGTAAAACATCTATTGAAACTATTGAAATTTCTCTTTCTGAAATGAAAATATTACAGGCGCGTGGAACAGGAAATAAAGCATCAAAACATCATAAAAGAATCGTCGAATTGGTTAATGGCAATATGAATTTAATTAAATCTCGTTTCCGCAAAAAGAAAGATAAAAAATTAACTAAGCTTATATAATACTTATTAATATGAAAACAATCATAAAAGTTCTTCTGTAAATGAAAAGAAAAAAAATATCTCTAGAATTAATCATAGTGATTGTCATTTTGGCAATCACTTTTTTTATAACCCTAATCTAAATATCAGGTAATGACAGCAATAGAGAACTCAGAAAATTTCGCAGAATGGCTTTATAATATTTGCGAT
Source organism: Flavobacterium sp. GQ95 (assembly GCF_059758655.1). Lineage (NCBI taxonomy): Bacteria > Pseudomonadati > Bacteroidota > Flavobacteriia > Flavobacteriales > Flavobacteriaceae > Flavobacterium > Flavobacterium sp. GQ95. The sequence goes on from NZ_JCAXEB010000006.1 coordinate 127,005, forward strand.
AATGTAGTTAGTCAAGATTATTTACTAAAACTAAATAAAGCAGATACAGGAACATTAAAATTCAGTTCCTTAAAAAAGAATCCAGAAAGGATAAAACAATTATATAACCACAAATTTAAGCTACATGGAAAGCATAGAAAAACTTGAAAATATAGACATTAAAAGCTTAGATGCATTTGAAATTACTATGTATAACGAGTATGTACGAAAAATGGATAAACCGGAAGCTTTGCAGATCATTATTAATACAACTGACGGGGATTACTCCCAATTGAGCGATAGCCTTGCTGAAATTGCAGAGCAAGAAAAAGCATCATTGCCATGAGTAAAAAAATCATTTTAGGACAAACTTACTATACTGCACATGGACGCGAATTTGTTCCTGTAAAAATGGAAACAGGTAAACCAAAGCCTAGTATTAATTTTTGGGTTGTAGGACAACGGCAGCCGTCAAGATATATTGATAAAGATGGCAACCGAATAAAAAAGACAAATCTTTACTTAGATAGATTTGGCAGTCTAAAAATTGGTTCTATTGTTTCACATGAAGATTATAGCAGTGAATTATTTAAAGTAACTCACATCGACAAAGAAACCGAAATTGTAACGACTAAGGGAGGGAAAAATGGAATTTGGATAAATCATATTGACCTCATAATTCGGAAATAATGAGAAAAATGACTTCTTACGAATGGGAAGTGTTTAATTGGTTTGTTTTGAAAGCGAAAACACTTCAAAAATTGAAAAAACTTTGCGAAAAGCATTTCGATACCGACAATGTTGATGTTTTAACGGAAGCAAAAGTTATCGAAATGTACGAAAAAGAAAATAAAAATAGGGGAAAAAGAAAGCCATATGCTCCTAATCAATTTAAATAATTAGACATGGAAAACTTTTTTTACTTACTGATATTAATTGTGGTCGTTTGGTTTATGGTGTTATATCAGCCCGAACCGCTCAAAGAAGGTGAACTTGAAAAAACAATTGAAAGTTATCTTAAAGCAGAAAAGGAATTGCAACACATAGAATGGAAATGTTCTGAAATCGCTAGAATATCCACAGAAAAAACCAACGCTATAAAATCACATGATTGGGATTTGCTTAGAAAGCTTTGGGAGGAAGAAGAATTATTAAAAATAATGTAAGCAAAATAAATCTTTTTAACGATGGAAAACTTAAAATATGCTCAAGATTTTATTAAAGCTAATGCATCCGTGAGCTGTGGATTCAACTCGTTTATAAACGGGGAATCAACACCTAAAAGATCTGATTACGGTTGTGCATCCGAATGGGCAGCAATGACACACGGATATGATCTCGCTAGAAAAATGGCACAGGAGGATGGTGTTGCATTTACCCATGTTTTTAAATGCCAACAAAGCGGATGCTTCCCTTTTAAATTTGGAGGTTCATTTGTTTGTAATAATTGTAATAAAAGTGGAGTAGATAAAAAATGGTGGGAAATAAAAGTTGAAAAATACGGCAATGAATTTTGCTGTCACGGATTAGATTTTATCAATATGCAGGAATCAGAAAACTATGCTTTTGGGAAAACATTTGAAGAGGCTATCAGTAATTATTGCACTTTAATGTTGTCTAAAATTTAAAACTAACATTTGTAGAATTAAAAATATGTTTTTATGGAAATACATCCTCATGTTGACGATTTGATTTTTTATACAATCATAAAAGTAATTGGAAAAGACCGTAATGCAATTGAAGTTTATTCATGGAAACTTCCTTTTCATTTATCAGTAAAATACAGTTGGTATTTCAAGTATAGACATGCTTTACTTCAAGTGAAATATCCTAGACTGGAAACCGTCACCTATCAAGGAAAGATTATTAAAAAAGAGCAGGAACTGCAAAAGAACTTAGATAACAAAATTAGAAATGCAAAAGCTAAAGTTACTGAACTTAAAAATAAACTTGAGAGAGCGAGAAAACTAGCTTCAAATGAATTATTTGGAATTGAAGATGAACCAATCATAATTGATTTTAAGAAAAGAATTACATCTAGAGAAAATGATTTAAAAGAACTACAAAATTTATCAATTAAAGATTTCTATATAAAATTTAAATATAGATATCCGGAAGTTGATATTTCAAAATTATAATTATGGCAAAAGTAATAACATTCAGTAGATTTTTTCCTGCTTACCATCCTCGTAAAGGCGAGCCGACATATTTTGTTGAGGCAATTTATAAATCAATGTTTGCAATGAAAGTAATTCCTGAAGAATTAAAAGAGACTTTCTCGCATGATGTTTTTTTAAATGGATTTGCTAAGCATCATACAATTAGAGCCGGTAATCGCTTTAAAAAAGGGGATTTTTTTAGTCCCAGAGTTTGGAGCGGCAAACCGTATAATTCAAAGCAAATTGCTATCGCGGCAGATACTGAAATTTTGCAGACAATAGATGTAGAAATAGACGAGCTGCAAATCATTCATATCAACGGAAAGATCCTATCAATAGGAAGAGAAACAGAATTGGCAAATAATGATGGTCTAACTTGGGATGATTTCTTCGACTGGTTTTCAGATTTGCCTTTCAAAGGCCAAATAATTTGCTGGAATCCTTCGGTAACATATTAAAAGGAAAAGCTGGGTTAATCATTCCCAGCTCTAAACCAAAACAAGTATTAAAGTACACAAAAATTAATCAGATTAAATCTAACTAAAAATGGAAAATATAAATATAGAAGCCTATTTAGAAACATACTATGAAGTAGTTGAAGCTATTACTATTGAATTACAAAAGGATAATCCCACAGGAATTATTGGAGAATATTACTTAGCAAATGGAGTTGGCGGAATGTATGAGCTCGCAAAAAAATGGACAGATGAATTTGAAGCTTTGCATGAGGAAACAGCATGGGGCGAAGAATTAGATTTCTTTGACACTATTGAAGAATTTATAAAAACTAAAAACAATGAGTGAAGATCCAGATAAGCAAAATGATGTCGATTATGTGCCGTCATTTGTAGTATTATTTATTGTAATTCTAATTCTATTTTTTATTTATAACTGACAAATTATGACTTCAGCACAAAAAATAGGTGAGATTATCAAAGCAAAACGCGAAGAAAAAAAAATATCTCAAAAAGATTTATCAATGAAAATTTTTAACGATGATACACACCATGCGCAAATATCAAGGATTGAAAACGGAAAGTATAAAAAGGTACATTTTGACACAATCTATAAAATATTAAAAGCGCTGGATATTGACTTATTTAAAATATTAGTTAACCAATAAACCAATTAAATTATGAAATTTATTTTAACTGAAGCAGAAATTCAAGGAACTGAAGCTTTTAAAAATTTAGAGCCATGTTATAAAAACATCATATTATCCTCATCGAATAAAAAGACAATTAGCCAAGGACTTTTGGTCTTTCGCAACACCGGAGCGATCCCCACAAATATTCTTGGTAACAATCTGAAAGTTTTGAAAGAACTTGTAAGCAAGGAACTAAACAATCCAGTAGATAAAGCCATTATTGGAATTATTCAAGATGCTATTATTTGGGATCGAACAAGTAAAGGAGTGGAGGCAATTATAAATTCGTATAATCCAGAACCAAACAATGAAGAATTTAAAAGCGGTCAAAAATATCAAGGATTTGAGAACGCTTTATTACTAATGGAATTAGATAACAATACTGCTTTGGAAGAATCCTTACTAGCTATTTACGGCTCCGAAACATTTAATAGTGATGCGAATGCGAAAGTATTAGCGGAAGCAATTTACTCTAAATGGTTAAAATTGCGTACGAAGTTTTAATTTATCTATTAAAACGGTTGCATAGTGACAAATACGCCCTGAAAACCGGAGGGCGTATTTTAATTCTTTTTAAGAGAGCTTGAAACTAACATGTAAACATTAATGTTTTTTATAGTTTCTGTTTTAAGTTGAATAAAATATTCATTGTATGAATATGATTGTGTCATTACGTTATTTTCATTCACTGTCTCTATATATTTTCCATTCGCTTCCAAAATTGATTTATAATTTAAATAAACTTCTTTTTGAAAAAATCCATGAATAATAATTTTAGTTCCATCGTCCTCTATGAATCTGGTTAAAGATAAATGTGCTTCAGGTAAATATTCAATATCACACATGTAATCTTTCTCTTTTGTATTGTATGAATATCCATTATTTAAAGCGAAGGTTTCAAACTGTGAAAATGAATATTCCGTTGATTTGTATAAATCATCAAATGGTATGATACATTGCGCATTTGATTGTAGTGTAATAATAAGTAAAATAAGGACTAAGTTGTTTTTCATCACAAAAGTTTAAGTACAATTGGTAGTTAAACAAATGTAATATTATTTTTATATTTTATTGTGATCTTGAATTTTATTTGTAATCCAAATCTCTAACGATATCAATATTAAAGAAATGTTTGAGTTAAAATTTCAAGACAAAAAATCCTTAGGTATCACCTAAGGATTTTTTGTCTTGAAACAATTATCGAAAGTAAATCTTTGTATATTTCATCCTCTCTGCCCCAAGCTTTACCAAAAGTAGAAATTATATATCTAATTGTTTTTTTAAGCTCTCCTTCATTATTTATGCCGGATGTTCCCTTTAATTCCTCATAGATTAATTTAGCCATATCTAAAGTTATGTATGGACCATCATCGGAAGTCTTTTTAATATCACGAATAATAGAATCAATTTCAAGACTTACATGTTTGAGATATTCGAGGTCGTGGTATTTTTTAAATGGGTTCATATCTCTTTTTTCAATAAAATAAAAATATCTTCTTCCAATTCAGAGTAACCTTGATCGTATACAAAATAGTATGTGTTGCCTGTTTTAGCGTTTAAGACACTTGTGAAAAACTCAAAATCAAAACCTTTCTTTACAAGTAATTTTTTCTCAACTTTCACTTTTTCATCTGGATTAAGTTCGTTCAAAATTCTGTAATTTTTTCGAAGTCGATTATTAACGTTTCGAACTAAATTAGTAACGTCCTTATTTTGCCTATTGTTGTAGCTATTACGACAAGAATCTGAGCAAAACATCTTATCTGATCTCCCTATTACTTCCTTACCACAATTCAAACAACATTTTTTAACTTCCTCCATTCGCATTCAATTTATTAATTTTTTCGCTCCAGTTATTTTGCATTTTTTCTGCATATTCTCTTTTACTGGTTTTATTATAATGATCCCCTTGTTTACTCGTTTTGCTCCATCCTAAAACTGAATTAAGAACATTTTTGTCCGTTCCATCGGAGTTGTTTGTTACAAATGACCTACGGCATACGTGCGAGGAAATGAGTTTATATTTTTCAAAGTATCCAACTTTTTTTCGTTTCAATTTTTTGTCAAATAATTTGCCGTACACTAAATAATCAATTTCGCAAATTTGACAGATTGTTTTAATGTGAATATTAAAGTCCGTACGACTAATTTTTGGCGGTAAATTTCCGAAGTTTGAAGTGATTACTTCTGTGACGATTGGATGTATAGGAATAACAACCTTAGTATTTGTTTTCTTCGTTCGTACTTCAAATACGCCGTTTTCCATATTGGAAGTGTCAAGTTTTAAAAAGTCTGATATTCTTAAGCCAGTGTGGATTCCGATTAAAAAATTCTGTTTTGTAATATTTAAGTCGTAATTGTTTGAAAAGTCATGTTTAATAATTGTATTAATTTCTTTTTCCGTCAGATATACACCTTCAATATCATCGTCTTTATCAAAATAAATTCTTTGTTTAAATGACAGACTTACTTCAATATCATTTTCAAGTGCCCGGTTAAGGAAAAATCTAAATCTTCCTATTTGCCTTTCGATAGTTGATACCTGGTAACTTTCCGTCTCTAAGTAATCTACAACTGAATTTAAATCTTTAATCCGAATACTTCGCAATTGTAATTTTTGGCCAATAACCTTTTCATACTCACCAAGTATTTTTATGAACTTACGATATTGACTTTTCAATGCTTCACCCATTGTTTTCTTACGTGAAACCATCCAACTATCTGATTGGGTTTCCAGCCACCAAGTAGCAAAATCAGACACATAAATTGTATGATCTGGCGTAATTAGCATTTCTTCATATTTCGGTCGCATAAAGCTTGTTTTAATCACTTTTTGTAGCCAAGATTTATCTATAACTATCCCTTTACAATAATCTTTGTTGTATTCCTTCAAAATAGAAACTTTCAATTCTTGTAAAGCAATGTTGACATCATTGTTTCCTATAATATTTTGCTCTACTGCATTCCATTCGGAATCCAAAAGCATAACAGTCGTCATAGACGAAATGTCTAGTTTATTATGATAGAATCTAACATATAATTTTTTGATTGATTTTCTCCCCTGAAGATTGTAAGTGATATTCATGGTTAGTTATTTGATAAAAACAAATTTACACATAAAAACCGATTTGACAATATATTTAGAAATAATTTCACTTTTTTTATTTTCAAATGAAATAGTTTCTCTATATTTGTCTAATAATACACATTTGCAATGAAAAAAAATATACAGATAACTCTAACTAAAGAGCAAGTAGATCATGTTATAAAAACAAATAAAGAATCTACCAAAGAGAAGCCTGCTACTTATTCAATTGCTGCTGCTGCACGAGAATTAGGTATTAGTATAGCTACAATTCGCCGATTAATCGAAAATGGTGATATATCTAAAATCTTTATTGGTACATCACCGCGAATTAAACAAGAGGAAATAGATAAATTTTTAAAAACTTAGTATGAAAAGATCAATAACAAAATTCAGATTTTTTGATAAGGAATCAAATAAATTCATGTATGACATGGATGAAATTTTTAAAGATCCGAGCGTCACACCCTCAAAAGTTTTCAGTGGACACGACAGAAGATACAAGGTAGATTTCTATGCTTGGAAAAGCGCAGCAAATGGAAACTTGATTTATGAAGGTGATGTAATTAGAGGGAAATTTGCACCGCCAGCACCTAAAAACTTTTATGGTCCGTCTCCAAGAGAAATTGTGGTTTATGGGATAGTAGTGCGAAATGCTTTTGGGTTCGTTTTGTATAATCTGCGAAAAGGGAGTACAAAAAATGCTTGGAAGTACAAGAACATGAGTAATATAAATTCAATCGAAATCATTGGTAATGAATGTCAAAATCCTGAATTATTATAATTGAAACACAATGAGCAGAGCCGGAAAAAAAATATAGCAAAATGATAACAAAAACAATTCATGAAAAAGGTTTTCAGCTAGTAAAGTTAAAATTAAAAGAAATGCAAAAAATTGGTTCGCCTGGTATTTGCGATTATTGCGCTATACAAATGACAGCTGGGACATTTATTGGTGCTTTGGATAAAATCTATTGTGAAACGTGTTTTCCGGAGTGGGAGCGAAGAGCTGTTTTCTACGATCAAGACGTACCATTCGAAACCAGAGCAATTAATCGTTTGCTTTCTGCGGTTAACATTAATGCCAAAGATTTAACTAAGCAAGACGTATAATATTTTAGTACATGGGAAAGAATAAAGATAAAATTATCATAACCTTTACTTGGGGTTGTGTTGTCTTAGGGACTATAGGTTGGGTTTGTTTTATATTTTTCCTTGTCAAATCAGTAATGTAAAATGAAAAATTCAGACAGAATTTATGTAACACTTGGAGGTAAACAATTAAAGAAAAAGCCGTACCGAGAACAGATTAAGAATTTCTTAAAATGTAATGGTACGGATTTCTTTTTTGTATGGTCTATGAACTTAAAACCTAAACAGGAATTCGTTTGGGTTTATATTGTAATAGGTGATAAGGTGCGCTGGCGTGCTCGTTTTATCGGTTGGGATGATCGTAATGCAGTGGTAGTAAATGACGGTTCAAAAGAACTTAAATCGAAACATCTCGCTCAGTTAATTGACTTCGAGAAACTACCATTTCCATACGAAGAAAGAAAAGGATTTCAAGGATTTAGATATAAGTCATGTTAGACGAAACGAAAACGTATAGCCGTAAGGAGAGTATTGTTTATGACGAAAATGGTACTCCAATCGTAAAATTTAATTCTTACTTACCTGATTTTAAAAAATTATCAGTTGACGGGATTAAATATATGAACCGATATTTCAAAGCTTCTCCCGAAAAATTTGAGGTATACGGACAAAAGGACATCAAAGAAGATAACCAACAACTACAATTATTTTAAATCATGAAACAAACTTATTTAAAATTTATTGCTCAAAGAACAACTGATAATCATACGATTTTGGTAACAGTTATTCCAAATGAAATGTTAGGTAAGGATTTAGCAAATATTTATGAATTACAAGGCTTTAAAATGCCTTCAACAATTTATACTGGCACTTATCCTCAGTTAAAACTAAATACAGACACTATTAAAGAACGTGATGATTTGAAAGGATTAGGGATAGCAGGCATTTTAACTTCTGAGCAATTCTATTGTCAAGAAGAAAATATATCTGATCCATTGGGAATTTCACTAGAAAATCGCTAATTATTTTATCATGACACAAGAAGAAAAATACGAGCAGTTTCCAGTTTTATTGGAACTAAAAAAAGAATGTGAAAACGTTAAATTAAACACGAAAGAATATTGGAAACTTCGATGTAAATATCTTGAAAAAACTCTAGATCAAACTTATACTGTTTTTGAAAGAAACAATTGTCGTGAGTTTTATAATATTCTTAAAAATAAAGAGCGAAACCATGACTAAAGAAGAAAAAATTGCCGAAGCGTATGGAGCGTATTACGACCATTTAAAAAACGGAATAAACGAAACCGGATGGATTAATATTTCTAGGAAGCAGGAATTCGTGGTAGATCTTGATTTGGATTTAAAAACTGTTTTTGAAAACGGTATAGGTCAAGATTTAGCTCGTCCAAAATCCTTACAAGGAATCGAAAACAACAACGGTTACATCAAAATTGAATCTGAATCTGATTTACCAAAAGATCATGGAATATACTGGGTTTTAAGAAGAGGCTTTAATAAGCCAATGTATCGTGTAATTGAATTTTTTGATGAAAAAGAAAATAAATACTGGATGGACTCCTATACACATTTTCAAAAGGCTCAGAGACCGGACGATTTACCGTTATACTAACCTCCTGCGAGAAAGAAACTAAATTAATAACTAATTAAAAATATAATTATGGGGAAGATCGAAAACAGAATCGAACAACTAACAATTGACCAAGCATTAGAACAAGGATATACTCAGTGTGGATATGATGGAACTGATTTTCAACATCTGATGCAAATTAAAGATTTATGTGCAGACGATTTCGAAAGATCAAACATTATACTTGTTGCCGATACAAAAGAAAATTATGTAACAATAGATAATCAGGATATTATGGATTTATTATTAGATAAATATTCAGATGAATCACCTGACGATGATAGCTACGATATTCAATCACGTTTTGAAGAACAATCTGAAAAAATAGAAGCTTTTGTTTCTGAAATAAATGAAGTGTATGCTAAAAAGCCGTGGTATTATTTATGTCACTCAATTCAATTAATACCTAACAAACCCAATTAAAAAACTATACATAAGAAACAGCTACAGAGAATTTTAGAAATCATATATGAAAGTCATTTTTAGAAATCCTGTTTCGGCAATCGAGACCAGTGCCAATTATTACAAATGTATTAATTGCAAACTTGAATTTAGATGGTCAGAAAATTGTCTCAGTCGAATAATAATTGAAGACAAATATAATGACCGGACTGATTGTCTTTGTGAAAAATGTTCTGACTTGTATTTAAGGGATCAAATAAAAATTTAAAGAGAGCCAATATTTTCATTAAAAATTAAAATGCAAGTATTGCGCGTAAATAATGATTTAGCCACCTTTGCTTACTTTGATAGTAATAAGAAAGCCCCTCATTAAAAGCGGCTTTTTCTATTCTCCCAGTAATTGCCTAAACTTAATTTGTATCTGCAATTTTAAAGGCTCAATTATTTCGGAAATCTTTTTGTATGCTGTAACAGGAATCAACCTTTCATTTCTATCTTGAGTAATTCCAGCGCGATTATTAATTTGATATAGATTATAATCACCATACAAGTTTTTAACTTCTAATAAATAACTTCCGACCAGTTTCGCAAGTTCAGTATCAAAAAAAATTACATTATCATTAAAATAACCGACAAATTCAAAATGAGCCTTTCTAAAGTTTTCCTCTAAGTTATTCTCAACTTCACTAGTTGTAGTGTTATTAGGAATAAATTTAATAGGTGCAATATAGGATTGCAGATATGAAAGCGATTTATTTAAATGCGCGTAAGTTTTTTTAAGTACATCAAATCTTTCGTCATGTAATTTATTAAATTTAAAACTTTCTTTATCTTTCAATAAATTAATTTGCGACTGAAACTTATACGTATCGAGAGCATGATTAGATTTTATTTTTTCGATCTTCTTTTCAAATATGTACTTAAGTACTCCGGCAACAAGTAGCGGGAAAACGATTGAAAACACTGGGTTAGAAACTAATTCCGCAAATGAAAAATTTTCCGTCATAATATTTTTTAGTAAATATAGATAAAATAGAATAAAATAAAATGGCTAACGGGTAGTTATATTCTACGTTTTTTAATCTTGCTTATCCTGTGTACGTAACCATCCACTATCATCACCTTTATACGTTTTTTCGGAATGGTGAAAAATAGATTTGCTCTTATAAGGTTCCCTTTTGGAGTCGATTTCTTTGATATAATAATTTGTCTTCGCATTTTCCATAAGTTCAATACCATCAGTAAAAAAACGATAACCAAGATCTATTTTATCCAATGTTTTTGCAAACTCAATTGTGTCGTTTACTCCTAGTCTGTCATTCATTAATACGCCCATTCGCAGCAAGGTCAGTAGTGCGTTGTAGCTACGTTTATCTTTTTCTAGGCCTGATGCTGCTAAAATATGATCATCAACTGTGCCTGTGTTTTTTTCGTTCGTTATCATCGATATTAAATTTAGAGATACAAAATTAATACAGATTGTAATAGGTATTGTAAATTAGCCGTTCTAAATTATAACAAGTTTATAAAAGTTTCTTATTACATGTTATAGCTTATACGATATTGTAAATAAAATAGCTCTAGGCAAAATATAAGTGGCTTGTTCGCTTATCATATAATCAGAAAACGAATAACTATTTTTCTTTCTAACATCAAACAAATTATTGATTGATAATTCAAATCCAAATGGTTTATTTTTCTCTTGATAAAAAAGAGAGGTATTTGCTATATCATAAAAACTAGATTGCTTCACATTGTTTGTGTTTTTTAAACTTTCATAGTCAATTTTGCATGTCCAAAATTTCAGAAAAGTGATTTCAAATGCTGCTGTTATAGCATCAGTTTGATATTTAGATTTTGTTACACCGGAAAATTCACTAAAACCTTTGGTATAGCCAATACTGAAATCCGGCCATTTTTTATATGCTGTTTTAAAAACCAGTCCAATACTTTGATTATTTCTTTGATTCTCCGTAGCAATATCATTTAATACCTGAGTATAGCCAAACCACGACAATTTTGCGTTTAATTTTAAATTAAAACGGTGAATTCTTTTCGAAAAACTACCATTAAGAGCAGTACTCGTTTCAGGATTATCTGTTAAAACGGGAGTGACAAATTGATTTATTCCATCGAGTTCAACCTGATCACGAATTACTTTTACTTTTTTAGAATAATTTAGCATTCCATTCCAGGTAATTCCTCTGTAAGAATTCATTTTTGAATAACGCAGGTTTGCCGAATGGTATTTTTCATTTTCTAATAATGCATTCCCTTTGTAAACCGAATTATAATATTGCAGAGTGTATCTATTTGCCAGTTGATTTACTTCCGGAAATTGATTTTCTAATTTATAATCAAAACTTAAGCTTTCTGATTTATTAAACTCATATTCACTATTCAATTGAGGTTGCAATAGTGTTCTTGATACTGAGTGATCGACATAGTTTTGAAGTGTACTTAAATTGTACCAGTGCAAATAAAGCCCCACTTTATTTAACCATTTTCCAATTATAAATTTATATTCCAGTCCGATATACGCATCATTTAACCTGTAACTAATATTATTTCCGAAACCCGCTGTTGCAAAATCATTAATAGAGCCATCAGTTAAAATTTGGCTTTCAGAAGTTTTAAAATTTGATTTTTCAAAATTATTGCCCAAATTAGTATATAAATGACTTACGTCATTTATAATCCAATAATGTTTAAAAAGAGCATCTATACTGTTAACCTCAGATCCTTTTATCTGCTCAATTCGGTAGTTTTCATCTTCCTGCAAAGGAATTAATCCTTGTAAAAAAGGTTCACTTGTAAACCATCTATTTTTTGGGGTTATTTTGTTATAAGCCTGATTTACAACAAAAGTTGTAGTGTGATTTTTATTGTAATTTTTATGCCATTCAATATATTGCTTAATCGATAAATTATCTGCTTTATTGATGGTTTCAAAAAGATTGGACCCTAAGTTTGTTACAGAATTTAAAGTGCTAACCAGGTCGTTTGTACTGGATTGGTATTGACCGTTATAATACCATTTTTCATTATTAGATGAGGAATAATCCAGTTTTACATTTCCTATTCCTAATACCGATGTGCTTTCTGCATTTCTAATCTTTCTCTCATAATCAATTGTACTATTGTTTAAATATTGATTGTTATTTTCTATTCTTGAGCCCATTAGAACTTTAGATAAAATACCAAACCCGGAAACTGAAAATTTATCTGAAAAATCATGGCTAAAGTTGATAGCACCAAACTCAGATTTATTTTTTACAACATCTGTATTGTCATTAGAAAACGAATATAGATTAGTTAGTGCTTTTCTTCCCGAAAGAAAACTGCTCGCCCCGCCATCAAATCTCATTAAATCATCAAATGTAAAAGTACTTTTACCAATATTATTGGCGTCACCTATAAAACTAACATTGGTTTTTGGTGTATAATAAAATAATGCAGCATGCGCTAAATAAAAACCATTATCTCCTGCTCCGGCTTCTATGCCTGACTGAATATCTCCAAAAACAAATTTCTTTTTATTCTCTTTTAACTTGACGTTCATCGCAAGATCATCACTGTCGGAGACTTGCTTCATAAACCCAACCTCATTAAAATGATCAATAACCTCAATTTTATCCAATGCATCTGCAGGAATATTCTCAACGGCTAATTTAGATCCGCCTCCAAAAAAAGACTTGCCTTCAACCATCATTTTAGTTACTCTTTTACCTTGTACAGTAACATTGCCTTGTTTATCTACTTCAACACCGGGCAGTTTTTCCAGAATTTCTTTCATTTTACGCTCGTTGCCGTTTGCAAAACTATTGACATCAAAAATTAATGTATCTTTTTTAACAACAATAGGCTTAAACTCATGTTTGATGATAATTTCTTTGAGTTGTGCTCCAGTTGGTTTTAATTTAAAATCATGGTTAATTTTTTCAGAATTGGATTCTAAAATTAAAACTTCTTCAATATATCCAATATAGGAAACAGTAATCTCGTATTTTACATTTTTTTCAAGTTCCAATTTATATCGCCCTTTACTATCTGCAATAGCAAATTTTATATTTGCTTTTTCCTTAACTGGTTTGGCAATAATATTGGCTGATTCTAAAGGTTTATATGTGTCATCAGATACTACTCCAATAAGAACTTTTGTCTGAGAAAATGAAAATGTAGATACTAAAAGAAAAAACATAAATAGCTTTGTCATTATCTGTCCATATTTTCTTGCTCTTTTATTAATCTTTTTTGATATTCTACCTCAGTTAAAAATTTAACATTTGGAGGATCTAAATTTATTTTAGGTGCAGAGATATTAAATTCTATTTTAGTTGCGTAGAAGTGTATACCACCTGCCCCATAGTTAGCTTCTAAAACTAGTCCTGGCACTCCATCTAAGCCCATTGGTCCAAAAGATACAGGAATTTGTGGTGTAAACCATACTTCGGAATTAAAAACAGCTGTTGAATTTCTTCTCGTATTAAATTCCTCCCATTTGCATATTGCTTTATAACATGTATAACCGCTTATTTTTTTCGTTTCTGATGTAATTTCCCAATTATACTGATCGAAAGGTATAACTATATTTAATTTTTCTCCTTCTTGTTCCTCGAAACGTATTTTTTTCTTGTTATTAAAATCTATATAATATTTATTACCAACCAGCGATGCAACAAACGAATAATAATCAAAATCTTCATTGGATAATGGTTTATCAACAATTGTAAAAAGACTTTTGCCTCTTGAATAATAAAGTTCACATTCAATTCTTTCGTAAGCGTTCTCAAATTTAATCATATCATCGATTTCCTCTTTATTGAAATCTTTGCTTTTTAGTCTTTCTGGAGGCTGAAGTTTATAAACTACCTTGTTTATATTAGAAGATAATAAATCATTCTCCAAGTCTTGAGACAAGAGAATGTTTCCAGCAAACAATAACAAAACATTCAAAATAAATTTCAATTTTTCCATTTTCAATTTTTTTATTAAAATAAGAATCAAGCCAATTTAATTAGGAATTAAATTGACTTGATTCAAAGGATATTCTAAATTAAATGCTTACAATTCAATTGAATCAAATCTCGGAAGTTCTGGTTGTAACATTTCCACCGGTTTATTTAAAGTCTTACATGCTGCTGCATATTGTTTTTTAATGCTGTTGTACTGACTTGAGGTGAAACAAAGACCATATCGATCGTGAAATGCTGCTTCTTTTTGATTAGTAATGATAGTTGCAATTTGATCACAATTTGTCACAACTTCAATACTTGTGCTTTTAACTTTTTCTTTCGCTAAAACAATACAATTAAATGCCATAATTGTTAAAGCAGTAAACATTAATTTTTTCATAAATAAAATTTTAATTAATTATTAATATAACAAAATGATTTCTGCAGATTCTTTTTGTTATTCAATATTAAATTATATCAAGTATTTACGCACATATTAAATATACTTAAATATACACGTGTATAAATAAAAAATTTAAATAAGTGAGCAGTAATTTTTTAAAACTCACTCTGCGTTGATTATAAGAAAAAAATATTTTAAATTTTGATTTAATAAGGAAAATAGATGAATTTCAAAATATCAATCATTGTTAAACAGAACTTTTTTATTGTATTCTTCTTCTGTAATTGTTTTTCCCTTAGGAAGTACTACTTGCTTTTTTTCTTTTAAATCTATAGAAGATACATAATATGTAGTTTCTCCTTCTTTCAATTCTATAATTAAACCCGGCAAACCATTATAATTTTTAGGACCATACGGAAAAGGAATACTTGGAGAAAACCAAGCTTCTACAGTCTTAATCTTAACTTTATTATCTCTTGCAACATATGACTCATTATATATTGCTTTATAACACAAATAATCTCCTATTTGCTTGTTCTCCTTACTAATTTCCCAATTAATATTTTTCCTAATCTTTTTTATAATAACGCCACTACCATCATCATAAAACTCAGTATTCTCATTTTTGTCGAAATAATAGTCATAATCACAGGTATATAAGCTTGATGCCAATTCTGAAACTGCTCTTTCATGTTCAGTTTCCAGTGCTTTATTTTGCAAAAAACAAATCTTCGAATCATTAACTATTAATCTAAATGCCTGTTTTTCTGCAATCTCTTTAACAGCTATTACTTGACGATCCATATCGTCATTGAATTGGGCTTCAAAAAAAATTGGCTTAATTTTATAGGTTACAACTCCTGATTTACTTTGTGAAAAAGTAATTCCATAAAATAAAATCATGTAAAACGACAAAATTACTTTGTTTTTCATATATTGTTTTTTTAGTATTTAGTTAAAAAGGAAATACAACGTTAAATTGTATTTCCCTTTGGTTTTTAAAATAGCTTATGGCTGAACATCAAAGACTTCGTCTTTCTCAGCGTATGGCGCCTCATAAGCTGCGGTAGCACATGTTTTATAAGCTTTTTGATATATTCTATAGGATGCTGGCCCAGATAATTTATTTCCAGGATCAGCCCTATCTAAATGTCTGCCAGCATAAGCCCAACAATCAGTAACTACCACTTGATTTTTTTCTTCCTTTTTGTCTAAATCATCTTTCTTGATAGATGAATTTGCAATGGCAGCACCACTAAATCCCAACACTACTAAAGTAGTAAATACTAATTTTTTCATAATATATAAATTAAATAATTAAATAGAACAAAAATGTTTCTGCAGAAATTTTTGTTTTTCAATATTAGAATATATTAAGTATTTACGCACATATTAAATATACTTAAAGATACACGCGTATAAATAAAAAGTTTAAATAATTGAGTAATAATTTTATAAAACTCACTCTGTGTTGGTTATAAGAAAAAAAAATATTTAGATTTTAATTTTTGACGAAAATAAATGAAATCCAAAGCAAAATAAAATATAAATTAATATTAGACTGACTTGTTTTTAAAAGTCTGGAGATTTATCTATGACCTCTTGTCTGTTTATTTCATCTTGATTTGTCAGATAAATTAAGGTTGTTTCTTTTTCAGAATGTCCAAAAACACCTTTTATTGCATCTAAACTTATTCCCGCTGCAGACTTTTTGTTTCCTCCATATTTTTTAATTGAATACATTGAGTGATTAATCTTCAATCCTTTCTTGACGATGGTTTCCCATCGTCTAGTTGCGGTATCACGATTCATGTGAGTTGGACCCGGTATAAAGTCTTCATGTTTTCCAACATTTCCTGCTCCAGGTGTTCTGAAGCTTCCAAATAAATAGTAGTTTTTTGGTAAATTCTCAAAATTCATTTTTTCAAGATCTGCTTTTAGGTATTTATTTATTGGCAGTGTTCTATATTTTTTTCTGTCTTTGGTGTTTTTTGGAATTAGCTGGATAATATCCTTATCCATATCGATCATCGAAAGTTGGATTAAAAGGATTTCTTCTGGCCGAATTCCTAAGTGAAAAATTAGTGAAATGAAATTATAAAAATTGTGATGATTTTGTTTCAGTTCATTTTTAATAATAGCCATATCCTTATCACTTGGTGGTAAATTGGCAATACTATCTTCGACCTTTAAATTATTGATTTTAAAAGCAGGGTTGTCTTCTATTATTTCCCATTGTATTAATTCACTAAGAATCGCTTTTAAATGATTTAAATGTTTGTTGTATGATTTGTTAGTCCAATTATGGGTAAACATGCATTTTTCCATTATAAGCTTTAAGTGCGCTCGCTTTGTGTCTTCTATTTTTAGATAATCTAAACCGGCTACTTTTATACCTTCCTCTATATAATTCAAAGTGGTGTTATATCCGGAATATGTTTTTTTAGCAACATGATCTTCTTTCTTCTCCAAACCAAATTTTAGAGCATCAATAATATACATGTCTTTTTGATTCTGTATCTCGTCCGGTAAATTTGGATTCCAGCCATTCTTCAGATCAATTAGTAGAGCCCTGCAGATTTCATTATATTCAGATTCTCTTTTTTTTAAATCAGTAATTTTATTGAGTCCAAAAGATTCTCTGAATTGTTTACCTTCATATCTGTAATGAATGTACCAGCCTTTTTTAGCTTTGGAAAGTTTAGGTATTGTGTATTTTATATTCATTTGTGTGCATTTTGTGTGCAATAAAGATATAAAAAAACGGGAAACCCAGTGTTTGTTGAGTTTCCCGTTAGAGTGCGGAGAAAGAGGGATTCGAACCCCCGGACCTGTTACAGTCAACAGTTTTCAAGACTGCCGCATTCGACCGCTCTGCCATTTCTCCAGTATGTTGCGATCATTTGCTGATTGCGAGTGCAAATATAAGACGCTTTTTCGGTTCTCAAAACTTTTTTAAAGCTTTTTTACTGATTATTTTAAATTAATTTTTAAGTCATTCATAATCAGTATTTATTTTAAAAACAATTTTACGTTAAATAACGGGATTAGTCCAAAATAGGCACCGGTTTTTTGTTTTCATCGACTGCGACAAACGAAAAAGTTCCTGAAACTACCGTTTCGCGAAGCTCTGAATACATTTGTTCCATGAAAATATCAACGTGAATTTTACAACTTGTTCTTCCTACACTAATCACTTTCGCTACTAATTCGATTAAAGTTCCAGCCGGAATAGCTTTTTTAAAGTCAATTTGTCCAGTTGAAATTGTTACAACTTTCTTTCTGCTGAATCTTGTAGCGCAAATAAAAGCAACTTCATCCATCAAATGAAGTGCAGTTCCTCCAAATAAAGTATCATAATGATTTGTCGTACTCGGAAAAACGGCCTTAAATATATGAGTTTCTGATTTTACGATGCGTTCTTCTAATGTACCCATATTAGTAGTTTACGTAATCAGTAATTTCAAGTCCGTAGCCAATCATTCCGACACGCTTTGTCTGTTCTGTGTTCGATACTAATCTAATTTTAGAAATATCGATATCATGTAAGATTTGAGCACCAATTCCGTAGTCTTTACTGTCAATGATTACTTTTGGAGCTTTCATTGTACCTCCTGCCTGTAATGATTTAAGCTCAGAGATACGGCTTAATAGGTTTACTGCCTGCATATCCTGATTGATAAAAACTACAGCACCTTTTCCGTTTTCATTAATAACTTTAAACATACCGTCTAATTGTTGTTCGGCATTGTTGGTTAAAGTTCCTAATAAATCATTATTTACTTGCGAAGAGTGAATTCTGGTTAAGATTGGTTCCCCAAGATTCCATGTTCCTTTAGTTAAGGCAATATGAATTTGTTTATTGGTAGTTTGTTCGTAAGCTCTAAGTCTGAAAGTGCCGAAACGGGTTTCGATATCAAAATCTTCTTTTTTAACGATCAGGCTGTCGTGCTGCATTCTATAAGCAACAAGGTCTTCAATCGAAACTAATTTTAGATTGAATTTCTTCGCCACCTTTACCAATTCAGGCAAACGAGACATAGTTCCGTCTTCATTTAAAATCTCACAAATAACACCAGCAGATTTAAATCCGGCTAATCGTGCGAAGTCAATTGCGGCTTCTGTGTGCCCCGTTCTTCTTAAAACACCACCTTGCTTTGCAATTAAAGGGAAAATGTGTCCTGGACGTGCTAAATCATGTGGTTTTGTATTACCATCAACTAAAGCCTGTACTGTTTTAGATCGGTCAGCTGCTGAAATTCCTGTGGTAACACCATGTCCTTTTAAATCTACAGAAACAGTAAAAGCGGTTTCCATATGATCAGTATTGTTGCTTACCATAGCACGTAAATCCAACTCCTTGCAACGGCTTTCAGTAAGCGGTGTACAAATTAAACCGCGTCCGTGAGTCGCCATAAAATTGATCATTTCCGGAGTTACTTTTTCAGCCGCAGCCAAAAAATCACCTTCGTTTTCGCGATCTTCATCATCGACTACAATGATTACTTTACCTTGACGAATATCTTCTATAGCTTCTTCAATGGTATTCAGTTGTATTTTTGTTGTTGACATAATTATTATTGCTTTTGAGCAGGAGTAAACCGCTCAGAAATTTTTTGAAATAGTTGTAAAATCGGAGTTGTGATCGCATCAAAATTTATTAATCCGTTGTCGTTTGTAGCGCGATACGTCAATAAAACAGCTAATGGAAGTAATATAAAGGATGACATCCATGATCCCATAAAAGGACTCATTCCGCCTTCCTGAGAAAGTCGTTTTCCAAAAGTATTGATGAAATGAAAAGTAATAAAAATTAATACCGCAAAGACAATAGGTAATCCTAGTCCGCCTTTACGAATGATTGCGCCTAGCGGGGCACCAATAAAAAACATTAAAAAGCACGCAAAAGCAATAACAAACTTCTCGTATAAAGCACTTAAGTGTTTATTGATATCTCTTTGTTTGTCTTTTAGTTCTTTTTGAGTAGCGTCTATAGAATAAGTGTTGCTGGTAACGTTGCTGGCGGCCATTTTTATTATATCCAGCTTTTGTTTATTTGTATAGAGTGATAAAAGATCGTTAGGCAACGATTTTTTCTTTTTCTCAGTTTTTATAACAACAGGAGGTTGTTTTTTAATTCCAACACGTTGATTTATATTTTCTGAAAATGAGAGGATTTCATTATCCAGGTTTTTATTTAAAGAGTCTAATGTATAACGTAATTCATTTACATTCAGCATTCCGTTGGTGCTGCTAATTTCCTGATTATCGTCAACCTTATTTAATTCAGATAAATCAATATTGATGATTTGTTTCTTAAATGCAGCTTTTACAAACGGCAATTTAGCACGGTCTTCGTATTTTTTTGGAGTAACATCCTGATAGTAATAGCCGTCATTTAAAACTAGTTTTAAAATGCTGGATTTCTCATTACTGATTAACTTACCATTCTTAGCTTTGATAACGGTTTTATTTTCACCAACGTTATTCGCTTTTTCGTGAATGGTAACTCCGGTTAAGATATTGCCGTTTTCTCCCGACTTTTTGTTTACCTTAATGTTGTAAGTTCCAACGTCGTTAAACTGACCTTCGGCAATAGCCATGGCAGGTTTTGCCTGAGCGATGTTTTTTCGGAAATTAACAAACTTGTATTCAGCGTACGGAATCACATTATTGGCAAACCAAAACGCCACAATACTCAGAACAAAGATGAATACGATTAAAACGCGCATCGCTCTTTGCAATGATATTCCGGAAGATTTCATAGCGGCGAATTCATAATTCTCAGCCAGATTTCCGAAAGTCATAATAGAAGCCAATAAAACCGATAATGGTAAAACTAACGGAATAATTCTCGGCATTGAGAAAAGAAGGAATTTTACAACCAATATCAAATCAAGGTCTTTACCTGCTAATTCTGAGATAAAAAGCCATACGGTTTGAAGTATGAATATAAAAAAAAGGATTACGAATACCGTAGTAAACGTAATCAGAAATGTTTTTAGTAAGTATTTGTCTAAAATTTTCAACCTTGTAATTAATCTAATTTATTGATGTAGTACTTTGGATATTTACTCGCTACAAAGGTAAATTGATTTTTTGATAAAGGCTGATTGGTTTTAAAAGAATTAACGGTTAAAGTGGTTTTTGTTCCATTTTTTCCGGTTTCAATCAAATTATAAATGTGTTTTGTTTGTACATCAATTCCTAAAAGAATCTCTTTTCTTTGATCTTTAGTGTTTGTTGGTGCTAATTTGATGTATTGAATTTTTCTTCCTTTAACATTTTGAACGATGTCCATATTGTATTTGTAACCAGAATTGAAAAAAGTAAGCATTTTTGAAGGTGTTATTGCATTATCATCCTTTTCGTTTACTTTAGAAATAGTAACTTCTTCATCTTCAGGGTTGATTGTGTATGTTTTTTGGCCATCGAATATTTTAGTAACACCCATAAAATTCAATACATATTGATTGCCTTTCATGATCACATTTCCTTTACTGTCCTGATTAATGTTTTCTTTGGCGTTGTTTAAAGAGTATTTAAAATCAATAGAAATATTATCGTAGCTTTTTATTTTTGCTGTCACCTGGTTCAATAAATCTTTGGCTTTTTTATCCTGTGCCTGAATAGAAGTAAAGCTCAAAAGCAATAAAATTGCTATTTGAAAGTACTTTTTAGTCATGTTAGTGATAGAATTGTTTGTGATTTCCTGAATTTTCGTTTTCATGATGGGGTTAATTTTGTTCATTGTTAAAAAATTGATCAAGAGCACTTAAGTCAGAAATATTCACGCTTCTTGCCTTACTGCCTTCAAATGGACCAACAATTCCAGCTGCTTCCAGCTGATCGATCAAACGACCGGCCCTGTTGTAACCCAATTTTAATTTTCTTTGCAATAATGAAGCGGAACCTTGTTGTGCATTGACAATAATCTCTGCAGCTTCTCTAAATAAAGTATCTCTTTCGGAAATATCCATATCAAGATTGATGCCAGTTTCTTCTCCAACGAACTCCGGAAGCAAATAAGCCGTGGCATAAGCTTTTTGTGAACCAATAAATTCCGTAATTTTTTCTACCTCCGGCGTGTCAATAAAAGCGCACTGAACACGAACCACATCATTTCCGTTAGTATATAATAAATCTCCACGACCAATCAGCTGATCGGCTCCTTGTGTGTCTAAAATCGTTCTCGAGTCAATTTTTGAGGTTACCCTAAAAGCAATCCTCGCAGGGAAATTTGCTTTAATTAAACCTGTAATTACGTTAACCGATGGTCTTTGCGTCGCAATAATCAAGTGAATACCAATAGCACGCGCTAACTGTGCCAAACGCGCAATCGGAATTTCAACTTCTTTACCGGCAGTCATAATTAAATCGGCGAACTCGTCGACAACCAAAATAATGTAGGGTAAAAATCGGTGTCCGGCTTCCGGATTTAATTTTCTTGCTCTGAATTTTTCGTTGTATTCCTTAATATTACGAACCATCGCATCCTTTAGTAAAGAATAACGATTGTCCATTTCAACACAAAGTGAATTTAACGTATTGACTACTTTGGCGTTGTCTGTAATAATGGCATCTTCAGTATCAGGAAGTTTGGCTAAATAATGTCTTTCAATTTTATTGAATAAAGTTAACTCTACTTTTTTCGGATCCACCAAAACGAACTTTACTTCGGCTGGATGTTTTTTGTATAAAAGAGAAGTTAAAACCGCATTCAAACCAACCGATTTTCCTTGTCCAGTAGCACCTGCCATCAATAAGTGAGGCATTTTGGCTAAATCGACAACGAAAGTTTCGTTCGAAATGGTTTTCCCCAAAGCAATTGGTAACTCCATTTCAGCTTCCTGAAATTTAGCAGATCCAATAACACTTTTCATAGAAACCATAGTTGGGTTCTTGTTCGGAACCTCGATACCAATTGTTCCTTTTCCTGGAATTGGCGCAATAATACGAATTCCTAAAGCAGATAATGACAAAGCAATATCATCTTCTAAACTTTTGATTTTAGAGATTCTGATTCCGGCTTCCGGTACAATTTCGTATAAAGTAACCGATGGACCAACGGTTGCTTTAATCTGGGCAATTTCAATTTTGTAGTTACGAAGTGTGTCTACAATTTTGTTTTTATTTTCTTCTAATTCTTCCTGATTAATCGTAATTCCGCCAGTCGAATATTCTTTTAATAAATCGATGGTTGGGAATTTATAATTCGATAAATCCAAAGTTGGATCAAATAAACCGAAATCAGCAACCAGACGAGAAGCTAAATTTTCTTCGATGATATCTTCCTCTTCCGCTTTTTCAATAACAAATTCCTCTGTATGAACAGGAACAGTTACTGTGGCGGGTTTAATATCCATTTGAACTGGTTTTACAACCGGATTCAAATCAATTTCTGATGAATTTGAAATCGTTGGTTTTAAAGCTTCTTTGTTGATTTCGAATTGAGTGTCTTCTGTTTTTAAATGAATATTGTCTATTTCAGGATCTTCTTGCTCAATAGCAAATTCTTCTAAATTGTAAGCACTTTCAGGTTGTTTCGATGTTTTTATAGAATCCAATTCTGATTTTAACTCATTTTTAGTTGAATCAAAATAAGATTGAATTTTCTCCGGGGATAGTTTTATTTTGAAAATTAAATACACGATCAATCCAA
Source organism: Flavobacterium sp. GQ95 (assembly GCF_059758655.1). NCBI lineage: Bacteria > Pseudomonadati > Bacteroidota > Flavobacteriia > Flavobacteriales > Flavobacteriaceae > Flavobacterium > Flavobacterium sp. GQ95. Next base: position 150,540 of record NZ_JCAXEB010000006.1, read on the forward strand.
AAAGGAGGGCTAATAAAGTTCCTGTTTTTCCAATATAATCTTGTGAAAATAAATTTAGTTCATATCCAATAGTTCCGCCTAGTTCAGGTGCTGAAGTGGCGAAAAATCCAAATAATATAGAAACAATAATAATGGCAAATAAATCCCAGAACCAAATACTTTTCAGTCTTTTGGTTGACATTTCTAAAGCCAGAAATAATCCGGTTAAGAAAAATAAACGTACTAATATAAAAGAAGCAAGCCCAAAACCTCTGTATACAATCAGATCAGCAAGATAAGCCCCGAATTTTCCGAGCCAGTTTTGCACTTCTTCAGAACGATCGCCAAGATGGCTTACCGCACTCTGATCTGTTTGCCATTGTCCGTTGACATAAAATGAAATAAATGCAACTAGTAATGCAATAGAAAAGAGTACCAAAAGACAGCCCAGAACAAATTTTTGTTGTTTGGTTATTGTCAGGGATTTTTTAATCCCTGCTTTTGGTTCGTTTTTTTTATCTACAGTTTCTTTTTTGGTTGTTTTTGCCATTCTTGCGTTTAGTATTGCCTATATAAATTTTGGGACATAAATAATCAAACCTATCGCTATTGCTGTCATTGCGGCAAAAAATACCGCTCCAGCTGCAATATCTTTGATAAAACCGATTCGTTTACTGTAATCAGGGTGAATAAAATCGGCGATTTTTTCAACTGCTGTGTTTAATCCTTCAATGCTCATGACAAGTCCAATTGCCAGAACCTGAAAAAGCCACTCAGTTTGTGAAATATGAAAATAAAACCCGGCAATAGTCATTATGATTCCCAATGAAAATTGAACCATAATGCTATGCTCTGTTCTTATAAGTTTAACAGCTCCGTTAAAAGCATATGTCATGCTTTTTAACCGGCCTGTTACAAAAGTATTGTCTTTTTCGAATGCCATTTAATGGGTATTATAGTGCTGCTAAAGCTGCTTCGTAATTTGGTTCATTTGCAATTTCTGCAACTTGTTCTGTGTGCAATACTTTTCCATCAGCATCAACAACAATGATTGCTCTTGAGTGTAAACCTGCCAATGGTCCGTCAACGATTTCTAAGCCGTTTGTTTTACCAAAATCTCCAGCCTGGAAATCAGATAAGTTTACTACATTTTCTAAACCTTCAGCACCACAAAAACGTTTTTGAGCAAATGGCAAATCTCTTGAAATACAAAGTACAGTTGTGTTTTCTAAATTACTTGCACTTTCGTTGAATTTTCTAACAGAAGTTGCACAAGTTCCTGTATCGATACTTGGGAAAATGTTTAAAACTAATTTTTTACCAGCGAAGTTGCTTAGTGAAGCTACTGATAAATCGTTTTGTACTAATTTGAAATCAGCTAGTTGTGATCCAACTGTTGGTAATTCTCCTGAAGTATGAATAGGATTTCCTCCTAATGTTATTGAAGCCATGATTTTTGTTTAAATTAATGAGGTTCAAAAGTAAGGATTAAAATTTGAATCTAAAAGTATTTGTTGTGGGTTGTGAACACAATTAGGCGAGTTTTAAGAGTAACGGAAAAATAGGCAATTTATGTTATAAACGTGATGATTTGTCATTGCGAGGAACGAAGCAATCTCATGTAGTATGTGTATTTCAAGAATTTCTAAGGTTTGATTTTGATCGTGTGGTTGCTTCGTTCCTCGCAATGACTTTGCATGTGTTTACCTTTGTCAAAGTTTTAAACTTTGACAAAGGTTTTGTGAATCATTATTGGCATTTTGAAAACTAAAAAACTGGGACTGAAAACTGAAAACTGGTCCCGCGAGAGGGATAGGAGCTAACTGCCGAAGCAGTGTGGATAGCCCGACAGCATTAGGGAAAGGGGCGAATAAAGACAAAGTGAAGTAGCCCCTTTTTCTAATGGTGTCTCGCCCAAATGATGATTTAGATTGCGGAGTTTCTAGTGTGATCCTTCGTTCCTCAGGATGACAAGATTGCGCAAAAAAAAAAGCGTCTCTAAATATAGAAACGCTTCTTCTGTCTTTGTTTTTTGTTTGCTTTTGAAAATATAGTGGTATTCTTATTTATCAATTGAACCTAAAACACGTTTCATGAACGCATTTAAAGCTTCTTTTTTATCCGTGCCCTGAACTACCATTTTGTGTACTTCAAGCGCGCCATACATGTTGGAGATCAATTCGCCAATTACATCTAATTCTTCATCTTTTAGAGACGGAATTTCAGTCATCGCTTCCAGAACTTCAATCGTTTCGATGATGTAATCCTGATCGTTTTCTTCGATAAATTGGGTCAATTGCTTTATTACGGGTAATTTCATTTTTTAGATTTTTAGATTACTGGATGATTCGATTTTTAGATAAGATTCGAAAAATCTAACAGTCTAAAAATCTAACGATCGATTTACGCAATTGCGTTTACCAGGTCGATTAAAACTTCTTGTTTGTTGGTTTGAGTTTCACCAACCAATTGTCCGTTTACGAAAGTAGCGAAAGTAGGCAGGTTGCTTACATTAGCTAATTTTCTTGATTCCGGAGAATTCTCAGCATCAACCAAAACAAAAGTGATAGCTTCATTTTCTGTTGCTAATTTTTTGAATTTTGGTTTCATAATACGGCAATTTCCACACCATGAAGCTGAATATTGTACTACTACTTTTTCGTTTTTAGCAACTAAATCTGCTAACGTATCTTCGTTTAAGTCGATTAACATATCTTTTTTGAGTTTCTAAGTCGCTAAGTTTCTAAGATACTAAGTTTTTGATCGTAGAAGCTCGTGACTTTATTAGAGATTGTAATTTATTGTTGTGCCTAATTTTAAATCTTAGTGACTTAGTTACTTAGGAATTTTTCTTTTAGTTTCTAAGTCGCTAAGATTCTAAGAGGCTAAGTTTTTTGCTCTTAGAACCTTGTGACTTGTTATTAGAAATTGTGATTTTTAAAATTCTGTTTTATCCAGTTTGAATCTTAGTGACTTAGGAACTTAGAATCTCAGAATCTTAGAGAATTAGTTTGCGCTTAAATACTCAGCTGTACTCAATCTGTCTGCAGACATTGCTTCTTTTCCAGCTTCCCAGTTTGCAGGACAAACTTCTCCTTTAGTTTGAATGTGTGTGTAAGCGTCAACCATTCTTAAGTACTCGTTTACGTTACGTCCTAATGGCATATCGTTAACACTTTCGTGGAAGATTTTTCCAGTTTCGTCAATTAAGTAAGTCGCTCTGTAAGTTACGTTTGAACCTTCGATGATAACTGAATCAGTTTCTTCGCTGTATTCTGTAGATTCGATATCAAGAATACCTAAAATGTTAGCTAAGTTACGGTTTGTATCCGCTAAGATTGGGTAAGTTACACCTTCGATTCCACCGTTGTTTTTTGGAGTATTTAACCAGGCAAAGTGAACTTCGTTTGTGTCGCATGAAGCTCCAATTACGATAGTATTTCTTTTTTCAAATTCTGGTAATGCAGCTTGAAAGGCGTGTAATTCAGTTGGGCATACAAAAGTGAAATCTTTTGGATACCAGAACAATAATACTTTTTTGTTGTTGTTTACTGCTTCTTCAAAAATGTTGATTTTTAAGTTATCACCCATTTCTGAGATAGCATCTACTGCAATACTTGGGAATTTTTTTCCTACTAAAGACATCTTATTCGTTTTAAAGTTAAAAATTTATTTGTGCTGCAAAAGTAGGGTATAAGTAGAGTTACTTACAATAAGATGTAATTATAAATATTTATTAAGTGATAGTATTTAGTTATAGGTTGAAATCATGGTTTTGTAAGTTGCTGAAGGTCAATATTTACGGGCAAATTTCCGTTGCAAACTTTATTTTCAAGAAATTGAATTGCTGCATTTTTTTGAAACTCTTCAAAATCCTGATATACCTGAATTAATCCGGAAGCCTTAGAAAGATTCGGAATAATAGGTAAAACGTACGGATTTCCGAAAACGTAAAGGATACATTTTTTGGTTTGAAGCAAATCAGAAAGCAATGCTAAAACTTCGTCGTTAATTTCGAAATTGTTCATTGGTTTAGCCTTTGGAACAAATAAAGAAATTAGAATCGTTTCGAAATTTTCAAGCTCTTTTTTGATGGTAGCAATATCAGAAACCTCTAAGTTTTCAAAAGCAAATTCCGGAGATTTTAGTTTTGAATTTAGAGTTTGGAAAAAAGTGTTTTCTACATTTTTGTGCAAACTCAATTTGGCGAATTGATTGTTTTTTTGAGCTTCAAACGCCAATTCTGTATTTGAATTGTCAATGATTTTTGTGATAGAATCCTGAGCGATTTCGAAGTTTAATTCGGATGCTTTTTGGTAGTTTAATTCGCCTGAAGTAAAGTTGTTTTCAGATAAGATTCCAACTTTTTTCTTGGCTTTCATGATTCTGTTGAAGCTTTCTTCGATTCTTTCCGGAGAAGCATTTTTAAGAATGGATTCAATTCCTTCGGGAACATTTTCGGCAAAACATAAAACATCATTTCCAGCATTGAATGCTTCCCATTCTAAATCGCCTTTTGTTTCGTATAGTTTGGAAACGCTGTGCATATTCAAGGCATCAGAAATAACCAAACCGTTATAACCTAATTTGTCTCGTAAAAGATCCTGAATCACTGCTTTTGATAAAGTAGCCGAAGTATCTTTTCCGTCGTTTAAACTCGGAACCGCCAAATGCCCAATCATTATAGAATCGACATTATTTTCGATTCCTTTGATGAATGGGTATAATTCGTTATTCATCAATTCTTCTAAAGTTTCTTTTAAAACCGGTAATCCTAAATGCGAATCGACATTGGTATTTCCGTGTCCGGGAAAGTGTTTCAGACATCCTAAAACACCAACTTCCGACATTCCATTCAGATATTCAACGGCAAAATCAGCGACCTTTTCTTTGTTTTCACCAAAAGAACGATAACCAATAACCGGATTATTTGGATTGTTGTTGATATCTGCCAAGGGCGATAAATTATAATGAATTCCGGCAGCTTTTAAGTCTAAACCAATTTGTTTTCCAACTTCGTAAACCAAACCTGATTTGCTTTCCGGCAAAGCACCCAGTGTAATCGCGTACGGATATTGTGGTGTTTTTTCGATGCGCATGGCTAAACCCCATTCGGCATCAATACTGATTAAAAGTGGAGTAGAAGCCGACTTTTGGTAACGAACAATAAGTTCTTTTATTTTTTGATAGCTGTCATCATTAAAAACAACCTTTTTCTTGCTTTCATAATTCGTTGCCGCGCTCGCACGGCTGTGAAAAAAAGTCAGTCCGCCAATATTGTGTTCTTTTATTAAACGTTCGGTTTCCTGAATATTTTCTTCGGTATCGTTGATGAAAACTGCGGGAAAAAAGAATTGTCCCACTTTTTGTCTTAATGCTTCAGCTGTCATTTTCATTATTATAAAGTCTTTTTCATGCAAACACTATTATCCATTGTTTCGTAAGGCGGATAATTTGGAATGATAGTGTAATCTTGTTTTTGGTATAAATTAATCGCTTCCGGTTGGTTTTTTCCGGTTTCTAAAATCGTATAAGCATAACCAACTTCTTTCGCCCAAATTTCCAGTTCTCTCAGAACAGCAGATGCGATTCCTTTTTTTCGAAAATCGGGATGGACAAACATACGTTTGATTTCGACTATATCACTTTCTTTTTCCCTAAAAGCGCCACAGCCAGCAGCGATACCATTTTCGTAAAAAACGATAACGTGTTTTATTTTATCGGTTTTATTAAACTGATTGTAAAAGGCGTGATCTTCTCCGTCTCTGATGGCTAAATCCCGGTCTAATAAAACAACCAGGTTTTTAAAATCAGTATCGTCTGAGTTTGTTCTTTTGAGCGTAATCATGATAAAATGCGTAAAAGTTTATGCTTATTTCAACTTTTGCTTTTCTTTTGCTTAGCCAGTTGTTTTTTGGTTTCAATTGCTTTTTCTAAACGGTTTTTGAAACGGAAAAGTTTCGGTAAACCTTCGAGTCGGTCTTCGAGTGTGATTTCTTCAAAAACTATAATAGCTTTTTCGAGAACCCGAATTTCGTTGTCAATATCATTTTGGTTTTTGTAGATCGTAGCTAACCGATCATAAGGATGATTTCCTTTAAAGCTTTCCGCGACATTTTCTTCATATACTTCAATTGCTTTTTCAAAATCTCCTGTTTTCTCGAACTCAGCTCCTTTTAGGTTGCGTTCGGCTTGCAGATTTTCGTTGAATTCCATATTTAAGATGTTTGATTTGGGGTTAAACTTCTTCAGATTTTTTCCCAAAGTCTTTCGGGAAAATTAAAAAACGGGAAAGAATCAATCCCGGAATTGTTGCCAACAAAACCCAGATAAAAAAGTTTTGATAGCCTAAAAATTGTTGTATATAACCACTTAACATTCCCGGAAGCATCATTCCTAAAGCCATAAATCCGGTTGCCAATGCGTAATGTGCTGTTTTTGATTCTCCTTCGGCAACATGAATTAAGAACATCATAAAGCCGGTAAAACCGAAACCGTATCCAAACTGTTCTAATATAACAGTGATGCAGGTATAGAGATTAAGCGGGGAATTTATTTCGAAAAAATAAAAGTTTAAATGCAGGTGGAAAAGTTCTTCCGGTTGAAAATGAGCCAATCCAATAAAACCAATAATTGGTAAATGCATGGCCAAAAACATAGGAAACATCCATTTGGTAAGCCCTTGTTTAGAGATAGCAATACCTCCTAAAATACCTCCAACTGTTAAAGCGAAAATACCTAAAGTTCCGTAGATGATTCCGACAGCTTCAGTGTCTAATCCCATTCCGCCTATTTCTTTTTTGTCTAATAAAAAAGGACTTAGCATTTTAAGCAATTGCGATTCGCCTAATCTGAAAACCAGAATAAAAGCCAATACTAAACCAATTTGTTTTTTCTTAAAGAAACTGATAAAGATAGTGGCAAAGTTTTGATGATGAACTTCGGTATTATTTTCACCAGCATTGATTTCATTTTTTGGAGTAAAAAAGAAATTATAAACCGTAATAAAAGTCATTAATAAACCAACGGCAATCATCGTGTATGACCAGGCTTTGGTATTGTCACCATATTTATGTTCTAAATATCCGGCAAACAAAACGATTAATCCGTTTCCGGCTAAAAGTGAAAGTCGGTAAAAAGTACTTCTGATTCCGAGGAAAAACGATTGTTGTTCTTTTGGTAAAACCAATAAATAAAAACCGTCACTGGCAATATCATTAGAAGCCGAAGCAAAGGCCGCAACCCAAAAAATCGCCAATGTCATGATGAAAAATCCACTAGCCGGAATGGTGAAACCGACCAGCAAAAATGCAATCGAAATAAGCAATTGCATCGATAAAAACCATTTTCTTTTAGTTCCGTTCAACTCAATAAACGGGCTCCAAAGTGGTTTTATAACCCAGGGCAGATATAATAAACTGGTGTAAACTCCAATATCTTCATTAGAGATTCCGAGATTTTTGTACATGATAACCGAAACGGAAATGATGACGGCATAAGGCAATCCAGATGCAAAATTTAGAAGCGGAATCCAATACCAGGGTTTATTATCTGTTTTCATTTGGTTGGTTAGGGTAAGCGATTTTAAATGTGTTATTTAAGTCAATAAAAGTAGCTGTACTTTCGTTTGCAAAATAGTCAATAAATGTTACAGCGCAAGCTTTATATTGATTCATTTTTTGAGATGGTATAGAAAATGAAATTGTTCCATCAAACTGATTCACGGTTACTTTGTCAATTATTTTTGACGCATCATTAATATCCACTTTCGAAATGTGTTCTGCACCATATATCACCATGTAGCGTACTTTCGTATTCAATGGAGATTTGATATTGAAGGAATATTTTATACTATCTTTTCCAAATTCATTGACAACCGGCGTATCGATAATAACATGTTTTAAATTGGGAACCGGAGCCGGAAGCGCAGGATATTTATATTGATTTTCTTCTAAAAGCTTTGTAATATCAAAGTTTTTATCCATGAACCATTTGGAACTGAAATAAGCACTTCCGCCCACTTTTTTGAAACTTCTGGCATAATCAATTTGTGTTGGAATTTCACTTACGTAGTTCCAGCTTTTATCAGCATCGCCTCTAATTTTATAAGAAGCATGGCCAATATAAAGTGCGGTATTATCATTTGAATTTTCAGACCACCATTTTACCAATTTAGAATATGATGCTCTCGGATTATTCATGCTCCAATACAATTGCGGCATAATATAATCGATCCATTTTTGGTCCATCCATAAGACAGGATCTGCATATAAATCGTCGTAATTGGACGTGGATTGCGTTTCAGAACCTTTAGGATCTTGTGATTTATTTCTCCAAACCCCAAACGGACTTATTCCGAATTGTACCCACGGTTTACTAGCTTTAATTGTGGTAGAAATCGTGTGTACAAAGTTGCTCACATTCGCACGACGCCAGTCGGCAAGACTTAGGCCAGATCCATATTTTCTATAGGAAGCATTGTCGTTAAATGATTTTCCGGGAACGGTATATGGGTAGAAATAATCATCAAAATGAATTGCGTCGATATCGTATTTATCAACGACTTCTTTTACGACTTTTGTTAAATGTGCCTGAACTTCAGGCAACGCAGGATCGTAATATATTTTTCCGGCGTATTCGATCATCCATTCGGGATGTTTGAATACGTCATGTGTTGGACTTAAAAGGTTTTTGTTTAAATCGAAAGTCGCACGGTACGGATTCAGCCAGGCATGAAACTCAAAACCTCTTTTATGCGCTTCTTCAATCATCCAGGCCAATGCATCGTAATAGGGGTTAGGAGCCTGACCTTCTTTTCCGGTCAGAAATCGTGACCAGGGCGCCAGTTCTGAAGGATAAAAAGCATCCCCCACACTACGAACCTGTACAATTACCGCATTATAATTTAGTTTTTTATAGGCTTCTAAAGTTTCAATATAATCTGCTTTTTCTTTGGCAACGCCGTCAATGGCTGTTTTTGGCCAGTCGATATTTACGACGGTGGCGATCCACACCCCTCTAAATTCGTTTTTAGGATGTAGTAGTTTTTCCTGCGCGTTGGATGTCCATCCTAAGAAAAGTAAGAATATGATAGAGAAGAGTAGTGGCTGATTTTTATGCATTGCAATCTTTTTTAACAGAAACCAAAAATAGTTTTTTTAGCTGATTATCGTAAATAATTAATAGATTATAATTTTAACGGTATTAATTTGAATTTCTTATACGTGCCTTTTGCTAGGAAGGCGCTAGGGCACAAAGTTTTTTTGCCACATATTACAGGATTAAAATGATTAATGCTTTTTTTAACCACAAATTACACAAATTTTCACTAATTATTTTTCCCAATATTGAGCGGAAAAATTTGTGGGAATTTGTGTAATTTGTGGTGAAATTTTTTTTCAAACAGAATGATTAATCCTTATTAATCCTTTAATCTGGGGCATATTTTTTTATCAATTCGTGGCAATCCCTTTTTAATCAGGTAAAGAAATTTTTCCCATTGTGATGGAGGGAATTCCTTTTTTTGTACCGAAGTTATAATCTCCGCCGGCAACCGTTTCGTTGGCTAAAACGGCAAATAAAACCGCTTCTTTCGCGTCGCCTGAAATGCCCAGATCGTCACTTTTTTGGAACGGGCACGACAATAATTCTTTTAACCATTTTACCAATAACGGATTACTTGCGCCTCCGCCCGACATATAAACCGTGAAATTTTCGATTGGCGCTCCTGTGTTTTTTACGACAAACAGAATCGCTTCTGCAATTGTTTTTGCGCTTAGTCTTGTTAAAGTGGCCAGCAAATCTGGGGCCGAAATATTTTCGAGATTCGTTTTTGCTAAAGCCGAATCGACAAAAGCTTTATTGAATAATTCCTGACCGATGGTTTTTGGGAAGCTTTTCCGGAAGAAAGTATTGCTTTTTAATTCTGTTAAAAGGGTTTGATTTACGGTTCCGGTTTGGGCGATTTCGGCATCTTTATCGTAATTTTTTTCAGGGAAAAAGTGTTTGGTAAAAATATCTATTAACGTATTTGCGGTTCCGGTATCGGTTACAAAAACTTCCTCGGCGTTTTGGGAAGCGGGTAAATAGGTGAAATTCGCGATGCCGCCCATGTTGAGCATAATGCGGTTTTCGTCTTTTTTGCTGAACAATAGATAATCGCCATAAACTGCCAAAGGCGCGCCTTCGCCACCGCCAGCCACATGTTTTTGCCTGAAATCGGATAACGTTATAATTCCGGTTTTTACGGCAATATGATCGCCGTCGCCAATTTGCAAAGTCGCATTGGGGAATTTTTCCTGCTGATGCAAAAACTTCGGAGCGTGCAAAACCGTTTGTCCGTGCGAGGCAATTAAGTCGACTTCGTGTGCGGGAATATTCCATTTTTGAAGACAATCGTTGACCATGCCAGCGTGCAAAAGACCGATCCATTCGTTTAATAAAGCCAAATGCTGAAAATCGATCGTTTTCTGGGCAAACACTTTACGGATTTCGGTTTTAATATCTTCGGTATAGTTGATGGTTTCGAATTCCAGAATTTTTACAGCCGTATTTTCGCCCGCACCAGAAATAGCACAAAGCGCAATATCAAGCCCGTCAAGCGAAGTTCCGGACATTAAACCTATTATTTTTCGGGTCTCTTTTTGAGCGATTTCAAAAAGGGCGCTTATATTTTTATTCATTAAAATGGGGTTTTAAGGAGGTGTTGTATTTGGTAATGCTAAAATGGGATTTATTTGCATATAAATATAATGAAAAAGAAATTTTGTTAATTATTACGATGTATATCTTGCAACTGATGATAAAACAAAAGCAATCGAAACTTTTGAAAAGGCTTAGGATTATAGGTAATTGCGGAAATTAAAGAGAAGCTAGAGAAGTTGTTTTGGTTGGGTTTTTTTGAGGAGAAAATCAGGTATAAGTACTTGGTTGTTTAGAATTGTTAATTTATACTTTTGAGATATATGATTTAATTCTACAAAAAAAAGGTTTTCCGTAAATCATTTGGAAATCAATAGTCTACATTTGAAAATTGCATTAATGAGCGAAACACTCCCGCAAGTAGGGCAATCATTTTTGCTATTGTGTAGAGAATTGAATAAAACCAAATAAAATCAGTACATTTTAGAAACACCAATATATTAAGATATGGAAGCAGATTTAAGACTAAAACTTGAGCAATTACACAAAAGAGTTGATTCACTAAAAGATCAAATTAATACCGAAGAAGCTACTAAAAATGCATTCGTAATGCCATTTATTCAAATTTTGGGATTTGATATTTTTAATCCTACAGAAGTAATTCCAGAATTTATATGTGACATTGGTACAAAAAAAGGCGAGAAAATAGATTATGTAATTAAGAAAGACGGTGAACCTATTTTAATTATTGAATGTAAACATTGGAAAGAAAATGTTGATGCACATAATTCACAACTTCACAGATATTATCATGTTTCAAAATCTCGTTTTGGAGTTTTAACTAATGGTCATACTTATAATTTTTATGCTGATTTAGAACAACCAAACATAATGGATGAAAAGCCATTTTTTACTTTGGACTTGGCAAATATTTCTGATTCCAGCTTAAAAATTCTTGAAAATTTCACCAAAAGCAGTTATAATTTAGAAAATATTTTAGACTCGGCAGAAGCACTAAAATATATAAAAGCAATAAGAAATGAATTTGAAAAAGAATTACAAAATCCGTCTGATGAAATTGTAAAGCTTCTAGTAAGCAAATTTTTCAATAAACCATTAACCGCATCAAGATTAGTAGCTTTTAAAGAATACACAAAAAAAGCTTTTTCTAACTCTATAAATGAATCAATAAATTTCAGGCTTAAAAATGCATTAAATATTGGTGAAACTATTCCATCAAAAGAAAATCAAAAATTATCTTCTGTAGATGAAGAAATTGAAACTCCAAGATTTATTACAACCGAAGAAGAAATAGAAGGTTCACAAATTATCAAAGCAATTTTAAGAGAAGCAATCCCTGCTAATAGAATATTTTTTAGAGATACACAATCTTACTTTGGAATTTTATTAGACGATAATAACAGAAAACCATTATGTAGATTACATTTTAATTCTGCTAACAAATACGTAGAATTATTTCATAATGGAAAAGATAATGGTGAAAAGCAATCTTTGCAAAGTCTTGATGAAATTTATAAATTCAAAAAAGAATTACTTTCTACTATAAAAAACTATGAGTAAGAAATTACTCGATATTTTCGAAATATTTTCAATTATGTCTGCTGGCGCGAGCGTCTCGCTCGTGCGCACAAAGTTCAGTAAAAATTAAAGGTCCATGAGATAGACGCTCCCGTTAGCAAGAGGATAAACGTTATTAGTAAGCAATGAGATAACAAAAAACGAAAAATTTACAATAAAGTATGGACGCAGGTAAAAGAACGATTAATGATATTTTTAACGGAAACAGAATTTTAGAAATTCCATTTTTTCAGAGAGCGTATGTTTGGGGTGACGAACAATGGGAAAGACTTTTAGAAGATATGGAACATGTTAGTCAGACAAGCAAGCCATATTTTTTAGGTTCAGTAATCTTGAAACAACAACCAACAAATACAGGAAACAAGGTTGGTGACAAAAGAACATTAATTGATGGACAGCAACGCTTAACAACCCTTTCAATTTTTTTTAAAGTTTTATCTCTAAAATCAGGCGATGACTATGAGTTTAAGCGAATGTTTAAATTGAGAGATTTAATTGCAATTCAACATAATCATAACGATATTGATGCTTATGAACTTGTAATGAATTTGAATGAGTTAAAAGAATTAGTAGGAACAGACAACATTACTCAAGCATACAAATACTTCAAGAGCAACCTAAACGCAGATAGATTAGATATAAACAACATACTTGCTAAAATTCTATTTGTTGGTATTGACCTTGACGAAAACGAAGATGAACAACAAATTTTTGATACAATAAATTCGTTAGGTGTTAAACTAACTACTGCTGAACTTTTAAAAAACTACTTTTTTAATCGTGACGAAATTTTAACTTACACTACTTATTGGAAAAACGTTTTTGAGAAAGATGAAGAAACTAAAAATTATTGGGACAGAGAGATTACAGCAGGTAGATTAAAAAGAGAGTTTATAGATTTGTTTTTCTTTTCATACTTGCAAATTAAGATTCAAGACAAAAATCTAAATGTAAAAACAGAAGACAAAATTGAGTTTTCAAAAGTTGAACAACTTTTTGAATCATATAAGAAATTCATAAAAGAATATTTAAACAACGATAAGAAATCAATTCTATCAGAGATCAAAGACTATTCATTATTATTTAAGGAAAATTTTGACTACGATATTATAGAAAGCGAGCTTACAGACAAGTCAGGTATCGAAAGAATTAATGCTATAATTTTTGGACTTGATACTTCAACACTAATTCCTTATGTGCTTTATGTTCTAAAAAATGTATCAAATGATAATGATAGAAATGAGTTATTTGATTTCTTAGAAACATTCTTAATGCGTAGAATGGTTGCTCATGCTAATACAAAAAATTACAATCAACTTTTTACAGACAGATTAATAAATAACGAAATCCTGTCAAAGTCAAAATTTTTAGAGTTTTTAGAAGGTCAAGCAGACAAAGTAAACTTTTTGCCTTCTAACGATGAATTGAAAATTGGTTTTGAAAGTTCATATTTAATCAATAAACAATCCGCAGGAATTCTTTATTTAATTGAGTCTAAAATTCGTAACAGAAAATTACAATCAACCCAACTTTTAGGAATTAATAAATATAGTTTGGAGCACTTGATGCCAAAAAAGTGGGAAAACAACTGGGGTAAACTTTCAAGTCAAGAAGAAAAAATAAAACGCAACAGAAAACTATTGACATTAGGAAATTTGACAATTATAACACAAGCCTTAAACTCGACAATTAGGGATGCAAATTGGACAATCAAAAGAAAAGGCAAAGGTGACAAAAAAGGTTTAAATACTTACTCAGCTGGACTTGAAACAATAAGTAGTTACTTAACACTTGACGAATGGAATGAAGAGACAATAGAACAACGTGCAGAATTTTTATACGAAAAAGCAAAAGATATATGGAAGTCTTAACAAATTCCTAGCTTCTCGGAAGTTTTGACAAAATGTAGGTTAACTTCGCCAAGTATCAAATGTTGTCAAGCATTTTTACCGCAAAACGAAAATAAAAGAATGAAATATATTGTTGAATATTACAAAAATGAATTGGGAATTGATTTAGCAGATTTATCTCACCCTATATCTTTTAAAATTAATACAATTCTGGAGCACACTTATATAGAAAGAGAAATTAAAAAACATCATTTAAGAACTCTTGGTTTAGCATTAATGGATATTAAAAATTATGATGAAAACATGTATAATATTTATCTTAAAAGAATAGTAAATAATAAAGATATTTCAATTCACGGTCATATTTTTGAAATCAAAGAATGTGCGCATTTTATTAACAAATGTTTATCTGAAAAATTGGTATTTAGATTTGGAAAGGCAGATTTAAATGAACCAGATTTTATAATAGATAATTGTGGGTTTGAAATTACTTCAACTAGGTTTTCAGATACAACAAGAGAAATAAATCCTGGAAATAAACTACTAAACACTTTTAAACTTAAAAATGGAAAGCAATATGCTAAATCAAGTACTGCTTTAATAATAGATGTTTCAGAAATTACATACCAAACATTAGAAAAAAACTCTCCTGTCAAAATATCATTGAAAGATGTACAAAAAATAATGTTGACAGAAATGAATTTTGGAGTTGTTTTATGCTTAATAGAATGGACTGAAATAAACCAAAAACAGATTAATTTTAAAGGCACTGTCTATCCTGTTTATTCTGAAAATTGTACAATTGAATTAAAAGATATAATTGAAAACAAATTCATAAAAGGACAATTGAATGAATTTAAAGGTAAAACTTTTATTTCATCAAATTAAAAAACGATGTGCTAATACCCGATAGAGCGGATTTGCAATCCATGCCCGCAACGAAATCAAACAAAAAAACCTCGATCTTAAAAAAATCGAGGTTTTTCCATTTATTGTAAAATTAAAATCTTATTCCAAACTCAAATAAGGATTTAAAACTTCGGCTAATTCATTCAGCCAATAAAAGCTGTTTTCTAAGGTGTTTATTTGGGTTTGAAGGGTTTCATGTTCCCTCATAACTCCTAAAGCGAGTAAATAATTTAGCTGCCTTATTGCCTTGGCCATTCCTTCAGGTTCTATTGTGTTGTTAAAAAAATCTGTCAACCTTTTTTCGGCTTCTTTTGAAAGGGTGTTGGTACTCATAATTCTGTAATTTAGGAAATATAAAACCCATGAGGCTAAGGTGTCCTACACTTACAGAAGTGTTACGGTTGTTTCCAATACCGCCACCATACCACATGGGCAAAAGTTTTTTAGATGTCATGATTCTGTAATTTAGGAAAGGCAAATATAGTAAAACCCTTATGTGTAAAAAGAAGTTTTTGAATTAATTCCGAGTATTATTCAAAATAACCTATATTCGTTTTATTAGTTGTTGCTGTTATAATAAAGCACGAAAAAATAATTAAATAGTCAATAATAAGAAATGGATTTAATAAAAATTCAACAAGATATTTGTAATAAATACGAGTTCAAATTTGAAGCTTGTGAAATGCATTTGAAAGTTGGAATCGATTTGGATATAAAAGAAAAAAGCAAAACAATGCCGATACATGCATTGCGACTTCCAATGGTAGGAGATACAAATGGTTGGTATATTTGGTCAGGAGAATATTTAGAAGATGATGATTTTTTTAAGCCAATGCACGCTGTACATTTGGAAGAGTATTGTCCATTGATACTTCCTTATTTAGGATTGCCTCCAGGAGCCAGACTTTTGATTGCAGAAAATGGAAATTATGTAGATGTTTGGGAAGATTTGTCTTTATTGAGTGTTTAAAGTATGATAAAATGAATATTATCATCTGATTGAAATATATTTTTCTTAAATTAGAGAAACAATTAAATTCAAAAAACATGAATCCATCAAAAATAATAGGAATAATTCTAATCGTTATTAGTCTCGGTGTGGGATATATAGGTATCAACAAAATAGCTGATAATACAAAAGAAATTAATTTATTAGGACTAAAAATTAATGCGTCCAACGAATCCGGTAAACAACAGGGATACCTTTATTTAGGACTGGGCGTCATTTTACTTGTGGGCGGAATTTACACTGTCAACAAATCAAAATAAAGTGCTGTAAGCAGGGATTGTAAATATTGCAAGAGGGCATTGTTGGGTAACTATTTCTTGTCAATTAATTTTACAACAAAACTTCTTATGAAAAAGAATGCCCTAGTCCTGATGGGAGGGAAAATCCTTTTGTGCCGGGGTTCGGCACAAAAGATTTGGAAGGACAGCAGGAAAGAGCTCCTCAAATAACGAGAAATTCTATTTCCGGGCTCTAGTTATTGTCTCGTAACTCTTCACTTTAATTTAAAAAGAGTGCAAAAAAAACTCCGCACTTTAAGTGCGGAGTGATTAATTGTAATAATTTAGAAATTGTACCCAATTCTTAAGTGTAAATCGGCAACCATTTCTCCTTTTTCATTATTTGTGTTTTCTAAAAAGTATCTGTAACCAAGACCAAAACCCGTTTCATAATGGAAATGATTTCCTAAGTTTCTTCGGATACTCCATTTAGGAATAATAGAAATGTTGGTGATTGCATCTACATTACTATTTGAAACCACAAATAAGTCAGGTTGATATTTTAGATTTAATGCAATAAAATTGGCATTATTGTTTGATGTAGTTTTGTTATTACGTGCTCTTTTTTCAATATTGTAATAATATCTGGGTTCTAACGTAATTACTGGAACAAGTAGGGTACCAATTTTGGTGTCAGATCCTCCGCCAAAAAAACCGGCATCAAGACCTAATTCACTTTTTAATGATAAATTAGAAATTAGTCTGGTTTCGTTATTGACCCAAAAGCCTAAAAAACCGGTTTCTACTCCAAAAATCGAATTTTCTAATGTTCCTTTATTCTGCGATATACTCTTTGGTCCAAATGTTAAGACAAGTAAAAGAGTTATTATTTTTGATAATTTCATTGTTTAGATTATTTAGTATATTTCTATTCCTATTTTAAATCCGGCACTTTCAATATTGTGATAATCTATTTTTCGATTATCCTGATTGATAAATGTTTTATATAAATTTTGATTGGAGTAGCATAATTCAAAATTGCCAAGTACTTTTTTTGCAAGCACAAATCGATATCCAACGCCAATTCTCATTAAAACGCCAAATTTTTCTACTTGTCCCAAATGTCCTCCCAAATCAAAAGAGGTGAAAAGGCTTTCTTTTGTATCGTTTAGAATCCATTTAATTCCACCAGTGATTGGGATGTAAGCAATTTTTGGCTGGTTGATAGATTCATAACCACTACTTGTTGTAAAAGCAAAACACTTAGAAATGTAATAGTTTAAGCGTATGCTTGTACCTAATATTTTAGATTTTGTACTAGTCTCGGATATTTCATCATGTTCTGAAGCTATACTAAAATCATAGGGAAATAGAATTAGCGCTGATGCATCAACGCTAAATCCTTTATTTTTAAATTCTTTATCCTGACAATACACCATTATCGGAATTAAAAATATAATATTAAAAAACCATTTTAAACCCATGCCATGTTCCATTTTTTTTCGCCATCCCATAAATATTTATTCCTGTAACTTTTGGATTTTTAAAGTCGAATTTTAAATCATTAAAACCGGTTTTAATATTAAAGTCGCCACCATTGCCCACTCCAAAATTGTAAGTTATTTTTGGGCTGACGATTCCCCAATCAAAAGTCTTATTCCTATCAGAACAGTTCGTGCAATTTGTACCTAAATTATAATATTGCACAATGGTTTGACCTCTTTGATTTAATATTACTCCAATTTCGTTCATTGGTTTGTTCAATGATTTCATGATTTTTTCAGCCTGTCCATATATAGATCCATAAAATAATTGTCGTATTTGATATTCTGTAAGATCTTTGCCTATAAAATCTGCCGCAACTTCAATTATCATATTAAGACCTTTAATAGGTAAATTTGGGATTGGTTTGTCTGTTCCGGCATATATTGCATTATTATAACTATTTAAGCTTGTATAAAGTTTTCCATTGTCAGTTACATAATAGTTAACGATCATATTATTTGTAGTATTATTAAATACCTTTGAATTATCAAAAAACCATGTTACACTATTAACTCCCAAGGCAATTTCGTCTGTGTTTTCCTCTCTCCAAATTCCAGTCCAACCTCTAAATTGATGTTGTAGATTAACTCCAATTGAATAGGCTAAAAATAAATTCACATTGTAATATTTTAATTTTACGCGACGCTTACTTTCATAATTTGTTGTGCAGATTTTAGTTTCCCCGAAAAGATTTGCCAGCCAAGGACTTCTTGGATCACATAATTGAAGATTATTTACAAGATTGGTAAAACCAGGGTCAATTGAAACTGCAAAAGCTTCTGATGAAACTGGTTTAGCGAATTTCTTAGAAACGGGAGAAATATTTTCGCTTTCTTTTATATCGACAAATGAACTTACGTGAGTTGTGACTTGTTTTAAACCGCCTTCAGTATTAAATTTTGGATATTCTTGATTCACGTTTATTTCTCCGATATCACCTAATGAGTTAATATCATTATTTTTCATAAAGTCATAAATTTCACTTACATATTCTTTATTTGAAAATAAGAGCCCCTTGTCAGTGTATTTATATACTATATCTCCAACTTGTATTTCAGCATTTTCATTTAGTAGACTTTGGAATAAATCATCACCTAATATATCATCTAATTCATCATAGTGTTCTATAATTGCATCATCTGTTATTAAAGTACTTTTGGCATTTACTGATTTATTAACTAATTGGTTATGTTTAATTTTTGAAAAGTGTTTTTGAATTTCTTTAATTTCCGTCTCATTATTTACAAGTGGTTTTAAAGAATAAAAATTTTGGTTATAGAATTTTTCTTCCAGCATGGAAGCAATTTCATCATTGCTATCATTTTTTGAATTATTGTAGAATTCTAAAAATGCATCTTTATTAGAAAAAGATATTCTGCCATTCTCTACCGTTATTTTGTCAATTGATACTGATTGTGCTTCTTCATTGTGATTATCTTTTTCACAAGATATACAACATATCAATATTAGAAATAATACAAAAAGTGTTTTTTTACATTTCATGGTTTAAGTTTTAATTGTTAAATAACATCAAAAGTAAAACCGTGTAAACTTATATTTTATAAGTTTTAACTTACTTATATAGTTTGTAATTGTAAATTATTTTCTACTTTTATGCAAAAAAATGATTGGTGAAAAGATTAGAAAAATTAGAGTTATTAAAGGATACTCTCAGGAATATGTCTCTGATTTGTTGAAAATATCTCAAGCTGCATATTCTGATATTGAGACAGGTAAAACAAAAATGACTATGCAAAGACTAAAGGAAATAGCTTATGTTTTTGATTTGGAAATAAACCATCTGATTAACTTCAGTGAAAAAGAGGTGTTAGAAAATACAATCAATAATAATTTAAAAAAATGTCAGGATGAAAAAAAAATCATAATAGATCTTTTTGATAACGAAAGAGAATTATATAAGGACTTAATAAACAATTTAAAAAGGGAAATTATGTATTTGAAAAATAAATTGGATAAAAATTAAGATGTTATCTATTATCGAAGAATAAAAAATCATAGATAAATTTTTCGATAATTATCTTTAATTTCCAATTCTAAAAATGCCATCAAAGAAAAACCTCTGAACCTTTGTTCCTTTGCACCTCAGAACCTAAAAAAAAACTATTTTTGTAATTCATTTTCAGGTCATAAATAATGTCACTACTTAAGGATTTAGAACAATTATTAGCATCGTTGGAAGGAACACTTTTATACGATGATCTTCATAAAACACTTTATTCGACCGATGCTTCGGTGTACCGGATTAAACCAAAAGCGGTTGCGGTCCCTAAAACGATCGCAGATATAAGTAAACTGATTCGGTTTGCAGGAGAGCATCAGATTTCGATTACACCAAGAACGGCGGGAACTTCACTGGCCGGACAAACGGTGGGCGACGGAATTGTGGTTGATGTTTCGAAGAATTTTACCAAAATCCTGAATTTCGACCCGATTAAAAAAACAGTTACAGTTGAGCCCGGCGTGATTCGCGATGAACTGAATTTGTTTCTGAAACCGCATGGCGTGTTTTTCGGCCCGAATACTTCGACTTCCAACCGCTGTATGATTGGTGGAATGGTGGGGAATAATTCTTCGGGAACGACTTCGATTCGCTATGGCGTGACGCGCGATAAAATTGTGGAGATCAAAGCGATTTTGAGCGATGGATCGGAAGTGGTTTTTAAGGAACTGACTTCGGCGGAATTCATCGAGAAAACCAAAGGCGATACTTTAGAAAATAAAATATACAAAAGCGTTTACGACGAACTTTCGGTAAAAGCAACGCAGGACGAAATTGTAAAAGAGTTTCCGAAACCGGAGATTCACAGAAGAAATACGGGTTATGCGGTTGATATTTTACTGAAATCGGATTTGTTTGGCGGAACGGAACCAACCATCAATCTTGGAAAATTACTCTGCGGAAGCGAAGGAACGTTGGCCTTTACTTATGAAATTACCTTAAAAGTAGACGATTTACCGCCAGCGAATAATATTATGGTGGTGGCGCATTATCATAGCATTCAGGAATCGCTGGAATCTGTTGTGGTGGCGATGAAACATCATTTGTACACAGCAGAAATGATCGACGATACGATTCTGGATTGTACGAAAACGAATCGCGAGCACATTAAAAACCGTTTCTTTTTGGTGGGAGAACCCAAAGCGATTATGATGTTTGAAGTGGCTTCTCACGACGCACAGGATGCCGAAAATCAGGCGAATGCTTTAATTTCCGATTTAGAGAAAAACAACTTTGGCTACGCACTGGTAAAAATTTACGGAGCGGATATTGAAAAAGTAAACGAATTGAGAAAAGCCGGCCTCGGACTTTTAGGAAGTATAGTTGGCGACGACAAAGCAGCCGATTCGATTGAAGATACAGCAGTTGAGCTGAGCGATTTACCCGCGTATATTGCGGAGTTTTCGGCGATGATGCTGCGCCACGGACAAGGTGCGATTTACTATGCGCATGCGGGTGCGGGCGAACTGCATTTGCGTCCGGTTTTGAATTTGAAGAAAACATCTGACTTAAAACTCTTTAGAACCATCGCGACCGATGTGGCGATTTTGGTTAAGAAATACAGAGGTTCGCTAAGCGGGGAACACGGCGACGGAATTGTGCGCGGCGAGTTTATTCCGTTTATGATTGGCGAGACGAATTATGAATTGCTGAAACGCATTAAACTGGCTTTTGACCCGAATTCGGTTTTGAATATCGGGAAGATTGTGAACGCATTAAAAATGGACGAAAACCATCGCGTAATTTCGGGCAGAGTAGAACCGGATATTAAAACGTTTCAGGATTTCTCAGACAGTTTAGGAATTTTGCGTGCGGCCGAAAAATGCAACGGATCGGGAGATTGTCGAAAATTGCCATCGGCAGGAGGAGCCATGTGTCCGAGTTATCGTGCGACCAAAAACGAAAAAGAAACGACGCGTGCAAGAGCGAATGCGTTGCGTGAATATTTGACGTATTCTGAAAAAGAAAATAAATTTGACCAGAAAGAATTATACGAAGTTTTTGAGTTGTGTGTGAGCTGTAAAGCCTGCGCCAGCGAATGTCCGAGTAATGTGGATGTGGCAACCTTAAAAGCGGAATTTTTATACCAATACCAAAAAGCAAACGGTTTCTCGACCCGAAATAAGATTTTTGCCCACAATGCAAAACTGAATAAAATGGGAAGTTTGTTTCCGTCGATAACAAACTTTATTTCGAATCAGTCTCTCGTTAAAAAAAGTATGGGCATTGCACCGGAAAGACAAGTGCCGCTTTTAGCGAAAAAGACTTTCAGAAAATGGCACGAAAACCATAAACCTGCAGTTACAGATTTTCCGAACGGAAGATTGTATTTGTTTGTAGATGAATTTACCAATTATTATGATGTAAATATAGGAATCGATGCTTTCGAATTATTAACTAAACTAGGTTATCAGGTTCTGGTTATCGATCATGAAGAAAGTGGAAGGGCTTATTTATCTAAAGGTTTTTTGGAGGAAGCAAAAAAAATAGCCAATGACAATGTCCGCATTTTTAAAGATTTGGTTTTAGGCAATGCCCCTTTGGTTGGTATTGAACCTTCTGCCATTTTAACTTTCAGAGATGAATATCTTCGCCTGGCTGATGATAAGGAAGAAGCAGAGAAGTTATCCCGAAATGCTTTTACCATTGAAGAATTCTTTAAAAAAGAAATTATCGATGGTAAAATTAAGCCTGATTCTTTTTCGGATGAAAAGAAAGAAATCAAGATTCACGGACATTGTCATCAGAAATCATTGAGTTCTGTTGAAGCGACTTTCGCCATGTTGAATTTGCCAATTAATAATACGGTTACAATTTATAATTCGGGCTGTTGTGGGATGGCGGGATCTTTTGGTTATGAAAAAGAACACTACCAGGTGAGTATGCAAATGGGAGAAGATACTTTATTCCCAAAAGTCCGCGCTACGGCAGAAAACGTAAAAATCGCTGCTGCAGGAACGAGCTGTCGCCATCAAATTTATGATGGAACGAGTAGGGAAGCACAGCATCCGGTGAGTATTTTGAGAAGTTGTTTGAAGGCTTAACCGCAATCCCGATAGCTATCGTGAGCTAAGGTCTACGCAAGGTTCGCAAAGATTAGAAAAAATAATTCGTGAATTCGTGGCGGAAAAAATAGCCACAAATTCACGAATTGAAATAATTTAAAAACTTTGTGTCTTAGAGTCTTTGTGGCAAATTACTTTAGTGAGACTTTCTTCCCTGTTTCGGCCGCTTTGTATATGGCGTTTATGACTTTAATGTCTTTCAGGCCTTCTTCGCCGGTGATGTGGCTTGGGAGTTTTTTGTTTTCTAATAATACTTTCGCAATTTCATCCATTTGTGTTTGCTGTTGGTTGATTTCTGGGAATTTTAATGGCCCTTTTGAGGTTTTTCCTTCGTAAGGACCATAACTCAACGACGGACTCAATTGAAAATTACCCTCGTCTGCAGTGGCATAAATTCGGTCAATATAATACCCAACAGAAGAATTGCAATTTGCCATCGCACCGCTTGGGAATTCCATTTGCCAGGAAATACTTTCTTCCGTTTCTGAAAATCTGTTTTTGTCATTTACGGTTCCGAATTGAGCTGTTACGGCAATCGGTTCTTCGCCTAAAATATAACGGCTTGCCTGAATGCAATAAATCCCCAAATCCATTAATGGGCCCCCGCCGGATAGTTTTTTATTTAACCTCCATACGCTTGGATCATTTATATTGACAGGTTTTTTGGCAATGGTATCATAGGTTTTATAGCCGAGGGATGTTTCTATATAGCGTACTTTTCCGAAGACTTTCTCTTGCCCTAGTCGTTTAATTTCTATGTGTGTTGGTTCATAATGCAAACGGTAACCAACAGCCAGTTGTACCTTATTATCGTTGCAGGCTTTGATCATTTCCTCACATTCTGCGACCGTAATCGCCATAGGTTTTTCGGTAATGACATGTTTGCCGGCTTTGGCGGAACGAATAACAAAATCCTTGTGCATGCTGTTAGGCAGTATCACATACACTAAGTCAATATCTTTGTTGTTGACGATCTCATCAAAATTTTGATAGTTATAGATGTTCTTGTCCGGGATATTGTACTTCGCTTTCCATTTGGTCGCTTTTGCGGGAGTACCGGTAACTATGCCGGCAAGCGTACAGTATTCAGAAACCTCCAGGCCTTGTGCGACCTTTGTAGCGTAAATTCCCAGGCCGCAAAGCGCAACATTTAATTTTTTTCCGGTGTACGGTATTTTGTCAGGATCGGGTGCCGTTAAAAAAGAGGGCAGTGTTGTTATGATCACGGAGGCTCCAACGCCAGCCCCAAATTTATTCACAAATGATCGTCTTGAAATTTTTTCCATGTGGTTTGGTTTTTATAGTAGTAATAGTGTTTTAGTAATAAGTGTTTTTTTGAGAAATATTACATTGGTGGTTCTTGTAAAATACTCATTCAAAAATAATTAGAAATTATAGTGTGTGATTTACATTTGTCATAATGTAACAAATGTAAAAAAAAAGATGAAAGATTCTTATTAAGGTTTGAGGTAAAAAAATGTGAGAATTTTTTTAATTGTGACAAAAAACAGGGATACATTTGAAATGAGAGATGGCACGCGGATGATACGGATTTAGTCTGATTTGCGCTGAGTTTTTTTTGCTAATCTTTGTCAGTTTTTCACGTAGATTTAGCAGATTAAAGCAGATTTAATATGATTTTTTAATCTTGGCAAATAAATAATCTGAGTATATCTGCTAAAATCTTTTTAAATCTGCGTGAAAAAATAATTCGCGGCCATTAGTGCAATTCGTGGCAAAAAAAAACTTCGTGCCTTCGTGCCTTCGTAGCAAAAAATAATTCGCATTAAAACAAAATGGTTTTATATATTTGAAATCAGGATAATTTTTGCATTATTTGCAAAATAAAACCACAAAGACCGATATAAATTAATTTTAAAAAGCAAAATCATATATGGCATTATCAGGTTTATTCCGAAAAAAAACGGTACAAGATATTCTCAAGCAAGTTGCAAAGAACGAAGCAGATGGTCATAATGCATTAGGAAAACATTTAACGACCAGGGATTTAACTGCATTTGGAATCGCAGCAATTGTTGGAGCGGGAATTTTTAGTACTATCGGAAAAGCAAGTGCCGATGGTGGACCAGCTGTTATTTTCCTGTTTTTATTTACGGCTTTGGCTTGTAGTTTTGCTGCTTTTGCTTACGCTGAATTCGCCTCAATGGTTCCGGTTTCAGGAAGTGCTTATACATATTCTTATGTAGCTTTTGGAGAAATTATTGCCTGGATTATCGGTTGGGCTTTAATCATGGAATATGCCGTTGGAAATATAACCGTGGCGATATCGTGGAGTGATTATTTCACCGGACTGCTCCAGAGTGGCGGGATTCATTTACCGCAATGGGTTCAGATGGATTACCTAACAGCCTCAAACGGATTTAAAGATGCCACAGCTTTAATGCAGGGCGGAAAAACATACGAAAACTTAGGTGCAGGATTACAGGCAGCATACACCGCCTGGACAACCGCACCAACAATAGGTTCTTTTCATTTTGTGGCCGATTTACCGGCTTTATTCATCATTGTTTTAATTACCGCTTTGGTTTACAGAGGAATGAAAGAATCTCGTAATGCGAGTAATGCCATGGTTGTTGTAAAACTTTGCATTGTACTTTTAGTTATCGCAGTGGGGGTATTTTATGTAGATACAGCCAACTGGGATCCGTTTGCTCCAAATGGCGTTAGTGGTGTATTAAAAGGTGTGTCAGCTGTTTTCTTTGCTTATATTGGTTTCGACGCGATTTCGACAACGGCCGAAGAATGTAAAAATCCACAACGAGATTTACCTCGCGGAATGATGTGGGCGATTATTATCTGTACGATTTTATATATTGCCATTGCCCTGGTTTTAACCGGAATGGTACGTTATAACGAATTGAATGTTGGAGATCCTCTGGCATTTGTTTTCGATAAATTAAACTTAAAATGGATGTCTGGTATTATTGCCGTAAGTGCTGTAATTGCGATGGCCAGCGTTTTATTGGTTTTCCAAATGGGACAGCCTCGTATCTGGATGAGTATGAGCCGTGATGGTTTATTGCCAAAGAAATTTTCTACTGTGCATCCAAAATTTAAAACACCTTCATTTGCAACTATTGTAACTGGTTTTGTGGTGGCAGTTCCGGCTTTGTTTTTAAACTTAACAATGGTAACCGATTTATGCAGTATCGGAACTTTATTTGCCTTTGTATTGGTTTGTGCAGGAGTTTTGGTTTTACAAAACAAAACAGATATTCCAAGAGGGAAATTCAAAACACCTTATGTGAATTCGAAGTATATTTTGCCGGTTTTAATGATTGCCGGAATATATTACGCTTTTGCTTTCAACAATAAAGCGACAATGGCTTTTATTAATAATGAAGCGCAAACAAACGATGCAACGACCATTATTACATCGTTAGATAAAGAAGAATCAGCGAAAGTTTTCACTTATTTAGAAAGCATAGATGTTAAAAATAAAACGGCTGAAAGCTCAGATTTAGAGCATTTATTAAGTCAATATCAAGACGACGACGCTAAATATGCCGAAGTTGTAAAAGGTTTGCCAATCAATGATTCTCTAAAATACGAATCAGGTTTCAGTTTATTCAAACACAAAATTCCAATGTGGATTTTCCTTTTCGTTTTAGTTGGATTAGCCGTATGGTCATTCAGACAAAACTTGTCTTTAATTCCGCTTTTAGGATTAATCTGCTGTCTGTACATGATGGCCGAATTAAGCGTTTGGAACTGGATTTATTTCACGATCTGGTTACTAATCGGATTGTTTATTTACTTTACTTATAGTAGAAAAAATAGTAAGTTAAACTTCCCTGAAGAGGTTAGAAGTTAAAATCAAAAGTTATATGTAAAAAGCCGTTCTGAGATTGATCAGAACGGCTTTTTTGTTTTTTTGTCATCCTGACGAAGGAAGGATCACACTAGAAACTCGACAAAGATTGGAGACTTTACTATGCGAAATTACGTGTGTGGTCCTTCCTCTGTCAGGATGACAAACCGGTGCATAGTGATTTGATAAAAAAATAGCCACGAACTCACGAATTTTTAAAACAAATTAATTCGTGAATTTGTGGCGAATAAATATAATCTAATAATCTAAGATGTCTAAAATCTAAGTTAGTCTATTTCAAAATCCCAAGCTCTACCATACAAGCCTTCATCATCTCATAAGTACGCTGAATATCATTATCCAACCCAATAGAAAAACGAATCAAACCATCCGTCAATCCCATTTCAGCTTGTTCCTCTAACGGGATTTCACTAGAAGTTGAGGTTCCAGGAGCACTGAAAAGTGTTTTATAAAACCCTAAACTTACGGCCAAATAACCTAAGTTTCTCGCTTGCATCAATTCCATTAATTCATTGGCTTTCTCCAAAGTGCCGACATCAATTGTCATCATTCCCCCAAAACCATATTCCGGATTAATCATCGTTTTGTATAATTCATGACTCGGGTGACTTTTCAATCCAGGATAAACCGTTTTCAAACCATCCGCTTCAAATTGATCCGCAAGGAAATGCGCATTATGGCTGTGTTGTTTGATACGGATATGAAGCGTACGAAGATTTTTCATTACCGAAGCCGAACGCAAACTGTCCATTGTTGGTCCTAAAAGCATGCTCGCTCCGGAGTTTACATTTTTCAGTGAATTGATAAAATCTTTAGACGCACAAGTTACACCGCCGACGGTATCGCTGCTTCCGTTAATGTATTTCGTCAAACTGTGAATCACGATATCAGCGCCTAATTTTGCAGGCGAAACAGATAAAGGCGAGAAGGTATTATCAACAACTAGTTTTAAATTATGTTTTTTAGCAATTTGCGCCAAACCGGCAATATCAGCCACTTCCAATAACGGATTACTTACCGTTTCGCAATAAATAACTTTTGTGTTTGGCGTAATAGCAGCTTCCACAATATCTAATTTTGTAATGTCCAC
Source organism: Flavobacterium sp. GQ95 (assembly GCF_059758655.1). NCBI lineage: Bacteria > Pseudomonadati > Bacteroidota > Flavobacteriia > Flavobacteriales > Flavobacteriaceae > Flavobacterium > Flavobacterium sp. GQ95. The sequence continues at coordinate 178,318 of NZ_JCAXEB010000006.1, forward strand.
AAAACTCGTTTCAATTCCGAATCGAGGCGTGAAATTCTTCAAAAAAGCATACGTTCCGCCATAAATAGTTCGGCTTGACACAATGTGGTCACCCGCACCGCACAACTGCAATAACGTAGGCGTAATCGCACCCATTCCAGAAGCCGACACATTTGCAGTTTCCGTTCCTTCCATCGCCGCCAAAGCCTGATCCAAATATAAGTTACTTGGCGAAGAATGGCGTGAATACAAATAACAGCCTTCCATATTCCCTTCAAAAGTATCAAACATTGTTTTCGCCGAAAGGAAAGTGTAAGTAGAAGAGTCAGAAATCGAAGGATTCACGCCCCCAAATTCCCCAAAGTATTGCAAATCCTGTATTTTATCAGCCGGATTAAAGTCTTTCATATGTTTTAGTTTTTTAGTTTCAAGTTTCAGGTTTCAAGTTTCAGGTTGTTTGAGTTTAAAGCCTGTTTAGTATAAATTTTAGGAGCTGTGTCCTGCTATCCGCTATATCTTTTATGGTGAACCCCACCATAAAAGGATGCCGCTTCTATCAGGGCTAGGAGACTCGTTTTCAAAAGAAATTCTATTCAAAATAACATCTTATTAGATAATTAATCAATGATTGAGGTTATAATTAGATTTTTAAACTATAAAATAAGCTTGTTGTGGATTTTTAATTTAAATTTGTTTAACGAAATCCAAATCGATAGATTTTTTTTCATCACAACGAAAACCACAAACCACAAACCACAAACATGATCTTAGACGCCACCGATAAAAAACTCCTGGTTTTACTACAAACCGACAGTAAAAAGACAACCAAAGAATTATCCTTAAAACTGAACCTTTCCGTAACAGCTGTTTACGAAAGAATCAAAAAACTAGAACGCGAAGGAATCATAAAAAACTACGTAGCCTTAGTTGACAAATCAAAAATCGAAAAAGGATTTGTCGTTTTTTGTCATTTAAAACTCATTCAGCACACCAAAGAATTCCTAACCAAATTCGAAAGCGAAGTCATCAAACTAAACGAAGTTTTAGAATGCCATCACGTAAGCGGGGATTATGATTATATCTTAAAAGTATTAGTAAAAGACATGGAAGCGTACAGAGAATTTTTAGTTACAAAACTCACAACTTTACAGCACATAGGTAGTACACAAAGTACCTTTATGATTAGTGAAGTAAAGAATTCGACGGTGATTTTCTAAGATACTAAGGTTCTGAGTTGCTGAGGTTCTGAATTTAGGAGCAAAGTTTTTTTTGTTTCAGGTTTCAAGTTTCAGGTTGCTTTACTTTGTGTCCTTCACTTTGCTAGCAAATTTTAAAGAAGCCTTTGCGAATCTTTGTGTAAATCTTTGTGAGCTTTGTGGTAAAATGCCAATACAAAATAAAACTTTGCGACTCAGCGACTTTGCGAGATTAAAAAACAAAAACTTAGCGAACCTTGCTTAAATCTTAGCGGCCTTTGCGGTAAAATTCACAAGCCAAATTCACAATCCAAAACTAAAAAACCTTAAATTTGATTTAAAACGCAACGATAATGGAAAAAAAAGAATTAAGACGTAAACTCATAAAAGATTTTGGTAAATTCATTGAAGACGATTCTAAATTAGAAATTTTAGAAAGTGTTTTTGATGCCATAAACCATAATGAAAAAAAATCAATAGTTCCTGATTCACATTATGATTTACTTGCTGAAGAGAGAGAAAAGTATATTTCTGGAGAGAATCAGTCAAGTTCCTGGGAAGAAGTAGAAAAACGTCTGAATGCTAAATATGGTTTTTAAGATTATTATTTTACCATTAGCAGAAAAAGAAATTGACGAATCTATTGAATTTTACGAAAGCAGAAGTAAAGGTTTAGGAAAGCAATTTCTAGTTTACCTGAAATCTTACTTAAAAGTTTTAAAAATAAATCCTGAATTATTCGAAATCAAAAAGCAACCTTGTTATCGCGAAGTAACATTGGTAAAATTCCCATTTGTAATTATTTATGAAATTATCGGAAATGAAATAATTATTCATTCGGTTTTTCATACTTCAAGAAATCCGCAGAGGAAACCGTAATTTTCAGGTTCAAAGTTTCAGAGGAGCAAAGGGGCAAAGGTTTTTTTGTTTCAAGTTTCAAGTTTCAGGTTGCTTTCCTTTGTGTCCTTAACTTTCCCGGCAAATTTTAAAGAAGTCTTTGCGACCCGATAGCGATTGGGATTGCGAGACTAAAAAATAAAGCTTTGTGACCTTTGCGATTAAACCCACAACACAAAAAAAAACTTCGTGTCTTCGAGCCTTCGTGGCAGAAAACCTTTCCCTCAAATTTCACACAAAAAACATTGAAATTTAAACTTTAAACAAAACTTTATTCCTTAATTTTGTATCGCTAAAAATAAAATAGACAAACTATGAGTTCATTTGACGTAGTCATTATAGGTTCAGGTCCTGGCGGATATGTATCGGCAATTCGTTGCGCACAATTAGGTTTCAAAACAGCAATTGTAGAAAAGTATAACTCTTTGGGCGGAACTTGCCTTAACGTAGGTTGTATTCCTTCAAAAGCATTATTATCTTCTTCTCATCATTATGCAGAAATTGCTCATTTCGCAGATCATGGAATCGAAGTTTCCGGAGATGTGAAAATCAATTTAGAGAAAATGATCGCGCGCAAGCAAGCAGTTGTAGATCAAACCGTAGGTGGAATCAACTACTTAATGGATAAAAATAAAATCACTGTTTTCAATGGTTTAGGTTCTTTCGTAGACGCAACGCACATTGCAGTTGCAAAAGCAGACGGAACATCAGAAACTATCGAAGCAAAATATACTGTAATCGCTACAGGTTCAAAACCATCTTCTTTGCCTTTCATCAAAATTGATAAAGAAAGAATCATCACTTCTACGGAAGCGTTAGAATTAAAAGAAGTTCCAAAACACTTAGTAATTATTGGTGGTGGAGTTATTGGAATAGAGCTTGGGCAAGTTTACTTGCGTTTAGGAGCACAGGTTTCTGTAGTGGAATTCATGGACAGAATCATTCCTGGAATGGACGGAGCTTTGTCTAAAGAATTGACTAAGGTATTGAAAAAACAAGGAATGAAATTCTACGTTTCTCATAAAGTAAAATCAGTTGAAAGAAACGGGGATGCTGTTGTCGTTCAGGCTGAAAATGCAAAAGGAGAAACTATCACTTTAGAAGGAGATTATTCATTAGTTTCTGTTGGTCGTCGTCCTTACACAGACGGATTAAACGCTGACAAAGCTGGAGTAAAAATTTCAGACAGAGGACAAGTAGAAGTGAACGACCATTTACAAACTAACGTTCCAAATATTTACGCAATTGGTGATGTTATTCGTGGAGCAATGTTAGCGCACAAGGCAGAGGAAGAAGGAACTATGGTTGCTGAAATCTTAGCGGGTCAAAAACCACATATCGATTATAACTTAATTCCTGGTGTAGTTTACACCTGGCCAGAAGTTGCTGCAGTTGGACAAACGGAAGAGCAGGTTAAAGCTTCAGGAACAGAATATAAAGTGGGAAGTTTCCCTTTCAAAGCTTTAGGTCGTGCAAGAGCAAGCGGAGACTTAGACGGATTCGTAAAAATCATTGCTGATGCTAAGACTGATGAGGTTTTAGGAGTTCACATGATTGGAGCCCGTACAGCCGACTTAATTGCTGAGGCAGTTACAGCAATGGAATTCAAAGCTTCTGCTGAAGATATTTCAAGAATGAGCCACGCGCATCCAACTTTCGCGGAAGCGGTAAAAGAAGCAGCACTAGCAGCTACAGATAACAGAGCATTACACGTATAATTTACGTAAATCATATTTTAAAACCCATCAGTCCCCGAAACCGGGATTCATGGGTTTTTCTTTTGCTGTAATTTTCTGGTTCATATCATATAAAATTCAAAAATAATTTTGTAAATTAGATGTATAATTCTGATGCTATCTTTACTTTTTTAAAAAGATAACATTATGAAAAATAAATATATAGCTCCACTTCTAATAGGAGCAGGAATTGCATTTATACTTTCTTCGTGCAAATCAACGATTCCTAAAAAAGCAATTGCTGTCACAAATTTTGACAAAGCAAAGTATCTGGGGAAATGGTTTGAAATTGCAAGATTAGATTATAAATGGGAGAAAAATTTAAACAACGTAACGGCCGAATATTCTCTTAAAAACGACGGCACGATTAAAGTTGATAACAGGGGCTATAATGTCAAAAAAGACAAGTGGGAAGAAAGCATCGGGAAAGCCAAATCTGTCACAAAGGACGATGTTGGTATGCTTAAGGTCTCATTTTTTGGTCCTTTTTATTCCGGTTATAATGTAATTGCCATTGACCCGGATTATAAATATGCACTTGTAGCAGGAAAAAGTTTAAAATACATGTGGATTCTCTCCAGAGAAAAAACTATTCCTGAAAGTGTAAAAGCAGATTATCTTATAAAAGCACAGGAAATTGGTTATAATGTTTTAGATCTCGTTTGGGTCGAACATAAGGCCAATTAAAAATAAACCCGACAATTTTGAAATTGTCGGGTTTATTTGTTTTAAAATGAAAGTGAATTATGCTCTAAAAACACTTTTATAATTATCCCAATATCTGTAAATCAAAAATAAATTGGCCAGAAATAATAACACTGCAATTGGCAGACCTTCCGGGGCAAGGAAATAATTGATAAACAAAATATTTACCGTAATTGGCAAAATCAAAATATTAGCCAATGTTACATAACGTCCCGTTACAAATGCGATACCACAAAGTAATTCGATTGATTTAGCTAAAGGCATTAAATAAGTCGAAGCCATTAAACCTACATTAAAGGCTTTAAAATTTCCGGTCGTTTCTGGTTCTGGCATTAGATGGAAAAAATAACTGATCGATGCAAAAAGCAGTAGAAGACCAATTAAGACACGGACAATAATTGTAGCAATTTTCATAATACTTAGGATTTTTAATAGGTTAAAAAATATCGTTATCTGCTGGAAATCGTATACGTGACTTGTCCTAATAAAAATGAAATTTAATATTTAATGACACTTTATTGAGGATTTTACAATCAAAACAATCCTATTTTGGGATTAATTGAATGCTATATCAAATATAACGCTTTTTTCATTATGATATTGCTATTTTATTAACACTTTTCTTATTTCTTGCCGTATTTCTTATAAAGGAAAAATCCACCTAAACTGATTAAAATAAAAGGCCAAAGATTAAGCAGGAAAACCAAAATGGACTGCAAGATGTACCAGCCCGTTTTTAACGAATCGATAATTTGAATTCCTAAATTAGGTTTGTAATAGGCGCTGTCTTTTTCACCAGCCGTTATATCTTGTTTAATTGTTTCGTTTTGATAAAGTTGTAAAGTAATGGTGCTGAAATTAACCTGATCCTGGATGGATAAATTTTCAATGGTTTTACTGTCATTAGCTTCTTTTTGGTTCGCCAAAGCATTTTCGGCTTCCATAATATCGTTTATTTTTTTGCCTTTTGTGTCAATTGCTTTTTCAACTCTTTTTTCATTTGTGGCACTTCTTTTTTGAGAAAGCTGGTTGGCTAATAATTTCAACGAAACATCATCCGCTTTAATGACTCTGAAATCCAGAAAATCAATTTGCTTCGCAATGCTTTTAATTACCGTGTCAAGTTGGGTGTTTGGAACGCGAATTGTAATATTATTTTCTACTGAAAACTTAGTAGTTTCCAGTGTGCTGTCCTGACTAATTTTAGTTTTAATCTGATCGTGAATATTACTTTGTAAATTGGTGTAAGTAACAAAACCTCCAAATTTTGCCACGGCATTTTCAATTGCATAAGTAGATTTGACGACGTTTTTAACCTTGAATTTAATATCAGCGGTTCGAATAAATTTCTGTTTGCTGTTTTTGGGCTCCACAGCCGCTGTTGAAGAAACAGCCGTGCTGTCTGCTGTGGCTTTGTAATCTGCGGATTCTTCAGCAGCGTAATCTGCTTTTTTGCAGGAAAATAGTAATGCGATAATCACTAGGGTAGTCACACCTAATTGTGCAATTGTTTTCATAAAGGTTATAAAATTTGATTAATAAATGGACTCGCCTGTCTTTCAGGTAAGTTTTATTTTTTGCCACTCCCGATAGCTATCGGGATATAGGATTTAAATGATTTTTTAATCTTGTTAATCTGTGCAATCTGTGGTATTTTTTTCGTGAGTAATTTTTTAATCAAATGGCAGGAAAAGTTTTAATAATTAGCACTAATTCGATATACTAAAAAGTGTGCCAATAATTTTTCGGGATAATTTTATTGAAGGATTTTTTTTGTCGTAATTTTGAAGTCTAAAATTTATACTTTTTTGAGAGTTTCCATTCATAAACCTATTTCAAATCCAGAGCAGTTTAAAGAACAACTTCTAACATGGTCACAGCAATTTCGTGAGGTTGTTTTTTTAGACAGCAATTCGCATACGCAAGAATATTCGAGTTTTGATTGTGTGCTGGCTGTAGATGCTTTTACCTCTTTAAAAACCGATTTCCAAAACGCTTTTGACGATTTAAAACAATATCAGCAAACCACTAAAGACTGGCTTTTTGGTTATTTGACTTATGATCTGAAAAATGATGTCGAAACTTTAAAATCGGCTAATTTTGATGGATTAGATTTTCCGGATTTATTTTTCTTTCAACCAAAAAAAATATTCCTATTGAAAGAAAATCAGCTTGAAATTCGATATTTATTGCTTTGTGATGATGAGGTTGAAGAAGATTTTAATGAGATAGTCGAAAGTCAATCCCGAAGCGTCGGGACGAAAGTCAAAAGTGCTTCATCTTTAAAAATTGAGCAACGTATTTCAAAGGATTCATATGTTGAAAAAGTAAATAAAATGCTCGAGCATATTCATGTTGGTGATATGTATGAAGCTAATTTCTGCATGGAATTTTATGCTGAAAATGCTGTGATAAATCCGTTGGAGAAATTCCTAAAACTAAATGAAATTTCAAAGGCGCCGTTTTCGGTTTTCTTTAAAAATCACAAACAATATTTGCTTTCGGCTTCACCGGAACGTTATTTGAAAAAAATTGGAGAAACCATTATTTCTCAGCCGATAAAAGGAACTTCAAAACGGTCTGCAGATCCAGTTGAAGATGAAAAATCAAAACAATTTTTGGAATCAGATTCAAAAGAAAGAGCTGAAAATATCATGATTACCGACTTAGTCAGAAATGATTTGTCGCATACCGCACAAAAAGGTTCTGTGGAAGTTACAGAACTTTGTAAAATCTATTCGTTTCTGCAAGTACATCAAATGATTTCGACGATAACATCAAAACTAGATGCTCAATATGCTCCGATAGATGTTTTGAGAACCACTTTCCCAATGGGAAGTATGACAGGAGCTCCGAAGATTTCTGTAATGAAAATTATAGAAAATTTAGAGGAAACTAAACGCGGTTTGTACAGTGGTGCGGTTGGTTATTTTACTCCCGAAGGCGATTTTGATTTTAATGTGGTCATCAGAAGCATCTTATACAATCAGGAAAATCAATACGTTTCTTTTTCAGTAGGAAGCGCCATTACAGCACAATCTGACCCTGAAAAAGAATATGAAGAATGTTTGTTGAAAGCTAAGGCAATGCATGAAGTGTTGCGGTAAAATTTTAAAAAGTTAACCACAAATTTCACAAATTTTCGCAAATTTTTTATTAGCAAAATGCATAATTAAACCATATGTAATTAGTGAAAATTAGTGAAATTTGTGGTAGAAAAAATATAGCCGCAGATTAAAGGATTAAAAGGATTTCCTTTCACGCAGATTCTCCAGATTTAAGCAGATTTGAATAGATTTTTTATTAAAAATAAATCAGCGTCAATCTGCTTAAATCTTTTTAAATCTTCGTGAAATTTATATTAAAAAAATCTGTGCAAATCTTTTAATCTGTGGCAAAAAAATAAATCTGCTCAATCTGAGTAAAAAATAATTAGTGCAAATTCGTGAAATTCGTGGCAAAAAAAACAACCCACTTAACATTTCATTTAAAAATTGATAGAATTTAATTCTTTACATTTATCAAATGTTTTCAAAATTTCAAAATCACATCGTTTCGAGGTTTCCGTTTCTGGAAGATAAAAAACTATTTCTGGCTGTAAGCGGGGGTTTGGACAGTATGGTTTTACTGCATTTGTTGCAGCAATTACCGTATGAAATTGCCGTTTTGCATTGTAATTTCCAGCTGCGCGGATTAGAAAGTTTTGGTGATCAGAGTTTTATTCAGGACTATTGTGATCAGAACAAGATTCCTTTTTTTACTACTCAATTTGATACCGAAGCTTTTGCAAAAGACTATAAACTATCAACTCAGGTTGCGGCACGTGAGCTGCGTTACAGCTGGTTTTATGAACTTTTGGAAACCGAAAAATTTGATTATATTCTTACGGCTCATCATGCTGACGATAATCTGGAAACTTTCATTATCAATTTAACCCGCGGAACCGGTTTAGATGGCTTAACAGGAATTCCGGAACAGAACGATAAAATTATCCGTCCGCTTTTGCCTTTTTCGAGAGATGAAATCCTGAAATATGCAGAAGAACATAATATTGAATGGCGTGAAGACAGCAGTAACGCATCCAATAAATACCTTCGGAATAAAATTCGCCATGATTTAGTTCCGATGCTGAAAGAAATCAATCCTAACTTTTTGAATGCTTTCCAGAAAACACAATCGTATTTGCAGGAATCTCAGGAAATGGTTGAGGACGCTTCCATTATGATTTATCAGCAGGTTGCAAAAGAAGTGGGTGAGGATATTCATTTTGATTTAAATCAGCTTCAGAAATTACCCAATTATAAATCGTATTTATATCAATGGTTAAATGAATTTGGTTTTTTGGCGTGGAATGATATTTATGATTTAGTAGATGGACAATCAGGAAAACAAGTGTTTTCTTCAGAATTTAGATTGCTAAAAAACAGAAATACATTGATTTTAAGTCCGCTTTCAGAAGAGGATGAACAAGACGAATATCACATCAACAAAGACGATCAAGACGTTAATTTTCCCTTAAAATTGAGGCTTTGTCAGGTAGACGACATTACATTAGATTCAAATAAAGCTATCTTTGTTGACGCCGAAAAAATCCAGTTTCCTTTGCTTTTACGTAAATGGAATGAAGGCGATATTTTTCATCCGTTTGGAATGAATGGAAAATCTAAAAAAGTAAGCAAGCTTTTTAAAGACGAAAAATTATCGCTGATTGAAAAGGAAAAAACATGGATTTTGTGTTCAGATAATCAGATTGTATGGGTTATCGGAATTAGGCAGGACGAACGTTTTAAAATAGAAAATACCACAAATAGAATACTTAAAATAGAACTACAATAATGAACTTTACTCAATCCTATCAAACGATAACTTCAAAAAGTGTCTGGAATAAAACCATTGTTTTTTTGTTATTTTTAATTTTTGCTTTTGCAAAAGGTAACGCTCAGATTTTAGAACCAGTAAAATGGACGGCTAAAATTGAAAAAAAATCGGGTACAAATGCCGTTTTAATTTTTGATGGAACAATTGAAAAAGACTGGCATATGTATTCGCAATTTACGCCGGACGGAGGACCGCTTCCGTTAGAAATTGTGTTTAAAAACCAAAAAGGAAACTACAATCTGGTTGGAAAAGCCAAAGAAGGAAAAACCAAAACAGCCTTTAACGATGTCTTTGGTGTAAACGAAACATTCTTTGAGGGAAAAGCGCATATCGAACAGGAAATCACGATTACAAACCCAGCTTTAAAAACTGTTGATGTTGACTTTGACTTTCAGGTGTGTAAAGAGGTTTGTATCAATTCGAACAAAAAATTCTCTATTGCGATTCCGACATCTTTTAAAATGGAAGCGGTGGCAACAGTTTCTGAAGCAAAACCTGATGACACGAAAGTACCAGGAATTGCTATTGATACTTTATCAACTGTAACAAAAGATGTTAAATCGGAAACTGCTAAAGCAGAAGTAACAACTGCAAATGAAGATGAAATTCCGGCGCTAGCTCCAACAAGAAGTTTGTGGTCAATCTTTTTTATTGCTTTTATATCTGGATTCGCGGCATTGTTGACTCCTTGCGTTTTTCCAATGATTCCAATGACGGTAAGTTTCTTTACCAAACAAAGTAAAAGCAGAGCAAAAGGAATTCGAAATGCTGTTATTTACGGATTAGCAATTATTGCCATTTATGTGATTTTAGGTTTGATCGTAACTAAAATATTTGGTGCCGATGCCTTGAATGCTTTGTCTACAGATGTTTGGTTTAATTTGATATTCTTTGTTTTATTAATTGTATTTGCTGTATCCTTTTTGGGTGCGTTCGAAATTATGCTTCCAAATTCATGGGCAAACAAAGCAGATCAACAGGCAGACAGAGGTGGAATTGTTGGAATATTGTTTATGGCATTAGCTTTGGCAATTGTTTCCTTTTCTTGTACAGGACCAATTGTTGGTACCTTATTAGTTGAAGCCGCTTCAAACGGTGGAATCGCTCCGGTTATTGGAATGTTAGGATTTTCATCTGCGATGGCATTACCATTTATGTTGTTTGCTATGTTTCCGGGTTGGTTGAATTCATTACCAAAATCTGGTGGTTGGTTGAATACAGTAAAAGTAGTTTTAGGGTTTTTAGAACTGGCTTTAGCTTTCAAATTTTTATCCAATGCCGATTTGGTTTTACAATTGCATTTATTAGAAAGAGAAGTTTTCTTAGCGATCTGGATTGCTATTTTTGGAACTTTGGCATTTTATCTTTTCGGAAAAATTACGTTGCCGCATGATAGTCCGACCAATCATATTTCAGTAGGAAGATTGTCATTCGGATTATTAGTGTTGACTTTTACTATATATTTAATTCCGGGACTTTGGGGAGCACCTTTAAAATTAATCAGTGCGTTTCCACCGCCACAAACCTATAGCGAAAGCCCTCTTGGATTTGGAGGTTCAGCAAATTCAAATGTTAGTACTGGTGAAATAAAGGGACTGCCTGAAGGAGCAGAATTAGGGCCACATGGTATTATGGTGTTTCATGACTACGAAGAGGGATTAGCATATGCCAAAGAAATCAAAAAACCAATTATGTTAGATTTTACAGGTTATGCATGTGTGAACTGCAGAAAGATGGAAAACAATGTTTGGTCTGATGAAAGAATATTGCCAATTTTAAAGAATGATGTGGTTTTGATTTCGCTTTATGTAGATGATAAACGTGAATTACCAAAAGAAGAGCAATTTGTAACTGCAAAAGGTGATAAAATCGAAACAGTTGGCGATAAATGGACCGACTTTATGATTTCAAAATACAAAACAAATACACAACCTCTATATATTATCACTGATCTGGAAGGAAAGAACTTAAACAATTCAAAACCAACAATCAGTTATGTAGATGTTGAAGAATATTTGGTATGGTTAAAAACAGGGATTTCGAATTTTAAGTAAAGAGTAAAGAATATAGAATAAGGAGGGTAGAAATTTAAAATCTACAGTCTAAAATCTAAAATAATTCATGGGGAAAGTTAATTCAAAACAAAAAGCACTCTAAGTTTAAACTTAGAGTGCTTTTTTATGATTGGGCAAATCGGAAATTAAATTTTTATAAATATTCTCCGTGTTGAGAGATATCTAATCCTAATTCTTCTTTTTCTTCAGTAACTCTTAGAGGAGTAATTTTGTTTACAACGAAGAACAAAATGTAAGAACCAACAAAAGCAAAGATAGAAACACCTACTAAAGCTATTAATTGGTTAATGAACAAAGTTGGAGTTCCGAAAATCAAACCTTGATTGTCACCAACTACAGGGTTAATAGCTTTTGAAGCAAAAACTCCAGTTAACAACATACCTACCATACCACCAACACCGTGACAAGCAAATACATCTAATGCATCATCAATTTTTCCTTTAGGGAATTTGCTTACTACCAAGTTACTTACGATTGCAGCAAAAGCTCCAATGAAAATTCCGTGAGGGATGCTTACGAAACCAGCAGCAGGAGTAATAGCAACAAGACCTACAACAGCTCCAATACAAGCTCCAAGTGCAGATAACTTGTGTCCTAATATCTTATCAAGGAAAACCCATGCCATAGCAGCAGCAGCAGCAGCTACAGTAGTAGTTCCTAAAGCTTGTACAGCTAAACCATTTGATCCTAAAGCAGAACCTGCGTTGAAACCAAACCATCCAAACCATAATAAACCAGTTCCTAATAATACGTAAGTAATTCTTGCAGGATTTACTTTTTGAACTTTTCTTTTTCCTAAGAACATCGCTCCGGCTAATGCAGCCCATCCGGCGCTCATGTGAACTACAGTTCCTCCAGCGAAGTCAAGTACTCCCATTTTGAAGAAAACTCCATCAGGATGCCATGTCATGTGAGCTAATGGTGAATATATAAATAAGATAAACAAAACCATGAATAACAAATAAGCCCAGAAACGTACACGCTCTGCAAAAGCACCTGTAATTAACGCTGGTGTAATGATGGCAAATTTTGCTTGAAATAATGCGAATAACATAAAAGGAATTGTAGGGGCAAGACTCCAGGCAGTATTTGTACCAACACCCTGAAAGAATAAATTTGGAAGTGGATTTCCAATGATTCCTCCAATAGTAGGACCAAATGCTAAACCAAAAGCAACAACAACCCATAAAATAGTAACAATTACCATTGCCATAAAACTTTGAAGCATGGTACTGATAACGTTTTTCTTACCTACCATACCTCCGTAGAAAAATCCTAAACCTGGTGTCATTAGCAATACAAATGCAGTTGCTACGATCATCCAAGCTGTATCTCCGGTATCAAACTTTACAGCTTCTGCTGGAATTGGGTTGTCTGATAAGATGAAATTTGATACAAAAGTCAGTACCAAAATAGTGATAAGAATCACACTTAAAATAATTTTTCGCATAGTTATTTAGTTTTAAATTTTTTATAAAAGTATAAAATCATTCGACACCCCTATAAAAAATAGAGTCTAATGTTTAACTTTTGTTAATTTTTAAATTTAACCCCCTATATTTTGCATGTATTTGTTAAAATGAACTTAAATTTTACAATTTATTAATCTGAAATCTCAAACATGTAAGTTTTTTCTACTTTGTTAACAAAAAACAATGAAAATAATTCTAATTTTAAGAGTTATTATGTTTAAATATTTATAAAAATCGTCGAATCATTTCATTTTTAAATAAAAAAGGCATCAAATGAAATTTTCATTGATGCCCTTTTTTATAAAAGAATTTAAATTATTTCTGTCCGTACTTCGCTTTGAATTTGTCGCTTAGTTTGGTTTGGAAAGTGTCTAAATTAATGGTTCGACCCTGAATGAAAGCAGTAGTCAGTTTATTTGTTCGCATGTCTAGTGCATCGCCTTCAGAAATAAAGAGTGTTGCATCTTTACCCGTTTCCAAAGTTCCACAGCTTGCATCAATACCTAATAGTTTTGCTGTATTGGAAGTTATTAATTGTAAAGCGACTTCCTTATCTAAGCCAAAAGCAGCACAGGTTCCTGCTAAGAAAGGCAGGTTTCTAACGCTCATACGCTCATGATCTCCACTGTTTTCAAGCCCAACAACAATTCCTTTATCCGTTAGTATTTTTGCCATTTTGTATGGTAAGTTTACATCTTCATCAGCGCTTGTTGGCATGTCATGAACACGTCTTAGTAAAACGCCAACATTGTATTTTTTCAAAACATCAGCTGATTTGTAAGCTTCAAATCCGCCCACTATCACAATTTTTTTGATTTGGTGATCTGCCGCAAGCTGAATGGCATCTACAATTTGCTTTTCTTCATCAGCATGTACATATAAAATTTGTGTACCATCAAACAATCCTTTTGTAGCTTCTAAAACAATGTTTCTTTCTTTAGATGCAGTTTGATTATACGCTTTTGCGTTTATAAGGAATGCGTTTATTTCCTCTACTTGTTTAGTATAATCTTTATTGGCTTCAATAACTCCAGGTTCAAACCATGATCCTGATCTTTTAAAACCTGATGGGAAATTAAGATGAATTCCGTCATTTTCTTTCAAAATAGCATCTTTCCAGCTCCATGCATCTAATTGTACTACAGATGATGTTCCTGAAATTCTTCCTCCACGTGGCGTAATCTGGGCCATCAAGACACCGTTTGGACGAACTGTTTCTACAACTTTCGACTCCGAATTATAAGCAATAATACTTCTCACATTCGGATTAAAAGTTCCAATTTCTTCCTCATCAACTGATGATTTCACGGCATCAATTTCTACTAAACCTAAAGTAGAGTTTGCTGCAATGAATCCGGGATAAACGTGTTTTCCTGTAGCATCGATAGTAGTATCATAAGCTCCCGCCGCAAGTCTGATTGTTGAGGCATCTGCTACTAAAGTAAGTTTTCCGTCTTTAAACCCAATAGCACTATTTTGAATAACCGTTCCGTTACCTAAATGCGCCGTAGCATTTAAAATTAAAACGGATTTAGTTTGTTTCGGTGCAGGGATTTGCTGTGCATTTATTTGTACAGAAGCACAAAATACCAACAACAATTTATATATGTTTCTATGTGTCATAGTATCTTTTTTTATCATTATGAATTTTCTAAAGTTCTTATAACTGCTCTAAAGTATCACAGTGATATTCTTTTTTCTCTTTTCTGGTTGGTTGTTGCGTTCCGTTTCCTTTATTCTTTTCCTGCAACATTTGTCCAATCAATTCACTTCTTTCTTTAGTAATGGCCAATTGTTTTTGAGCATCTTTTTCTATATCAAAATAAACAACACCTTCAATGATTGTTTTTTCGGCTTTAGCATAAATAGAAAGTGGATTGTCGCTCCATAAGACAACATCGGCATCTTTACCTACTTTTAAACTTCCTACTTTATCATCGATATGTAAAAGTTTGGCAGGGTTTAAGGTTACAAATTTCCAGGCATCTTCTTCAGAAATATTTCCGTATTTCACCGCTTTTGCAGCTTCCTGGTTTAATCGGCGGGACATTTCGGCATCATCAGAATTATAAGCAACTACTAATCCAGCATTGTGCATTATTGGTCCGTTAAACGGAATAGCATCATTTACTTCAAATTTATAAGCCCACCAATCAGAGAAAGTTGAAGCTCCAACACCATGCTCTTTCATTTTGTCAGCCACTTTGTAACCTTCCAAAATGTGTGTGAAAGTGTTTACTCTGAAATTGAATTTCTCCGCAACATTCATTAACATTAAAATTTCAGACTCTATATAAGAGTGACAAGTAATAAAACGTTCTTTGTTCAAAATCTCAGCAAGCGTTTGTAATTCTAAGTCCACACGCGGCGCTTTTCCTTTTTTAGAACCAACGTTGAATTTTTTCCAGCTTTCATCATATTCTTTAGCCAATTGAAAATAATCGGTAAAAACTTGTTCAACTCCCATTCTGGTTTGTGGAAAACGGGTTGGATTATCAATTCCCCAGTTTGCTTGTTTTACGTTTTCACCCAAAGCAAATTTGATAAATTTAGGCTGGTTTTTGTATAACATTTCATCTGCAGAAGAACCCCATTTCCATTTTACGATCGCAGAACGACCGCCAATTGGATTCGCAGATCCGTGTAATAATTGCGAAATAGTAACACCTCCCGCTAAATCTCTGTATATATTAATGTCTTCAGAATTTACAACATCCTGAATCGTAACTTCGGCAGTCGAGTTATGACCGCTTTCGTTTACTCCTTTAGAAATCGCAATATGAGAATGCTCATCGATAATTCCGCTCGTAATGTGTTTTCCTTTAGCATCAATAACAGTTGCACCGGCATCAGAAAGGTTTTTACCAACAGCAGCAATTTTTCCGTTTTTGATTAAAACGTCCGTTTCTGTTAGGATTCCATCTTTTTCATTCGTCCAAACTGTAGCATTTTTAAATAATAAGGTTTGGGCAGTTTGTTTTTTAGTATCACCAAAAGCAACGTTCGGATACGTTACCGGCATAATTGGAAGCGGTTTTTCTACTTTAGAAGTATCTTTTACAGCCACAAACGGACTCGTTTTTACAGCGCTCCAAACCAATTCGTCTCCGTTTGATAAAACTGCTTTTCCGGATAAGGCGTCTGCTTTTTCGATGAATCCTGTTAAACGTGTATAATTAGATTTGATCGTATCCGCAGATTTGATAACCAATGAAATCCAATTTTTAGCGATAGAAAAAGTACTTTTTACTTTTTTGGCATCAACAGTAGTTACTTCCGATTTTTGAGCCTCAGCAGTTCCGTCAATTTTCCATTTATAGATATCTTTTCCAACTGTTAAGTCGTAATTTCCACGGATATCCTTGGCACTAAGATCGTTTACGATAAATTTAGATCCCTGTACCCAGTTCTCATATAGAACCGTTTTCTCGTCAAAAACTTCTCCTGAAGTAATAATGAAGTTGGCATACGTACCCACTTTCAAACTACCTATTTCGTCGCTTTTTCCTAAAATAGCTGCCGGAACTGTAGTTAAAGCCTCTAAAGCTTTTGTTTTATCAAAACCTAATTTTATAGCTTTTAGAAGATTTGGTTTAAAATCTTCAATCTTTTTCAATTTGTCTGTCGTCAGGGCAAATACGATTCCGTTATCAGAAAGTACTTTTAAGTTTGTTGGCGCCTGATTCCAGAAACGCATATCTGCCAATTCGATTTGGTTGGATAAATATGGATTTGAAACATCGTAAGCTTCAGGGAAACTTATTGGAATAATGAATTTAGCGTTAGTTGCTTTAATTTCTTCAATTCTTTCAAACTCATTTCCACTTCCTTTTAAAATATAGTTTAAGCCAAATTCTTTAGCAATTTTGGCAGCTCTTAAACTGTTTAATTTATCTTCAGAAGTAAATATCTGAACCAGTTTTTCATTATTTGCCAAAGCTTCTAATGATAAATCTTTAGTTTCAGAATTTCCTTTTTTGTACCAGTCTAAGTCCAGATACATTTGGCGTAACAAAGCCATAGATCCCATCAAAGAGCTTGGATATGCCTGATTTGTAAGGGCACTTTTTGAGAAGGATAAATGATTGGTTAACTTATTTGCAATGATTTGTTTGCTGTTGTCTTCATTGTTCAGGGCGACCAAAGCTCCGGTTCCTTGCGCAATTCCGTCTGGAATATGAGTTCCAACAACACCAAAACCAGCTTTTAATAATTCATCCGCTTTTGGCTGATCATATTTAAAAGTTTCGTAAACGTTGATTTCCGGACGAACACTTTCATTCCAATAATAACCAACTCTTTTGGTGTCATACAAAGGGTTACGATTACGTCCCGGAGTGATATTTGCTTTTGGTTTTTCAATTCCAAAACTGGTATAAATATCAATAAAAGACGGGTAAATTGTTTTTCCTTGTAAATCTATAGTAATAGCATTCTTCGGAATGGATACAGCAGTTCCAACTGCAACAACTTTACCGTCCTGAATCAGTAAAGTTCCTTTTTCGATTTTTTGAGTTGGAGTAACATAAATAGTGGCATTAGTAAAAACAGTGTAATTTTTGCTTTTGTTATGCACACTTTCATTAACAGGGAAGTAATCTTGAGCATACGTTTTTGTTAAAAAAACACTCAAAAAAAGTAGGAGTAGGGCTTTTTTCATATGTAATTGGGTAAATTTTTGCTAAAAATATGAAATATATGTTATAACCGTTTTGTTTTTGTTACTCTTTTTTCTCTATTTTAGTAAGCTTGTAAGTTAACCTTTTGATTAGAAGTGTAAAATGGACATTATGGGAAATAATAATAAGATAAATTGGGGAATTATTGGTCTGGGAAATATAGCAAATCAATTTGCAGCCGATTTAATATTGATAGAAGAGGCTAATTTAGTTGCAGTAGCTTCAAGAAGTATCGAAAAAGCAAGAGATTTTGCAGACCAGTACAATTGTCCAAAAGCATATGATTCGTATGAAGCGCTTTTTGCCGATGATCAGATTGATATTGTGTATATCGCAACACCTCACGATTCCCATGCCGAATTGTCTATTAAAGCATTAGAAAATGGCAAACATGTTTTATGCGAAAAGCCAATGGCACTTTCTTATAATGATGCGGTTCAGATGCTTGAAGCTTCAAAAAAGTATAATAAATTTTTTATGGAAGCTTTCTGGACGCGTTTTATTCCGTCTGTAAAAGAAGTTTTAGAAAAAGTAAATCAGGGAATTATTGGCGACGTAAACTATGTAAAAGCTGATTTTAATTTTTATGCAGATGAAAAAGAAGGAGGAAGGCTTTTCGATAAAAGTCTTGGTGGCGGAGCCTTGTATGATATTGGCGTTTATCCCTTATTTCTCTCTTATATAATGCTCGGAATTCCAAAAGAAATTATAGCGAAATCAATCTATAGCAAAAATGGAATCGATTTACAGACTTCAATGATTTTACATTACGAAAAGGCACAGGCGATTTTACATGCTTCAATAAATTCTGAATCTGATATGAAAGCTGTTGTAGGAGGAACTCAAGGGCATATTCAACTTAATACACCTTGGTTTGTGGCTGACGGATATGCGATTGTAAAAAATAATGAGGAAGAAGTATTTAATTTTCCAACCCTCGGAAAAGGGTATGCTTATGAAGCAATCGAATGTCATAAATGTATTAGGAATAATCAGATTGAAAGCGAACTTTGGTCACATCAGAATAGTTTGGATTTGAGTAAAATGACAGAAGAAATTAAAACACAAATCGGATTAAGTTTTGTTTAATCCGATTTATGTAGTTATTTTAATTTAGTATTTCAACTATTTCATTTTGATTCGTCATAGTAGCAAGTGAAAGTGCTGTATGTCCCTGAGAAGAAATTGATTTGTCTGCTCCGTTTGCTAATAAAAATTTCACTATTTCGATATGCCCTCTTTCCGCAGCTCTATGCAACGCAGTAAATCCTCGATCGTCCTGAATATTAATTTGAGCACCAGATTTAAGAAGCAATTGTACTTTATCCATTTTGTTAGATTGTACCGCATTCATAATAGGCGTTGCCCCTTCATGAGTTAATCCATTTGGGTCTGCACCTAATTCCAACAATTTCGCCATAGAATCGATAGTTTGTGAAGCTACTGACCAATGTAAAGGTGCTAATCCGTCTCCGGCTAAGGTATTTAAATTGGTTCCTTTTTTAAATTCTTCTTCAATTTCGTTAATTTCTCCACGAGCAACTGCAATATGTAGCAACGAATGTGTGCGCAAAGGAGATTCAGCAATAGGTAAAAAATCAGTACTAAACACACCAAATTGAGCCATATTTCCGTAGGTCGAAAATGCCCATTTAGCAGCTAGATCTGTATCGTTTTCAAATGTAGAAGGTAAAGGAGCAGGAATTATTTCTCCTATTGCATGACTAAGTAAGATAAAGTTAAGAATAGCTTTTGTAAATTCCGGACTTTCATCCTTGGTAAATTCTCCCGTAATAGATTCTATTATAAGTTGATTGTCTTTTTGAATGGTTTTGGCCACTACAAAAACTTCTCTCAACCAGCTACGAATAAAAATTACATATTCTCCGTCAAAATAAATTGCCCATTTATGTTCCATAGTATCAGGAGTAAATAAAACTCCGGGATACAGTACCTTATCAATTTTAATAGAAATATCGGTTTCTATAGTTTTGCTATTTTCAGGTCTTTGTCCAAAAAATGAAGTACCGCTTTCGCCACCGTAAGAAATGGCATTTGTAGCCATTAGTGGATTTTCTGAAGTAGAAATCATGGTTTGAGAAAAAGGACGTAAATCTAACAGTCGATGTCCCCAGGGATTTTCCTCTGCTGCTATCCAGGATAATTCCGTTTCTTCAGACGATTCTTCTTTTTGCGCTTCTCTTTTTGGTTCTACTGCTTTTAGTTCTTGAACTTGGTTTTCAATCTTTTGTTCTTCTTGTTTTTGCTCTGGTTTGTTTTTTCCGAAAAGCTTTTTAAAAAATGACATGTTTTTAGATTTTGATTATAAGATTTAGGTTTTGAAAAAACTAATATACTAAATTAATCAAGTTATGAGTGGAATTTATTAAAACCTATATTTAAGTAAAATCTTAAAATATAATATATTTAAGTAATAAATTATTTACAAAAATTATGTTTTTTTCTGCTTAATTAAATACTTTTACATTTTGATAAAGATTAATTATGTTAGTAAAAGTTTACGGAAGTGCCGTTTTTGGAGTAGAAGCAACCACTATTACAATAGAGGTTCATATGGACAAAGGTATTGGTTTACACTTAGTTGGTTTGCCGGATAGTGCCATTAAGGAAAGCAGTTTCAGAATTGCAGCCGCTCTCAAAAACAACGGCTTAAATTTACCGGGAAAGAAAATAACCATCAATATGGCACCCGCCGACCTTCGAAAAGAAGGTTCTGCCTACGATTTACCTCTGGCAATGGGAATATTAGTGGGTTCAGATCAGATCAAAGCGCCCGAAATCGAACAATATATTATTATGGGCGAACTTTCTTTAGATGGAAGTTTACAGCCTATTCGTGGTGCATTGCCTATTGCTATAAAGGCTAAAGAAGAAGGTTACAAAGGATTTTTTCTCCCAATCCAAAATGTAAAAGAAGCCGCAATTGTTGCGGGTTTAGACGTTTATGGCGTTACCAATTTGCAGGAAGTAATTAACTTTTTTAATGGAAAAGGGGATCTCCAACCTACAGTTATTGACACAAGATCTGAGTTTTATAAAACCTTAGATTTCCCAGAATTTGATTTTTCTGATGTTCGCGGACAGGAAAGCATCAAGCGTTGTATGGAAATAGCTGCAGCCGGAGGTCATAATATTATTTTGATTGGTCCGCCCGGAGCAGGAAAAACAATGTTGGCGAAAAGAGTTCCGAGTATATTACCGCCAATGACCTTGCGTGAAGCTCTTGAAACCACTAAAATTCATAGTGTTGCCGGAAAATTAAAGGAAGTTGGTTTGATGAATCAACGGCCATTTCGTAGCCCGCATCACACGATTTCAAATGTGGCCTTAGTAGGAGGTGGAAGTTATCCACAGCCTGGCGAAATCTCAATGGCGCATAATGGTGTTTTGTTTTTAGATGAATTACCGGAATTCAAACGCGATGTTTTAGAAGTAATGCGTCAGCCGCTTGAAGATCGTGAAGTAACGATTTCACGAGCCAAATTCACCGTTACTTATCCGTCATCTTTTATGTTGGTGGCGAGTATGAACCCAAGTCCGAGTGGTTTTTTTAATGATCCGAGTATGCCCAATACTTCTTCGCCGCATGAAATGCAACGTTATTTAAGTAAAATTTCAGGACCATTGTTAGACCGAATCGACATTCATATAGAAGTAACTCCTGTTCCGTTCGAGAAACTGGCCGATGACCGAAAAGCCGAAAGCAGTGTCGAAATCAGAAAACGTGTCACCGCAGCCCGAGAAATTCAAACCAAGCGATTCGAAGAAGTCGAAAACATACACTATAATGCCCAAATGAGCAGCAAATTAATTCGTGAATATTGTGCACTTGACGAACAATCAAAAGAATTACTAAAAACCGCCATGGAACGTCTAAACCTTTCCGCAAGAGCCTACGACAGAATACTGAAAGTAGCCCGCACCATAGCCGACTTAGACGCCGCACCAACAATAATCTCCCAACACATAGCCGAAGCCATTCAATACAGAAGCCTCGATCGCGACGGCTGGCTAGGGTAGAAAAAAATCTCGCAAAGACGCAAAGTCGCAAAGTTTTTCTTTTAAGTTTTCTTTGCGACTTTGCGTCTTTGCGAGATTAAAATATACACAAAGCTTAGCGAACCTAGCGTAATACCCTTGCGAACCTTGCGGTTAAATCAACGCCCAGAAAGCACAACAGTACCTCCAATATCAATTTGTTCCAAAAAGACTTCATCATGCGAAACCACAATCAAAGTACCCTGATATTCATTAACCGCCGCCGTAAGAATCTCAATATTTTGAATATCTAAATTATTAGTGGGTTCATCCAAAATAATAATATCCGGTGCCTGATTATTTATTGTCAAACAACAAAGCATCAAACGCATTTTTTCACCACCACTCAAAGCGCTGCAAGGTTTTTCTAATTCATTTTGTGAAAACAAAAAGCGATTCAGCCGCATTCTGATATCATGTTCCTGCAAACCCGAAATATTGAATTTTTGAGCCTGTTCATAAAGTGTAAGCTGATTTTCAATTAAGGAATAGTCCTGATCGATATAAACAATTTTAGCCTCAGCTTTGTAAACGGAACCTTGTGTCGGAGCTAATTTCCCTGTAATGATTTTGATTAAAGTTGTTTTTCCGGAACCATTCGATCCTTTCAAAACAATACGATCACCACTCAGAATCTGAAAATTGAGATTCTCTTTCCAAAGCAATTCTTCTTCATAACCGAAATTAATAGCAGTAGCCGTAAAAAGTATTTTGCCTTTGTGCAAATCAGCATTATTAAAACCGAATTTCATTTTGTCAATCTCAGGCAAATCAGAACGTAATTCTTGTAATTCTTTTGAAATGCCGCCAATTTTTTCCGCATGCATACTTTTCGTTTTCGAAGTGCTGTTTTCAGCATTATTGCGTAAAGTATTCATCATGATTCGGGAAACGCCTGCTTTTTCCTGTTTCTTTTTTCCACGTGTATCTAATTTTTGCTGGCGTTCCATCGTTTCGCGTTCTTTTTCTCGGGCTTTTCGCAACGCTTTTTCCTTACTCTGAATATCTTGCTGTAAGGCGTTGTTTTCTATTTGCTTTTGTTGGGCATAAAAATCATAATTTCCTCCATAAACGGTAATACCATGTTTACTTAATTCGTAAACCGTTTTCAAAAGATTCAATAATTTTCGATCATGGCTTACAATAATCAAAGTGGCCGAAGTGTTTTGAATGAAATGATACAATAATTTTCTGGCTTCAAGATCCAGATGATTACTTGGTTCATCGAGTAAAATAAGCTCAGGTTGTTGAATAGAAATTCCGGCAAGAAAAACTTTTGTTTTTTGTCCGCCACTTAAAGTTTCCAGCTTTTGTGATAAATCTAAATCAGTTAATTGCCAATATTCTAATGCTTCATTGCAACGCTCTTCAATGGTCCAGTCATCGTTCAGAATTTCCAGATTTTCTTCGGTTACATCTCCGTTCAAAATTTCTTTGAGCGCATTAAGCTTGTTTTCAACTTGCAAAGCTTGTCCAATGGTAAAATGATTAAATTGCCCGAAAATCTGTGGTACATAATAGGGTTTTGCATCGGCTTTCATCCAGCCTTCAGAAGGCTGTAATTCGCCGGCAATAATTTTTAAAAGTATCGATTTTCCAACGCCGTTGTTACCAATCAAGGCAATTTTATCCTGCTGATTAGCAGTAAACGTAATTTTGTCGAATAGCAAATCTCTATTCGTATGTAGATATGAAATGTTTTGTAAAATAAGCATAATTTCTTTCTTTTGGGAATAAACAAATAAGCATACTGTTTTGCAGCTGCCTTTATAATTGTCTGAAAGAAATTTTATTTCACATGGAATTTTCTAATTGGTTTGTGGCTGCAAAGATAAAAATATTTTTTAACTCTATTTCATTGCTTAAAAATGAAGCGGCACATTTTATTTGATAATATTCCAAAAACTTATTTTACGCCTGGTAGTAAAACCTAGTTTCTCGTACAATGCAATAGCCCCGGTATTATATTCTGCAACATGCAAAAACGGAATTTTACCCTGATCAAAAATAATGTTTGCAACATGTGTAATTAATTGTTTTGCATACCCTTTTCCGGTATGGTCAGGATGTGTAATGATCGCGCTTAGTTCGGTAAAAGCATTCATTTTCATACGCTCGCCTGTAATAGCGATTAACATGTTGTCTTTGAAAATTCCGTAATAATCTCCAAGCATCATAGTTTTGTTTTTAAAGTAACCAGGTTGTACTAAATTAACCAAATCACATAAAATTTCGTTATGGTCTTCGGTTAACTTAACGATCTCGGATTCTACTGGAAGTTGAATTTTTTCATTGATAACCATTTGAAGACAAACCAATTCTTTTGCAATTTTCAAAGTCTCAGCTATTTCAGGCTTTTCACCAACAATAAAGAAATTATCGATTAAGGCCGAATATTCTTTGGTTGCGATGGACGTATTTTCAAAATGGGTAAAGCTTCCAAACGGACAATAATCCGGATTATAAAACTTAGTATTCCCATAATCAACAGCAAATTCCTGATGGTTTTCTGATAACGAATACCAAACCGGATTGTCTAATTTATTTTCTTCTAGGGTTGTCATCGTAATGTTTTTCAAAATTAAAAATTGAAGGTGAATTTTGAAATATAAAAGTACGGATTTATAATAAATAGAAACGAAAAATCCCGCTTCAATAGAAACGGGATTCAATAAAATATAATAATAAGAATTACTTCCTTCTCGCAGAAAAAATTTCGTCCAAACCTTCCATAGCAATTGTAAAACCTTCTTTGAAACCCATTTCAATGATTTTTTCCAAATCAGAAAGGTTTTCATGTTTAATCGCAACATCAACAATAGTAGAATTACCTTGTTCGGAGAAATTCACATTCCAGTCAGAACGCGGAAAATCTTTGTTTAAGTTCCCTTCGCTATCACTAAAAGCATCCAGATATTTAAAGTTAGATTTTGGCGTAATCGAAGTAAAATCGGCAATAGCCCAATGCTCTTCGCCTTGAGGGCCAACCATGGCATAAAGTCTACGTCCGCCTTCTTTGAAATCCATACTTTTTGTTCTGGCTTTCCAAGGTGATGGCGCCCACCATTGGTCTAATATTTCTGCTTGTGTCCAGGCGGACCAAACATCGGCAAGTGGCGCATTGAATTCTCTTTTTACGTTTACCGTGCTGTTTTCTTTGTCTACGGTAAAATTCATCAATAGATTAGATTTCATTTTCTTTAGATTTTAGATTCATTAATACTTGATCTAATTGACTAAAACGGTTTTCCCAAATTTCCTTAAACTGTTCTAACCATTTGTCAATTTCTTTCATTTTGTCAATTTTTAGCTGGTAATAGATTTCTCTCCCGACTTTTTTCTCGGCTAATAATTCGCATTCATTGAGAATTTTAATGTGTTTAGACACGGCTTGTCTCGTCGTATTAAATTGCTCCGCAATGGCATTTGGTGTCAATGCATTTGTGGCAACCAAAACTAAAATTGCTCTTCGGGTCGGATCGGCAATAGCCTGAAAAATATCTCTGTTCATTTTGAATTATTTAAATACGCAACTAATTAGTTGCAAATATAAACAACTTTTTGGTTGCGCAAAATGTTTTTGTGATTTTTTAAGATAATTTTTTAGAAAAGGTGTTGAAGAGGTTTTATTTAGGCCAGTACAACACATTAAATTTATGGCCATCGGGATCTGAGAATCCAAAGAAATAGCCTTTCTCAAAACTTTGAGGCTCAGCAAAAACTCTACCACCAGCATTTTTAACCGCCAAAAGTCGTTGATGTACTTCATCTACACTTTCAGCCGAAAGCGAAAATATAATTTCATTACCTTTTTGTAAATCGGCAGCTTCGTCATTCACAGCCCATTTAAATCTGTCTTTTGTAAAAAAATGAATTATAAAATCATCATCTCCAAAACAAAAACTCGTCAGTTCTGTATTGGTTCCATTTGGTTTAAAACCTAATTCGCTATAAAATTTGGTAGTTCGCGCCAGATCTTCTACGGCTAAATTGGCCCATATTTTTTTAGTTTTCATACTATTCGATTTAAAAATTAGAACTTTATTCTCACTATTAAAAAATAGTCGGATAATAAATTTACGAATTTTAAATTAAAGCGTATAAAAAGGAAAAGATGCGTCTCACACCTGTAAATTAAATATACCGCAACCACCAATGTGAATTTCTCGCTTTATATTCTCCAAACAAAATACAAGGTTTATAAAGAATGGTTACGACACTTATCCAAATTAAATAAATTGCCAAAAGTGGCACTCCGCTTTCGAGATTTTTAGGTCTTCCAAAAGTTCCAGTTGCATATTCAAATTGCGACCAATTAAAACCTTGAAAAAGAAGCATGACAAGCGTAAGAACATGAATCACATAAAAGTGAATAACAAAGTAAAACAAAGGCACTTTCCCATAAACCGAAGTTACTTTTATAATTCCACTATTAAATTGATCAGCGAAGGCAAGCAGTAAAAATAAAATTCCTAAAGTAACCAGACAAAACACGAGCGAAGGCGGATATTTAGTCAAATTCATAAAAGATAGAAAAGTAAACAATGCATTTTTTTGAACTGACCAAAGCGCCGGATCGCCATAAATATTGATAAATCTAATTAGGGTAAACAATCCTAAAGAACCAAGACCAATTTTTACAAAAAGTTTTTTTCTTTCTGATTTTTCTTTTTCAAAAAAGCGCCCTGAAGCAAAACCAACCAGCATGATTCCCAACCATGGAATAGGAGGATAACCTACAACAAATACTTTTCCTGCAAAAAGCGGAATCACAGTCAGGTTAAAAAAGGGAGCTAAAATTGTTTTTAACAGAGAACCTTCAGCAAACGGAATCAGAGGAAAAATGTTATGGCAAAAAATAATAATCAAACCCAAAATGCCCAATTGTTTTGTGGGTATTTTTAACAACAAACCTAACAAAATAAACCCAAACCCAATTGTAGCAATTACTTGAAATAGTAGAGTGTGAAAACCAATGTCAAAGAATATTCCAAAATTGACAATCGTAAATTCAAGCAATACCAGCCAAAAACCTCTTTTGATTAAGTGCTGTCTCGTTGCTGCAAGATTGTTTTTGCTTTTAAGCGAAAGAAAAACAGAAGTTCCTGCCAGAAAAACAAAAATTGGTGCACACAAGTGCGTGATCCAACGTGTGAAAAACAATATTGGTGTTGTTGTCGCTAAATCGGTCGGACTTTGTGTTAAAGCATCAACATGCATTAAATCGCGAACATGGTCTAGCGCCATAATGATCATTACAATTCCGCGGACTATATCAATTGAATTTTCTCTTTTCATTTTTTTAAAGATTTAAAGAGTGTAATCGTAGAGGCGCACAGCAGTGCGTCTAACCTGAAGTGTTTTTTCTAATTTTTATCTGATAAACAATTTCCCAAAATACAATAGAGAAAACAGCATTAGCTAATATCGCAGTTTTGACCTGATAAGGATCATAATTTAAAAACAGATGTAAATTGGTAAACTTCAAAGCTAAGAATAAGGCCAAAGCTGCAATTGCAATAGAACAGACTATATTAAGCAAAACAGTCCATTTTAAAGCGAAGAAAGCATAAAAAATATTTAATAAAGCAAAACCAAAGCCTAAAGTGACAAAAGGATCCGTCTTTAATTTTTCGCCCAACGTTAATAAAAGTGGCGTTGAAGAAAGGTATAAAAAGAATAATATAGAGTAGATTAGGATTCGGATTTGTGGTTTCATATGGATTTTTTTAAGTACTTCTTATTTGGAATTGAATGCCATGAAATGATTATATAAATATACAAAACCTAAAATCAGAAAAAATAAACCAAAGAAAAAGAAAAGATATTTTACTAAAAAATCTTTTTTTGCAAAGTAGAATTCAGTTTCAGGATTTTTAGGATCATAGTAAACAACCGTAGTCTCATTAATTTTACAAATAGAATTACTGACTCCTTTTACTCGAATTTTATTATTGGAACTATCATTAAATTCAAAAACAGGCACAGTAACCTTCACGCCATCTGAAGTTTCTTCATCACTAAAACCGACAACTATAGCGATAGTTTTAATACCGATTTCATGAAGTTTTTTTTCTTTTTTATAAGTGTCAATTCCCAGAACCATAGCTAGAAATCCCATAATGACAAGAAAAAGATCCCAAAAAGAATCACTGAGAAAGGAAAGTATTTCCAAAATTTGCGTTTTTAAAATTGTACTAATTGTCTATAGTTTTTAACCAATGATTTTACTTTTCAAATCTCCATTTTTCTAAAACCAATGATATAATTACGTCATTCCAGGTTTCATAGTTTACTAAATTCGGAAGTATTGGAATTATACTTGTCGAAATCCATTTGTCATGTCCCACAATATACATCATTGCATTATAATTCAATTTCTTGTCAAACGGATTTGTTACTTTCAACATCATTCCTTC
This sequence comes from Flavobacterium sp. GQ95, assembly GCF_059758655.1. Taxonomy (NCBI): domain Bacteria; kingdom Pseudomonadati; phylum Bacteroidota; class Flavobacteriia; order Flavobacteriales; family Flavobacteriaceae; genus Flavobacterium; species Flavobacterium sp. GQ95. Next base: position 206,413 of record NZ_JCAXEB010000006.1, read on the forward strand.
AGATTTATTATCCTTGACATTCTGTACGAACTCAATTTGTATCGTTTTTTTTGGTTCTACTATTTTTTCTACAACCTTCATTGCGAAGATAGTGTCATTTTTAATTTCAACCTGAATATTAATTTTTTCGGTCGGATAAATTTGTAAAATATTTTCTTTTACAAAATATTTTGATTTATCAACATTCATTTGATAAAATTGCTCGCTATCAACTAAAAGTTTCAAGGTAAATGGTTCTCTTTCTTTGACTTCATTTTGTGAATAAGAAAAACTTGCGGCAAATATTAAGACTAGATATAATAATTTTTTCATATTTCTTCTTTTGTTTTTCTGAAAGCACGAGCCAAGATAAAAGTTAATTCCAAATTGATTTTATTACTTACTGCAAAATCGCATCAATTTTAGCTTCTGATTTTTCCTTAATAGTACTATCCGGATGAAAACTCCAAATGATCAGAAATTTTCCTTTTGCAAGATACTCTTCCGGATGCTCGTCAGTTGGCTGACCGTCTTTTCCCCATAACAATCCTTGCAGAAACTTATCACCTTTGAATCTGTTTTCAAATTCAATGTACATGATTGAACCGCTATCTGCTTTACTTTTGAAACTTTGAATTTCTTTGCTTTTTACAACTCCAACAATGTTGCTGTAAGTAGTAATGTCAGTATAAAAATTACAAGCCTGATTCGTAACACAAATCTGACCGTCGCTTAAGAAATAGCTTTTTGGAATTTCTTTGGGTTTTAGTTTTAAATCAGCAATAGTCTGGCTGAATAGAGTCGTAGTAAGTAACAGGAGTAAAGCCGATAGGGGAATCGTAATTTTCATTGGTTTTGGTGTTTAATTGGCTAAGTTAAAATAGTTTTTTTTATTTCTATATATTTTGCAGGCACTATGTTAATAAAGTCAGTCCCGTTAAATTAGCTTTTCCGTTTTTCAGGAATTCATAAGTCATTCGGTCAGCAGTACAATCAATAAATTGAATACCTTTTAATTTTTGGCCTTTAAAAAAAGTATTTATAAAGGTTACATTCTTAAAAGTCACTTTTGAAAAAGAGCAGCTTTCAAAAGAACATTCTTCTATTGTACCATTAAAAACCACATCGGAAATTTGCGATAATTTAAATGAAGATAAGTTCCAAACTGCATTCTCTAAAATACAATTTTTAAGTTCGGATGTTTTAAATTCAACTCCCGAAAAATTTGCCTTTGAAAAATTACAGTTTTTAATTTCACTGGACGAAAATTCCGTGTCTATGAGTAAACATTCAACAAATTGATTGTTTTGTAAGTCAGAAGTCTGAATTTTACTATTTCTCAAATCCGAATTAGAAAAATCGCAACCTACAATATTGTTGGATTTAAGGGTTAAGTTCGATAAATCAGAATCGATTAATTTACAGTTCTTCATGTTTGAAGTACTGAATTTGTCTTTAAGGTTTAGCCCCGAAAAGTCAGCGTCAACCCAATTTTCTGATGACATATTCCAGTTTAACCCTGAATTAGTTTTAGATTTTGTTTGTGAAATTTCTGCAGCTTGTTTTTTGGTCGTTTCAACCTGGTTTTGAGAAACTGTAGATTTCAAGGTTTCAGAAAAATAGTTTAAGTCTACACCTAGAATTTCGGCAAGTCGGTTTAATGTAGTAATATCGGGCATTGATTCACCTCTTTCCCATTTACCAACTGCCTGCGGACTAATTGACACTTGCTGTGCAAGGTCTGCTTGCGAAAGGTTAATTTTCTTTCTGGCTGTAGCAATTTTATTGCCTACTGATTTTGAATTTAGCATCATGATTATATTTTTTATTTGATACTGCAAAGCTATAGTGCCCGATAGCCTGTTCGCAAATAAAGTCAGCTACCAATAGTTGTTATTGCGCTACTTATAGTTGTTATTGACAACCTGAGGTAGTTTTTAGTTTAAGTTTGAGGTTTTTGCTAAGCTAAAATAAGTTTTTATTTTAAATGTTGTGGTGAATTTTTAGTAGCAGCAATTTTCATTTTCAAAAGAACGACCCGTCCCGCTGTCCGCTAAATCTTTTGTGCCGAACCCCGGCACAAAAGGATATCGCTTCCATCGGGGCTAGATTAGAAGTTTATTTTTTCAGAAGTGTATTATGAAAACAAAGCCACATCAGGGATAGAGCCTTTTGTGAAGTGAAACGAAACAAAAGATATAGCCGAAAGCCCAACCCGCCTTTTTCGGCGCGAGACGCTTATAGAAAATCAATTCTAAGTTTAAGTTTTGAGCCCAATTATCCACAATCTTGTCATTTCGACGAAGGAGAAATCCTCGCAAGAAGCTCGACAAAGATTGGAAATTTGTACGTTGAAATCACGAAAATAAATCATTCAAAAAATCCAGATTTGGATTTATAGTCTTTATCAATTCAATTTTCTTTTCCCTGCGCCAGTCTTTTACTTCCTTCTCACGAGCAATTGCTTCCTGAACCCAGGTAAACTTTTCATAATAATAAGTATGTTGCGTGATACTTTGAGGCAAAGGTTTTGTTACCAGTTACGTTGTTTTCTTTATGTTGGCTTAAACGCATTTTTAAATTATTTGTAACTCCGGTGTAAAAAACGGTTTTATGTTTATTTGATATTATGTAGATGTAGTGCGTATGATAGCCTTCTTGTAATTTCATTTTTATTTTTTGGCTAAAGTCAGAATTAGTTTTAAGATTTTTCTTTCTTTTTTTGACTTTGAATTTGTTATACTTTATAGAGTTTCTTGCGAGGATTTCTCCTTACGTCGAAATGACAAGATTGGGGTTACTTTGTGTTGGCTTTAATTTCGGAATGATAAACATGAAGGTTACTTTGTAGAGTTTCTTGCGAGGATTTCTCCTTCGTCGAAATGACAAGCTTGGGGTTACTTTATGTTGGCTTTGATTTCGAAATGACAAACATGGTGCTCACTTTGTAGAGCTTCTTGCGGAGATTTGCTTCGCCAGTTTCTATCGCTCGAGTCTCCTTACGTCGAAATGACAATACTTTGGGGTTATTTTGTGTGGGCTTTGGATCGCTCAGCCTGACAACGTATAAATCTAAAATAAAAAAATCCCATTTCATAAGAAACGGGATTTTCAACAATTGATATTCTCTTTTTTTTATTTTAAACTGTTGCAGCAACTTCTTGTGGCAACGGAATTTGATTTTTAAGCAAATCTTCGAATGTTTCGTGTTGACGAATTAAGATTCCTTTTCCGTCTTTCCATAAAACTTCGGCTGGTTTGTATCTTGAATTGTAGTTCGAAGACATGGAGAAACAGTACGCTCCGGCGTTTCTGAAAGCTAAAATATCACCTTCAGTAATTTCAGAGATTCTGCGGTTGTTGGCAAAAGTATCGGTTTCGCAAATGTATCCTACCACAGAGTAAAAACGCTCTTTTCCTTTTGGATTTGAGATGTTTTCGATATGGTGTGAAGATCCGTACAACATTGGACGAATTAAGTGGTTGAAACCACTATCAACTCCGGCAAAAACTGTTGAAGTTGTTTGTTTTACTACGTTTACTTTTACTAAGAAATGGCCTGCTTCGCTCACCAAAAATTTTCCTGGTTCGAAAATCAACGTTAAATCTCTGCCATATTCTGCACAGAAAGCATTGAATCTTTTTGATAATTTTTTACCTAATTCTTCAATATCTGTTTCGATATCGTCTTTTTTGTAAGGAACTTTAAAGCCGCTTCCGAAATCTAAAAACTCTAGATCTTTGAAGTGTTTTGCTGTATCGAACAAGATTTCAGCAGCATACAAGAATACTTCGATATCTAAAATATCAGATCCTGTGTGCATGTGAATTCCAACAATACTCATTTTTGTATTCTCAACAATTCGCAAGATATGCGGTATTTGATGTACCGAGATTCCGAATTTACTATCGATATGTCCCACAGAAATATTAGCATTTCCACCCGCCATTACGTGCGGATTGATACGGATACATACCGGAATTTGAGGATATTTTGTCCCGAATTGCTCCAGGATAGATAAATTATCAATATTGATTTGAACACCCATTGCGGCAACTTCTTCGATTTCTTCCAAAGAAACTCCGTTTGGCGTAAAGAAAATTTTGTCAGGATCATAGCCAGCATGAAGTCCCAATAAAACTTCCTGAATCGATACAGTATCTAAACCAGACCCCATGTTCTTTAATAACTGAAGAATCGCAACGTTAGACAATGCCTTCATGGCGTAATTAACTCTCAAGTTTTCTACCTTAGAGAAAGCTTTAGTTAACCTATTGTACTGTGATTGGATTTTTTCGGCATCATAAACATATAATGGACTTCCAAATTGGTCTGCTAACTGCAGTAAATCTTTTGCTTGCATTTTTATAAACTATTTTGGGCAAAGTTATTACACTTTTGACTAACGACAAATTAATTGTAGAAAAATAACAAATTGTAACAAATTGTTTGTTTTTGAACAAAAAGTACTTTATTTCGAATTTTTATAAATTCTTTTTAGGTTCTGAGGTGCTAAGACTCTAAGGTACTAAGTTTTTGCCACAGATTAAAAGATTAGTTTTGATTAGTTTAGGTTTTTTTGAAGCATAACAATGGGCATTTTAATAAACATAGTTCCCGCTTTCGGCCTTATCTCTCCGTTTCACTACGAGGATATCGCCTCTATCGGGGATAGAATCAAACAATGGTCTTCTTTTGAAAAAAAGGTTCTTATTTTTTGAAGTTCAATAAAAACATAGCCCAAGGTTTCAACCTTGGGAACGCAATATATGATAAAATGTATAGCCACAATATGTGATCAAGATACATAATCGTAAAACGATATTATAACAAACGATCTAAATACAAGATCACGACCCGTCTCCCAAGGTTGAAACCTTGGGCTATGTTCAAACTTCGGGTTTAATCTCCCTTTTATTTTTCGGCCTCTTTGAACCTAAAAAGCCCTGACGTAAGTCAAGGCTTTTTGTTGTGTGTTGTTTATCGGAATATAAAAACTACCTAATAATTTTTAATTTTTTAAGATGCTATAGAAAACCTTAGTCCCTCAGTTCCTTAGCATCTTAGTACCTTAAAAATTACAGACTAGGTAAATCTCCGTTTCCTTTGGTTGGCAAGTTAGTAGAGCCCATTAAGAACAAATCTACTTCTCTTGCTGCTTCGCGACCTTCTGAAATAGCCCATACAATTAACGATTGTCCTCTTCTCATATCACCAGCGGTGAAAATGTGCGGAACGTTCGTTTGATAATTTTTTGCTTTATAGTTGCTTCTCATGTCAACTTCAAGACCCAATTGCTCGCTTAAAGTTTTCTCCGGACCTGTAAATCCTAAAGCCAATAAAGCTAAATCGCAAGGCCAGATTTTCTCTGAACCTTCTCTTTCGATTAATTCAGGACGCTGACCCGGAGTCATTTTCCACTGCACTTCAACCGTTTTTAATCCAACTAATTCTCCTTTTTCGTTAGCTAAGAATTCTTTAGTATTGATTAACCAGTTTCTGTCGCAACCTTCTTCGTGAGATGATGACGTTTTCAACTGCAATGGCCAGAAAGGCCAAGGAGTCGATTCGCTTCTTCCAACCGGAGGTTTTGGTAAAATCTCAAAGTTAGTTACTGATTTTGCACCATGTCTGTTTGATGTTCCGATACAGTCTGAACCAGTATCTCCACCACCAATTACGATTACATCTTTTCCGGTAGCCATTACCTGGTCTGGAATTGACTCTCCGTATAAAACTTTAGTTTGTTGTGTTAGGAAATCCATTGCCTGAACAACTCCTTTGCTTTCGATTCCTTTAGTTGGCAAACTTCTTCTTTCAGTTGCTCCACCGCATAATACTATAGAATCAAAAGCATTTAGTTCTTCAACGCTAAAGTTCACTCCAACATTTACGTTAGTCTTAAAAGTGATTCCTTCTGCTTCAAGGATTAATACACGTCTGTCGATAATTCCTTTTTCTAATTTGAAATTCGGAATTCCGTAACGCAATAAACCTCCAATAGCATTGTCTCTTTCAAAAACTGTTACGGTATGACCCGCTCTGTTTAATTGTTGAGCAGCAGCCAAACCTGCAGGACCTGAACCAATAACAGCAACTGTTTTTCCAGTTCTGGTTTTTGGCGGCTGTGGTTTGATCCATCCTTCATCAAAACCTCTTTCGATGATATTTTTCTCGATGTTTTCGATTGCAACCGGTTCTTTGATAATTCCTAATACACATGATTTCTCACATGGAGCAGGGCATAAGCGACCTGTGAATTCCGGAAAGTTGTTAGTAGATTGTAAAATCTCCAATGCACCTTGCCATTCTTCCTGATGCACCATGTCGTTGAAGTCAGGAATTAAATTTCCTAACGGACAAGCACTGTGGCAAAAAGGAATACCACAATCCATACATCTTGAACCTTGTTCTTTTTTCTTTTCTTCAGATAACGGAATAGTAAATTCGTTGTAGTTCGAAACACGTTCTGCAACTGCTAAATTACTTTCGTCGGCTCTGTTATATTCTTTAAATCCGCCTATTTTACCCATGACATTTTTAATTAAATTTTAAATGATATTTCTAAAATTCCAATCTTTAAATTCCAAATTCCAATCCTTTTTCAGGTTAAGTAAATCAAATCTAAAATCTGAACTCTAAAATCTAAAATCATTTAATTAAGCTATTAATTCTTCTATTTTTTTCTCTTCTGCAATTCGCTGTAATGCTTTTTTGTAATCAGTTGGCATTACTTTTACGAAATGTTTCTGTTCATTTTCCCAGTCTGCTAAAATTCTTTTTGCTAATGGACTGTTGGTATACAATGAATGGTTTTTGATCAATCGTCTTAGTTTGGTAACGTCTTCTTCTTCCATCGGATCAAATGCAACCATTTCCATGTTACATAAGGTAGAATCGAATTTTTTACCTGGATCGAAAACATAAGCAACACCACCGCTCATACCAGCTGCGAAGTTTCTTCCTGTTTTTCCTAAAACAACCACTGTACCACCGGTCATGTACTCGCATCCGTGATCTCCAATTCCTTCAACAACCGCTGTTGCTCCGGAATTTCTCACACAAAAACGTTCTCCGGCCATTCCATTAATATAAGCCTCTCCGGTAATAGCTCCGTAAAGGGCAACGTTTCCAATAATGATATTTTCTTCAGGTTTGAAGGTTGCAGTAGGAGGGACTTTGATAATCAATTTTCCTCCGGAAAGTCCTTTTCCTAAATAATCATTACAGTTTCCGTGAATTTTAAACGACAATCCGTTTGTTGCAAAAGCACCAAAACTTTGTCCGGCAGAACCTTCAAAATCAACTAAAATAGTGTCTTCAGGTAAACCTTGTGCGCCATATATTTTTGAGATTTCATTACTCAAAATGGCACCTACAGAACGGTCTGTATTTTTAATTTTAAATGTAACTCTTGTTTTTTCTTTTCTATAAATAGACGGAATCGCTTCTTTGATAATTGCGAAATCCAATACATTTTCTAAGTTGTGATCTTGTTCAGTTGTATTGTGATTTGGAACCGTTTTAGCTTTTTCCGGTTTGTATAGAATTGATGATAAATCTAAACCATTGGCTTTGTAATGTTTGATCGCTTTGTTCACATTTAATTTTTGTGACTGACCTACCATTTCTTTCAAGGTTCTGAAACCTAATTGTGCCATGATTTCTCTTAATTCCTCAGCAATAAAATACATGAAGTTGATTACGTGCTCCGGAGTTCCTTTGAAATTTTTTCTCAATTCAGGATCCTGAGTTGCAATACCAACCGGACACGTATTTAAGTGACAAGCTCTCATCATAATACATCCCGAAGCTACAAGCGGAGCAGTAGCGAAACCAAATTCTTCAGCTCCTAACAATGCAGCAATTGCTACGTCACGACCTGTTTTTAATTGTCCGTCGCACTCTAAAACTACACGACTTCTCAAATCATTTAAGATCAAAGTTTGTTGTGCTTCAGCTAAACCAAGTTCCCATGGAATTCCAGTGTGCTGTAATGAAGTTAATGGTGCAGCACCGGTTCCTCCGTCATAACCTGAAATAAGGATAACGTCAGCTTTTGCTTTGGCAACACCGGCAGCAATTGTTCCAACCCCCACTTCAGAAACTAATTTTACGTTTACACGTGCTTCACGATTTGCATTTTTCAAATCATAAATCAATTGAGATAAATCCTCAATAGAGTAAATATCGTGGTGAGGCGGAGGCGAAATCAAACCTACATATGGCGTAGAGTTTCTGGTTTCAGCAATCCACGGCACTACTTTTTCTCCAGGAAGCTGACCACCCTCACCAGGTTTTGCCCCTTGGGCCATTTTAATCTGAATTTCTTTAGCGTTTGTCAAATAGTTGATCGAAACACCAAAACGTCCCGAAGCAACTTGTTTGATCGCACTGTTTCTTGAATCTCCGTTGATTTCTTTCTGGAAACGTTTTGGATCTTCTCCACCTTCTCCCGAATTACTTTTTCCGCCAATTCTGTTCATTGCAATCGCTAAATTCTCATGTGCTTCTCTACTGATAGATCCGTAAGACATCGCACCTGTTTTGAATTTCTTCACAATTTCGGTCCATGGTTCTACTTCATCAATAGAAATCGGATCTAAATTATTGAATTCAAACATTCCTCTAATTGTCATTAGGTTTGAGCTTTGCTCGTTAACCATATTAGAGTATTCTTTATAACTTTCAGGACTGTTTAAACGAACGGCCTGTTGTAGTTTTGCAATTGTAGTTGGATTGAACATGTGTTTTTCTCCACCACGTCTCCATCTGTAAATACCTCCAATTTCTAAAGAAAGCAAACTTGCCACTTTTGAATTTGGAAATGCTTTTTGGAAACGTTTTTTTACTTCTTTTTCTACTTCCATCAAACCAATTCCTTCGATTCTTGAAGGTGTGTAAGGGAAATATTTAGAAGTAAAGGTTTTGTTTAAACCTAAAATCTCGAAAATTTGAGCAGCTCTGTATGAATGTAAAGTAGAGATACCAATTTTGTTCATGATTTTAACGATTCCTTTTGCAATCGCTTTGTTATAGTTTACAATCGCATAATCCGCTTTTACACCTTTAATGAATCCCTGATTCACCTGATCGTGAATGATTTCGTTTACCATGTAAGGATTGATCGCACTTGCACCGTATCCAAACAATAAAGCAAAATGGTGTGGTTCACGTGGTTCAGCAGATTCGATTATGATTCCGAATTTAGAACGAACCTGTAAAATATTCAAAGAGTGGTGAATGTAAGAACAAGCCAATAACATAGGGATTGGAGCAAATTCTTCGCTTACGCCTCTGTCTGATAAAATAATTACATTACATCCTTCAGAAACCGCTTTGTAAGTAGCCTGAACACATTTTTCAAGAGCACGCTCTAAACCATTAACTCCTTTTTCTATTTTATATAAAGTAGAAATGGTAGCCGATTTAAAATCAACATGGTCAATATTTCTGATTTTATCTAAATCCTCGTTAGAGATAACCGGATTCTGGATTTTTAATTTTTTACATTGTTTAGATTCAATTTCAAAAATATTGAAATCTCCACCAACAGCTAAACTGATATCAGTAATGATTTCCTCACGAATACCATCCAAAGGTGGGTTGGTAACCTGAGCAAATAATTGTTTGAAATAGTTGTACAACAATTGAGGCTGGTCTGATAAAACTGCCAAAGGCGTATCGTTACCCATAGAACTGATTGCTTCAGCTCCCTGGCCTCCCATTGGGTTGATGATTGTTTTTAAATCTTCAATAGTATAACCAAATAATTTTTGTCTTGTTAAGAAATCTAATTTCTCAACCGGAGTTGGATTATTTGTGTAAGGAACTTTAGATAAAGGCAATAAATTAGCATCTAACCATTCTTTATAAGGACGTTTAGTTACAATTGCTTTTTTAACTTCTTCATCTTCAATAATACGACCTTCGTTCATATCAACAAGGAACATTTTCCCTGGCTCTAAACGACCGTGCTGAATAACATCTTCCGGATCGATATCCAATACACCAATTTCTGATGACATGATTACGAAACCGCTTTTTGTTAAAGTATAACGAGAAGGACGCAAACCATTACGGTCTAATAGCGCACCAATTACATTTCCATCCGTAAACGGAATAGAAGCAGGACCATCCCAAGGCTCCATGATACAAGCGTTGAATTCGTAGAAAGCTTTTTTCTCAGGAGACATTGTCTGATGTTTTTCCCAAGCTTCAGGAACTACCATCATCATCGCTTCAGGCAATGAACGGCCTGTCATTAATAAAAGTTCAACCACCATATCCATAGAAGCAGAATCTGATTTTCCTTCTAAGATAATTGGGAATAATTTTTTGATATCATCGCCAAAAACCTTGCTTTGCATAAGCTCTTCACGAGCACGCATACGGCTAACGTTTCCACGAAGTGTGTTGATTTCACCATTATGACACATGTATCTAAATGGCTGTGCTAATTCCCATGAAGGGAAAGTATTGGTAGAGAAACGTTGGTGAACTAACGCCAAACGAGTCACTAAATCGGGATCTTTTAAGTCAACATAATAACGGCTGATGTCTTCCGGCATCAATAGACCTTTATATATTATGGTAGTTGTCGATAAACTAGAGAAATAAAACATATGGCTTTCAGAGGTTTTAGATCCTCTAATTGCGTGTTCAGCAATTTTTCTAGCTGCAAAAAGTTTTGCATTAAATTCTTGTTCAGTTAAATCCTGACCGTTTTTGCTAACAAAAACCTGTTTAACTGATGGTTCTTTTTCTGCGGCAATCTGCCCTAAATTCTCCACTTCAACTGGTACATCTCTCCAACCTAAGATCTTTAAGTTCTGATCTTTAATAGTTGCTTCAAAAGTGTTGATACAAAAAGAAACCTGGTTTTTGCTTTTTGGTAAAAACACCATTCCTACTGCATACTCACGTGTTTCAGGGATTTCAAAATCACATACTTTTTTAAAAAAATCATGTGGGATATCGAACAAAATTCCGGCTCCGTCTCCAGTTCGTCCATCAGAACTAACGGCACCACGATGTTCCAATTTTATTAAGATATCCAATGCTTTGTGAATAATATCGTTAGATTTAATACCATTCAAATTACAAATAAATCCTGCACCACAATTGTCGTGTTCAAATTCAGGCAAATAAAGCCCTTGTTCTTTAACTTTCATTCTTGATATTTTTTCTACAAAAATAAAGATTTCGTTAAACATAATGTAGTGAAATAGTAATTTGGCTTACATTTTTGTTGTAATATTAGAAAAACGGTTCTTAAATGATAATAATTTTATTTAAACCATTGCTAAATGATAAAATGGCAATATGTTTTTAATTATATTAGGAAAAATCGGCGGTCAGGTATTGTAATCACTGATATTTTTGTTAAATATCAAACGATATAGTGATTTTCTGTTAACATTAACAAAGCATTTGTTTAACGATTTATTTGCTTTCGTAAATAATTATAAAGGAATCTGAAATTGACTCATTTTTAATTGAAAAAGATTTTACTATTAAGTTGAATTTTGCTACTTTTGTCGCACTTTTATTCTGAAATAAATTCAGAACCAGACAAATTCTATATTATGAACATACACGAATATCAAGGAAAAGAAATTTTAGCTAGTTACGGAGTACGCATTCAACGCGGAATTGTGGCTAATAATGCGGTTGAAGCTGTGGCTGCTGCAAAACAATTAACTGCCGAAACTGGTACAGGATGGCACGTAATAAAAGCACAAATTCACGCAGGTGGACGTGGAAAAGGTGGCGGAGTTAAATTGGCTAAAAATCTTCAACAAGTTGAAGAAATTGCAGGACAAATTATCGGAATGCAATTGATTACACCTCAAACTTCTGCTGAAGGTAAAAAAGTAAACAAAATTTTAGTTGCTGAAGATGTATACTATCCTGGTGAAAGCGAAACTTCTGAGTTTTATGTTTCTGTTTTATTGAATAGAGGTACAGGACGTAACATGATCATGTATTCTACTGAAGGTGGAATGGATATCGAAGAAGTTGCTGAGCATACACCACACTTAATCTTTACTGAAGAAGTTGATCCTACTGTTGGATTACAAGGTTTTCAGGCAAGAAGAATTGCCTTTAATTTAGGTCTTTCTGGAAATGCTTTCAAAGAAATGGTTAAATTCATCGATTCATTATACAATGCTTACATTGGTTCTGATGCATCTATGTTTGAAATCAACCCGGTTTTGAAAACATCTGATAACAAAATTATGGCTGTTGATGCTAAAGTAAATATCGATGATAATGCTTTATACAGACAACCTAAATATGCTGAAATGAGAGATATCCGTGAGGAGAATCCAATCGAAGTTGAAGCTAAAGAAGTAGGTTTGAACTATGTAGATCTTGACGGTACTGTAGGATGTATGGTAAACGGAGCTGGTCTTGCAATGGCAACTATGGATTTAATTAAATATGCTGGTTTTGAGCCTGCTAACTTCTTAGACGTTGGTGGAACTGCTGATGCTAAACGTGTTGAAACGGCTTTCAGAATTATCTTGAAAGATCCAAACGTAAAAGCTATTTTGATTAACATCTTCGGAGGAATCGTTCGTTGTGACCGTGTTGCTCAAGGAGTTGTTGATGCTTACAAAAACATGGGAGACGCTATCAATGTGCCAATTATCGTTCGTTTGCAAGGAACAAATGCTGAAATTGCAAAAGAGTTAATTGACAATTCAGGTATGCCAATTTTATCAGCTACTCAATTCCAAGAAGCTGCTGACCAAGTTAAAGCTGCATTATCTTAATCAAATAAGAAATCAATTTATATAAAAAATCCCTCCGAGAAATTGGAGGGATTTTTTTTTGGAGTCAATTTAACCGCAAAGTGCGCAAGGTTTTTTATTTGTAGGATTTTATGTAAACGCAAAAGTTCGCAAAGCTTTATCAATATAGCTTTGTGAATTTTTGAGAATATAGCCTGCGGTTTCAACCGCAGGGACACAATGTCATATCATACAATATTCTGTGCGTCCCCCGCGGTTGAAACCGCGGGCTATATTTTAACCTTAGATTTCAAATTATTATCTTCTTTAAAACGCAAAGTTCGCAAAGCTATATCAATTTATAGCCTTGCGAACTTTGTGTAAACCTTAGCGCCCTTTGCGGTTAAACTTTCGGGCTATAATTATTTCTTATTCTTACCGTTTTTGTAAATCACTTTCTCAACCACCTGTACTTTAGGAGCAGTTTTAGTATTGTTTTTCTTGAAAGGTTTTTTAGCAGCCGGACCCGTTTTAGAAGGTGCTTTATCGCCTCTTCCTTTTTCAGCATCTTTAGCACTTGCTTTAAATTCAGGTCTTTCTTTTGTACTGTCTTTTTTAGGAATTTCAGCTTTGTGTTTCGCTAAAACATCATTCGGGTTTTTAGGATTTTCTTTGGTTCCTCTTAAATGAATTACTAATCCATTCAAAAAGTTACGCAAAACCTGATCACCGCATTCCATATAATTTTCATGATCTTCAGCTCTGAAAAAAGCCCCTAATTCTGATTTTGTAATTCTAAAATCTACTAATTCTAAAATCTCAACTATTTGATCATCACGGAGCATCAAAGCCACGCGAAGTTTTTTTAGGATATCGTTGTTCGTCATCGTTTAATTTTTTACAAAGGTACGTTTTAAAAGCAATTAGAGTAGCAGAATTGGCTCAAAGTTTTTTGCCACGAATTTCACTAATTTTCACTAATTGTATTGTATTCAAAGTTTATTTATTTTGAATTATAATGGTTTATAGTGTTGGTTAATTTGTCCAAATCTTCTTTTGTATGATTGGCTGTTACTACAATTCGATTGAGATTATCGGCGTTTTGTTTGTATTTAAAACTGGCAATTATAATTTTATTTTCTTTTAATATTTCAATGATATTTCTATCTTTTAAATAAACCAAAGGGTAGCTTTTATGAAATTTAATTGAATTGTGCTTGATGAGTTTTTGATCGATATAAGTAAGATTCTCAATTAATTTCTGATGTTGTTTTGGATATATTTCAGAAGCATCGGCCAAAGTCTGCACAAAAGCGGGATTCATTCCGGCAGCAGAACCAAAGATTGCTGATTTGTTTATTTCTTCGATAAAAGAAGCATCGCCTGCAATTACACCGCCCGTTAAGCCAAAAGCTTTTCCTAAAGAAGAAACCATAATTTTTCTCTTTATCGGAAGATTAATATCAGAATAAATTCCACAACCATTTTTACCTAAAATTCCGAGAGAATGTGATTCATCAATTAGCAATGTAATTTCTTTGTGCTTCGAAATTTTACTCAAAATTGATAAATCAATCGGATTGGTTTCAAAAGAAGGAACTCCATCGGTCAGGATTGTAATTTTTTCTTCTTTTTCATCTAATAACTTAAGATTTATTTTACCATCTATAAAAACCGGTAAACTATTATTTGTTTGAATCGCTGTGTGAACATCATCAAAATGAAAAAAAGTGTCGGTCTGTTTTTTCAGTTCATCTATTACCAGTTTACCGGCCAGCATTCCAGAAGAAAGAGTAACTACTGCCTCTGCCTTAATATAATTTGCTAAAAAAGTTTCGCCGTTCTCATAAGCTGTAACTTTTACATTTGCATTTCTGGAACTTCCATATGTCGTTCCCCATTTCAGAATATTTTTTACAACCAATTCCTGAAAAGCTTTATTTGTGGGTAATCCCAAATAAGCTGTTCCGCCAAAATACAAATACTGCTCTTGGTCGATTTCGATAATTCGATCTGGGAATTGATTGACATTCATTTTTGTTAGATTAAAGTAACTCCGGTTCCATTAAGTTCAGAATAGGAGACAACACCATTTTTTATGATAACTCCGGTTGCAATATCTTCAGCCAAAAGTAAGGCGCCGTCCATATCAACATAATCTAATTGCGGTAGTAAATGCGCAATTGCCGAAATTCCCACGGTTGATTCTGTCATACAGCCGACCATTGTTTTTAATCCCAGTTTTTTTGCTTCTTCTATCATTCTTTTGCCAGGCGTTAAACCACCACATTTCACCAATTTCACATTCACACCGTGAAAATGATTGTGGCATTTGGCAACATCTTCTTCAATAATACAGCTTTCATCAGCAATTACAGGTAAAACAGAATGTTTGAAAACTTCTTTATGTGCTTCCCAATTGTCAGCTTTCATAGGTTGTTCCAGGAATTCAACACCTAATTTTTTTAATTCTACGGCATTGTTAATTGTTTCTTCAACGCCCCATCCGCAATTGGCATCAATTCTAAAAATAGCATCTGTGTGTTTACGAAGTTCTTTTACGATCGCAATATCTTCTTTGGTTCCCAGTTTAATTTTATAAATCGGCCACGGCAACTCCTGCATTTTAGAAACCATTTTTTCGATAGAAGCAATTCCGATGGTATAATCTGTAAGCGGATTTCTTTCGGTTGTATAATTCCATAACTCGTATAGCTTTTTACCTTTTTTGCGCGCGTATAAATCATTATAAGCCAAATCTAAAGCGCACAAAGCAAACATATCGTGTTTTAAAAATGGATAAATTTTTGCCCAAAAAACTTCCGGAGTTTCATTTTCAGAAGCTTCAATTAGATTTCTGATTTTTTCTAGATCTTCCATCATCATCGGAACCGTGGTTTTGTAATATGGATTTGAAGTCGCTTCCCCAAAACCAGAAAATCCATCACTTTTTAATTCTACAATTAAAGAAGGCTGAAAATCAATTGATTCCCTTGAAATGGTAAAAGTATGTTTGAGTTTTAAATTGTATTCTCTTAAAATTAGTTCCATAATTAAAAGTAAGTTTTATTTTTTAGTTTAATAACCAAGCCAAAGAATTGCATCTACAAAACCATCACGCCAAAGTTTTTCGTTATGTTCTCCTCCTTTTACAATTTTATCTTTGGTGAGATGAAGACAATAACAGCGATTATGGTCTAAAAGCGTTTCAATTTTTTTCATTTCGGTGACCATATCATCACTTTCTTTGTCTCCACATAAAAAGTAAATTTTGGTTTTATTTTTAGGTGCTTTTTCAGTCAAAATAAAAATATCTTTTGAAAACCAAAAGGATGGTGAAAAAACGCCTGCTTTTCCAAACACTTCAGGATATTTCAGAATCGCATAATACGAAACCAAACCACCAAGGGAGCTTCCCATTATCGTTGTGTTTTTGGTCTTGGTTTTGGTTCTGTAATTTTTATCAATATAGGGCTTTAATGTTTTTACTATAAAATCAAGATAGTTATCGGCATTTCCACCGCCATATTTTTCGTTTTTATAAGGCGTTAATTCATCGATACGTTTGTCATTTCCATGTTCAATTCCCACGACAATTACTTGTGCTTTTAAGCTGTCAAGTTTTTCATCGACATTCCATTCGCCAACAAAAGAGGTTTTGGCATCAAATAAATTTTGGGCATCGTGCATATAAATGACGTTGTATGTTTTTTTGGCTGAAGCCGAATAACCTTCAGGTAAATAAACCCAGATTTTCTTGGTGGTTTTGAGTTGAGGCGCTTCAATCGTAAAAGTCGAAACGTTTTTTGAAGCCGTACTTTGCTGTGCATTTCCGAGAGTGATCATCCACAGAAAAATAAAAAAGAATAATCCTCGAATCATTAGTAATTTTGTGTTTAAATTTGAAAGCAATATTTTAGCTAAAAATAATAAATTGATGAATACAGAAGCAGAAAAGAGAAGTTTACTTTTAGAAATGATAACTTTTTCTACCGTTGATGGAAAGTTGCACAAAAGAGAGTATGATTTTTTGTGGCTTGTCGCCCAGGAATTAAATATTGATTTTGATGTTTTTAATGATTTGTTTCATCAGGAACATACAAAACAAATTATAAAATCAGAATTTCAGCGTATCCAACAATTTTACAGACTGGCTTTGATTATGCATTGTGATGGTATTTTGCACGAAAAAGAAGCAACAGGAATACAACAAATCGCCATTGAAATGGGTTTGAATCCCGGTGCAGTTAAACGAGTTTTAGATCTGATGAAAAAAGCACCAAACGCAATGGTTGATCCTAAAGTTTTACTGAAAGTTTTTCAGGAACAACACAATTAAGCCAATTGTTCCTGTAGCTTTTTAATATCATCACGCAGTTTGGCAGCTTGTAAAAAGTCTAAATCTTTGGCTGCTTTTTCCATTGATTTTCGTTTCTCGCGAATCACTTTCTCCAATTCCGATTTTGATAAATAGGCTGTTTCCGGTTCTGCGGCAACAGACAAAGTATGTCCTAACTCATATTCCACCAACGGATTTTTAGTAAATGCACTTTCAATTTTTTTGTTTAATGCCTGTGGAATTATATTATTTTCTACATTAAAATTAATCTGTTTGGTTCGGCGGTAATTGGTTTCATCAATCGTTTTTTGCATACTGCCTGTCATCTTATCAGCATATAGAATTGCTTTTCCGTTCAAATTTCTTGCAGCACGACCAATGGTTTGGGTCAAAGATTTGTGGTTACGTAAAAAACCTTCTTTATCAGCATCTAAAATTGCAACAAGAGATACTTCAGGCAAATCCAAACCTTCACGCAGTAAATTGACACCAATTAAAACATCAAAAATACCTTTACGCAAATCCTGCATGATTTCAATACGCTCTAAAGTGTCTACCTCAGAGTGAATGTAGCGACAACGAATATTAACTTTTGTTAAATATTTGGCTAATTCTTCGGCCATTCTTTTGGTTAGAGTGGTGACCAAAACTCTTTCATCTAATTCGCAACGAACCTGAATTTCCTCTATTAAATCATCAATCTGATTTAAACTCGGTCTTACTTCAATAACCGGATCTAATAAGCCTGTTGGACGAATAATCTGTTCTACATATATTCCATCTGATTTTTGCAATTCGTAATCTGCCGGAGTTGCAGAAACATAAATAACCTGATTTTGCAAAGCCTCGAATTCTTCAAATTTCAAAGGTCGATTGTCCATTGCAGCCGGTAAGCGGAAACCATATTCCACCAGATTTTCTTTACGACTGCGATCGCCTCCGTACATAGCGTGAACTTGCGAAACCGTTACGTGACTTTCATCAACAATCATTAAAAAATCATTCGGGAAATAATCTAATAAACAGAAAGGTCTTGTGCCGGCTTGTCGTCCGTCAAGGTAACGCGAATAATTTTCAATTCCGGAGCAATACCCTAATTCGCGAATCATTTCTAAGTCAAAATTAGTACGTTCTTCCAAACGTTTTGCTTCGAGATGTTTTCCTATTTCTTTAAAATAATCAACTTGTTTAACCAAATCCTGTTGGATTTCCCAAATCGCACCTTGCAGTACTTCAGGAGAAGTCACAAACATATTGGCAGGATAAATGGTTAGTCTTTTGAATTTCTCAATAACATGTGAAGTCTTTGCATCAAAAGATTCTATCTCTTCGATTTCATCTCCGAAGAAGTGAATTCTAAAAGCATCATCAGCATAACTTGGATAGACTTCTACTGTATCGCCTTTGATTCTGAATGTTCCCGGATTAAAATCGGCCTCTGTTCTTGCATATAAACTTTGTACTAAACTATGTAATAACTTAGTTCTTGAAATGACCTGATCTCTAAATATTTCAATTACGTTTTTCTTAAATTCAACTGGATTTCCAATACCATACAGACACGAAACTGAAGCAACCACTAATATATCACGTCTTCCTGAAAGCAGGGAAGAGGTAGTGCTTAAACGCATTTTTTCAAGCTCTTCATTGATAGATAAATCTTTTTCAATGAAGACGCCTGTTACGGGCATAAAAGCTTCCGGTTGATAATAATCATAGTAGGAAACGAAATATTCCACCGCATTATTCGGGAAAAACTGTTTGAATTCCGAATACAATTGCGCAGCCAAAGTTTTGTTATGCGCCAAAACTAAAGTCGGTCTTTGAACTTCCTCAATAACATTGGCAACCGTAAATGTTTTACCGGAACCTGTAACTCCTAATAAAGTTTGATATTTTTCGCCATCACGAACTCCTTGTGCTAGCTTTTCGATTGCTTGTGGCTGATCGCCTTTCGGACTATATTCTGAGGATACCTGGAAATTCATTTTTAAGTGCTGAAAGATTAAGTTTTGTAAAGATACAAAGTTTGAAACCGATAAAAAAGATAAAAAGTGAGCTTAGAATTGTTCTGTTTTGAATAATGAAATGGACTAATTTAAAAAACCAACTACTGTTTCATTCACAATTTTTGACTGATCAATGGTTAAGAAATGGCCGGCATCTAGTATCATTTTCGTTTTATTATTTGGCAGATATTTCTGTGCCCTTTCTAAACTATCTTCAGAGTTAATGACATCGTGATCACCAATTAAAACCAAAACCGGATTTGAGATTGACTTTAATTCGTCATCAGAAAAGGGCGTCATTTTGAGCATGCTTGAATTTGATTTAGCATATTTGTTTGCCAGATAAAATTGTCTTTTATAAATTGGACTAATTTTTTCAGGATGTGTTGAAAATGTCGTAAGTGTTTTGGTGAATTTCTTTTCACTTGGAAAAAGTTTCAGCATCAAGGCTGAGGATGTTTTTCCAACTTTATCAATAAATTTAAAAGTTTGCGCTGGACTCAATAGCACTATTTTATCAATATTATTTTCTTTTTGAGTCGCCAGTAAAGTCGCAATCCAGCCACCGCGAGAAGCAGCAACAATATCAAATTTCTTTAATTTATAATGACTGAAAATTTCGTTGTACCAAATCACCATTTCATCACGTGAAAGTGGTTTTGCTGTTAAAGTTGATTTATTGGGTTCCATCAAAAAATCGATGGCATAAATGCGATGATTTTTGGCTAACGCCTTAATATTCGGATACCACATTGTTGAACTGGCATCCATTCCGTGGAGTAACACTAAAGCTTTTGCATTTTTAGGTCCCGCCATAATTACATGCGCAGTTCCTAAACTAGTTTGTACATTTTCTTCGGTGTATGGAATGTCCCAAAGTTTTAATGCTTTGTTGTATGAAGTTATATAAGCTTGTTTTTCTGTTTTGGTTTCAAAGACGTAATCTTCGAATTTTACTTTTTTAGAAGAAGCACAGCTTGTCAGTAAAAGAAATAATACTATTCTAACCAATATTTTAGGCGTAGTCATAAAGAATTCAATTTACCTCTAAAGGTACTCTGAAATATATAAAGAAAGTATCAGAATTTTATTTTAAAGTATCAGAATTATAATTTTTTAGGATTTCTGCTCGTATGCCTGATTCTTAAAATTTGTATTTGTTTTAAAGTAATTTTATAGGTTACCCGATAACTATAAATTTCAAAAGCGCGATAATTACCTTTATTAGAAATTTTCATTTCGTCTAATTCATAGATTTCCCAATTTGTACTTAAGATAGTGACTGAATTGTAAATTTTATCGATGACCTTATTTGAAATATCCTCATTCTTAGATTTTTTGGACAAATACTTATATATTTCTTTAAGTTGGTTTTGAGCTGTTTCTGACCAGATTATTTCTTTTTCCATTGCTCAATTTTATCCTTAACTTCATTATGAGTATAAAAATTACCGTTTTGAATTTCTTCTTCGGCAACTTTCAATTCTTCATTATATTGTTCTGAATAAGTTTTAGGTAGCGTAATACGGCTTTCTAAAATAGTTTTTAATGCTGACAAAAAAGAGTCATCATCAATTTTTTCGATTTCTGCAATTACAATATTTCTAAGTTCAAGCGTATTCATAATGTTATAATTTACCCGAAGTTACAAAACAAAAGATTATAATTTGATTTATGATTCTTAAAGTTTTCAAGATTTTTGTTGTCACTTGCTTAAAAAGGTTATGCTATAATTAAGTTGTTTTTTTTGAAGTCAAATGATAGATCTGTACTATTGCTAAAATCGCATTCGGGATGATAACTGGTAAAAGCCATTGACTGACCTCTCTATAATCTTTCAAAAAGATGCCGTAAATCACAAAACAAATACAGCCAAATAAATTAATAAACCGGATTGTTCTGAGATTTTTCAATAAAAAGCCTCCTACAATAAAAATTGACGCGAGGTAACCAATATAATCTGCCATGTCTTTGATATTAAATGATTTAGAATCAAATCTACCAAAAGCAAATAATGAAATCAAGTTTTGTTGCTGGATATCAGGTTTTTAAATTTTCCAGGATTTTTGTTGCGCTTCACTCAAAAAAGTCCAGGCTATAATTCGGCTGGTTTTTTGGCCCTGAGCCATATCAATTGTTTTGATGGAAGCTGCGTTTACTTTGTTTAATGTTTTGTAAATGCTCGAAAGATTTTCTCTTTTAGAGACCAAAGTCGTAAACCATTGACATTGCATAGCATATTTGGCACTTTCATAAATCATTTGAGTTACAAAACCAATTTCGCCACCGTCGCACCATAATTCTGCATTATGACCTCCGAAGTTTAAAACAGGGTTTGTTTTTTTCTTTTCCTTCGGATTCAAATTAGAAACTTTACGAACCGTACTTTGATTGGCATCTTCGGCAGAAGCATGAAAAGGAGGATTACACATCGTGAAAGTAAAACGATCTTCGGGTGTAATGATGTTTTTGAAAATAAATCGGGATTCAGTTTGTTGTTGTAGACTTATAGCGTCAATCAATTTTGGATTTTCTTCAATGATTTTGGCGCAGTTTTCAATGGCTTTCAGGTCAATATCAGTTCCGACAAAACTCCAGTCGTAAATCGCATTTCCTAATATCGGATAGATACAATTGGCACCCGTTCCGATGTCTAAGCCTAAAACAGATGAACCTGTTGGAATAATTCCGTTGTTACTTTCAGCCAATAAATCAGCTAAATAATGAATGTAATCGGTTCTTCCTGGAATTGGCGGGCAAAGATAATTTTTAGGAATATCCCAGTTTTGAATGTCGTAATACGTTTGCAATAGAGCTTTGTTAAGTGCCTTTACTGCATCAGGATTACTGAAATCAATGGTTTCTATTCCGTGAACATTTATCGCAACATACTTTTTAAGTTCAGGACAATTCGTAATAAGTAGCTCGAAATCATAACGGGAACGATGAAGATTTCGAGGGTGTAAATTGGTTTTTTCAGAATTGTCTGTTGCTTTCATTTTGTAAATTTGGTGCAAAGATAGTCATTCCTTTTGGAGGAAATGGTAATTGTGAAAAGGAGTGTCCTTAATGTCACGAAGAGTCGGAAGGAGCTAGACTAAATTATGCTTTTTTATCCTGATTTGCCACCCGAGCGATAGCGAACAAGCGAAGCAAATTATCCCAAATACAAAACTATCATTCCATTAAGCCTATTGCCCAAATCCGTTGTAGTAGCTATTAAGTACAGGTTATTTATCGCTTTTTAAATTATCAACATATTTGGATGATTTTCCATTCCAATAACAGTTTATGCATCTGCCATTTTCAAATTTGTGCTCGCAATTTTTCTTTTCATACAAATAAAATGAGCATTCAGGGCATAAAGAGATCATTTCCGATGATTCTGAATAATAAAGACTTTTGCATTCGTCACATTTTTGAGTTTTACTATTCATTTAAAGATTACCTTTTTTAATTTATAACAGTATTTATATTTCCGGCTAAGGAAAATAAAACCAACCATTGCGCAAAACTGCTGTTATGGGTAGTAATTGTGTTAATCGATATTTTTTAATTTCGATTTCTCTCGAACTAAAAGCTTCACAAAAATCACAGAGCACATTAAAAAATCAAGTATATAAAAAGTTAAGACTAAATATTCAAATTTTTCTCTTGAATTATTATCAAAAATTGGAATTAGGAGTAAAGTGATAATACCTAACATTGTAATCTTAGTAATTTGGTTTAAATATTTTACACTCGCAATTCTTTGGTTTAAAAGTCCAATTATGAGAAAAGCCATCAGCCACGCAGGTACATGCACTATAAACCCGTAAAAATATCCGTCTGTCAAAGTGGTAGCACCGATTGGTTGATGGTATATTACCGCAAAAATAAAAAACAATGAGTAAGCTAAACAAGCAATACTGAATGCAGATATTAAATATCGTCTCATAAATTGAAGTCGTGTTTAATTATTACCCATAACGTCTGGTACTACAGTGATTTTGGGACTAAATTAAGCCCATTCTTCGGATTTGCCACTCGAGCGATAGCGAATAGGCGAAGCAAATCATCCCAAATATAAAACCAACTTTCTATTAAGCCATTCCCCAAATCCGTTGTAG
Source organism: Flavobacterium sp. GQ95 (assembly GCF_059758655.1). Lineage (NCBI taxonomy): Bacteria > Pseudomonadati > Bacteroidota > Flavobacteriia > Flavobacteriales > Flavobacteriaceae > Flavobacterium > Flavobacterium sp. GQ95. The sequence goes on from NZ_JCAXEB010000006.1 coordinate 229,590, forward strand.
TGGCTGTTAGCGGTAGTTGCTTAATCTGCTCCTTCACAAATTATTTCGCCTGTTTTCACTACAATTTTCGCAAAACTATGTTTTCCGTAAACTATTTTTAGGTGCTCTTTTTCGATTCGAATCTCTCGTATTTCAGATTTTCCAACCGATGGTTTTCCACAAGTTTTCATAACAGTTGCTTTCCATTTTACTTTTTCATTTTGAAAGGCAAGTATTGTTTGGGCTTTTTTTCAAAATAGAAAGTTATATGTCCACTATATTCTAAACCTTCCAGTTTGGTAAAACCTTTTGGAATAGTTTCTTTGCTTTGTCCAAAAGACATTTGATATGTCAAAAATACAAAAAATATATACTTTAGAATTTTCATATAATTAATAAGGTTGTTGGCAATTACCGCTAACGTTCTGGCACTACAGCAGGTTTGGGACTAAATTAATCCCATTATTCGGATTTGCCAAATTCTCACAAATACAAAAGCAACTTTCCATTAAAGCCAATTGCCCAATGCTCAGAAGGATAATTTAATCAATACATTCCATCAACAATAAATCACCATTTTGATGTGTTATCGTTACCAGTCCATCTTGTGCGACTGAATTGCTGCTTCCAGTTCTGTAGCCCATTGTGAGCGTATCATTTTGAAGTGGATATTCCAAATTGGTAGAATAAATGCCATTTACTACACCAATTGGAATCAAAGAAATGGGTGTTTTTGCAGTATACCATTTCTCAAATTTGTTGGGCAATAAAAATATTTTGGAGTGATCGTCGAGAATTACGATTTTAAGTAAATCTCGATAACGAACAATATTAGTAAGATTCGTAATCGTATGATCAGCACGTCTTCCGGTGGCCCAAACTACGTTTACGGCAGGAATTTTTCGGTCGATTAAATAATCAAACGCTTTTTCAAGATCCGTTTTATTTTGATCTGGCGTGTGTACAATTTCGATTGGATATTGTGACGTTTTATAGATTTCAGGATCGAAACCACGATCGAAATCTCCCAAAAGCACATCGACTTTTATATCTAACTCAATTACTCTTTCGATAGCAGAATCTAGTACAACAACAAGCGGCGACCATTCAAGCAATTGTCCTAATAATTCAGGATTGCAGGCGGCTCCGTTGGCAATAATTAAAGCAGGTTCCTGATCGTCGCGAACTATATGGTGTGATGACATGCTGAATTGTTTTTTTATTGTGGTGCAAAGGTACAGCTACTATTTTAGATTTTAGAGGTCAGATTTTAGATTTTTTGCCACAGATTGCACAAATTAAAGGGATTAATCATGCTAATCTTTTAATCTGTGACAAAATACTATATACCCAAAAGACGACGGTGATAGTTGATTTGGCCTAAATGATACGCTAAATGAGTGGCAAGATGTACCAGAAAAAATTCGGTTGTCATTTCTTTTTCGAAAACGATTTGTGGATACATAGCTTTTAAATCGTTTTCTGATAAAGAATCGAGAGTAGTATTTACAATTAAAATAGTTTCATCAATTTTGCTAATTATTTCAGATCTGGGAATATCTTTCAGCGAAAATTCTAAAGGACGATTTCTAACATAACCTGTTTTTCCTAATTCGGTTCCAATAAAATTATTGATGTTTCCGATAAGATGTAAACAAAGATTTCCGGCTGAATTTGAAATGTTTTTATCAATTGACCAGATTTGACTTTCGTTTTGATAGGATTCGATTTCGACTTTTAGTTTATTAAGATCCCGATTAAAAAGTGATTTTAGAGTTTCTGTTAGCATGGTGTTTTTGTTTTAGGGTCTGTTTTTTATCGGAATCCAGATTTCTTCTTCAGAATCAGGTTCGTCTTTTTTATATCTTTCATCCATTACAGCAAAATGGGGTCTGTCGTCTACCGTATATTCAGAGTTGGGTAACCATTCTGTAAAAATTGAATGATAGGTTTTGTAACCCTCAGTTGCTGGCCCTCTATGTATAAAAACGGCATATATTCCCGTTGGTATTATTAAAGACTCCATTTCAGACGGAATTGTATCTAAATCTTTTACTTCGACTGCGGCCCATTTCTGGAATGTTCTGTCGGCATCAAAATTATCGAAATATTCTTGTGGAAAAACTTCAAGTGAATATAAATTAGAATCGACTGCATTTTTTATTTCCTTTCGTTCTGGCATAAAACTGCTCCATAATTGAAAGGTTTTATTTTCCATAAATGACATGATAATATGTTTGCCTATTAATTTTTTTTCGGTTAAAATTTTAATGTGGGCTTCCATTTTTAATAAGTTTATTTGATAGTGTATTTTTTTAAATCGGTTTCACAAAGTGAAAAATAGCCTAAAGGATAATTATTTTTATCCGTTGTATTGATGATATTTCCTTTTACAGTTGCGGGGGGAGATTGAAACGGTCCACCAACGTTACTGCCTGCAATACTCACCAAAATACTCATGTAATTATAATATTGTTTCGAAATTCCGTAATGTGTTATTTCAATTTCATTTCCAGCTTCTAATTCGTCATCATCTGATAGACTGAAAAATTCATTACCATTAAAAAATTTATCTTCATCTACATAATAGCTTGATTTGATTTTATTGGAGTATACATGGCGGTACAGATAAAAATTATCTACACCTCCGGGATCACTATAAAAGGCTTTTATTTCAATATCTTTTCCTGTAAAACCACCTTCGTTATTTTGTTCAATTCGGGTAATTGGCGCTACAGATTTTAAAGTCTCACTTGCTGTATAAGTACTTCCGCCAGTAATTACAGTTAGTGTGTATTGTTCTTCGATTACAGGTTTGAAATTAGTACATACATAACGGCCCGTTTTTGGAACTTCTATAAAATTAAACCGTTCATTATTACTGTTTTTTATAAAAATAGTTGCGCCGGAAATGGTTGGGATTACGTTTTCGAAATATCCGGTCGTTGTCGTTAACTTTATAGTCTGTTGTTTACCTGTTGTGCCTTTTTGCCAGTTTATAGCCGCTTCGATTACCAATCTTGGTGGCGCAGTATCTAAATCAATATCAACAACTTCTTCGCAGCTGGTGAAGAAAATCGATATAAAAAATACAATAAGGAAAGTTACTTTTTTCATGTTATATATTTTTAATTTCTGATAACAGAAAATAATTTTTAAAATTTAAAATTATAACTCACGGCGGGTACAATTCCGAAAATCGATGTTTTTACGGCTTCGTTTTCACCGGTATCTATGTTTTGTCGGAAATTAATTGAAGCAGCGTTTTTGCGATTGTATAAATTGTAAATGCTGAATACCCATTCGCCTTTCCAGTTTCTGTCTTTGTTCTTTCTTGGAGTTAAAGTTGCCGAAACGTCAAGATGATGATATGCCGGTAAGCGGTGTTCATTTCGCAAGCCGTAGCTCGGAACTGTTATTCCTAAATATTCGTATTGTCCGTTTGGATAAGTAACCGGTTGCCCGGACTGTAATGCAAAGTTAGCACCAAATGACCATTTTTCGTTCAAATTATAGGCAGAAGTAATAGCTAAATTGTGTGTTTTGTCATAGGCTGAACTATACCATTGACCATTATTGATTCCTGTTTCTTCGGGAGTTCTTCCTGGTGTTTGCTGTTCTGATTTTGATAAAGTGTATGAAATCCAGCCATTGAATTTGCCTTCATTTTTTTTGAACATTACTTCTAAACCATAGGCGCGCATTTGGCCATTTAAAATTACTTGTTCGATGGCATTGTTTGCAATCAAATCGGCGCCATCAATATAATCCAGACGATTTTGAATTTCTTTATAATAGGTTTCAACTTCTATAGAATAAGCGCCATTTTTAATATTTCTGAAATAACCCAAAGCTACCTGATCTGCAATTTGTGGTTTGATATAAGTGTCACTCGGCATCCAGACATCAAGCGGAGTAGGAGATGAGGTATTTGAAATCAACTGGAGATATTGTGCCATTCGGTTATAACTCGCTTTAATAGCTTGATCGTCGTTTAATTGGTAAGAAGCAGAAAATCGCGGTTCAAGATTATTATAGCTTTTGATAACTTTATTTTTGCCATAATATTTGGTGTCAATTGGAGTTCCTTTTTCGTAAATCTGCAAATCAGAGTTAAAGACAACAGGATTGTTATTTTCGTATAGGTTGACCGTTGATTCTCCTAAACGATAAAATAAACTGTATCGCAATCCGTAAGCAATAGTAAGTTTTTTCGAGAGCTGATTTTCAGCATCAATATAAAAAGAGGGCTCGAAAGCATATTTTTTATCTAATTGATCCGGATTAATACCGGATTCAGAATCACTAGGTTTTATAGTTCCTGGATTGAATTCGTAGTAGATTCCGTTTAAACCATAATTCAGTTTGAATTTATCTGAAATATAATGTTTGAAATCATATTTGATATTGTAATTTCTAATTCCTGAGTCCCATTTGAAACCAACAAAATCTAAATCAAGACCATAATAATAATCACTGTAAATCAGGGAAAGATTTGAAAATAACTTATCTGAATATAAATGATTCCAGCGAAGATTTAAAGTTGAATTTCCATAGGTATTGGTGAAGCTTTTGTTTAAACTGAAAACATCACGCCCGAAATATCCAGATAAATATAAATTGTTGTTATCGTTTAGTTTGTAACTCAGTTTAGTATTCAAATCATAAAAATAAGCTGAATTATCTTTTTGATCTTCTGATAGTTTAAGAAATAAATGGGCGTAAGAAGCTCTTCCTCCAATTAAAAAGGAACCTCTATCTTTTACAATTGGGCCTTCAGCAAGGATTCGACTGGAAATTAAACCGATTCCTCCATTTACATGGAAATCTTTACTGCTGCCATCTTTCTGATAAATATCCAGAACAGAAGAAGCCCTGCCACCATATCGAGCAGGAATCCCACCTTTATATAATTTTAGATCTTTAATAGCATCGGGATTAAAAACAGAGAAGAAACCAAAAACGTGAGAGGAATTAAATATTGTTGCTTCGTCTAATAAAATTAAATTCTGATCGGCACCTCCACCCCGAACATTGAACCCGGAAGCACCTTCACCTGCATTAGTAACACCCGGAAGCAATAAAATCGATTTTAAAACATCGACCTCGCCCAAAACGACAGGCATTCTTTTGATAGTTGTGATCGAGAGTTTATTGGCGCTCATTTCCGGCGACTTGATATTGATTTTGCCTCTGTTGTCTTTAATGATTACTTCCTGCAGTTCTTCTCCGCCTTCATTCAGCCCGAAATTTATTTTGGTGTTTTGATTTAAGTTGACGGTTTTCTGAACAGTTTGAAATCCAACATAAGTAATTTCTAATTGATGTTCGCCAGCCGGAGCAGTAAGCGAATAAAAGCCATATTCGTTGGTGGTAGTTCCTATTTTTAAAGATGGGATATAAATATTGACACCAATTAAGGTTTCATTGTTTTTAAAGTCGGTTATGGTACCACTTAAAGTAAATTTTTCCTGCGAAAATGAAGTAAAAGTCGTAAAAATTAGAATAAGAAAAATGCTTATTTTTTTTGTAATCATCTTCGTAATTTTGATTTACATAGTTATGAATTCTTACTAAATATTAATACTTAACGATTGTTAAACATTAGTTAAGATAAAAAAAAAGACAACCTTTTGAGGTTGTCTTTTAAATATATAACAATATTCTGCTTATTTTATTTTGGCAATAATTGCATTGAATGTTTCACTAGGACGCATTGCTTTACTTACTAATGCAGGAGTTGGTTGGTAATAACCACCAAGTGTTTGAGGTTTTCCTTGTGCACCAATTAATTCAGCATCGATTTTAGCTTCGTTAGCTTCAAATTCAGCAGCGATTGGAGTGAAAATAGATTTCAGTTCTGCATCCTTATTTTGAGCAGCCAAAGCCTGAGCCCAGTAGAATGCAAGGTAAAAGTGAGATCCACGGTTATCAATTTGTCCTATCTTACGCGCTGGAGATTTATCATTAGCTAAGAATTTATCGTTTGCTTCATCTAAAGTTTCAGATAAAACAATTGCTTTAGAATTATCTAAAGTTTGTCCTAAATGTTCTAATGAAGCACCAAGAGCCAAAAATTCTCCTAATGAATCCCAACGTAAATATCCTTCTTCGGTAAATTGTTCAACGTGTTTAGGAGCAGAACCTCCGGCACCAGTTTCGAACAATCCACCACCATTCATTAACGGAACGATAGATAACATTTTTGCTGAAGTTCCTAATTCTAAAATTGGGAATAAATCAGTTAAATAATCACGTAAAACGTTTCCGGTTACAGAAATAGTATCTAAACCTTTGATGATTCTGTCTAAAGTGAATTCAGTTGCAGCAATCGGATTTAAAATACGGATATCTAAGTTTACGGTATTGTAATCTTTTAAATATTTTTGAACTTTTGCAATCAATTCTCTGTCATGCGCTCTGTTTTCGTCTAACCAGAAAACAGCAGGAGTATCAGATAAACGAGCTCTGTTTACAGCTAATTTAACCCAGTCCTGAATAGGAGCGTCTTTTGCCTGACACATTCTGAAAATGTCATTAGCCTCAACGTTTTGCTCCATTAAAACAGTTCCTTTATTATCAACTACACGAACAACTCCGTCTCCCTGCATTTGGAAAGTTTTGTCATGAGATCCATATTCTTCTGCTTTTTGAGCCATTAAACCTACGTTAGGAACACTTCCCATTGTTTTAGGATCAAAAGCACCGTGTTTTTTACAGAAATCTATAGTTGCAGTATAAAGTCCCGCGTAAGAACGGTCCGGAATGATTGCGATTGTATCTTGTTGTTTACCTTCTTTATTGTACATCTGTCCAGAAGTACGAATCATAGCTGGCATAGAAGCATCTACGATTACATCAGAAGGAACGTGTAAGTTTGTGATTCCTTTATCAGAATTAACCATTGCCAAAGCTGGTCCGTTTTCGATCGCTTTAGTAATGTCAGCTTCAACTTCAGCTTGTTCAGGTCTTCCTGCAATTTTTGCGTAGATATCACCTAAACCATTTCTTGTGTCAATGTTTAATTCATTGAATAAAGCTTCGTATTTTTTGAAAAGATCAGCAAAATAAACTTCAACGATAGCGCCAAAGATAATTGGATCTGAAACTTTCATCATTGTCGCTTTTAAGTGAACAGAAAGTAATAAACCTTCTTTTTTAGCATCAGCAATTGCTTCTGCAGCAAAAGATTTTAATTTGCTCACACTTAAAACAGAACTGTCGATAATTTCTCCCGCTTTTAAAGGAGTGCTTGCTTTTAAAACAGTAGTTGTACCGTCTTTAGCAACGAATTCAATTTTTACATCATTAGCTTCTGAAAGAGTAAGTGATTTTTCACTTCCGTAGAAATCACCATTTGGCATAGAAGCTACCTTAGTTTTTGAGTCAGCAGACCAGGCACCCATAGAGTGTGGATTTGTTTTTGCAAAGTTTTTAACCGCTCTTGGAGCTCTACGATCAGAGTTCCCTTCACGTAAAACCGGGTTTACGGCAGAACCTAAAACTTTAGAATATTTAGCTTTAATTTCCTTTTCAGCATCATTTTGAGGCTCTTCAGGGAAGTTAGGAATTTTGTAACCGTGAGACTGTAATTCTGCAATGGCCGCCTTTAATTGCGGTACAGATGCAGAAACATTTGGTAATTTGATAATGTTAGCTTCAGGTTTTGTTGCTAACTGACCAAGTTCAGCAAGAGCATCTCCAGTTTTTTGATCATCTGTTAAGACTTCAGGAAAATTAGATAAAATTCTACCTGCTAACGAAATGTCTCTGGTTTCAATAGCAATCCCAGCCGTAGCAGTAAATGCCTGAACAATTGGTAACAAAGAATAAGTCGCTAATAGAGGCGCCTCATCAGTTAAGGTGTAAAAAATTTTTGAATTCTGTGTCATTTTTTTTTTTTTTTTTTTATAATCGTAATCACCAAAGGATGGCAATGGAAAAGGTATAGTCGGCTCAAAATGAGCGGAGCAAATATAATAAAATCAGTCCGAAAACGGTGTAGTTTTGGAGAGAAAAACAGGAATTATGAGATTGTTATTTTGGAATCTTTAAATTGTCAAATCGATGATTTTGATATTAAAATTTTACAGTTTTGATATTTTGAAAATAAGGCACAAAAAAAAACTCGTTTCAAATGATATGAAACGAGTTTTTTATAACAAAGAGATAAATGATTATCTTCTTTTATCTTTAATCTTAGCTTTTTTACCAGTAAGTTCTCTGAAGTAGAAAATTCTAGCTCTACGAACAGCACCTTTCTTGTTGATTTCAATTTTTTGCAAAGCTGGCAAGTTTACCGGGAAGATACGCTCAACTCCAATAGCACCTGACATTTTACGAATAGTAAAAGTTTCTGTGTTACCAGAACCTCTTCTTTGAATAACAACTCCTTTAAAAAACTGAGTTCTTGTTTTTTCACCCTCTTTAATTTCGTAGAAAACTGTGATAGTATCTCCAGCTCCGAAAACAGGGAAATCTTTTTTAGCAACTAATTCGGTTTGAACGAATTTCATTAAATCTGCCATGATATCTTTAATTATGGTTTTTTTATAGAGCAACATTCACGGATCTCGCCAGAGGTTAGTCTAATTCGGGTGCAAATGTAGAAAATAATTATGAATTATAAATTGTAAATTGTAAATTATTTTAACTTGTTGATAAAATGGATGTTAGTCTCAGTTTTCGGTCACGGTTGGCAGGTAATCGAATTCACTGAAAACTGAGACTGGGACTGAAAACTACTCCTGTAGCAAATCCGGGCGTCTGTTTTTAGTATGCTCGTAAGCCATATCCTCGCGCCATTTATCGATTTTGGCAAAGTGACCGCTCGTCAAAACTTCAGGGACTTTCCATCCTTTATAATCTGCAGGTCTTGTATATATAGGTCCTGAAAGCAAATTATCCTGAAAACTATCGGTCAAAGCCGAAGTTTCATCACTTAAAACACCAGGAATTAAACGGATTAAAGCATCAGATAGAACTAAAGCGCCTAATTCTCCGCCAGATAAAACATAATCACCAATTGAAATTTCTTTGGTAATAAAATGATCTCGTACACGCTGATCTACACCTTTATAATGTCCGCATAAAATGATAATGTTTTCATACATTGACATAGTGTTGGCCATTTTTTGATTCAGCGTTTCTCCATCTGGCGACATATATATGATTTCATCGTATTCACGCTGACTTTTCAAATGCGTAATGCAATCGTCAATTGGCTGTACGGTCATTACCATTCCGGCACCACCTCCAAAAGGATAGTCATCAACACTTTTTTGTTTATTGGTAGTATAATCACGCAAATTATGAAAATGTACTTCAACTAAACCTTTATCAATGGCTCGTTTCATAATCGAAGCCTCAAACGGACTCTTTAATAATTCTGGTAAAATTGTAATAATATCAATTCGCATTTTTTTTCTTCAAAAGTTCTAGGTCGCAAAGATACAAAGTAAATATTTGAGAATTTTAAAAAACAAAAATCAAATATGTAAGTCATTTATTTAGATAGAGCTTACAGATATTTTTTTTGTAATTTATTTAATTTCAGTTAAATACATAATAATTATATAACATTAGAATGATTTTATGTAAACTCATATCGTATAACTTTAAGTAATATTACTTTCCTAATTAATTTATTCAATTCTGCCAAAAAACATTAAATACTGATTCTATGAAAAATTATATCCTATTAATAACTATACTCCTTTTATCTGCATGCTCGAGTTCAAAAACGACAGGAGATCACTTGGTTGGAAAAACGAAACAAAATCTTATAAAAACCTGGGGTACTCCTATAAGAGTGTTTGATAATAGTACAAATGGAGAAATACTTGTTTATGCTGATCAAATTTATGATCAGTCAAATAGAAATGATTCAAGAGAGGCAGGTTCAAGTTATTGGAATTACAGCTATATGTATGTAGATAAAAGTGGTAAAGTATCTTCTTTTAGAAATGAAAAGCAAAGTTATCCTCCACAAGCGCTGGATTCTGATAAATTGGCAACAATGAATTTATTGACTGCGAAATAATCAGAAGAAGTATTATTTGTTGTATTAGTTTTAATTACTTTATTTTTAAAGAAATTAATTTTTACGATTACAATGTCTTTAAAAAAAATAAAAATCCTCGCCATTACTGGCAGTACAAGAAAAAACTCCAGTAATTATAAGATTCTACAATTCATCTCAGAAAATATTGAAACTCAGTTTGAAGTTGAAATTTTTGAAGATTTAGATGAATTGCCTCATTTTAATCCAGATTTAGACACAGAAAACCCGTCGGAAAAGATTCTTTCATTCCGAAATAAAATTGCTCAGACTGATGGAATCATAATCTGTACGCCTGAATATGTTTTTAGTTTACCCGGAAGTTTGAAAAATGCATTGGAATGGTGCGTTTCAACTACCATTTTCTCAAAAAAGAAAGTTGGATTAATAACCGCTTCTGCTTCTGGAGAAATGGCACACGAACAATTAGTTTTAATAATGAAAACTTTAGAAGCACAATTTGAAGATGAAAATTTGCTGCTAATACAAGGTGTTCGTGGAAAAATTAATGAAGAAGGAAAAATTACAAATGAAGAAACACTTAATTCTCTTCAAAAATTTATCAATGATTTTGAAAATCAATTTTTAAATGAAATGTAAAGAATTTCAATAAAAAGAGTAGATTTACTTTCGGATTTTTTTAAAATAAGAAATGATCACAAGAAGAAACTTCATTATAAATACAAGCCTGGCTGCAACTGCAGTTTTAGCTTCGCCATCATTTGCCTTTACCATGGATAAAAAAGAAATAGGTTTGCAGTTATACACCTTGCGTGATGAACTTCCAAAAGATGTAAAATCGACTTTAGAAAAAGTTGCAAAAGCAGGATACACTACAGTCGAAACATATGGCTTTTCTATCAAAGACCAATTTTGGGGATTGACACCAATTGAACTTAAAAAAATCTTAGACACAAATAATTTAAAAGCAGTTAGCGGACATTATAATTTAGGAAGCTTTCTATATGATGGAAATTTAGAAGAAGTTAAAGCCGCAATTGAAGCTGGTAAAATTTTAAAAAATGAATATTTAACGATTCCCTGGGTTGATGAACCTTTTAGAAATGATTTTCACAAGATTGCCGCTCGTTTAAATGAAGCCGGAAAAATGTGTGCAGATGCCGGTTTAAAACTAGCCTATCATAATCACGATTTTGAGTTTAAAAGCAAGAATGGTATCACAGGTTATGATATTTTGTTAAAAGAAACAGATAAAAATTTAGTCTCTTTTGAATTAGATTTATATTGGGTAGTTCGTTCGGGTAACGATCCGCTCAAGTTATTTAAGGAAAATCCTGGACGTTTTAATATGTGGCATGTTAAAGATATGGATAAAGTAAATCCTGCTTTAAATGCTGAAATAGGTTCAGGCGCTATTGATTTTAAACCCTTTTTTACAGCAGCAAAACAATCGGGAATGATTCATTTTTTTGTTGAACAGGAGAATAATTATATCCCAAATTCTTTTGATTCCATTAAAACTAGTTGCGGTTTTATTTCAAAAAATTTAATCTAATAATATTGTATGAAGAAACTTCTTTTGCTGTTTTTGGTGGTTTTTTGTTCGTGTCAATCAGATAAAAAAGAAAATTTAACTCCAAAGTCGCAATCAAATCCAGAAGAAATTTTACCGCTGCAACCCTATTTTACAGACATTAAAATTAATGATGTTAAGCTTGGGGAGCCTGTTTTTGGTGAATGGCTGTATTCTCATAAAGAAAAAGGGCAGAGTTTTAAGCAATTTATAAAGACACCCCATGTTGTTCCATCCAAAGAAGAGAATATTATCTATTTAAAACCTATCGGAAAATTTCATTCGGTACAATTAAAACAAATTGAATTAGTTCGTCAGTATTTGCAGATTTTTTTTCAATTAGAAACTAAGGTTTTAGAAAATGTTTCAAACGATATTATTCCTGATAATGCCAGAAGAATTGGTGATGTAGGACAAGAACAATTTTTAGCAGGTTATATTTTAAACAATGTTTTGAAAGAAGAAAAACCTCATAAAGGAATCGCTTTAATGGCAATAACAGAAAAGGATTTATATCCCAAGCCCGAATGGAATTATGTTTTTGGACTGGCATCTTACAGAGATAAAATAGCAGTAAGTTCTATTCGCAGAATGCAGCAAGAAGCTGATTTTAATTTATGTTTAGATCGATTGCTGAAAATATGTTCTCATGAAATCGGACATATGTTTGGTCTGCATCATTGTATTAATGCTAATTGTGTGATGAATGGCACCAATAGCATGCCGGAAACAGATAGACACTTTATAAGATTGTGTTCGCTCTGCCAAAGAAAATTAAATTCAGGATTTAAATACGATAATAAAAAACGGTTAGTAGAGTTAGAAAGGTATTTTAAGGAAAACAATTTAGCTGAAGGAACTGAGTTAATGAAGAAGGACCTTAAAAGTATTCAATAAATAAAAAGTTAATTAAATAGAGTTACTATGCAAAGTTTCGGATCAAGCAAAGAATTTATAAAAGGAGACGATATCGAGTGGGAAGTTGTTGGAGAAGGAATCAAACGTAAAATTTTGGCCTATGATGATCGCGTTATGTTGGTCAATGTTCATTTTGAAAAAGGAGGAGTTGGTACTTTGCATGAACATTATCATACTCAGGTTACTTATGTTTCAAGTGGTAAATTTGATGTTACGATTTCAGGAGTTACACAAACATTAAAAGAAGGAGATAGTTTTTATATTCCGCCTCACGCGATTCACGGAGTTGTTTGTTTAGAAGAAGGAATGCTAACCGATGTGTTTAGTCCGATTCGTGAAGATTTTATGAAAAAATAAAAGCTTAGAAATCAATACAATTTCCAAAATACCAATCTGATTTGATCTTACTGTTGAAAAATTTATAGATTTTTTAAAGTTTTGATAAAGATTAGATTGGTATTTTTGCATTATGAATTTATCCAAAACGAATGTCTTATTTATGACAGCTTGCACTGGACTTATAGTTGCAAATCTGTATTACTGCCAACCTTTAATTGTTTTAATTGCCAACGAATTTAAGATTCCTGAAGCCAGCGCTGGAACAATAACCTATCTGACTCAGGCCGGATATGCGATTGGTTTGTTTTTTATGGTACCGCTTGGTGATAAACTCGAACGTAAAAAGCAAATTTTAATGACCACTTTTGCTTCTGTAATTGCTTTAATTATTGCAGCAACAGCAAAAAGTTTCTTCATTTTGCAAATCGCTTCTTTGTTAATCGGAATTACTTCGATAGTGCCGCAACTTATTTTGCCTTTGGCCGCGTCCTTAAGTTCAGTAGAACAGCGAGGAAAAGTCATCGGAACCATTATGAGCGGTTTACTTGTCGGGATTTTACTTTCCAGAACTTTAAGTGGTTTTATTGGGCAGGTTTTAGGATGGAGATCAATGTTTTATATCGCTGCCGGAATTTGTCTTTTGATCTTTTTTGTGATTCAGAAAAAATTCCCCGTTAATAAACCTCAGTTTCAGGGAACTTATGGACAATTAATTCAATCTCTTTTTACCTTAATAAAAACACAACCAATTCTGCGCGAAGCAACACTTATAAATGTGTTTAGTTTTGCCCAATTTGGAGCCTTCTGGACGACAATGGTTTTGCTACTTTCCGGAGAACCGTTTCATTTTAATAGCGCTACGATTGGTTTATTCGGAATTGTTGGAGCTTCGGGAGCTTTGGCGGCGCCATTGGTTGGGAGATTAGGAGATAAAGGGGGTTCAAGAGTTGCAGTTGGTTATGGCTGTTTATTGATATTGATAAGCTTTATAATTTTCTATTTTTCAATAGAAAGTGTCATCGGAATTGCAATCGGAATTGTTTTTATCGACATCGGAATTCAGGGTGTTCACATTTCAAATCAAACCAGAGTTTATTCATTGTTGCCAGAAGCTCGAAATAGATTAAATACGGTATTTATGTCTTTTAGCTTTTTAGGAACGGCAGCCGGATCTGCTTACGGATTGTTATTGTGGAAATTAGGAGGATGGCATGCAGTAGCTATCGGATGTGTTGGTCTTTCAATATTGGCATTAACGGTTTATGGTCTCACATATAAATCAAAATCTAAAAAATTGATAAAAAATTAATTTGTAAATTTGCATTCAAAATTAAAAATAAGAACAATGGAAAACGGAATATACGCTAAATTCAATACTAGCAAAGGTTCGATTTTAGTAAAATTGACACACGACTTAACACCAGGAACCGTAGGGAATTTTGTAGCTCTTGCAGAAGGAAATATGGAAAATAAAGTAAAACCTCAAGGACAAAAATTTTATGACGGATTAACTTTTCACAGAGTTATTCCTGATTTCATGATCCAGGGTGGATGTCCTAAAGGAACTGGAACTGGAGATCCAGGATATAAATTTGATGATGAATTTCACCCAAGTTTAAAACACGATCGTCCGGGAGTTTTGGCAATGGCAAATTCGGGACCTGCAAGTAATGGTTCTCAATTTTACATTACTCACGTTCCAACTTCATGGTTAGACGGAAAACATACTGTTTTTGGTCACGTTGTAGAAGGTCAGGATGTTGTTGATGCTGTTGCTCAGGGAGACAATCTTGATGCAGTAGAAATCATCAGAGTTGGTGAGGAAGCTGAAAAATTTAATGCTATTGAAGCTTTTGTTGGTTTAAAAGGTGCACGTCTTAAAAGAGATGCAGCTTTAAAAGCAGAATCTGAAGCAAAAATGGAGCAATTGGCTGCTGGTTTTTATAAAACAGAAAGCGGTTTACGTTACAAAATGATTCAAAAAGGAGACGGTAAAAGAGCAGAAGCTGGTAAAACAGTTGCGGTTCATTACGAAGGTTCGTTAGAGAATGGAAAAGTTTTTGATTCTTCTTACCCAAGAAAAAAACCAATCGAATTTAGATTAGGCCAGGGTCAGGTTATTGAAGGATGGGACGAAGGTATTGCTTTATTACAAGTGGGTGACAAAGCTCGTTTTGTAATTCCATCTGATTTAGCTTATGGAGCGGCAGGTGCAGGAGGAGTTATTCCACCAAACGCAACTTTGATTTTCGACGTTGAATTAATGGAAGTAAAATAAAATTTTACAAACAATTTAGTATTGTTTTAAATAGTAATCCCATATGTTTCGGCATATGGGATTTTTTTATATTTACTTTAAAATAAACCAAAAACAATGAAAGTAAAAATATTAACATTAGCTGCAGTAACGTTACTTGCAGTTTCGTGTGGTACAAAAAAAACAGCTTCAACTCCGGCTACTCCGGCAGTAACTGAAACGGTGAAAGCTGTAGAATTAACTCCTGAATTGGCAGCAGGTAAAAGTATGTATGAAAATAGTTGTGTAAAATGTCACAAGTTATATGAGCCAAAGAAATTTACTCAGGAGGAATGGGCGCCGATTTTAGTGAGAATGCAGAAAAAAGCGCATTTAGATGATACTCAAATGGCTTCAATTACAAGTTATATACATTCTCAATTATAGGAGAATCAGAAATATATATTTATACTTAAACTATTCAGTAATCTTTATTGAATAGTTTTTTTATTTTAAAATGGAAATAAAAAAACACCTTCACAATGAGGTGTTTCAAAAACTATGAATTGCCTGAAGATGTGTTTTCAACCGAAATTATTTTTAAGGTCTTAATCCCTGCAGGTAATTCCCAATCGACCTGATCGTTTTCTTTAAAACCAATTATAGCCACGCTCAACGGTGCTAAAATAGATATTTTTCTTTCTGTTACATTTGCTAATGAGGGTAAAACAATTTGAATTTTCATTTGTTTATTGGCTTTCACATCTTCAATCGTAACATGCGAATTGATTCGGATGATAGAATTGTCTAAAACACTTTCTTTACTAATAATAGCACGATCGAGTTCTTGCGAAAGCTGACCGATTTCTTTGGCATTTGTTTCGTTTTTACTTTTTAAAATCAACTCTCTTAAAAGCTGATAATCTGTCTTGCAGAAAATTGGTGTTGGGTTCATATCTATATTATTATTATTATTATTATTATTATTATTGAATCAGTATAAAATATCAATATTTTCAAATTGCTTTATCAGCAGTTGAAAATTGAATTATTTGGAAATTTTAAAGTGGTTAAGGCAAAGTTGATCTGAAATGAGGAGTCATTTCAAATAAAAAATAATGAATGAAATTTTATGGTAATCCTCCGTCTGAATGAAAAATGTAAAATAGACGGAGGCCTAATTAATAAAGGCTTTACTATGAGAATTAAATACAGCAATGCATTGTTTTCTTTTATGAGAAAACAACAACGAGTTAGCTGTAAATGTATTTATAATATTCACGGTAAATAATTAATTGGACTGGTAAAGGTAGGTAAACTTTTTAAAGTCTAAAAGCTTATTTCCATTTGATACTACATCCTATACTAGGTTTTTGTGGATCTTTCAAACTTCTGTTGTAAATTAAAGCATCAATAGCACTTCGAAGATCACTTCCACTTAATGGAATTCCGTTTCCAGGTCGGGAATCATCTAATTGGCCACGGTAGAATAATCGGTTTTGATTATCAAATAAATAAAAATCAGGTGTACAGGCTGCTTCATAAGCTTTGGCAACTTCTTGGGTTTCATCGAACAAATAGGGGAAATCCATTTTGTTTTCAAAAGCAAATTCAGTCATCAGTTCTGGGGAATCCTGTGGAAATTTTTCAACATCATTACTGGAAATGGCAATCATACCAAGTCCTTGTACGCGATAATCGTTGGCTATCATTAGTATTTCTGGCAACACATGAAGCACAAAGGGGCAATGATTGCATATAAAAATGACAAGAGTACCTTTTGATCCTTTTAAATCTTCAAACGAATATTCATTATTAGAGTTGGTGTCTTTTAAATAGAAGCTTGGAGCAATTGTTCCAAGCGGAATCATATTTGAAGGAGTTTGTGCCATTTTTTCTAAAGAATTAGTTACTCAAAAATAGCTTTTAATTCTGTAAAGAAACAGCACAAGGATAATTATTTTGCCACAGATTGCACAGATTATAAAGATTACCTTATCTTAATTATGTAAGAGAATTTTTATAATCTGTGCAATCTGTGGCATTATTTTATGAGTTTAAAAAGTTTAATAAATCTTCATTTAAACGATCTTTTGCTGTATAGAATAAGCCGTGTGGAGCACCTTCATAAATAATAAAAGTATTGTCGGCTATAGCTTCTGCGGTTTTTTTTGAGCTTACTTCAATAGGAACATTTTTGTCATCATCTCCATGAATAATTAAAGTAGGAACTTTTATAGTGTGAAGTTCATCTCTGAAATCTGTATTCGATAAAGATTCGGCACATTTTAGCGTTGCCCTTGGCGAAGCAGCTGAGCAGAGCTTAGTAAAATATTCAAGTAATGGTGTACTCAAAGGCTTGTTAATGATAGTAACACCAAAAAATATTTTTCCAAAATTTTCAAGAAACCCTATTCTGTCCTCTCTAATGGCAGCTGCTGTAGCTTCTCCTTTTTCTTTTGGACGCCCTTCTGGATTGTCATCCGTTTTTGCTAAAAATGGAATTATTGATGAAATTAAAGCGGCTTTTGTGACGCCTTTTCCTCCATGACGGCTGAAATAACGAACTACTTCTCCACCTCCCATAGAAAAGCCTACAAGTGTTGCATTTTCTAATTGCAGCTGTTCAATAATTTCACTCAAATCATCAGCTAATGTATCGTAGTCATAACCATCCCAGGGCTGTGATGATTTACCGAAACCACGGCGGTCGTATGCAATAACTCTATAGTTATTTTGAACCAGAAACTCAATTTGATATTCCCACATTTCATTAGACAGTGGCCAGCCATGAATTAAAATTACAGGTTTTCCTTTTCCGTAATCTTTCACATAAAGCTGTACATTTTTGGCTGTTTTTATATATTTATCGGTATTTTGTTCGTGAATATCAAAATCAAAATCTTTTATAGAGTGGTCGCTGTTTAAGATCGTATTTTCCATTTTCTATATTTTTTGTGTGTTAGCTTACAATTTTACTTGTAAATTTAGAAGCACAGTTATAAAAAATGGTTATAGAATTAAGGATAATAATTACAAAATTAATAGGTTTGTAATTCAACTATATTAAAAAACAAAAATGGATTTAACCTGGAGTGAATTTGAAAGAACTGAAATGCGAGTGGGAACCATAATCGATGTGAATGATTTTCCTGAGGCAAGAAAACCGGCGTATCAGCTAACAATTGATTTTGGTCCTGAGATTGGTGTCCGAAAATCATCGGCACAAATAACGGTTCATTATAAAAAAGAAGATTTAGTAAACCGACAAATTATAGCAGTTGTGAACTTCCCTAAAAAGCAAATTGGGAAATTTATGAGTGAATGCCTGGTTCTTGGTGCGATAGGCAAGGAGGGGGACGTGATTTTATTAGCTCCCGATTTTAAGATTGAAAATGGATTGCGAATAGGATAACTAGTCGTCAGTCGCAGTCTCAGTATCCAGTCTGAATATTGAGACTGCGACTGAAAACTATTTTATTTTCTGAATTAACTGAGCTAATATTTCCTGTCCCTCTTCCCAATATTTCAAATCAGAATCAGAGTTAATGTGCCCTTTTTGACCCACATTTACAAAATCACTTCCCCATTTTTCAGCCAAATATTTTTTCCTTTCAAAAGAGGCGTAAGGATCATTTTCGCTTGCCACAACTATTGATGGAAAAGGTAATTTAAAAGTTGGAATTGGAGAAAAATTACGTGTGCTTTCTGGAGTATGTTGAGGTGAATCGACATCGGCAGGAGCCACTAGTAATGCACCAATAATATTTTTGTTAGTATTCGCTTCTGCCCAGTGTAAAACTAATGAAACAGCTAAGCTATGTGCCACTAAAATGGTTGGTTGGTTGAGTTTAGCGATTTCCTCATTTAATCTTTCAAGCCATTCTTCGCGAACAGGTTCATCCCAATTGTCCTGAACCAGGCGAATCGAGTTTTCGAATTTTTTATGCCAAAAGGTTTGCCAGTGTTTGTCACCGGAATTTCCGAGTCCGGGTAATATTAATAAGTTCGTTTCCATTGCCGTGGATTTATTTTAATAATTATTTTTTTGGTTGTTTCTCTTTTATAATGCGGTTTACTTCGTTTACAAGTAATGGAAAGCCGGGTTCAGTCATTCCGTGACCATAACCGTCTAACTCATAAAGTTTGGTTTCCTTGTGTCCAGCCAATTTCATCATGCGTGCCATATAAGCGTTTTCTTCATAACGACCTAACATTTCCAGTTCACGATCTCCGGTAATTAACAAAAGGGGCGGAGCATCGGCACGAACATGGTAAAGTGGTGCAAAAGTATCAATGGTGGGTTGCTTTTCCGGAATGCCATTTTCTCTTCTAATTTCAAAATGAGTAATGCATTGCCCACTAAACGGAATTAATCCCGCAATTTTATTAGCATCAATTCCTTCTTTTTGAAGCCATTTTTTATCAAGTCCATTCATTAAAGCTAAATACGCACCGGCAGAATGTCCTGAAACAAAAATTTGAGTGTTATCACCGCCATAATTGGCAATATTGTTAAAAGCCCAGGCAATTGCAGCCGCAGCATCTTCAATACATTTTACAGCTTTAACCTTAGGAGATAATCTGTAATTTACTCCAACAATTGCAAAGCCTTTATTTTTTAGAGCTTCCGGAATTTCCTTGCTTCCGCCGGTTAATCCGCCGCCATGAAACCAAACTATAGTCGCGAAATTTTTAGTGTTTTTAGGATAATAAATATCCAAAACACATCTTTCATTAATATAACTGTCAGATTTGTTTGTTGCTGCATTATAATATTGAATATTGGTTTTAGTATCATATTCTGCCTTTTGGGCAAAAGAGGAAAGTGCAATAATAAAGAAACAAAATGATAGTGCTATTTTTTTCATAGTAAAAGTATTATTCAATTTTAAAATCAGCTTCCAAACCATTTTCTGCGTGCGAAGCAATCCAAACTTTAAAATCGCCAGGTTCTGTTTTTAGTTCCATTTGATCATTATAAAAGGCAAGGTCTGAAACTGGAATCGAAAATTGAATTGTTCTGGATTCATGAGGTTTTAATTCGATTTGTTTAAAATCTTTAAGTTCTCTGACAGGTCTCACAATACTTCCGGTAATATCACGCACATATAGTTGAACTGTTTCTGTTCCGGTAGTGTTTCCTGTATTTGTAATTAACGCAGAAACATTTAATTTATCATTGTCTTTAAGAACAGTTTTTTCTATTTTTAAATTTTCATAGGAAAAGGTTGTATAACTCAATCCAAATCCGAAAGGGAATTGCGGTTCGTAACCTGCATCAAGATAGTGGGAATTATTTCCTAAAGAACTTTGCCAGGCTTCGACAGGAATGTCCTGAATAGCCACAAAAGTTTTAGGATCTGCTGGTCGTCCTGTATTTGGGTGATTGTAATAAATAGGAATTTGTCCCACTTCTTTTGGCCATGTTACAGGTAGTTTTCCTGATGGATTTGCAACTCCCTGAAGCAAATCAGAAATTGCCGGTCCCGTCATCGTGCCCGGATGCCAGGCCATAATTACAGCATTGACTTTCGGCAAAACAGCAGCTAAAGTTATAGGTCTTCCTGCCATTACTAATAATACAATTGGTTTTCCTGTTTTTTGTAATTCGGCTATTAATTTTTCCTGTAAACCAGGTAAATTTATGTTGGCTCTGGAATGCGCCTCGCCAGAAAGAATAGCCTCTTCTCCAGCAAAAAATAATATGATATCGGATTTTTTAGCTTCTGTTATTGCGGCAGAAAAACCTTCCTCAGATAGGGACCGGCTATGTGAAAGTCCGGGTGTATACAAGATATTATTTTGACCAAAACTATTTTGCAACGCTTTTAGAGGAGTTTGGGAATCTTCTTTATTACCATCAAAAATCCATGTTCCTAATTGCTCTCTCGGGGCATCTGCCAGTGGGCCAATAATAGCTATTTTTTGATTGGATTTTAAGGGCAGGATTTGATTCTCGTTTTTTAACAGAACACAACTTTTAATAGCTGCATTCTTTGCAGTTTGTAAAGCATCAGCAGTTAATAATGAAAATTTTTCCCTGTCTTTAAAATAAGGATTTTCAAAAATTCCGGCTCTGAATTTGATTCTAAGAATATTACGGACCATTTCGTCCAATTGCTTTTCGGATATTTTTTTTTCAGCTATTAATGTTTTTAAATGATGTGCATAAGATAAACTGGTCATTTCCATGTCAAGTCCCGCCGAAGCAGATTTAAGGGCTGCATCTTTCTCATCGGCAGCAAAACCATGCGGAATCATTTCAGTAACAGAATTCCAATCGCTTACTACAAAGCCATCGTATTTCCATTCTTCGCGTAATATTTTTTTAAGTAAAAAGTTGTTCCCAGAAGCCGGAACGCCGTTTAGGTCGTTAAATGAAGTCATAAATGTTGCGGCTCCTGACTTTGCTGCTGCTTCAAAAGGTTTTAAATAAACATTTCGAAGTAAGTTTTCAGACATGCTAACAGTGTTGTAATCTCTCCCACCTTCTGCAGCACCATAGGCGGCAAAATGTTTTGCACAGGCTAAAATTTGACCTGGAACAGAAGGATCTTCACCCTGAAATCCTTTAATGTAAGCAACTCCCAGTCTTGATGCCAATAAAGGATCTTCACCCGGTGATTCTGCTATTCTTCCCCAGCGGGCATCCCTCGCAATATCAACCATTGGAGCATAGGTCCAGTTAATGCATCGGGAGTAGGATTCATTGGCGGCAATTTTTGATGTTTTTTCAACTAATTCCATATCCCAGGAAGCAGCTAATCCTAAAGGAATCGGAAATATAGTTTTATATCCGTGGATGACATCTCTTCCAAATAATAATGGAATATGATTTGGACTTTCTTCTACAGCGATTTTTTGTATTTCAAAAACCAGATTAGGTTCAGTTAGGTTTAATATGGCGCCAACTAATCCCTTTCGGACCTCGTTTTTAAGCTCATCAGATAATCCTTTACTGCGGCTTGAAGTTCCTTTAAGGCAGGCCTGACCAATTTTTTGATCCACAGTCATATTTTTTATGATTTTGTTGATCTTATTTTCAGTATCCAGATTGGTTTTTTGGCTATATGAAAGTGAAATCCAAAGAAAAAGTAATAAAAAATAAAGTGGTTTTTTGGTTAATGTTTTCACAGTTAGTTTTTTAAACTTAAATATATAAAAAAAGTCCAAAATGCAGGACAAATTGGACTCGTACTTTTTAAAAAGTTATTGGGGACTAAATATCATCAAAATCAATATCAGTAAAGCTAGATCTTTGTCCTTCAGGTTTATCAGAACTGTAATCTTTTTTAAAATCTTTTTGATGTCTTTCAGAGATTACTTCTTCGCCTTTGTGGTTCAAGACGTATGAAGTCATTTCTTCTAGTATTTCGGCAAAAGCTCCAAAATCTTCTTTATACAAGTAAATTTTGTGTTTTTTAAAATGAAAAGAACCATCTTCCTCAGTGAATTTTTTACTTTCGGTAATTGTGATATAATAATCGTCAGCTTTTGTAGCTCTTACATCAAAGAAATAAGTTCTTCTTCCTGCTCGTAATACTTTAGAAAAAATCTCTTCTTTTTCTAACATGTCATTTTCTCTCATAATACGTTCTATCATTTTTGGAATTAATAGTACTCAAAAATCATAAAAATTTATCTATTACACAACAATTAAAGTAATTCTTTTTCCGAAAGTTGTTTTAAATATAAAGATGAATAATAACCTTCCTGATTTATTAATTGATTATGAGAGCCTTGTTGTATAATTTTACCGTCTTCTAAAATAATAATTTTGTCGGCATTTTTGGCAGAAGAAACACGATGACTTACTATTATTGTAGTTTTATCTTTACAAATTTCGAATAAATTATTAAGGATTGTTTCTTCGGTTTCAGTGTCAACCGCAGACAGACAATCATCAAAAAGTAAAATCGCAGGATTCTTAATAATTGCTCTCGCAATAGAGACGCGCTGCTTTTGTCCGCCCGAAAGTGTGATTCCTCTTTCTCCTAAAATGGTATCATATTGTTTATTAAAAGCAATGATATTATCATGAACCACAGCATTTTTGGCAGCTGCTATTACTTCTTCATGAGTAGCATTCTGATTTCCGAATTTGATGTTATTTTTAATGGTGTCTGAGAATAAAAAAGCATCCTGTGGCACAATTCCAATATTATTACGGAGGTCATTTAAATTCAAAGAACTGATTTCATTTCGATCAATTGTAATTCTTCCGTCGGTAACATCATATAATCTGGAAATCAAAGATAAAATGGTCGATTTTCCGGATCCCGTTTTTCCTAAAATAGCTAATGTTTCTCCTTTTTTTACAGTAAAAGTTACATTTTTTAAGGCTTCAATATTAGTGTCTTCATAAGTATAGCTTACGTTTTCAAAAGCAATTGAACCTTGAATATCGGACGAATTTTCATTATTATTTTTTATTTCCGGTTCAATTTTCAAAAATTCGTTCAAACGTTTCTGAGAAGCTTCAGCCTCCTGAACCATAGATGAAACCCATCCTAATGAAGCTACTGGCCAGGTTAGCATGTTTACGTATAAAATGAATTCGGCAATAGTTCCAATATTCGGAATTGTTCCGTTAATGTACATCAAACCTCCAAAATAAATAACAACCAAATTACTGATTCCGATCAGGGCGATCATCAAAGGACCAAAAAGTGATTGTACTTTGGCTAAATCCAAACTCTTCTTTTTGCTTTCATCGGCAAGAGCCACCATGTTATTTTGGTGTTGATTTTCTAGTGAATACGCTTTTATAACACGGATTCCCGAAAATATTTCCTGAGAAAAACTGGAAACTTTTGATAAATATTGTTGGAAAGTAGTACTACGTTTATTGATTTCTGAACTCAGTTTAAAAATACAATACGACAGAATCGGTAAAGGCAAAATCGTATAAAGTGTCAATAACGGCGAAACATTATACATATATATAATAACGATTGCAAAACGAATAAAGGTATTGATCGTGTACATCACAGCCGGGCCAACATACATACGAACCTTGGAAACATCTTCACTAATTCGGTTCATTAAATCTCCGGTGCGGTTTTGTTTGTAAAAATTCTGAGAAAGATTTTCATATTGTTTGAAAACTTCATTTTTCAAATCAAATTCAATATGACGCGACATCACGATCAAAGTCTGGCGCATTAAGAAAGTCAAAAAGCCTGCAACAATTGTAGTGGCAATGATTAACAGTACATTATGAATTAAATCGTGACGATAAGAATCGATAATTACCTGAGAATTTTGTTGCACTTCTGGTAATTTATCAAAATTTTCAATAGCGTTTAATGACTTGCTAATAAGCTTTGGCGTAAACAGTGAAAATATTTGTGCGATTATTGTGATTAAAATTCCAAGTATGAAACTGTATTTATATTTGATGAAATATTTGTTTAAATAGCTTAATTCTTTCATTTTTTTAAGAGATTCAATGTTGAAATGTTTTGGAATTGTAAATTATATTCAATAAAAAGTAATTAAAGATATCATTTAATCAAAACAAATCTATTGTAAAATTGTTATTTTAAAGATAAAAAATTAGCACATGTGTATTTTTTATTTAAGTTTGAGATGTCTTTTTGACAAATTCATAATTTTAACTAATAAATAACTAGCGCTATGGATGCAACTTTCGCAACTGGAAAGGAACTTCAAAAAATGGATCCTGTTTTTGGTCAATTATCTTTTGATGATCACGAACAAATTGTATTTTGCAATGACAAAGATACAGGTTTAAAAGCAATTATTGGTATTCATAACTCAGTTATGGGGCCGGCTTTGGGAGGTACCAGAATGTGGAATTACAATACTGAATGGGAAGCTCTGAATGATGTTTTGCGTCTTTCAAGAGGGATGACATATAAATCTGCTATTACCGGACTTAACATTGGTGGTGGTAAAGCGGTAATTATTGGTGATGCTAAAACGCAGAAAACACCAGAATTGATGCGTAAATTTGGTGAATTTGTTCATTCTTTAAGCGGAAGATATATCACTGCTGAAGATGTTGGAATGGAAACTAAGGACATGGATACTGTTAGAGACGTAACACCTTATGTTACCGGAATCTCTGAAGAAAGAGGTGGTTCTGGAAATCCTTCTCCTGTAACAGCTTACGGTGTTTATTTAGGAATGAAAGCGGCTGCAAAAAGCCAGTTTGGTTCTGATGTTTTAGACGGTAAAAAGGTTTTGGTTCAGGGAATTGGACACGTTGGAGAAGCTTTAGTAGAGTATTTAACTAAAGAAGGAGCAGTGGTTACGATCGCTGATATCAACGAAGAAAAATTATACGAAGTAGCTCAAAAGTACAATGCAACTATTTATACTGGTGAAGATTTGTACAGTGCAGATGTTGATATTTATGCGCCATGTGCAATGGGAGCTACCATCAATGATAATACAGTAAACAAAATTAAAGCTAAAGTTATTGCTGGTGCGGCCAACAATCAGTTAGCTGATGAGAATGTTCACGGTGCAAGATTACAGGAAAGAGGAATTCTATATGCTCCGGATTTCTTAATCAACGCGGGTGGTATCATTAATGTTTATGCTGAATTAGCGAACTATGGTAAAGCCGAGATCATGAGCAAAACCGAAAATATCTATAACACTACTTTAGAAATTATCGATTATGCTGTGAAAAACAGAATGACAACGCATAAAGCGGCTCTTACAATTGCTCAAAATCGTATCGATTTGAGAAAAATTGAAAACGCAGCTAAAAAATAATTTTTTTAGTTTACAGTCTCAGTCTCAGTTTTCAGCTCTATCTGGAAACTGAGACTTTTTGTTTTATCAAGATAAAAGGGAGAAACTGCGACTGAAAACTGCGACTTTTTTAACCGGTTTCTACATACTGAAAACTGCGACAGAAAACTGCGACTAATACAACGACTTTTTTACGAATTAATTTTAATATCAGGATTGAAATACTTAATTTTGCAGACTAATTTTTAAATGTTCTTACAAGGTGGTAAATAGAAGACACATACGCGTTAAAGTAATGCAATCCATTTATGCAATGCATCAAAGCGGTTCTGATAATATGGAAAAAGAAGAGAAATTTCTTTTTTATAGCATTGATAATATTCAGGATTTATATCTTATAATGCTTTCTTCATTGATTGAAATTTGCAAAAAAGAATCCGTTTTTTTACATCTTTCAAGCAAAAAACATCTTGCAACTGCTGCAGAACGTAACCCGAATGAAAAATTTATCAAAAACAAAATTTTTCAACTACTAGCCGAAAGCAATTCCCTTAGCATCGCTTTAGAAAATCGTAAAATCAATAACTGGTCATTGAACGATGATTATATTTTATTGCTTTTAAATGATATCAAATCAAGCGATTTGTATGCAAAATACATGACAACTTCAATAAATACTTTTGAAGAAGACAGACAATTTATTATTGATTTGTTTGCCGAAGTTATTGTTCCGAATGAAAAATTATATGAGTATTTAGAAGACGACAAATTAACCTGGGTTGATGATATTCCAGTTGTAAATACGCATATTGTTAAACAATTGAAAGCAATTAAAACAGAAGATCCTGACGATTTTAGAGTGCCAAAATTGTATAAAGATGTTGAAGATAAGGATTTTGCTAAAGATTTATTCAGAAGAACCGTTTTAAACGAATCGATCTTAGCAAAAGAATACGATGATAAAACACCAAACTGGGATAGCGAAAGAATC
This sequence comes from Flavobacterium sp. GQ95, assembly GCF_059758655.1. Lineage (NCBI taxonomy): Bacteria > Pseudomonadati > Bacteroidota > Flavobacteriia > Flavobacteriales > Flavobacteriaceae > Flavobacterium > Flavobacterium sp. GQ95. The sequence continues at coordinate 256,378 of NZ_JCAXEB010000006.1, forward strand.
GCTGAAATTGATACTATTATTTTAAAAATGGCTATTTGCGAATTTTTGAAATTTCCTTCAATTCCGGTAAAAGTTACGCTGAACGAATATTTAGAAATTGCTAAAGAATATTCTACTCCAAAAAGTAGTATTTTTATCAACGGAATTTTAGATAACCTTGTAAAAGAACTTACTGCCAACAAAAAAATGGTAAAAGTTGGAAGAGGTTTGATGTAATTTTATATAAATTCCAATTGAAGATGTCACTCTGAGCGAAGTCGAAGAGCCAAAATAAATTAATATTAATAACAAAAATAAAACCCGAATACTATGCAAGATTTAATGAAATTTGCTCCTTATTTACTAATGTTTGTAGTGTTGTATTTCTTCATGATCAGACCACAACAAAAAAAAGCAAAAAACGAAAAAGAATTTGAAAGCGGCCTAAAAGTAGGTGACAAAATAATTACAAAAAGTGGTTTCCACGGTAAAATTGTTGAGCTTGCTGAAACAAGTGCCATTATCGAGACTATGTCTGGAAAATTAAAAATTGAGCGTTCAGCTATTTCTATGGAAATGAGTGCTGCTTTGAAAAAAGCTTAACGTTTTTTAGAAATTCCAATAAAATTTAAATCCCAAATTCCAATTATGGAGTTTGGGATTTTTTTGTTTTTGAGTAAGCGTATTGTATGTTATTGCGAGGAACGAAGCAATCGCATGAAGCATTGCCGTAAAGTATGTCATTCCGAGGAACGAGGAATCCCCGCGAGCAGCTCGACAAAGATTGGCGATTTTGATTGTAGAGTTTCTTACGGTGATTCCTCGTTCCTCGGAATGACATACTTTGAGGTTACGGTCTTTAAAATACATCGTGTGGTTGCTTCGTTCCTCGCAATGACGTTCTTTGCGTATAAAAAAAGACCTTTGTCAAAGTTTAAAACTTTGACAAAGGTCATATAAGATCGGAATTTGGAATTTAACTCTTTACCTGTATTTATCATTCAAACCAACATTCCCCAAAATCATCGGAATCACCTTCTCAATTCTGGAAAGTTTCGTTTTTTCTTGTTTGGCTGTTTCAATATATTCTAAAAACTCATATTGCTTGTACGGACTGAATTTTTGAAAGGCTTCTGCTAAAGCGGGATTATTACTCATTTCTTTTTGAAGCAATTCAGAAATTATAGCTTCCTTTTTTGAAGGTTTTATGATTTTTCCTTGCTTTTCATTTTCAATAGCTTCGGCAATGTATTCTAAAACTTCCTTTTCGTTTACTTCATCCTTTGAAGTAAATCGCCATTGACGCAAGGATTTTGTTTTGTCTTCCTGAGCGTTGATTAATTTCTTTTTCTCATCTTTCAGAAAAACGCCATTGAAAAACCAAATCGTAAAATAGTCTTTAAAACCTCCAATTCCGATAACATTTTTCTTGTTGTAAACATAAACGGGGCCTCCCCATTTTATAGTTTCTTCCAGTTCTGTTTTATCAATAATAGATTTAAGAAGCAATAATTCTTCCTCCCATAAATGATTACTGTGCCAAACGTATTTTTTATCAGAAGTTGGTTCCAATTATCTTTTTCTTTTAGGTTTTTCGGTTACATCAAAAATACCTGGAATTGCAGTTAATTCAGCAATTTTCACAATTACATCCGTCGCTTTCTGAATACTTTCTGCAGGAACATATTCATATTTTCCGTGGAAGTTGTGTCCACCGGCAAAGATATTTGGACAAGGTAATCCCATAAAAGATAATTGAGATCCGTCAGTTCCGCCTCGAATAGGTTTGATGATTGGTTTTATGTTTAATTCTCTCATTGCTTTTTCGGCAATGTCAACAATATGTTTCACAGGAAGTACTTTTTCCTTCATATTGTAATATTGGTCTTTAACCTGAGCAATTACAATATCTTCTCCGAATTGTTTAGCGTATTTTTTATTGATTTTTTTGGCAATTTTTCCAATTAAATCTTTTCTCTTTTCAAATTTGATTTTGTTATGATCACGGATAATCAATTCTAAAACGGTTTCTTCAATACTTCCTGTTAAGTGATGAACGTGAAAAAAACCTTCATAACCTTTTGTTTCCTGAGGTGTTTCTCCTTTCGGAAGCTCATTAATAAAATCATTGGCGATTAACAACGAATTGATCATCTTCCCTTTGGCATAACCAGGATGAACGCTTTTTCCTTTGCAAATAATTTTAGCGCCGGCAGCATTAAAATTTTCATATTCTAATTCACCAATCTGACTTCCGTCCATTGTATACGCCCATTGAGCACCAAATTTTTCAACATCGAAATGATGCGCACCACGACCAATTTCTTCGTCAGGAGTAAACCCAATTCTGATTTTCCCGTGTTTAATTTCAGGATGCTGAACAAGATATTCCATTGCTGAGACAATCTCTGTGATTCCGGCTTTATCATCGGCGCCAAGTAAAGTTGTTCCGTCAGTGGTGATAATGGTTTGCCCTTTGTATTGCAATAAATCTTTAAAGTAATTTGGAGAGAGAATGATATTTTTCTCCGCATTTAAGATGATATCTTTTCCATCGTAATTTTCAATAATTTGAGGTTTTACGTTAGCACCGCTAAAATCCGGAGAAGTATCAAAATGAGAAACAAAACCAATAGTAGGTACTTCATGATCAACATTACTTGGCAAAGTAGCCATGATATATGCTTTATCATCTATAGAAACCTCTTCAAGACCAATTGTTTTTAGTTCTTCGACTAATTTATTGGCAAGATTCCATTGTTTTTCAGTACTAGGTGTAGTTTGCGAATTTGGGTCCGATTCTGTATCAATTGTTACATAACTGATAAATCGATCTATAATATGCTGCATTTGTTTGTTTTTTTAGCAAAGATAAGTAATTATTCAGGCGTTTAAAAGATAAAAGAGTTTGCCTCGAATTACACGAATTTTCACTAATTAAAAGAATGTACTATTCGAATGTAAAAATCCAATTTAAGAAAATTAATTTCTGAAATTGGATTTTGAGTTTAAGTAATTCGTGAAAATACTATTGCACACATCTAAAACCAATGTGATTAGCAGGAGACTGATAATCTCCTTTTCCTCTTGTACCTACCATATAGCGCGTACAATATTGATCTGTACATAAAAATGACCCTCCACGTTGTACTTTTTTAGGTAAATCAGGCTCTGCGGGATCGTATGATTTGTCAGGTCCTTGCGGATTTTTGATCACATTTCCGCCTTCGCTTAAATTAGCATAATAATCTGCCGTATACCAGTCATTTGTCCATTCCCAAACATTTCCTCCAATATCATATAAACCATAACCATTTGGTTCAAATTGAGCTGTTGGAGCTATACCGATATAACCATCTTCTCCGGTATCTCCTTTTTCAATAGGAAAATGTCCCTGATAAATATTGGCTTGAAATTTTCCTTTAGGTTTTAAGTTATTTCCCCACGCATACAGTTCTCCTGTTTTTCCTCCACGTGCAGCAAATTCCCATTCGGCTTCCGTAGGTAATCTTTTGCCTGCCCATTTTGCATACGCAGCGGCATCAGCATATGAAACCTGAACTACAGGATAATTACCTCTGCCTTTTATAGAGCTTCCGGCCCCTTCCGGATGTCTCCAGTCGGCTCCTTTAACATACGTCCACCATTGCATATAATTATTCAAATCTACTTTTGCAGGGGTAGGAGTAAAGACTGCTGATCCCGCAACCAGGTTTTCTAGTGGTGCATCAGGATATTCTTCATGTGTTGGTGCTTTTTCGGCTAATGTTACATAACCAGTAGCTTTTACAAAGGCTTCGAATTGGTCATTTGTAACCTCTGTCTTATCCATAAAATAACCGTCAACATAAACTCTATGAATTGGCGCAGCATCTTTTGTAATACCTTTTATACTGCATAAACTTTCATCTTCAACATTGCTTCCCATCGAAAATTCTCCACCCGGAATCCAAACCATTCCTTTAGGTGTCTTACCTGTAGGTTTGTTTCTATTTTCTATGGTAGGTTTAAATAAAGAGGCAGAGTCGGCATTTGGAGTTTCGGCACAGTCCATTGCTGCCAGCTTTTGTTTTGGAACAATAAGCTTGGTGTATCCATAAGCAATTGAAATAATGGAAATTGTAAGTATGGCAAATATCCAGTAGGTCTTATTTTTCATTATATTAGTTTTAATCGTGTTGTCAATAATAAAAAGGTAAAGTTAAAAAAATAACTTTATCAAACTATATTTATTCGATAAGGTTAGTGTAGTTTTAGTTATCTTTCTCAACCTGAACAACTTCGTATTTGTTTTTTCCGTCTACCTGAACAGGTTGATAGTATGTTTCTCCAAATTTCACATATTTTACATCCCCTATAGTGACTTCTTCACCGCCTTCAGGTAAATTATCTACAATGGTTCCTGCTGTTGGGGCGACCACTTTATAGCTGTTGCCGTCTTTTTCGTAGTAAGTTCCTCCGTAATAATAGTTATTGACGGTTCCGGTATTGACTGTTTGAGCACCACTCGGAATATTATTGACTGTCCCTCCAACCGGCGCGGGTACAGCAGTATAACCTCCGCTTGTAGGCGTATACCAAACTCCCTGATCATAATGATATTGAGTGCTTTCGACACTTACGACTATTGCTGTAACTGCTAAAGTCGCAACGAAAAATCCCCATGGATGCCAAACTGGTCCCCAATAAAATGGTCTGTACGGATGAAAGAAATAAGGATTATAGGCATGATATCTATATCCGCCATATACATAAGGAGGACGAACATAAGGTCTTGGTCCAGGTCTTACAATGGTATTACGATTGTTACGAACATGTATGCTATTGTTTACGTTAATATTTACATTGTTTCGATTTCTGTTAACCGTGTTGCCACTGATGTTGGTGTTTTTATTACCAACTCTGTTATTGTTGTTTGAATTTCGGGTAACATTATTACCTGCAATATTGGAATTATTAGATGGTCTGTTAACTTTATTATTGTTATTACTCGGTCTGTTAATTCCAGAACCATTAGATCCGGGTCTGGTTGCTGTATTCGGTCTGTTAATTCCGGAATTGTGAGATTCAGGTCTGTTTACTGACGGTCTTGACTGAGTTGCTGGTCTTGCTGGTCTCGCAGATGCACCTCCACGGTGTACACCTCCGCCACCTCCGCGATGTTGCGCGATACTATCAATTGAAATCAAAAAAAATGATCCCACTAAGCATATGAGTGCTGTTTTTCTAAGATTCTTTTTTATACTTTTCATTTTTAGTGTTTTAGGGATATTAAAATTATTAAAAAAAACAAGAATAATTTAGAAAACTATAAATCATTTTTGTTTCTATTTTAGTTATCTATTTGATTATAAATGTAATACAGTTATTTTGTTTTTTGTCTTTCTAAAAAAAATTTAGAGTTATAATGAAATGTCCCATTGTATTCTGAAACGCCATCCGGCTTCTAATGGTAAGGTTTTGTCCTGAAAGCTGAAATAGGATACTTCTGAGGTTAGTTTGTTTTTATGTCCTTTAAAAAACCAATTAAATGCAATTGTTGTTTCATCTTGCAAATTTTGCCTGATTGAATTATCAGGACGATAGGCGGCATGTCTCCCTGCCATCTCTAAATGTTTTGGCCACCAATCGAAAACATTATGAAAAAAATAACCAGCCTGAACGTAATAACCTCTTAACGTGGTTGTATCGTCATTGTTTAATTTATCGATGATTTTTTTAGTATGCCATTCACTTTGCCACGAAAAACCACGATACATAAATGCAGATTCTAAATTCCACTGATTCACGCGATATTGGCCTGGTAAACCATTTTCGTAACCTTCTAAAGAACCTCCCCCAGATTGAGAAAAACGAGTGTAAGGACTTCGGTTTGTTAATCCTGAAAAGGCAATAATTGGAGTTGGTTTTTCGTGAAATTCTAAATCGCTTCCTTCAAAATCAAGAAAACGTCCTAGAAAATTCCATTGCGCTCTTCCAAAATACATTAAATTATTATCATCATTTGAGGTATTTCCTCGTCCGGTTCCTGTTAAAGCTGCAGCCCAATAATTGAAATCGGCAATACCGCCTCCTTTTAAATGACCATATACTTCGACTCCCATTTGTCTGTCGACGGTAAAGGGCCTGTTGATTAACGATCTGTCGACGGTTTGCTGTTCACCACTACTGATAAAGCGTTCTCTGGTATATTCAACTTTCCATTGACCGACTTTAAAACTTAGCCATTTCCATTTTTCTACCATTATTCTAAAATCAAGTAAATTAGATTGACTGAGTTCGTACTCCCAATAATAGTTCAGCCATGGTTCAAAAGCATGACCTCCCACTTTTAATCTGGCCCGATTAATTTTGAATGTAGTTTCTTTATCCTGACTATAATCATCATAGGTTAACGGATCCTGATCGTTGGGTGTGGAGAATCGAAATTGCAGACGGCTTTGTAATTGAAAAAGAAATTTGTTGTCTGTTGTTCTTAATTCAATTCCTTTAGCGCCATAACTGACGTTTATTAGTTTAGTTGTGTCTTTTATTTGCTGAGCCCATCCGTTTAAGCCTAATAGCAGTATTAAACCTGACAGAATATTTTTGGAAATACGAATTAATATGCTGGCTTTATACATATTCTTACTTAGTTGTATAATTTGTATTTACTTTCGCTATTTCTTTTTAAAAAGATTACTGCTTAAATCAAATACAATTTGTAATAAGAATTTTCTTTATATCTCAAAATTAAATAATTAATAGTTGAAAAAGGTTTATTCAATAGCCTGACATTGTTTCATTTTATAATTTGCAACGTTTTATAATTTGTTTTATATAAAAAGAGCCTCTTTCAAGTATTATAATTAAATTTGCATCCGAAAAATAACACAACACACTCTTATGTATAAATTGATAATTCGTCCGATACTTTTTTGTTTTGATCCAGAAGAAGTACATTATTTTACTTTTTCATTTGTTAAATTCATTTCAAAAATCCCGGGAGTTTCATCAATTATAAAATCAATTTACGAAGTAAAGGATAGTCGTTTAGAGCGTGAAGTTTTCGGAATTAAATTTAAAAATCCGGTTGGTCTTGCTGCTGGATTTGATAAAGACGCCAAACTGTACAAAGAACTTTCAGACTTTGGTTTTGGTTTTGTTGAAATCGGAACCGTAACGCCGGTTGGTCAGGAAGGAAATCCTAAGAAACGTTTGTTTCGTTTGAAAGAAGATCAGGCTATTATTAACCGAATGGGATTTAATAATGGAGGAGTTCTGGAAGCTGTAGAACGTTTAAAAAAGAATTCAGGTGTTTTAATTGGTGGAAACATCGGGAAAAACAAATTGACTCCAAACGAAAATGCCGTTGATGATTATATCATTTGTTTTGATGCTTTGTTTGATCATGTTGATTATTTCGTAGTGAATGTAAGTTCGCCAAACACGCCAAATTTAAGAGCTTTACAAGATAAAGAACCTCTGACGGCTTTATTGCAAACGCTTCAAAACAGAAATGTAGAAAAGCAAAAGACAAGCAGTCAAAAAATAAAACCAATTCTTTTAAAAATTGCTCCGGACTTAACTGATGAGCAATTATTAGATATTATTGATATTGTAAAAACAACACAAATTGCTGGTGTGATTGCAACGAACACAACTATTTCAAGAGAGGGATTACAATCTGATAACCAATCTGAAATGGGAGGGTTATCCGGAAAACCATTAGCAAAACGTTCAACTGAAGTGATTCGTTTTCTTTCGGAAAGAAGCAATAAAGCATTCCCAATTATCGGAGTAGGAGGAATTCATTCTGCCGATGATGCAATTGAAAAACTAAATGCAGGAGCAAGTTTAGTGCAGTTGTATACTGGTTTTATTTATGAAGGTCCAGCCCTGATAAAAGCAATAAACAAAAAAGTTTTAGGGTAGTTGTAAAAGAAGAGCCTGAACGATTAATCCAGTCAATATCGCAATTCCAAAACTGATCAGAGTACCAATTAAAACATATTCGGTTAGTTTTCTGTCTTTGGCTTCCTGTAAATCTCCAAACCTGAAAATAGACTTGGCTGCCAATAAAAAACCAATTGCTTCAAAATGTCCGGTTAAGATAAAACAGAAGACAAATAATCTTTCTAAAATGCCAATGTAGTTTCCTGCATGGGCAAGTGAATTATCTGCGTGGGTATTTTCGCTTTCGGGACTCCAAATCGATATGATGGTTTTAATTATAATAGAAACGGGTTTGGTTACAAATAATATTCCGGTCAATAATATCCAAAATTCATTGTCCTGCCAAAAATAAATAATGCTTTTGTTTTGATATAGAAGAACAATCCCAATTAAAATTAAAATATGGGCAATTTGATCTGCAATAAACCAGATACGTTTTGTTTTCGGTTTCTGAAAATTTAATTTGATAAGGTCAATAATCCCGTGTGTAATGGCTATTAAAATAGCATAAGGAATAAAGCTGATTTCCCAAACTAAAATTGCTGCTAAAACTCCGTGCAGCATAATATGAAGATATAAGTAAATACTTTTGTGTTTTTTAGTTTCTTTATCGGCGACCCAGGAATTGGGCTGCCAGATAAAATCGCCTAGTAAATGCGCTAACAATAGTTTTATAAATAAAATCATGAGGCTGTAAGTTGTTTTATTTGTGTTCTGAAATAACGATCTAAATTCATAACCAAGTCAAATTGAGCTCGCTTTTGTCTACGGCTCACGGCAGCTTGGTTAATACCTAATTTTTGACCCAGTTCTTCTTGTGATAAAGTTGGGTTTTCTATAGCAATAGCAACAAATTCTGCAGATTGTACCAGCCAGTTGTCCATAAAAGTCAAAGCTAGCTGAATCATCAAATTCATTTTTTCATCGATATCTGTATTTCCGGTTCGCATTGCTAAAGTTACTTTCTGTTTTTTTAAAGTTTCAAAAAGTTCTCCGGAGTGTATAAAAGCATCTCCATAGCTTTCAGATATTTTTTCGGCATTGTGAGTTTTATTTCCAAAACCAATACTCATTCTGGCATCTAGTTTTACGGCTCTTAAATGGGCTTTAATTAATATTGCGGTTAATAAAGCTACTTTAGGATCTTTTATTTCAATCTGAAATTCATCCCCTCTGTAAACTTCCCATTGGCTTGGGGTTTCGCCAAACGGAGACAGGATTTTTTTTAAATCTTCAACCCAGTCTTTTGATTTTTGCTGTCTCGACCCAATTATATCACCTGTAATTACGCTTGTCATAGATTCAAATATAATTAAAAATAAATAAACTTTATATTACAAATATAGGGAATATTTTTTATTATTACGTTTTTACGTAATATTTATCGTTATTACGTTTTTTGGTAATATTATGATTTATTACAATATTGAGTAATATTTAATTTAATGAAAATTATAACTTTTATTTCTTTAAAAAAGAAGCTAACTTAGCCTTCACAAAAGAATAAGCTTTGAATAAAGAAATCAAGATTATCGAATGTCCGAGAGATGCCATGCAAGGTATCAAAACCTTTATTCCGACAAAAAATAAGGTTTCATACATACAGGCGTTGCTTCGGATAGGTTTTGATACCATTGATTTTGGAAGCTTTGTATCTCCAAAAGCGATTCCGCAAATGCAGGATACGGCCGAGGTTTTAGCACAACTTGATCTTTCTCAAACTACAAGCAAATTATTGGCGATAATTGCCAATACACAGGGAGCGGCAACAGCTTCAGAACATGAAGTAATTCAGTATTTAGGATTTCCTTTTTCTATCTCAGAGAATTTTCAGATGCGAAATACCCATAAAACGATTGCTGAATCATTAATTACTCTGGAAGAAATTCTTGAAATTGCCGATAAGAAAAACAAAGAAGTCGTAACCTATCTTTCAATGGGTTTTGGAAATCCGTACGGAGATCCATGGAATGTTGAAATAGTAGGCGAGTGGACCGAAAAACTTTCAAAAATGGGAGTTAAAATCTTATCGCTTTCAGATACCGTCGGAAGTTCTACTCCTGAAGTAATTACGTATCTTTTCTCTAATTTAATTCCAAAATATCCTCAAATCGAATTTGGCGCACATTTACATACAACTCCTGATAGCTGGTTCGAAAAAATAGATGCAGCGGCAAAAGCAGGTTGTACTCGTTTTGACGGTGCCATTCAGGGCTTTGGAGGATGTCCAATGGCTACTGATAAACTGACCGGAAATATGCCTACAGAAAAACTGATTTCTTATTTTACTGCTAATAAAAAAACAACAGGATTAAACTCTTTAAGTTTTGAGAGTGCTTATAATGAAGCTTCAAAATTGTTCGGAAAATTTCATTAAAAAGTAGTATATTTATTATTTACATGTAATAATGATTAATAAATCAGCGTTATTACTGACTATCTAATTCGCTACTCATGAAAGCAAATATCCTAAAAAGCGTAATTAAAACTTTAGTTTTTGCATTCTTGCTCATTTCATGCTCGAGTGATTTAGATTTTGATCAGGTTGACGACCTTAAGTTAGAACCTGTTTTCGTAGCTAATCTGGCGCATTTTAATGTTGCTGCCAATCAATTTATTGTTGACGGTCAGGCACAGCAAATCGCATCTGATATAGAGGAATTTGATGCTTTTAGAAAGAAATTTTTTAATGAAAATCTGGTTAAGGCTGAATTGAATTTTGAAATCGAAAACACCATAAACAGAGCTTTTACTCTCAATATATTACTTTTAAATGATAATGATGAGGTTCTTCAAACGATCCCGTTTGCGATTCCGGCCTATACAGGAACTCTAAATGTTATAAAATACCCTACAGAAGTTTTTGAAAACGAAAGGTTAGTACTTTTAAAGCAAACTACAAAAGTTGGTTTTTTAATTCAGGTAGCTTCCGGTCCGCCTATAGACGAAAACAGTTTAGGTAATTTAAAATTACGATCAGGCGCAACCGTTTATATGGAGATCGAATGAAAAAAGCGTACTTAATTTTAATGCTGTCTTTGCAGTTAGTTTGTTTTGCCCAAAACAGATCGCTCTTGTATAATTTTACATCAATTCCGCAATCGTCATTGGTTAATCCGGGCGCCGATGTTTCGTATAAATATTACTTTGGAATCCCTGTGTTATCCGGAATTTCGGCTAATATGGGTTCCAGCAGTTTCTCGGCTTATGATTTATTTTCCAATAATGGAGTTGATTTTAATGATAAAGTCAGAAATATTATAAACAAATCATCAAACAAAGACAAAGCTCAGGTCAATGAACAATTAGAATTGTTTTCCGGTGGTTTTAGGGTTGGGGGCGAAGACAGTCAATCCTATATTTCATTTGGAGCTTATCAGGAGTTTGATTTTTTAATGTACGTTCCAAAAGACCCTGCTATATTTGCCTTAGAGGGAAATAGAGATTATATCGGAAAATCATTTAATTTGGCCGATATCAATGTAAGAGCCGAAGTGCTCTCTGTTCTTCATGTTGGGTTTCATAAAAAATTAAATGAAAAAGTTGTTTTAGGAGGTCGGGCCAAATTATATTCAAGTGGTGCTAATGCCACCTCTACAAGAAATTCAGGATATATTTATACGGGGCAAAATGCGGGTACTCCAAATATTTATACGCAAATAATCTCCTCAAATCTGGAACTTAGAACGTCCGGAATTGCCAAATTTACCAAAGATGAATATGAAGGAAATGTTGCAGAAGATATCGCGCACAACACCTTTTTTAACGGAAGTTTAGGCTTGGGTTTTGATGCCGGAATTACTTATTACTTCAGAGACAATCTTCAGTTTACGGCAAGTATTATTGATCTTGGATTTGTAAATCAGTCCAAAGATATCGAAACTATAACCTATAAAGGAACTTATAGATACGAAGGTGCAAATCCTATTTTCGACCTTGCAAATGATCCTGATGATGTCTTTGATGATTTTGAAAAAGCTATTCCACGTGATACACTTTATAATAAATACACCACCTGGCGTCCAACCAAATTATATTCTTCTGTTCAATATTCTTTCGGAGAATCCAGGTCAGATGAAGAATGCAATTGTAAAGCATCCGCAAAAAAAAGATACCTTAATGCAGTTGGTGGTCAATTGTTTGCAATGACAATGCCAAATGAGCCTTTTGTAGCTTTTACGGCTTTTTACAAACGAAGCATTTTTGAAAAATTAGATTTCAAGGCTACTTATACATTCGATTCTTATTCCAGTAAAAATATTGGTCTGGGACTTTCCGGAACGATCGGAAAAGTCAATATTTACGCTCTCGTCGATAATGTCCTAGAATATAAAGATGTCTCGAAGGCCAATAGTCTCGCATTTCAATTCGGAATCAATTTTATCGTCCCTGAATCAAATGAATAATTTTTTACCATATAAGTAATATAAGTTCATATTATTAGTTGTGGTTATTTAGCGCAGATTGAAATCATATGAAATAAGAGAAAACCAATTTCTTATATGATTTAAAAAAGAAGCCGATTTAAATTATGCGCAAAAAACCTAAATTCCTTCTATGAACTTATATGGCTTAAAAAAAGAATTATTTTGTAAGAACATTCTCTATTAGAGAAAATTAAGAAAAAGTTAGTATTCAAGTTTCCAATTTATTCACTATATTTGCACGCAATTCAACTAGAAATTGCAACATGATAGCACACAACTCCAAGATTATCGGCGAAGGTTTAACTTACGACGATGTATTATTAGTACCTAACTACTCTAATGTGCTTCCTCGCGAAGTGAGTATCAAATCAAAATTCTCAAGAAACATAACACTAAACGTTCCTATAGTATCTGCTGCTATGGATACCGTTACTGAAAGTGCAATGGCAATCGCTATGGCGCAGGAAGGCGGAATTGGTGTTTTACATAAAAACATGACCATCGAGCAACAAGCTGCGAAGGTTAGAAAAGTAAAACGTGCAGAATCCGGAATGATTATCGATCCGGTAACCTTACCAATGACTTCAACAATTGCAGATGCAAAAAATGCAATGAAAGAATTCGGAATTGGCGGTATTCCAATCGTTGATGAAAACAGAATCTTAAAAGGAATCGTTACAAATCGTGACTTACGTTTCGAGAAAAACGGAGCAAGGCCAATTGTTGAGGTAATGACAAGTACTAACTTGGTTACTGTTGCTGAAGGGACTTCATTAGAACAAGCAGAAGTAGTCTTACAAGGTCATAAAATTGAAAAACTACCGGTTGTGAATGCTAATAACGAATTGGTTGGTCTAATTACTTTTAGAGATATTACTAAATTGACTCAAAAACCAATCGCAAACAAAGATGTTTACGGACGTTTGAGAGTTGCTGCTGCTATTGGAGTAACAGGTGATGCAGTTCAAAGAGCTGAAGCATTAGTTGCTGCAGGTGTTGATGCTATTATTATTGATACCGCTCACGGGCATACTGAAGGTGTTGTAAACACATTAAAAGAAATAAAAACAAAATTCCCAAATATTGATGTAATTGTTGGAAACATTGCAACTCCGGAAGCTGCTAAGTATTTAGTAGCCAATGGTGCCGACGGTGTAAAAGTAGGAATCGGACCTGGTTCTATCTGTACAACCCGTATCGTAGCAGGTGTTGGTTTTCCTCAGTTCTCAGCAGTTTTAGAAGTTGCTGCAGCCATCAAAGGAACTGGAGTTCCAGTTATCGCTGATGGTGGAATTCGTTACACAGGAGATATTCCTAAAGCTATCGCTGCAGGTGCTGATTGTGTAATGTTAGGTTCATTATTAGCCGGAACAAAAGAATCTCCAGGTGAAACTATTATTTTTGAAGGAAGAAAATTCAAATCTTACCGCGGAATGGGTTCTGTTGAAGCAATGCAAACAGGTTCTAAAGATCGTTACTTCCAGGATGTTGAAGATGATGTAAAAAAATTAGTTCCGGAAGGAATTGTAGGTCGTGTTCCTTATAAAGGAGAATTAAACGAAAGTATGCTGCAATTCATTGGTGGTCTTCGTGCCGGAATGGGATACTGTGGTTCAAAAGATATTCCGACTTTACAAGAAACTGGACGTTTTGTTAGAATCACCTCAAGCGGAATTACTGAAAGTCACCCTCATAACGTAACTATTACAAAAGAAGCTCCAAATTATTCAAGATAATTATTGGCTTTCAATATATAAAAAGGCATAAGATTCAACCCTTATGCCTTTTATTTTAGTTTAAAATTGAAATTCCATTATTCAGTTCATCGATGAGATTTTGATTTTGTTCTATTGCTTCGGCCTGCGCGCCGTATTGCATTTGTATAGAACCACCTTTTCCACTGTAGAAAAATCCTTGATATTTGTATAGATACTCATTATAATCTAATTCACATGTGAAATAATTCACTTCTATAGTGTTTAATTTCTTTTTATAGATTTTTAAATTTTTAATTTTTCCAAACTCTTTATATTGATCTTCAATGGTACTTTTGAGTTTTTTATCAGATATAAAATAATCATATTCAATAAAATAGATATTTACTAAGTTGTATTTATCGTTAAATTCAACATCCCAATTCTCAGATTTAGAATTTTTAATCCAATGATCAGGATTGTATTTAATTTGATACAGTTCTTTTCGACTCGTATAAGTTTCTGACTTTGAATTGCTTTTAGTTTGCCCAAATGAGAGCAGGCATGATAATAAAAATAGAACTATTAATTTTTTTGACATTTTATATTAAGGTTGCAAGTTTAAATTTTATAAAACGAAAGTAAGAAAATTTAACCAGTCATTTTGTAATTCAATACGACTATTAAAAATATCTTCTGCAGTACTTAAAATGTTGGAAGTTGAAGTTTTTTAAGAGACTTTGCGACGATGCGTGAGATTAAACTCATACACATATAAAAAATCAGCTAAAACAATTGCTCTAGCTGATTTCAGAAATGGTATATTTATGTGTAAATGAAGATTTACGATGTTGGAGTTTGATCTCCTTCTCTAAGTTTTTGATTGTCTAATATCTCCTGTAAAAAAGGCTGAACCTGAGTTTCAATTTCAGATTCTGAAATATTTAATGCTTTCGGGTCATTCACTAATTCGAACCATGGTTTTGGTCCGTCAAAATTATAACTTCCAAAAACAATTACCGGAGTTCCTTTTACTTTTACATTTTCGCTATCTTTCAAAATCCATTCATCAGCCCATTTATATAGGTGTTTTGCATCTTTTTCTAATAAACGCAGACAAGAATGTGAGGCAGGATAACCTGGTAATTCATATTCATGAAAACCAACACCTAGTTTATTTTCTATATTAAAGTTCCATTTTAAGTCCCATTCGTCGTTAAAAGTACTGGTCGTTTTTTCGGCTTTCCAATTGGTAAAAAATAGTCCGGTTGGTGTTGGATCTTTTTTTCTTCCCATATTTGTTGGTCCTGTATAAACTAATTCGCCATTTTCATAAGCAGCAAAAGTTTGAGTAGGATAGGAGAAAATCAACACTTTAGATACTTCTTCTAAAGCATCAACATGCAATGGAAAAGGAAGATAATAAACCAAATCACCGCTAAAATCAGTCGGAATTACAACTGAATCCTTTTTAGCGAAATTTAATTTATCCGTTCTGTTTATAGCGTAAGCAATATCAAGTTTAGTCGAGTCGCCTTTGATGGAATCAAGCCATTGTTTTGTTTTTTCAAATTTAAAAGCAATAGATGATTCTGGTTTTTTGTATTCAACTGTTTTGTGATTGTTTGCTTCTGTTCTTTCTATGGTTTTGCTTTTCACGCAAGAACCTAATGAAACTAAAACAACTAAAAGCAAAATGTTGGAAATGTAATATAACTTTTTCATAAAACTGGTTTTTTATTGATGTAAAGTTATTTTAATAGTCGTTCAAATGAATTACACAATTTGCTGAATAGTTTATTTGATTATCATTTTGAATTGTATAATGAAGCTATTGTAATTTGAAATAAGTTTTTGTCACTGTTCCACAAATTATTTCCGTTCTACCGGTTTCGGTTTTATCTCCAGTATAAGTTAAATTTAAATACCCGGTTTTTTCATCTATAGAATATTGCCAAATTTCATTATTAGAATAAATTAATTCAGAATATGATGAATCGCTACTTAAAGAGTCCGAATAAAGTATTTTTTCAGTTTTGATCAGCTTCCAATGCGTAGCTTTTTTTATCAATTCGTAAAACTGAATTTCGTTGCCATTTATTTGGATCATTTTACCAACTATACTGTCTTCTCGCATAACCCAGGAGGGAACATCATCAAACATTTTCCAATTTCCAGCCAACTCGGTAATTAGATTTTTTCGGAGAATTATTTTTAATGAATCGGCTTTTTTAATAGAAAGATTTCCAATTACTGTTTTTGAATTAAGCCTGTTAGTATAGTAAAATGAATTCATAGCAGTCTCTAAATAAGAGTTTTTCAGATACTCATTTGCTGAGTTAAATTCATTCTTTTGTAAATCTTCGGTATTACCATTACTTTGACACCATCCTTGAAAAGATAATACGAAAGCTATAGTAACTATTTTTATTCTAATTAAATACACAAGTATTTTTTATTTTAAGATATTTAAAACATTCTTCTTAAATCAACCCCTTTATCTTAGCATGTTGCAGTAAAATAATAGTTTTAGCATCCACAATTTCACCAGATTCGATCATCGCATAAGCTTCATCAAAAGTGTATTCCAATACTTGAATATTTTCTTGTTCAGAAGCTAGTCCGCCACCTTCGCTTACTTTCATGCTTTCATCGTATTCGCCGGTAAACAAATATAAGATCTCGGTTACGGCTCCTGGAGACATATAGGTTTGTGTAACTTTCTCTACTTTTTTAATTCGATAACCTGTTTCTTCTTCCGTTTCGCGAATGATACATTCTTCAGGATTGTCTTCATCTAAAAGTCCTGCACAAACCTCAATCATCATTCCGGTTTTATTTCCGTTAAGAAAAGTTGGTAAACGAAATTGTCTTGTAAGGATAACCGTTTTTTTAGTCGAGTTGTATAATAAAATTCCAGCACCATTTCCGCGATCATACACTTCGCGAACGTGAGTCTGAATTTTTTCCTTTTCTTTTTGATAACTAAAAGTAACTTTATTCAGTATGTACCAATTGTCTGATAATAATTTAGTTTCTGTAACTTTAATTTCCGGGTTTTTCATGGCGTAAATATTTGTATAAAAAAACGCCCTGATTGTCAGAGCGTTTAGAGGTGTTATTTTGTTATTGTTTGCTTTCTGTCTGGCCCAACCGATACAATTTTGATTGGCACTCCAACTTCTGCTTCAATAAATTCAATATATTCTTTTAGCTCAACTGGCAATTGCTCATAAGTAGTCAATCCCGTTAAGTCAGCTTGCCATCCTTTAAATTCTTTATAAATCGGAGTTACATTTTCTGGCTCGATGTTATATGGAAAGTGAGAGATAGTTTGTCCTTTGTAGTTGTATTCAGTACATACTTTTAAAGTTTCGAATCCT
The DNA here is from genome assembly GCF_059758655.1 of Flavobacterium sp. GQ95. NCBI lineage: Bacteria > Pseudomonadati > Bacteroidota > Flavobacteriia > Flavobacteriales > Flavobacteriaceae > Flavobacterium > Flavobacterium sp. GQ95. The sequence continues at coordinate 273,796 of NZ_JCAXEB010000006.1, forward strand.
GAAAGAACGTCACCTTTCATCATCATTAACTGTGTTACTCCGTTTACCTGTACAGCATATTTTAAAGCAACTAAGTCTAACCATCCACAACGTCTTTGTCTTCCTGTAACAGATCCAAATTCGTTTCCAACTCTTGCCATTGTAGCACCAACTTCGTCAAAAAGTTCTGTTGGGAAAGGTCCGCTACCCACACGTGTAACGTAAGCTTTAAAAATTCCGTAAACTTCTTTGATTTTGTTAGGAGCAATTCCCAAACCAGTACAAGCTCCGGCAGCAGTAGTGTTTGATGAAGTTACAAAAGGATAAGTTCCGAAATCAACATCTAGTAAAGATCCCTGAGCACCTTCACATAAAATAGATTTACCTGCTTTTTGAGCCTGGTAAATATATTCTTCACTGTCAATAAAATCTAATTTTTTTAATTCTTCGATAGCTTCAAAAAACTCTTTTTCAAGTTCAGCTAAATTATATTGAATAGCAACATCATAAAAAGCAATCATTGCCTCATGTTTGTCTGCTAATGCTCTGTATCTTTCTTTGAAATCTTCTAATTCAACATCTCCAACACGCAATCCGTTTCTACCGGTTTTGTCCATGTAAGTTGGTCCAATTCCTTTTAATGTAGAACCAATTTTTGCTTTCCCTTTTGATGCTTCAGAAGCCGCATCTAATAAACGGTGTGTTGGTAAAATTAAATGTGCTTTTCTTGAAATAATCAATTTACTTTTGATGTCAAGGTTGAATTTCTCTAAACCTTCAATCTCTTTTTGAAAAACTACCGGATCTATTACAACACCATTTCCAATGATGTTAATTGAATTTTTATGAAAAATTCCAGAAGGAATGGTTCTTAGTACGTGTTTAATTCCGTCAAATTCTAATGTATGTCCTGCATTTGGTCCTCCTTGAAAACGTGCAATAATATCATAATTTGAGGTAAGAACGTCAACAATTTTTCCTTTACCTTCATCTCCCCATTGTAATCCTAGTAATAAATCTACGGTCATTCTGTTTTAATTTGCGTTGAGGCAATTTAAGTTGCCCTACTGATTAATGTAGTTAATTTTCTTTTTTTTCTTTTTTGAATAATTCCCTTTCCGGATTATTGATTTTGCTTTTTGTTTCCGTAGAAATAAAGTGAATGATTCGTAATTTCGATATCAAATATTTCTTCGATTGTTTTTTTGATGGTTTGAATTCTTGGGTCACAAAATTCGATTACTTCGCCAGAATCCGTCATGATAATATGATCGTGATTTTTATCGAAATACGATTTTTCGTAGTAAGCCTGATTTTGTCCAAATTGATGTTTTCTAACCAAAGCGCAGTCTAACAATAACTCAATCGTGTTGTATAATGTTGCTCTACTCACACGATAGTTTTTGTTTTTCATTTTAATATAAAGGTTTTCTATATCAAAATGCTCTTCGCTATCGTAAATTTCCTGAAGTATAGCATAACGCTCAGGAGTTTTGCGATGCCCTTTTTGCTCAAGATACATTGTAAAAACATTTTTTACAATTTCTTGATTCTTAGTGTTGTCAGTTGAAATGAGTGTCATATCCTGCAAAGATAAATTTTTATTTTTAATGAATAAAAGTTTCGGGTTTAAAGTTTAACGTTCGAATCTCGATTTGATTAATAATAATGCAATAAATACAGGCTTTTGTATCAATTATTTTTACGGAGTTCAAACAAACTTAATTAACATAATTATTTTTATTTATGATAAAACTAACAAATTTTTATTTCGTTTTTGACATGTACATGTACCAGTTCCATTCCCAGGTTTTTCCTTTGTCATCAGACATTGCCTGGCTCCAAACCGGATTGTTTTCATCTCTGGCGTCCCATCGAAATACTTGTAATACATTTTTGCCTTCAAAAATATCTTCTGAGAAAAAGTGACCTACTTTATTTTCGAAAGAACCAACAACTGGTTTGTCTAAAGTTCCTGTAGTCGAATCAGCCCAATAAATACTCCACAATTTTGTTTTCGGATTAAATAATCGAACCGTCATTCCTTCAAAAGGTTCGCCGTCAAAAGTGGCCAGAAAATTATCAATATTGCCAATTCCGTTCAAGATCTTGTACATTTCCTGAGTTGATGGGAATTCAATCCATTCGGTACAATTTGCAAATCTTGTTTTTAATTTTTTGTTTTTGATAATGGACTTTCCCTGAAAAAAATCGAAATCATCTTTTGAAGAAGATTCAGAAGCAACAATTAAAAGTCCTCCATTTTCATCAAATTGTATTTTCGGGATTTCTAAGGAATCGGATTTCATAAATTTAAGTATTTAAAAAAATTAGGTTCTGTATTCTCTGGTTACTTTATCAACACCATCAACTTTTTTAATAGCGTTGATCATTTTTTTCAAGATGGTATTATTTTTAACAATAACCGCAATCTGACCGTGAAAAATTCCGGCATCAGTACTCAATGAAATACTTTGAATATTTACGCTCATATTGTTCGAAATAACTTTTGTTAACTGATTTGTAAGTCCTAAAACATCCATTCCGGTAATATTGATAATAGCTTTGAATTCTTCCTGAGAAGAATCAATCCATTTGGCGCTCATGATACGATACGCATAATTGGACTGCATTCCAATAGCGTTTGGACAATCTTTTTTATGCACTTTTATTCCTTCGTTGATGGTTACGAAACCAAAAACATCGTCACCCGGAATTGGGTTACAACATTGCGAAAGTTTGTAATCAAGTTTGTCATGTTCTGTTCCAAAAACCAGCATATCATAATTACTGCTGATGACTGGTTTGTGAATATCCTCATCGGCTGTATCTTTATTTCTTTTGATTTTATTCTTAAAGAAATTGATAATAGAATTGCTTTTTTGGGCTGCATAATCTTTTAACTGCTGATTTTCGATAGCACCAATTCCAACTCTGTAAAATAAGTCTAAGCTTGTTTTTAGTTTAAAGAAGTTAACCAATTCGTTGATTACTTGTTCGCTAATAGTAATTTTAAGATGTTTTAATTTTCGCGTAAGTAATTCTTTTCCTTCTTCAGCAATTTTTTTGGTGTTCTCGTTAAGAACGTTTTTGATTTTATTTTTTGCACGTGAAGTTGTTACATATTCCAACCAGTTTACAGTTGGTTTTTGATTGGCTGATGTAATAACTTCGACCTGATCACCACTTTTAAGTTCGTGATTTAACGGAACCAAACGTCCGTTAACACGAGTTCCTCGAGTTTTGATTCCAATTTCTGAGTGAATACTAAAAGCAAAATCCAGAGAAGTAGCGCCCTTTGGCAAAGATTTTATTTCTCCTTTTGGTGTAAAGACAAAAATTTCCTGTGAATATAGGTTCATTTTAAAATCTTCTACGAAATCAACAGCATTCGTTTCCGGATTTTCCAATGCTTCACGAAGTAAGTTCAGCCAAACATCAAGTCCGCTTTCTTCACTTGCACCATTTTTATATTTATAGTGTGCCGCATAACCTTTTTCGGCAATTTCATCCATACGCTCACTTCGAACCTGTACTTCAACCCAACGACCTTTTGGCCCCATGACGGTAATGTGCAAAGCTTCGTAACCAGTAGATTTTGGAGATGAAATCCAGTCACGCAAACGGCTCGGGCTTGGTCTGTAATGATCTGTAACAATCGAATAGATTTTCCAGGCGACAAATTTTTCATCATGCGGATCTGCTTTATAAACAATTCTAAGAGCGAATTTGTCATACACTTCATCAAAACTTACATTCTGCGAACGCATTTTTCTGCGAATTGAATAAATAGATTTTGGACGTCCTTTTATGATATAATCGATGTCTTCATTATCTAAAGATTTTTTCAGAACATCTGAAATATCTTTGATATAAGCATCTTGTTCTTCTTTGGTTTCTCTGATTTTGCTTACGATATCATTGTAGACTGCGGGTTCTGTATATTTTAAACCTAAATCTTCGAGTTTGGTTTTTATGTTATAAAGTCCCAAACGATGGGCGAGTGGGGCGTAAATATATAAAGTTTCAGAAGCGATTTTGGTCTGTTTGTATTCCACCATCGATTCCATTGTTTGCATATTATGAAGACGATCAGCCAGCTTAATCAGAATTACACGTACATCATCGTTCAGTGTAAGGATCATTTTTCTGAAATTCTCAGCTTGCATGGAGGCATTCAAATCTTTTTGAACCAATGAAATTTTAGTCAGACCTTCGACCAATTGTGCCACTTTTGGGTTGAATAAACGTTCAATATCTTCAACTGTCATCGGAGTATCTTCAACAACATCGTGCAATAAGGCCGCAGCAATAGAGGTCGCTCCCAAACCAATTTCAGAGGCAACAATTTTCGCAACTGCAATAGGGTGAAAGATATACGCTTCTCCAGATTTGCGTCGTTGCTCTTTATGGGCATCAACGGCAACGTCAAAAGCTTTCCGGATTAGTTTTTTATCAGCTGGTGTTAAAGTCTGGTAACTTATTCGAAGTAATTCTTTGTATTCCTGCGCAATCGCTTTGTTTTCTTTTTCAATATCTATTTCTATCATAACGGCATAGTTCAAGTACTAAAAATAAGCATTAGTTTGAATATACGCAAGGGAATTGATTGCTGATTTTAGAGTTTAGATTTTAGATTTTTGAACGCTGATTTGTGATTAAAGACTAACAAAATTTGAATGAACTATGATTTTTTAAATTATGTCAGACTGAGCGGAGTCGAAGTCCTTTTGAAAATTAAAGAATCTCGACTCCGCTCGATTTGACAATAAGAAATATAAAAAAATATTATTTAATTTTAGAAAAATCCAAATCCTGAAAATCGTAACTAAAGTCTGTTAACTCAGAAATTGGAAGCATTTTTAGGTTGATTACTTTCCCGGTTTCATCATATTTGAAGATCAAATGTGCATCGGCATGGAAAAAAGCATTGTTCCATTTTACGACGTAGTTGCCATCTTTGTAGAAAAAGACTTCTCCAACCAGTTGTGAAGAACGTTTTGAAGCAAAATATAGTTTTCCTTTTTTCTCTGTTATCGTAATTTCTCCAAACCAATTGTCTTTGTATGTTCCGGTAATTTTAGAAAAATCGGTTTTTAATTTGTCTTTTTTGTTTTTGGTAACAGTTGCCCAAACTTCATCAGTTACTTTATCTGCAGATGCTTCATTGGCTTTCACCCGATTGCTGTAAACCGTTACGTAATCGTCTGATTTTACGGCTAAATAACTGTCTTTAATCGTATTGGTAATAGCGCTAAAAGCCGCTCCGGATTGTTGATTGGTTAAAACGATAATTCCCAAACCGAGTTCCGGAATCAAAGTAGTTTGTGTCACATTTCCTTCTAAACCTCCAGTGTGCGAAACTTGCTTATATCCTTTTACATCACTTAAAAACCAGCCTAAACCATATCCTGAAAAATGTGTATTGTAGGGAGGTTTTGTTTTGGTTGGAATAATGGTTTGCAATTGCCACATTTCGTCGTGTTCTTTCTCTGAAAAGAGTTGTTTGTTATCACCGTATTTTCCATTGTTGATTTGCAAAATCGCCCATTTACTTAAGTCATTTACACTTGAATAAATCCCGGCAGCACCATCAAAAAGCTGATTTTCATAACGTTTGATTGTTTTTAATTTCCCATCAATCGGAACGTGAGGCGTAATAACATTTGAAGTATCTTTTAAGCGTTTTACAGAAGCCACACTTTTATCCATTTCTAATGGTTTCATAATGCGGGTTTCCACAAAATCAGCCCAGGTTTGTCCACTTACAACGTGTACAATTTCACCTGCAATAATGTACATTAGATTGTCGTAATCGTATTTGGTTCTAAAACTTGAAACAGGTTTTAAATATCTTAAATTATGAACAATGTCAGCTGCTTTAAAATCACTTCCGTCAGGCCAGATCATCAAATCTCCGGCTCCAAGTCCGAGGCCGCTTCTGTGCGTTAATAAGTCACGAATCGTAAATTCTTTTGTAACATAATCATCATACATCTTAAAATCCGGGAGATATTGGATCACCTTATCATCCCATTTTATCTTTTTCTCATCAACCAACATAGCAAGCGCGGCGCTTGTAAAAGCTTTACTGTTTGATGCAATTCCAAAAAGCGTATTAGCATCCACTTTTTCTTGTGTTGTTATAGATTTTACGCCATATCCTTTTGCTAAAACTACTTTTCCGTCTTTGACAATTGCCACAGCGATTCCGGGAACATCAAAAGCTTTTATGGTGCGATTGACCAATTCGTCTACTTCCTGATTCGAAATTTGGGCAGAAACGGTAAAACCTAAAAGAAACAGTACGAAAGATAACTTATAACTCATAATTCATAATTTTTAAATTAATTAAATCCTCTTTGACGTTTGGCTTCAAAAATTAAAATTGCAGCCGCAACCGAAACGTTCATGCTGTCGATTTCACCCTGCATCGGAATTATGATATTTTGTGTTGCTGCATCACGCCATTCCTGAGTTAAACCAGTGGCTTCTGTGCCTACAACTAATGCCGTTGGAGTAGTGAAATTTTGGGTATGATATGATGTTGAATTCTGTAAAGTAGCGCAATAAAAATTAATCTTTTTCTCTTTCAAAAAAGCTATGATTTCTGCCGTTGTTCCTGTCGCAATTTGATTCGTGAACAAACAGCCAACGCTTGAACGCACGATGTTTGGATTGTATAAATCACTTTTCGGATTAGCAATCAAAACAGCATCCAGATTGGCAGCATCGGCAGTACGTAAAAGAGCTCCGATATTTCCTGGTTTTTCAGGTGCTTCAGCCACTAAAATCAAAGGGTTTTCAGATAATTTTAAATCAGATAATTGCATTGATTTGGTTTTGGCTATAGCCAAAATCCCTTCTGTAGTATCGCGATAAGCCAGTTTTTGATAAACTTCTTTATTAATTTCAATTAATTGAACAGGTGCATTTACCAATTTATTAATTTGACTTTCAGTTACTAATTCCGGTAAAAATAAAACAGTTTCAATTTCGTAACCGCCTTTTAAGGCTATTGAAATTTCACGTAAACCTTCAATCAAAAATGTTCCGGTTTGTTTGCGGGCCTTTGCTTTTTCCTGCAGTAAAACAAGCGATTTTATAAACGGATTTTGAATGGAAGTGATTTGTTTCATTTTTTTCTAAAGGTACTTAGGTTCTTAGGCGCTAAGGTACTGAGATTTTTTTTAAAAAGGTGCAAAGGTTCATAGATGCAGAGGTTCAAAGGTTTTGAAAAAAAAATTGCCACGAATTTCACGAATTTTCACTAATTTTTTATTCGGCTTAATGCGAGTAATTCGTGAAAATTCGTGAAATTCGTGGCAAAAAAACAATCTATTCCTCAGTAGAAGCAGTTTCTTCTACAAGTTCTTCTTCTTCTTCTTCTTCTTCTTCTTCTTTTGGTCTTGTCATTACTTGCTCTTTTTTACCGAAAAGAAATTTCTTTACTGCAGCAAATGCAGCAATAAGACCGATAACGATGACTTTTCCAAATTTTGCCAAAATAGCGAAGAAGCCCACTTTTGCCAAAACTTTTCCAGCAACTAAACCTCCAATAGTCCAAGCCGCGACGGTATCAGTATCCGCATCAAAATCTAAATACTTGTGTCCGTCATTAAATTCAACACTTTTTAGGATTCCCGGGATACTGGCTTTCACTTCTGCAAGTTCACCCATGTTGGCAACGGCAGAAATATTATACATTCCTTTTCTTCCTAAAACTCTTAAATCGTAATTTAAGGTATTGACTTCGTCTTTACCAAATTTTAATTCTTTTGCCCAATGCAATACTTTTAAATTAGTGTCGTAATACGGTTTTGACGCCCAACCAATTAATTGAACTTCTGCGTAACCACCTTTTTTTCTTTCCTCATTTGCCGTTTTCATATCTTCCTGCATGGTTTTTAGCAAATCGTCATAATCGATGTCATTTGCATCATCATCTTTTACAAAACCATCTCCCTGATAACTTATTACAAACATCCAGCTATTACTGTGTGTAACACCTTTTCCGTCCGGAACAATTGATCCTAAAACCGTTTCATCTTTAGGATTTCCCCATAAATCAGTTAAAACATGTTGGGTTTGCTCTCCGTTTAAAAATTTAAATCCTTTTGGAACGTTTAATATTCCTTCTCCTTCAGTTAAAGTAATTTTTCCGGTTTCATATTTTAAGGATTGCTCAATTTTGTCATAATAGGCCGCAGTGGTATCTGCCTGTGCCATTATGTTTGGAATAAAAATAACAGATAGAAAAAGACTTAGTAGAATTCTTTTCATTGGTTTTAGTTGGTTTAATTGGTTAATTATTAGGGTTGTTAAATTTATTTTTGAAGCAATTCCGGAATTTCACCAGCTACAGGATGTGTTGTAGTGAAATTGTACCCCATAATTTTAGAGATGGTTTGTGCAAATTGTTTTTGATACAATTGTGTGTCTGTTTTTATTTCACCTTTTGCTGCAATTTCTGGTCCTATAGCAGCAAACCAGATTTCAGATGCACCCACAACATCAGCACCATGATCTGTCCATTGCGTTTTTGTTTTGTCGCCACGTCCATGATCTACGGTGATCAATAAAGTAGTTTTGTTTTTATACTGTGGGTCATTTTGTACAAAATCCCAGATTTCTTTGATCCATTTATCAACCTGGTTGGCAGCGTCGAGATACGATCTGTAGTGACCATGATGCGCCCATTCATCTGTTTCGCCGTATGCGATATAAAGGACTTTTGGTTTATTGGTTTTGAGTTCGTTTAAAGCCTGATAGTGTGTGAAAACATCCAGACATTCGTCTTCATGAAAAGGCTTATACGAATTATTACGCATATCATTTAACAGCTTTTGAGTTGCTGTAGGTTTGTTTCCTCCAACATTATCAAAGGCTGAAATAACAGGAAAACCACTTCTTTCTTCGTTCAGGATTCGGTCAAAAGCATCCCAGGCGCCAAAAGCAGCTATTTTGCCTTTGAGTTTCGGTTGTTGATTTAGAAACTCTAAAACATTCACATTTGGATTGGCTTTATAACCATTTGAATTAATAGCTACATCAACATTTCCGGTCATGATTTCACTATATCCGGGATAACTGAACCAATACGGATTTGAAACATCGACTTTATTACCTAGATCACGATTACCATAAATTTGTCCTTTTGAGGCAATTTCTGACCATAAAAAAGGCATTAGTTTTTTGCGGCTTTCCTTGAAATCAGAACCTGAATATTTTTTATAAATATAAGTACTGTCGCCCTGATTGAATTTTTTATCATTAGCAATTGCCGGATCCATTCCTTTAAAGACTTCCTGCCATCTAAAACCATCCGTGGTAATGATGATGATGTTTTCTGTTTTTTGTGCCAAAGATTTCCAGCTTAATAAAATGAACAGAATTAGAATTACTTTTTTCATTTTTTATTAGTTTGAAATTACATCGATTAATTTTAATTTTTTTCAAAACTAATTAATTTAATTAATCGATTTTTACGTGATAACGTAATGTAACCATAAATTAATAAAAGATAAAAGAAAGTCTTTTAATGATTATTGTTTAAGGAATAAACCTTTGAGAATTAATTGAAGTTTTAACTGAATTTTTTTTTGAGTTTGGATGTTTTTCGAAATTAATTACAAAATCCCGCGCGATTTAATTTCCAAATATTTATTAATCGCATCCAAAGTCAAATTCTCCGGCTGTGTTAAAACCGAATGAATTCCGTATTTCTTAAGTTCATTGGCGATTAAGCGTTTTTCGAACATGAATTTTTCAGCTATGACTTTATCGTAAATTTCCTGAACAGTATCTGTTTTTTTGTTGATGATGGCATTTAGCTCTGTATTACTAAAGAAAACAACGACTAATAAATGGCTTTTTGCAATTCCTTTTAAATAAGGTAATTGTCTGTTTAAGCCGTCCATGGTTTCGAAATTGGTATACAAAATAATCAAACTCCTCTGATTGATGTTTTTCTTAATGTCAACATACAATCGGCTGTAATCGCTTTCAAAAAAATCGGTTTTGATATTGTATAGAGTTTCGAGGATTTTTTGCATTTGCGAAGATCTTCTTTCTGCAAAAACTCTGTTTTCTACTTTTTTAGAGAAAGCAAAAATTCCGGCTTTGTCCTGTTTTTTTAGAATGACATTCGATAAAACCAAAGTCGAATTTATAGCATAATCCAATAAACTCAAGCCGTCAAAAGGCATTTGCATAACACGCCCTTTGTCAATCGCCATATAAACTGATTGTGATTTTTCGTCCTGAAACTGATTGACCATCAGCGAATTTTTCTTTGCGGTAGCTTTCCAGTTTAAAGTTCTCAAATCATCACCCTGTACATATTCTTTAATTTGTTCAAACTCCATGGTGTGACCAATGCGACGGATTTTTTTGATTCCGTATTGATGCAAATTATTAGAAAAAGCCAGTAAATCGTATTTTTTTAACTGAATATAAGATGGATACGTTGGTACCATCTGATCTTTATCGAAAGTAAATCTTCTGGAAATTAATTTTAAAGGTGAAGAAACATAAATATTTAAATTTCCAAAAGAATATTCTCCACGTTCTGTTGGACGTAAATCATAACCAATTTCTTTTTGTGTAGAAGCCGGAATCGTTTTTATGATTTTAAAATCACGAATTTGAAACTGAAACGGAATTTCATCAATTATCTTAACCGAAACCGGAAAAGTATACTGATTTTTAATCGTAACCTGAATTGGATTTAAATCTCCATTTGAAAGTTTTTCAGGTGTTTTTCTTGAGGCCTCAATTCCTTTTGACAGATATAAAAGCAAAATGTCCAGACCTAAAAAGGTACTTAAAACCAAAATAATAAACCAAACGCTATTATATAAAATCGGAAAAATAAAAGCACAAACAAACATTCCTATAATGCCTAAAAGGATATAGAAAAAGAAGTTGTTCAGATATAGACTTTTTATGAATTTCATTTTTTATTTAGTTTACAGTCGCGGTTTTCAGTCTCAGTCTCAGTCTCAGTCGCAGTTTACAGTCACAGTAGACACTGAAAACTGTGACTGCGACTGAAAACTAAAATTACCTCGGTATCTCAACTGTTTCAAGAATTTGTTTGATAATTTCAGAGCTTGTAATACCTTCCATTTCGCGTTCAGGAGTTACAATAACACGATGTTGTAAAACCGGAATTGCCGCTTCTTTGACATCTTCGGGAGTAACAAAATCGCGGCCGCGAATGGCTGCGAAACCTTTGGCTGCATTCAAGATTGCAATTGAGGCACGTGGCGAAGCTCCTAAATATAAAAAGGCATTTTCTCTTGTATTTACAACGATTCTGGCGATATATTCCAATAGATTTTGTTCGACTCTAATTTGTTTCACTAAACCTTGGTATCCTTTTATTTCTTCGGCAGAAAGTATCGTTTTAATAGCTTCCAGTTTTCCGTGATCTTGCAATAAATGTTCTCTTTGAATAATCAGGATTTCTTCGTCTAATTTTGGATAATCAATGGTTATTTTGAATAAAAAACGATCTAATTGCGCTTCCGGTAAACGATATGTTCCTTCCTGCTCAATTGGGTTTTGTGTTGCAATAACCAAAAATGGAGTTTCCAATTGATACGCAGAACCATCAATAGTAATTTGACGTTCTTCCATAACTTCAAAAAGTGCAGCCTGAGTTTTGGCAGGAGCACGATTTATCTCATCAATCAAAATTAAATTGGAGAAAATAGGTCCTTTTTTAAATTCAAATTCGGAATTTTTTAAATTGAAAATCGAAGTTCCCAAAATATCTGATGGCATCAAATCTGGCGTAAACTGAATTCGGCTAAAACCAATATTCAACGTTTTAGATAATAATTTAGCCGTAATGGTTTTGGCAACGCCTGGAACACCTTCCAATAAAACATGCCCGTTGGATAAAATCGCAACCAAAAGCTGATCGATCATTTTGTGCTGTCCTACAATAACAGTTTCCAATTCTTTTTTAATCAAATTGACATGCTCCAAAAGTGGTGCTAAATTTATTCTGGTTTCAAAATTCACATATTCATTTGTGATTTCGGTTTCTGGTGTATTGATATCGTCCATGGTTTGGTATGTTTTCTTTTAAATGAATTTTTATTTGTTTTTGCCACAGATTAAAAGGATTAAATTGATTTTTTATTTTCTTCACTTTTAATCTGTGGCAAATATTTTTTATCTAATGTAAAATTTTTTCGATAGCGTTATTAATTCTTATTAAATCTTCTTCGAGGCTTCCGTGATAACTATTTCGATGTTCGTTAATCAGAAAAACCAATTCCTGAATATCGGTTATATCTTTTCCTGTTTTATGATGTAGTTTTTGAATAAAAACATCATCAAGTTTTGTTGTGTCAATTAAATATTCGGTTCTTATTTTTTCCAGAAAATAAATGATTTTTTTGTCAATCAGATTCTGATGATCGCCTTCCTGATGGTATAAATTCCCAATCGTTTTAGTGAAATCAACCGTTAAATTTGGTAATGGTTTTAATATCGGAACAATTCTTTGTTTTCGCTTGGCATTAAAAATAATAAAAATCAAGATTCCGATTAAACTTAAATACCACGCCCATTTTAGCGCAGGCTGACTGTGAATATAACGTAAAGGGGAATGCGAAATAGATTTGTCATTTTGCAATTTGGTATACCAAAAAACATCGCCTTCTGGTATATAGGACAATACATTTTCAGCATATTGAAAATGATCTTTTTTTAATAAATGAAAGTTTGTAAAAGCCGCTGGCTGTGTATGAAGATAAAAATAACCATACTTATAGGGAACTTTTATAAAATTAATATGCTTCTCTTTTTTCGTATTGCTTTGATATCCTAACACAGTTGTATTTGCGGTATCAATTTTAGAAAAATAATCTTCTACGGATTGCTGAAAAACATATTTCTTCGAACTAACATTTTCGTTTGCCATCCAGACCAAGTTGTTTTTTGGCTGATGAAAATCAAATTTGACCTCGATTTTTAGACTATCCATTAACGTTTTTGGAAATGTTCTCATGCTTAAAAAGGCATTATTTCCGTGAGAAACAAAGTAAAAAAGTTCTTTAATCGATTGCTCGTCAATGTTGTCTAATTCTGAAATGCTTAAGAAAGTACCTTCGATTTTGTAATTTTCTACCAAAGTATCGGCATCGTATTTTGAATCCAAGAATTCATACGGTGTTACATTGGCAATTCTTTCAATTTTCTGATTTTTCAAAAGAGGTTTGATTTCCTTGTTCAGAATATATAATCCATACGGAATTTTATCATGTACAGAAAATGTAGGTCGCCAGTCAATAGGTTTTTTCTGGTCGCGATCTGATATTAGAATTAAGGCTAAAACAAAAACCAGAATAGCGATATAAATTTTGATGGATTTATTCATTGCTAAAGGTTTTTATAGATTTCTTAAATCGGTTTTCGGCTTTTGTAAACGTGGTTTCATCCATTTCAAATTCGCCATACCAAATATAATTGTATAAATAGGAGAGATAGGTGAAATCTTCTCTGTTAGCAGGATTTTTAAGTTCGTATAAATAATCGGAATTGGTTTTTTCAATATCCCATTCGATGTAATTATTCTGTGCCATTACTTTTAGCAACCAAAGATAATAATACCGAATAGCAAGTCGTTTTTCTCCAGTTTGAATACTTTCCTGGATCAATTTTTTAAAATCCAGTAAATGAATATTCTTTTCGATATCAGAATATTGAATGGCCCTTTTATTGGCATTTTTACCAAAAATCCATTGTCCTTCTTTATTGATTAAAGCTTTTACGATCAAATAAATAACTACAATAATTACCAGAACAGCCAATACTCTCAATAAAATAATGGTGAAAGTGATAGAAGTTTTTGCATCAGTAAAAGAGAAAATTCTTCTCAAAACACTTGCAATCCATTCTTTAATATTATCCCAAAGACTTCTCTCCGGTGCTTTTGGTTCGTAATTAAATTCAGGATCTGTATATTTTTTTTTGAAGTTTTTTGAAAATGTTTTGGCTTCAATAGTATCTGAATCGATCTGAATGTCTTTTTCGGTATACTTTACAGCAGCCACTTTTGGAGGTTCGGTTTCCGCCAAAGTATCCTGAGCATTTGAGATACTAAAGCAAAAAAAGAAAGATAAAACTAGAAAGATGCTCTTCATTATAATTTTCGGTTAAGTCAATTTAGGTGCTAATTGTTGTACTTTTTTGTGTACGATAAAAGGATAAACCAAATAATAAAATGAGATTAAACCTAAAGTTGATACTATGATAAAAATGCTTAACCAAATAGGCATGTTAATAGAATATCTTGTAATAAAACCTTCTAAAAATCCCGCCATAAAAGTAAACGGAAGCGTGCTTATGTAGATTTTGAAACTGTTTTTAAAACCGATTTTAAAAGAATTTAATCTTGAAAAAGTCTTCGGAAAAAGTATCGAAGCTCCAAAAATAAATCCTGCCGCAGATTCAATTACAATGGCAAATATTTCCATAGAACCGTGAATCCAGATACCACGAACGCTTTTCCAAAAAACACCGTGCTCGAAGAAAAAATACTGAAACGAACCCAGCATTATACAGTTTTGCAACAAATAATAGAAGGTACCAAGTCCGCCAAAAATGCCATAAAAATAGCATGCGGCACCCACCTGAATATTGTTAACGGTAATACCAATAAAACTTCCCCAGTTTGCCGAAGAACCATAAACGGCCATTGGATTTCCTTTTTTGATATTTTCTAAAGTCATATTCACATAATCATCGCCCATAATCAATCGGACAAAATCCTGATCGTAGCGAGCAGAAACAACACCAATTGCAACTGTAGTAAAAAACAAAACAAAAGCATATAATAAATATCTTTTGTATTCATAAACAAGCAACGGAACTTCTGTTTTAAAGAATTCTACGATCTTGTTTTTTTCAGTTCTTTTCGTTTTATAAATTTTTTGATAGATCTGAGAAGCCAGATGATTTAAGTAAATAACGGTTTTACTTTTAGGATAATAAGTTTGCGCATACGCCAGATCATTCATCATTTGAATGTATAAATTAGCTAACTCATCAGGATTTTTTTTAGCTTTACCAAAAATAGCGAGCTCAAACTCCAGCCATTTTTCTTTATTTTGTTTTATGAAGGCAACTTCTCTCATTGTAGGCTAAAATATAAAATATGTCAGAATTATCGATTAACACAACACAAAATGTTAAAATAAATTTTATTGCTGCCTCTGTTGGTGAGCGATTGGGCTCTTATTTTATTGATTTAATTATCAAAATCTCCTATATAGTGGTGGTTGCATTGGTGCTTCTCTATTTTTTTCATTTTGACAGACTATTCGGTGCATTAGATGTTTGGTCCCAAAGAGCAGTTATTTTTATTATAGGTGTTCCGGTTTTACTGTATTCAATAACTTTAGAAAGCATTTTTGAAGGACAAACTTTTGGTAAAAAATTACTGAAAATAAAAGTGGTTAAAATTGATGGTTATCAGGCCAGTTTTGGCGATTATTTTATCCGTTGGTTTTTTAGATTGATTGATTTTTCGATTCTTGGCGGAACAGTTGCTTTAGTGTCGATAGTTTCAAGTAAAAAAGCACAACGTTTAGGTGATATGGCGGCAGGAACAGCTGTTATTACTTTAAAAAACAAGATTAATATCAGTCATACTATTCTCGAAGAAATTGGAACTTCATATGTGCCGACCTATCCTTTGGTCATAAAATTATCTGATAATGATATGAGAATCATAAAAGAAACGTTTCAGAAAGCGGTTAAGAAAAATGATCATGAAATCATTTATAAACTGGTTGCTAAAATTGAAAGCGTAACAGGAATCAAAAATCAATCCGGTGATAATAGTGATTTTATTCGCGTGGTTTTGAAAGACTATAATTACTATACCCAGAATATGTAAGTCTAAGTTGCTAAGATTCTAAGGTTCTAAGTTTTTATTCTTTTTCTTTTGAAAATGAGTGCCCTAGCCCTGCTGTCCACTGTATCTTTTATGTCCGCCGCGGCGGACATAAAAGATACAGTGGACAGCAGGAAATAGCTCCTGAAAATTCTTATTCTTATTTGTAATCTATAATGATATTTGTAAGATGATTTCTTAACTTTGTTAAGAAGCTGAATTTTAATTTAATCTAAATACCATGAAAATAAAGAAAATTATTGCAGTAGTATTGATGTTGTTTGTTTCTGTTTTTAATTTCGCTCAAGGCGGAAAAAAGCTGGATAAAATTATTAAAAGAGATTACACAATTATAGAAGGTACAATTTCAAAAATATCTGATCAGGCAGTTGAATACTCACTGCCGGGTGAAACTTTGTTAATCTCACTGGATGTTTCTCAAATTGCCAGAATTGATTTTGCCAGCGGGCGTTCACAAACTTTCGACGTTTCGCAGGGAAGTACTTCTCAACCAGGTTCAGGTCAAAGTATTACTGCAGCAGAAATGAAACCCAATACGATTGCGGTACTGCCGGTTCCGTATGTGAATTCAGATACACAGCAGGGTTCTGAAGATATGGCGAAATTTGCACAAAACGATATGTATAACAAATTGTTAGATAAATCGGCCAATATTTTTCCGCTAACCGTTCAGGATTTAAGAACGACAAATAGTTTGTTGCACAAAGCCGGAATTGATCATACCAATATTGATGAAACCCCAATTGCAGATCTTGAAAAAATTCTTGGTGTAGATAATATTCTGGCGGCTAAAATTTCATATACTATGTCAACCAGTTCAACTGCATCGACTTACGGAAGTGGAAGCACAACAGTGAGCAATAATGATAAAAAGATTAAATCAAACGATTATTCAACAACAACTGCCAATACGCAAATGTATTATTATTACAATGTGTATTTTGATATGTATAAAAACACTAACAAAATTTATTCGCAAACCCGTAAACCTTTCCTTAATCTGAAAGACAGCTGGATCGATTCGATTACGTATTTATTGAAAAGAAGTCCGATTTATACTAAGAAATAGATTTTAAGAGTAAAGAGTAAAGAGAATAGAATAAAGAATAAAGAGTAAAGAATTTAAGCTTAGTAACTTAGAATCTCAGAACCTTAGCAACTTAAAAAAGAAATGTTTCACTTACTAGATATTATCGGGACGATGGCTTTTGCCATGTCCGGCGCTTTAACGGCAATGCATAAAAAACTGGATCCGTTTGGGGTTTTTATTATTGCTTTTGTAACAGCCGTTGGTGGCGGAACACTTCGCGATGTTTTAATTGGCAGAACTCCAGTGGGCTGGATGAAAGATTTGCAATATGTTTATGTGATTATTTTAGGTTTTTTGCTTGCAATTCTTTTTAGAAAAAAGTTTGATAAATTAAGAACTTCGCTGTTTTTATTTGACACTATTGGTTTGGGGGTTTTTACTTTAATCGGACTTGAAAAAGGGATTTCGATTGGTTTGCATCCTGTAATTTGTATCGCTTTAGGAACGATGACAGCCTGTTTTGGAGGTGTAATTCGGGATATTTTATGTAATGAAATTCCAACGATATTTAGAAGAGAAATCTATGCAACGATCTGTATTTTTGGTGGAATCGTGTTTTTTGCACTCAAAGGACTGAACTTAGATAACGATATTTTATATTTACTGACTTCGGTTGTGATTATTACAGTACGTTTGCTGGCGGTAAAATTCAAGTGGTATTTACCGGCATTCAGCCATAAATAAGATTTTTAACTAAAAAAATGCCACAGATTACAAAGATTAAAATGATTTTTATTCAATCTAACTTTTCAAATCTTTTAATCTTTTTAATCTGTGGCAAGAAAAAATGAAACACTATACCATAAAAAAATACGATCAAAACGATTTCACTATCTGGAACAATTTTGTTGCTCTGGCCAAAAATGCTACGTTTTTGTTTCATCGCGATTTTATGGAATACCATAGGGATCGTTTTGAAGATTTTTCGCTTTTGGTTTTTGAAGATGAAAAACTGAGAGCAGTTTTGCCAGCCAATAGAAAGGAAAATTCGGTTTATTCTCATCAAGGCTTAACTTATGGAGGTTTGATATTTTCTTCTAAATTAAAAACAGAAAAAGTAGAATTAATTTTAGACGAAATTTTATCTTTTTTTAAAGAAAATGCAGTTGAAGCGTTTCATTATAAACCCATTCCAAGTTTTTATTTCCCGAAAGGAAATCAGGAGATGGATTTCTTTTTATTTCAAAGAGGCGCTTTGCCAGAACGAAAAGAAATGAATTTGGCGGTTAATCTACAACTGCCTTTACATGTTTCGAAAAGTAAAATGAAACATTTTAGAAGAATTGAAAATCTTGATTTGGATATTATTGAAGAAAAGGATTTTCAGCCTTTTTGGAATTTTATTTTAGAGCCTCGGTTGTTGGAAAAATTCAACGTAAAACCAGTTCACGCAAAAGAAGAAATGGCTTTATTAAAGCAGAAATTCCCAGAAAATATCAGACAGTATTCCGTTTATCAAAACGATGAAATTATCGCCGGAATAACTATTTTTGAGACTGAAAATGTGGTTAAATCACAATACGGTGCCACATCAGAAAAAGGCGAACAAGTAAGAGCTTTGGACTTTTTATTTATTAATTTGCTTCATAAATACAAACGCAAAGGCAAAAAGTTTTTTGATATGGGAATTGTAAATGAAGAAAATGAAAGTGGTTATCATTCAGGTCTTTTGCAGCAAAAAGAAGAATTAGGATGTTCTGTTTACAATCAGGATTTTTATAAAATCGATATCAAATGATACCATTTCTGGATCTAAAAAAAATAAACGAACCGTATGAAACTGCTTTTCAGGAAAAATTGAAAACGGTTTTAAACAACGGCTGGTATATTTTAGGGAAAGAACTGGAGACATTTGAAAAGGCTTTCGCCGAATATAACCAAACGAAATATTGCATTGGAGTAGGAAATGGTTTTGATGCTTTGGTTTTGATCTTTAAAGGTTATATTCAGTTAGGAAAACTACAGAAAGGCGATGAAGTTATCGTTCCGGCAAACACTTATATTGCCAGCATATTGGCCATTTTACAAGCAGATTTAGTTCCGGTTTTAGTTGAGCCAAAATTAGAAACCTACAACATCAATCCTGATTTGATTCAGGAGAAAATCACCTCAAAAACAAAAGCTATTTTGACTGTTCACTTATACGGACAATTGGCTGAAATGCAGAAGATCAATAAAGTCGCAATCCAAAATAATTTAATTGTTGTTGAAGATGCTGCTCAATCTCATGGAGCTTTTGAAAATTCCAATAATTTTAAATTCCAAATTCCAAACACTACGAATGTCACTCTGAGCGAATTCGAAGAGCCTTTGCGAGCGATTGCCCATAGCTTTTATCCAGGAAAAAATCTGGGATGTTTGGGCGACGGTGGTGCGATAACCACAAACGATTCGGAATTAGCAAAAGCACTTTTTGCGCTTCGCAATTATGGTTCTGATCAAAAATATTACAATGAATATATTGGTGTAAACTCCAGATTAGATGAACTTCAGGCTTCTTTTTTAAATTTGAAATTACCGAATTTAAATACTGACAATGATAAACGTCGCGTGATTGCAAAACGTTATTTAGCTGAAATTAAAAATGATAAAATAATATTGCCGTTTTGGGATTTTTCGAATAATCATGTGTTTCATTTATTCGTAATTAGAACTGAAAATAGAGAGACTTTACAGGAATATTTAACGCAAAACAATATTCAGACTGTAATTCATTATCCGATTCCGCCACACAAACAAAAGGCATTTTCTCCCGAGACTTCGGGATGGAATAATTTGTCATTTCCAATTACAGAGAAAATCCACAACGAAGTTTTGAGTTTGCCAATGAGTCCGGTTCTAACGGAGGCTGAAGTCGATTTTATTATTGAAATTTTAAATCAATATTAGTTCGTGTCCGATAGCAAATCTTCATATCAGCAAATTCTAAAAACGACTTCACTTTTTGGAGGCGTTCAGTTTTTTAATATTTTGATTTCGATTGTCAGAACCAAATTAATAGCGGTTTTTATCGGTCCGGCAGGAATGGGAATTATTGCTTTGCTGAATTCAACTTTGGGAGTGATAAGCAGCATTTCAGGCTTTGGAATCGAAACCAGCGCTGTAAAAAATATTTCAGAAGATTATAAGAATGATGATTTAAAGACCGTTTCAAAGACCATTAAAATTGTAAAAAAGATTGTTTTTTTTACAGGTATTTTCGGAATGTTGCTGACGATTCTTTTTTCAAAAGTATTGAGCATCATTACTTTTGGAGATTCAAGTCAGACTTATTCCTTTATATTTATTGCAATAACGGTTTTGTTTAAACAATTATCATCCGGACAATTAGCCATTTTGCAAGGTTTAAGACAAATGAAATTACTGGCTAAGGCCAATTTATATGGCAATTTATTTGGGTTGCTTTTTTCGATTCCGCTGTATTATTTTTTAGGAATTGATGCTATAATTCCAACCATAATTGTCGCTTCTTTATCAGCTTTTATTTTCTCTTTTTATTATTCGAATAAAATCAAAACTGAAAAAGAAAAAGTTCCTAATTCGGTGCTTCTATTAGAAGGGAAATCAATTGTGAAATTGGGTTTTATGCTGACGATAAGTAGTGTTTTGACACTTTTATCAACGTATTTGGTTCAGATTTACATCGGAAAAAACGGAGGTTTAGAACAAGTCGGATTTTATAATGCCGGTTTTACGTTGCTTAATTCTTACGTCGGAATAATTTTTACCGTAATGAGTACCGATTATTTTCCAAAATTATCTTCTATCAATACTGATAATTCAAAAGTTAGAGAAAGTGTTATTCAGCAAGCTTTTATTTCCATAATCATTATAACGCCGATTATTGTTCTGTTTTTGACCTTCATTTCGGTTATAATTCCAATCATTTATACAGCTAATTTCAATGCTATTATTCCGATGGTTTGTTTTGGAATAATTGGAATGTTGTTTCGAGCGGTTTCGTGGGCGATGGGTTTTATTTTGATTGCAAAAGGAGATTCGATAATGTTTATTAAGACTGCTATTGGTTTTAATATTTTGTCTTTAATAATGAATGTTGTGGGGTATTATTTTTACGGATTAGAAGGTTTGGGTTTTAGCTTTTGCGTATATTTTTTCTTCCACTTTATTGGATTGAAAATCATTACCAAAAACCGATATGATTTCTATTTTAATCCCGATTTTTATAAAATCTATTTCGTTTGTTTTGTGCTCTGTGTAAGTACATTTTTGCTTCGATATATTGAAATTCCAGTTTTAAAATACAGTTTAATGACTTTAATGATTTTGATTTCGTTTGCTTTTAGTTTTTATCAATTGAATAAAAAGATGAATGTAAGCGAAATATTTACGTCATTTGTTCAGCGAAAAAAAGATAAAAATGATTCAGAACGGTTATAGAAAATGTCGCTCTATTTATCATAAATTCAAGTTTTACTGCAAAGTAAACTGGATCAAAACGCTGTATTTTAATTTTAAGAAATTCCCTTTTGAAACGGCTAAAAAGCTTCCGGTTTTCTTTTATGGGAAAGTAAAATTCACTTCAATAAAAGGAGAAATCCAGATTGAAGGAAATATCCACAAAGGAATGATTGGTTGTGGCCAGCCTTATGAACTGGATTCGGCTCACAAAGGTATAGCTGAAGTTTTTATTTTAGGAAAATTGACATTCAAAGGCAGGTTTCAATTTGGTAAAGATTGTTTTGTTTTTGTGGGAGAAAATGCAACTTGCGAACTAGGAAATATGGCTTCAATGGCATCAGACGGAAAAATAATTTGTACCGAAAAAATTATTCTCGGAGATTATGCAAGATTTGGTTCTGAAGCTCAAATTATCGATACTAATTTCCATGATTTAATTGATACGCAAACAGGTGAAAAACTGCAAAAAACAGCTCCCATTTTTATTGGAAATTATAACTTTGTAAGTAACAGAGTTTCGATTATGAAAGGAACGCAAACACCCAATTTCTGTACCATTGCGTCTAATAGTTTGTGCACCAAAGATTATAAAAATTTAGGAGAAAATATTTTGATAGGAGGAGTTCCGGCAAAATTGATTAGGAATAATATTTCAAGAGATTGGGAAGGCGAGAAAGAGCAATTGAATGATTTTTTGACGATTTGATTTAAGATTGATATTAAAATAGAAGTCCCATCGGGACGTCATGTTTATAGAAACATAATTTCATATTTTCCAAAACCCCATCGGGGTGACATGTTAAATTTATACATAGTAAAGATGTCGCTCCGCTGGAGC
Source organism: Flavobacterium sp. GQ95 (assembly GCF_059758655.1). Classification (NCBI taxonomy): domain Bacteria; kingdom Pseudomonadati; phylum Bacteroidota; class Flavobacteriia; order Flavobacteriales; family Flavobacteriaceae; genus Flavobacterium; species Flavobacterium sp. GQ95. The sequence goes on from NZ_JCAXEB010000006.1 coordinate 296,062, forward strand.
TTTAAATCGGTATCAAATAATTTTCTATAAACATTTTGCTCCGCTGGAGCTTTCTCATTTTGATGGCAATTATCTTTGCGTTATGCGAAAATTATTCTAAATCTTTGTTTTACTTCCAATAAAATATATTTCAAAAACAATAAATAATCAGCCGTTTTAAAAGACAAAATCATTTCAAAATGCATTCGTTTCAAAATGGCTTTATGTTCGGTTTTTGATCGATTTAAAACAATCGCTTTCTGAATTATTAAATAAGTTGAATAATTTATTTTCTTAGATCGGTTATCATTTTTAATAAAAAAATGAGTTCCAAATGAAGTAGTCGAAATTCTTTTTTTAATTAAAATTTCATCAATATAATCAAATTCATAAATACGAGAAGCCCGAATCCAAAGATCCAAATCTTCATAAGCCAGATTCTCGTCATAACCATTCAAAGCGTCAAAAACAGATTTTTTGACCATGGATGAAACAGAACAAATACTATTTCCACCAGAAATAACACTCAAATAAATATCTCCGGTTGCTCTTTTTTCGATTGTTTTTTTATCGAAATCAACGGGGAAATAATAAAAATAGAACTCGTCTTTATCATTAATTAATTCGGCATTTCCATATACAATCCCAAGATTTTTAAATGGACTTTCCTGAAAAGTTTTTAGTTGTAAGGAAACGCAATTGGGCAGTAAAATATCATCGCAGGCCAGATCAATTATAAAATCACCTTTGGCTAATTTTAATGCTTTATTGAAGGATTTTGTGCTTCCTAAATTGGTTTCATTGGCGATAAATTGAATTTCAGGATAAGCAACAAGCCATTTTTGAATTACTTCTCGTGAATTATCGGTACTAAAATCATCCACAACAATCACTTCAACAAAAGGATAATCTTGATGTATTGCTGAAAATAAACTCTCTACAACATACTTTTCCTGGTTGTAACACAAGCAAATAATGGTCACTAATGATTTATCTTGCATATTGTTTTTAAAGAGTTATATATTTGATACGAAAATAAGAAATCACGGATGATAATGTCTCACAAAAAAAAGAAAATTGCTTTAATTGGCTATCGCTTAAGCGGAGGTGGAAGCGATAAAGTGATGGCAAATATGTCTATTTTTTTTGAAAGACAAGGTTTTGAAGTGGATATTATTATTGTTTTGGATGAAGTTAGTTTTCCTTATTCAGGAAAATTGGTTAATCTGGGATTACTCAAAAACAAAAACAACGGATTCTTCAATAAAGCAAAAAGATTATGGGCTTTGCAAAGATATTTGAACGAAAATAAATTTGATTTTATTATTGATTTTCGCTTTCGAACTAAAATTATTCAGGAACTTATTTTAGCAAGGTTTATTTACAATACCAAGACCATTTTTACCGTTCATAGTTTTTTGATCGATCATTATATGCCTAATAATTCGTGGTTAACGAGATTGATGTACAATCATTGTTATGCCAACGTTGCAATTACTGATGAAATGAAAACATTGATTGAAAATAAACATCAATTGCAAAATGTAGTCACAATTCATAATCCGGTTTATTTAGAGGAAATTCTTGAAAAGCAAAAAGAAAATCTCAAAATTGGATTCGATTTTATTGTAGCGGTTGGGCAATATGAAAACGAGATAAAACAGTTTGATCAACTGATTTCAAACTATGCAAAATCTGTTTTACCTCAAAAACAAATTCATCTGATTATTGTTGGAGATGGAAATGGCAAAAAACTCAGAAAAACAGCTTTTGAGAATGATGTTGAGAAATTTGTTCATTTTGTAGGATATCAAACCAATCCTTTTCAATTTATTGTTAAAGCTAAATTTTTAGTTTTATGCAGTCAAAATGAGGGATTTCCTAATGTTATTTTAGAATCGTTGGCCTGTAAAACCCCGGTTATCTCTTTCGATTGTGATTTCGGACCAAGAGACATGATTACAAATTTAGAAAACGGAATTTTAGTTGAAAATCAGAATTGGGAAAAACTAGCAGAAGCAATGAATTTATTGGTTTCAGATAAAATTTTGTATCAACATTGCAAAGAAAATGCATTCAAAAGTACTCAGCCTTTTTTACTTGAAAAAATTGGACAAGAATGGTTACATTTACTCAAAGCCAATTAAAGTATGACAACAATTCAGGACATAGCATTAATAAAAATTCCAGTAGTTGAGGACCTAAGCGGCAATTTAGCTTTTATTCAAAATGATATTTTACCATTTGAATTCAAAAGGGTTTACTATCTTTTTGATGTGCCGAGCAGTGCTTTTCGTGGCGGACATTCGCACATAGAACAGCACGAAGTTTTAATCGCTCTAAGCGGAAGTTTTGAAGTAACGTTAAACGACGGAACCAATAAAAAAAGTTATTTGCTGAACAAGCCTAATATTGGTTTACATCTTCCAAGGGGAATTTGGAGAGAACTGGAAAACTTTTCTTCCGGTGCAGTTTGTCTGGTTTTGGCTTCTGGTGTTTTTGAAGAATCCGATTATATTCGGGATTATGATGTTTTTTTGAAATCTAAAAAATGAGACTGCTTTATATTGTTCCAAAAATAAAATCTGCTGGCGGAGTTGCGAGAGTTATTGCTATTAAAGCCAATTATTTTGTGGAGCATTTTGGTTATGAAGTTCATATTTTATCTCAAAATGAAGAGGATATTCAACCCTTTTATGATTTTGATTACGATGTTATCTTTCATAATATGATTTTGAAAGGCAATATTTTTAAGTTTTTCAATTCTTTTCAAAAACAAATTAATCAAAAGATTAAGGAAATAAAACCTGATATTATTTTGGTTGCTGATAACGGTTTGAAAGCATTTGTTTTTCCTTTTATTGTCAAAACGAAAACTCCAATTATATTCGAATGTCATGGTTCTAAATTTATTGAAGAACAAGATCAAAATACGAATTTTATCTCCAAATCAATTCAGAAATTAAAATATCGATTCAAAGATTTTAGTGCTCAAAAATTCACAAAAATAGTGGCTCTTTCAGATGAAAGTTTAAAAGAATGGAATATTGAAAACGGCGTTGTGATTCCGAATCCTTCCTGGATAAAAAGTAAAAAAACTGCCGATTTAAAAAACAAAAAAGTAATCGCAATTGCCCGGAATTCTTATGAAAAAGGTTTAGATCGATTATTGTTGATTTGGAAAGAAATCGGAGAAAAATACCCGGATTGGACTTTAGATATTTACACCGATGACGTTGATTCTTTAGAAGAAGAAGCACTAAAATTGGAGATAGAATCTGGAATCAATTATTTGCATTTTGTCAAAAACATTCAGAAAAAATACCTGAAAACTTCTATTTGTGTAATGACTTCCAGAACAGAAGGTTTTCCGATGGTTTTATTAGAAGCAATGGCTTCAGGATTGCCTTGTATGGCTTACGATTGTCCAACTGGACCAAGAGCAATAATTACAAATGCTGAAAATGGATTTCTAATTCCTGATAATAATATTGAAATGTATGTTGAGAAACTTTCTTTCTTAATTGAAAATGAAGAAGTAAGATTGAAATTTGGTTTGGATGCCAAAGAAACTTCAAAAGAATATTCAGTCAAAAAAATAATGGAGCAATGGAGGGAGTTTTTGGAAAATTTATAAGATATTAAGTCCCATCGGGACGTAATGTTTATAGAAAAGTACAATTAAATATCACGAGAACCCCATCGGGGTGGTATGTTTAAATTATACATGATGTGGATATCGCTCCTCTGGAGCTTTCTTTTATAACCGTTGTTGATTAGCTATAAATATTTTGCTCCGCTGGAGCATTATGATTTAAAGCGCAAAAATATCCCAACTTATAAAGATCAAATAAAAACAAAGATGGATTTTGAGAAAGTAAATTCTTCTCGATTTTATTTTGATTTTTTTTGAAAAGTAAGGCTGAAAACTGAGTTAATTTTAGTTTTTTCAGCAATTCAAATGCTTTAATGATTTTACTGTCTTCTGAAGAAATTTTCTTTGAATTATAAAGAAAAAACAGATTCTCTAGAGCAATTTTAGTTTTGTTTAAAAACACTTTTGAAGTCTCTAAATTCAAATGAAAAGTTGGATTTTCAATACGAGAAATTTCAAAATGATTTTTCTTCAAAACAGAGAAAAAACACAAATCTTCATAACCATATTTTGTGATGGTTTCATCAAAAGGATATTGCAGAAAAATTTCTTTTTTGATCCATAAATTCGAGGATAAAAAGGATTTAGTTTCTCTTTTTTGCCCGTAAATCCATCTTAAAAGCTGTTCTTTTTCATGTTTTTTATCTTCATAAATAATTCCACCGAAAATGATATTTTTTGATGAGTCTGAAATAGCATCGCTGTATTTTTGAATGAAATTATCATCAGCCGGAAAAGTATCGCAATCCAATATCAGCAACAAATCATATTTCGCTTTTTGAGCTAAAGAATTGATGTTTGTTCCTCTTCCTAAATTGACTTCATTTATAAAAAACGAACAATTTGGAAGTAGATTAACTTCTTGATTTAGAATGTTTTCTTGTGAATGGGATGCGTCATCCTGACAAAGAATTTCAAAAGTAATTCCACGTTTATTGCATTGTTTTACTAACTCGTTTACAAGTGATAAAACAGTATAATTATAAACCGGAATTAAGATGGAAAGCATTACACAGAGCGTTGCACCACTTCGAAGATTCTTTCATCTTCGCACTTCAAAGTTTTAGATGGGAATTTCATCAACAAAGCATAATCATGCGTTGCCATGATAACCGTTTTTCCGTTAGCGTTGATCTTTTTCAATACTTCAAGAACCTCAGAACTTGTTTGTGGATCAAGATTTCCGGTTGGCTCATCGGCTAAAATAAATTCAGGATCATTTAATAAAGCTCTGGCAATAGCCACACGTTGTTGTTCACCTCCAGAAAGTTGGTGAGGCATTTTGCTTACAAAATCTTTCATCCCTACTTTGTCCAGAACTTCATCGATTTTGTGCTCCATTGCTTCTTTTTCAGTCCAGCCTGTTGCTTTCAAAACAAAAAGCATATTGTCTTTTACAGAACGATCCGGAAGCAGTTTGAAATCCTGAAATACGATTCCGATTTTACGTCTCAAATAAGGGATTTCGCTTTCTTTTAAAGTTGCCAAATCAAATTCAACTATATGACCTTCACCTTCACTTAAAGGTAAATCTCCATACAAAGTTTTCATGAAACTACTTTTTCCGGAACCAGTTTTTCCGATAATGTAGATGAATTCACCGTGTTGAACATCTAAATTAATATGAGATAAAATTTTTCTTCCTTCCTGATATATAGTGACTTCTTTAAGAGACAGTACGATTTGTGACATAATAAAATTGATTTGATTGGTAAAAGTAAGAAGTTAACGGTTGGATTCAAAATAAATTTCAATCATTTCTGATAAAATATTGAAATGAAAAATTTCACCATATAAGTCATATAGGGCCATTTTAGAAAATTGTGGTAAGGGTTTTATTTTGAAAAACTTCTTTGACGTTTAGGATTAATTAAGTTGCTAAAAACGGCTAGCTTATAATTACTTATATGACTTATATGGTGGAAAAATCCCTGCACAGAAGCTATGAAATAACATATGTTATATTTTTTGTTCATAATAAATGCGCGAAACGTTTCGTTATAGACGGTATAAAATGATACATTTGAATACTAAATATAATTACAATGCGTAAACTTTTCTGGTTCTTTTTACTCCAAATAATCCTCATTTCGACCACAGTTTCGGCACAAAAATCAGCTATTTATACTTACGATTTAAAGGATTTTGACAAAGCACTGGCTTTATATAATGACAAACAATACGCTTCGGCACAACATATTTTTGAATATGTAAAAAATAATGCACAAACTGAAGAAGTAAAATCAGATTGTGCTTATTACATCGCCAATTGTGCCATCAGAACCAATCAGCCCAATGCGGATGCACTGATGGAAAAATTTGTCAGCGATTATCCAACAAGTACTAAACAAAATCAGGCTTATATCGAAGTTGCGCAGTTTTTCTTTGAACAGGGAAATTATCCAAAAGCGTTGCAATGGTTTGATAAAGTAGATGAAAGTTACATGAGCAAAGCTGATTCTGATAAATTTAATTTTCAGAAAGGATACAGTTATTTCAATGCCAAAAAGAAAAAAGAAGCTACGACTTACTTTAATAAAGTGGTAAACTCTCCTGAATTTGGTTCTCAAGCCAAATATTACTTAGGATTTATGGCTTATGAAGGTGACGATTATAAAGAAGCAACCAAATATTTTGATGAAGTTTCTGGCGAAGAAAAATACAAAGAAAAGCTTTCGTACTATCAGGCCGACATGAATTTCAAGCTTGGAAATTTCCAAAAAGCAATTGATTTAGGCCAGAAAGCAATGGCGAAATCAAATGAATTAGAAAAATCGGAACTGAATAAAATTATCGGAGAAAGTTATTTCAATTTAAAACAATACGGTAAAGCGATTCCGTTTTTAGAGCAATACGCAGGTAAAAAAGGAAAATGGAATAATACGGATTTCTATCAATTAGGTTACGCTTATTATGAGCAGAAAGAATATGAAAAAGCAATTTCTCAATTCAACAAAATCATCGAAGGAAAAGATTTTGTAGCTCAAAATGCGTATTATCATTTAGGTTTAAGTTACCTGAATACAGGCAAAAAACAAGAGGCTTTAAATGCATTTAAAAATGCTTCTGAAATGGAGTTTAATGCGCAAATTCAGGAAGATGCAGCGTTGAATTATGCCAAACTGAGTTATGAAATTGGAAATGCATACCAAACCGTTCCAGGAATTTTGCTTGATTTCTTAAAAAAATATCCAAACAATTCAAGTAAAGCTGAAGTAGAAAAATTATTGGTTGACTCTTATATTTCTTCTAAAAATTACAAAGAAGCTTTGGTTTTATTAGAGAAAAACAGATCGGCTGAAAATAAAGCGGCATACCAAAAAGTACTTTTTTACAGAGGTTTGGAATTGTATAACGAATCGAATTATACTGAAGCTGGAAAAATGTTTAAAAGTGCCATCAGTGAACAAAAAACTCCCGAGTTTACAGCACGTGCTACTTTTTGGAAGGCTGAAACAGAATATCTTGCAGATGATTTTCAGAATGCATTATTGAGCTATAAACAATTTGCAGGTCAGGCGGCAGCGAAATCAACAGAAGAATATAAAAATGTTAATTATAATATTGGATACACCTATTTTAAATTGAAGGAATACGATCAGGCTGCGAATTCATTTCAGGCTCAAATCGATAGTGCTCCGGGAGATAAAGTTCGTTTAAACGATTCATATTTGCGTTTGGGAGATTGCCGATTTGTAACTTCAAAATATAGTGCAGCAAATGAAGCATACACCAAAGCAATTGCGGCAAAAGGCGTTGATGCAGATTACGCTCAATTTCAAAAAGCAATTTCGTACGGTTTCATGTCGAAAAATGACAAAAAAGTTGACGAGTTGAATAACTTCCTTCAGATGTACAAAAAATCGGAGTATCGCGATGACGCTTTGTATGAGTTAGGAAATACATATGTTGCTGAGAAAAAGAACGATCTGGCAATTAAAACTTACGATCAGTTGATTTCAGAATATAAAAACGGTTCGTTTACTTCAAAATCAATTTTAAAACAAGGTTTGATTTATTACAATTCAGATCGTGACGAACAGGCTTTGGTAAAATTCAAAAAAGTGGCAGCAGAATTCCCAAAAACGCCGGAAGCTTTAGAGGCTGTTTCTACTGCAAGATTGATTTATGTAGATTCAGGAAAAGTTGATGAATATGCTACTTGGGTACGTACTCTAGATTTTGTTTCAGTTACTGACGCTGAACTGGATAACGATACTTATGATGCAGCTTTTAAACAATACAGCCAGAATAACAGCAAACAAGCGATTACAGGTTTTACAGGTTATGTAAGTAAATTTCCAACAGGATTACATACGTTGGAGGCTAACTTTTATTTAGCACAATTGCTTTATGCAGAAGGTTCAGAAGTTAAATCAGTTGCGAATTATCAATATGTAATTGATCAGCCAAGAAGTGAATTTACAGAGCAATCTTTAATGAAATTAGCTCAGATTTTCTTAAAAGCAAAAGATTGTGATAAATCGATTCCGATCTTGAAGCGCTTAGATGACGAAGCTGATTCCGCACAAAACAAAAGTTTTGCACAAGCCAATTTGATGAAATGTTATTATGATAAAAAAGATTATGATAACTCAGTAATTGCCGCCGATAAAGTATTGCAGAATTCAAAAGCTGATGCGAATGTAAAAGCCGATGCCCAAATTATCGTAGCGCGTGCCGCAATGCAGACTGGAGATGAAGATAAAGCAAAAACAGCTTACGCGAAATTATCAACGACTTCAAAAGGAGAATTAGCTGCTGAAGCTTTATATTATGATGCTTATTTTAAAACCAAAGAAGGAAAATTTGATGCTTCAAATGTATCGGTTCAAAAACTGGCTAAGAATTATTCCGCTTACAAATATTACGGAGCGAAGAGTTTAGTTTTAATGGCAAAAAATTTCTACGGATTGAAAGACAGTTATCAGGCAACTTATATTCTGGACAACGTAATCAACAATTTTACTGATTTCCCGGATGTAGTTGAAGAAGCTAAAAAAGAATTAAGTGCGATTAAATTAGAAGAATCTAAAACGAATTCGTCTATTACAAAATAAGAATTGAGAATAAGAATCGAAGTAAAGAAAAAAGAAGCAAGAAGAAAGAAGCAAGAAATCTATTGTCTTGCATCTTGCATCTTTTCTCTAAAAAAAATAAAGAAATGAGTTTACCTTTTTATATAGTTGATGTTTTTGCTGAAAAGAAATATGCCGGGAATCAATTGGCAGTTTTTTTAGATGCAGGGAATTTAAGTTCAGAAGAAATGCAAAAGATTGCCCGTGAAATTAATTTTGCGGAAAGCACTTTTATCACAAAATTTGATAGAGAAAACAATAAGGCTGAAATTAAAATTTTTACGCCAGAGCACGAAATGCAGTTTGCAGGTCATCCCATTATTGGAACTTCCTGGATTTTGATGAATAAAGTGTTTGAGAATTCGCCTGAGCATATAAAATTACATGTTCCGATTGGGCCAATTGCAATTCATAAAACAGAAGATTTGATTTGGTTAAAAGCAGCTCAGCCTAAATTTTGGGATATTTTCTCGAAAGAAGATTTTACATTATTCAGTAATCTGAAAGTCAGTGATTTTGAAAATCAATTTCCAATTCAGGAAGTGAGTACCGGAAGTGCTTTTGTAATGGTTGGGTTAAGTAGTAAAAGAGCATTGGAAAATTTGGTTCTGGATAAAGATAAAACGGACCAATGGCTGAAAAGGAATTGCAAAACAACGCACAGAGGCTTGTATTTCTATTATTTAGAAGATTCAAAATTGTTTAGCCGAATGTTATGCGTTGAAAATAATCAATTGGTCGAAGATGCCGCAACTGGTAGTGCAAGTACATGCCTACAGGCTTTTCTACTAAAATATCATAAACCTGAATTTGAAATGATCAATTATCAGGGAGATTATATTGGTCGTCCTTCGCAGATTTATTTTAAAGGGAAACTAGATGATAATCAATTTGATGTTCAGATTGGAGGAAAAGCGCAGTTTGTTGCAAAAGGAGAGTGGGAAATTTAGGTTAAGAGATAGAGTGTAGAGTATAGAAAATAGAGCCAAGAGCCAAGAAGAAAGATATTAGAAAATAGAAAATAGAGAATAGAAAATAGATTGTAAAGCAAAGATTGGAAGTCTTTTCTCTTTGATTCTTTGTTCTTTTCTCTAAAATTCTCTGAAAAAAATAAAGTATGAAAATTAAATGCCAAAATAAAATCATCATTTTACTGCTGTTGTTTGTTGTTCAGCTTTCGTTTTCGCAAAAGAAAAATGAAAGTATCGGAACAGAAACTGTAAATGTGGTAAAACCTTATTCGCCAACAATTTCAGACGCTTTTAAAGTGAAGGAAACTCCTTCACTTGACGATAGCGGAAATCAGCCAAAAGAAACTATTAAATATAGTATTTTGTCTGTTCCGGTAGCTTCTACTTTTACACCTTCGAAAGGAAATGCTGCGAGTGTTGATAAATCAAAAAAAGAAAGATTGTTTAGTAATTATGCCACTCTGGGAGTTGGAAATTATGGAACGCTAAATGCCGAATTATTCGTAACGCAGGATTTAGGAAACAATGATTATGTAGCAGCAATGTTGCGCCACCATTCTTCGCAAGGCGGGATCAAAGACGTAAATCTGAATGATGAATTTTATGATACAGGTATAAATGTGGGCTATGGCGTAAACAATCGTGATATATCCTGGGGCGTAGATTTAGGATATCAAAATCAAGTGTACAATTGGTACGGCTTACCGACTGATTTCGGCATGACTTTGCCTCCGGAAACACAGGAAGATTTGATAAGAGGAATTAATCCAAATCATTCTTATAATACCATTTCTTTAGGAGGAAATATAGAATTCAACGAAGGGATTTTTAGCAAAATTGATACAAGATTTACGCATTTTTCAGATAGCTTTTCTTCTTCAGAAAACCGTTTTTATGTGAAACCAACTTTCAATGTGGATGTTATGGATCAGTCGATCAATACCAATGTTATCATTGATCACGTAAGCGGATCTTTTGAAAATAATTATGAGCGTACAAATTTAGAACCTGTAAAATACAGTTTGACTAATTTTGGAATCGAGCCAAGTTTTGTAGTTCATGAAAACGACTGGACATTAGAATTGGGAGCAGGGTTGTATTATGGATTGGATTCCGAGAACAGCGGAAACAAGTTTTATATTTATCCGAAAGTGAATGCTTCTTATAAATTAGTGGGCGATTTAATGATTTTCTATACAGGAGTAAATGGTAGTTTAAATCAGAATTCTTATGCTGATTTTGTAACACAAAATCCATTTTTATCTCCAACTTTAAATATGAGGCCAACAAGCAATCAGTATAATGTTTTTGCTGGTTTAAAAGGAAAATTGGCAAACAATATTAATTATAATTTGACTGGTTCTTATTTGAATGAAAAAGACAAAGCTTTGTTTAAAAGCAATGATTATACAGAGAATTTTGATAACCAGAATTATGCGTTCGGAAATTCGTTTGGAGTTGTGTATGACGATGTAAGAACATTGCGTTTTTATGCAGAATTAAAAGCTGATTTCTCTAAAAATGTATCTTTCGGAATCAACGGAACTTTCAATAGCTACAAACAAGATGGTCTGGAAGCATGGAATTTACCTTCAATGAAATTAAGTTCCAATCTTGATGTTACTATTACTGATCAATGGTACGCAGGTTTGAATGTTTTCTTTGTAGGCGAACGTAAAGACATGCAGACGAATTTAGATGTTGCAACACTTGGCGTTCCAGTAACTTTAAAAAGCTATTTTGATGCGAATGCTCATTTAGGTTACAAATACAACGAGCGTTTGACTTTCTTCTTAAAACTAAACAATATAGGAAATCAGGCTTACGAAAGATGGCTGAATTACCCGGTTCAGGGATTCCAGGTATTAGTGGGCGGAAATTATAAATTCGATTTTTAAACTTAACCGCAAGGGGCGCAAAGTTTTTACGCAAAGGGCGCAAAGTTTTTAGCTACGAATTCACGCATTAATTAATTTTATTTGTGAATTCGTGGCTAACTTTTTTTGCATCCAGTAGAAAACCTTCATCTTTGTAACTTAGAACCTCAGTACCTTTAAAAAAAAATGACTTTCAAACAAAAAATACATTCTCATTATTTACAAATGCTTCAGGATCGAATAGATGTTTTTAGGGACATGATTTCGGCTTTGACCGAAGATTCTAAAAACGATGCCAAAGGTTCTGCCGGCGATAAGCACGAAACGGCTTTATCGATGATGCACATTGAACAGGAGAAACTGACCAATAAACTAAAAGAAGCTATAAATCAAAAAGCGATTTTAGATAAAATTGATGCTTCAAAAACAACAGAAAATATCATTTCAGGAAGTTTGGTAAAAGCCAATGGGATTCATTTGTATTTGAGTGTCGCCCTTCCTAAAATTTCCATTGACGGAATTAATGTTATTGCACTTTCTCCACAATCTCCTTTGGGTTCGCATTTAATGGGGAATAAGGTTGGGTTTCAATTTGAAATTAATAAGACACATTATACTATTGAGAGTGTTGATTAACGCTTGTACGCAATCTTGTCATCCTGAGGAACGAAGGATCACACACGAAACTCGACAAAGATTTGATATAGACTTTGCGGAGCTACTAGTGTGATCCTTCGTTCCTCAGGATGACAAATAAATTCTTAAAATAATAATTCCTGTAGACCTTTTATTCTTCTCGTTGAATTTTCCTTAACGTTTCTTTTTAATCTTAAATTATATTTCAGAAATATCTTCAAAACCTTGCAATTTACGCTTGATCAAGCCCTGAAATTGAAATTTTCAAGTTCGAGGCTTTTTTTTATGTTAAAATTTTACATTTTATATGTAAAATTGATGTTATGGTTAAAAATTATAACTGAAATGAATATTTATGTTTTTCAATTATAACCAATACTGCATCTTTGCCTTATCAAAATAAAATTTACAATTAAAAATATATAATTATGTGCGGAATCGTATGTGCCTTTGATCTAAAACAAAAAGCCGAAACCTTAAGACCTCAAGTATTAGAAATGTCTAAAATCATTCGTCACCGCGGACCAGACTGGAGCGGGATTTACAGTAATGATAAAGCGATTCTTTCTCATGAGCGTTTAGCGATTGTTGATCCAGCGTCTGGAAAACAACCTTTATTTACAGAAGATAAAAAGTTGGTTTTGGCTGCAAATGGTGAAATATACAACCACAGAGAATTGCGTAAACAATTTGAAGGAAAATATAACTTTCAAACGGAAAGTGACTGTGAAGTTATTCTGGCTCTTTACAAAGAAAAAGGACCTCACTTTATTGATGAAATGAACGGAATCTTCGGATTTGCAATTTACGATGTTGAGAAAGACGAGTATTTTATTGCTCGTGACCATATGGGAATTATTCCATTGTACATTGGTTGGGACCAACATGGAACTTTTTATGTGGCTTCTGAATTGAAAGCTTTAGAAGGATATTGTACTAAAATTCAATTGTTTCCTCCAGGGCATTATATGACAAGCAAAGACGGCGAATTTGTACAATGGTACAAAAGAGACTGGACAGAATATGATGCTGTAAAAGACAACGAAACAAGCATTCCTGCAATTAAAGAAGCTTTAGAAGCAGCGGTTCACAGACAATTAATGAGTGATGTTCCTTATGGAGTTTTACTTTCTGGAGGTTTGGATTCGTCTATTACTTCGGCTGTAGCCAAAAAATTTGCACAAAAACGTATTGAATCTGATGATACTACTGATGCGTGGTACCCACAATTGCACTCTTTTTCAGTTGGATTAGATGGTTCTCCTGATTTAGCAGCAGCTCAAATTGTAGCGAAACACATCGGAACGATTCACCACGAAATTAAATTCACAATTCAGGAAGGTTTAGATGCTGTTCGTGATGTAATTTATAACCTTGAAACTTATGATGTAACTACTGTTAGAGCATCAACTCCAATGTGGTTAATGGCAAGAGTTATTAAATCAATGGGAATTAAAATGGTTCTTTCGGGAGAAGGTGCAGATGAGTTGTTCGGAGGATATTTATACTTCCACAAAGCACCAAACGCAAGAGAATTCCACGAAGAAAACGTTCGTAAATTAGGAAAATTGCATATGTACGATTGTTTGAGAGCTAACAAAAGTTTAGCTGCTTGGGGAATCGAAGGTCGTGTACCATTTTTAGATAAAGAATTTATGGATGTTGCAATGCGCATCAACCCACAAGATAAAATGATCAACAAAGAACACCCGATGGAAAAATGGGTAGTTCGTAAAGCTTTTGAAGACATGCTGCCGGAAAGTGTAGCATGGAGACAAAAAGAACAATTTTCTGATGGAGTAGGATACAGCTGGATTGATACTTTGAAAGAAGTGGTAGCTAAAGAAGTTTCAGACGAACAATTGGCAAATGCGAGATATAAATTCCCTTTACAAACGCCAACTTCTAAAGAAGAATATTATTATCGTTCAATTTTTGCTGAACATTTCCCAAGCGATGCTGCAGCTTTATGTGTGCCGCAGGAAGCAAGTGTTGCTTGTAGTACAAAAATCGCTTTGGAGTGGGATGAAGCTTTCAAAAACATGAACGATCCATCAGGTAGAGCAGTGGCAAGTGTGCATGATGATGCCTATGAGAAAGCATAAAAAATGAATTTTTGAATTTAGTATATATTAAGCAAAGACGTTCTCTATTCTTAGAGGACGTTTTTCGTCTTTAAAATTGTTAAATTCATAATTTCAACGACTTATGATTTTTTTTTCGATAATATTTAACTTTCTTTTTATATTTGATGTTTTGTTTAAAGACAGATTAAATCTACAAGATTAAGAAAGGATTTCAGGAAAATACAGGAATATATTTAGTTTTACTTCAGATGTAAAATTAAAATCAATTTTAAAAGTTAATTCGCTTCATGAGGGAAGTGAAAAAGATAATAATAAAAAAATAGAATAGTATGTCTGGATTATTGGCAGTTATTGGTAAAGGAAAAGACCCGAAACTTGTAAAAGAACTTTCTAAAAGAATGTCGCATCGTGGTCCTGATGAGAATGATCTGCATATTATGGAGAACGGTAGTATTATTTGTCATGAAAGTTTATCAATTGTAGACTTAAAGACAGGTAAACAGCCTATTCAGGGATCAAATAAAGCCTGGATGGTTCATGATGGCGAGATTTATAACTATCAGGAATTAAAAAACACCGTTTTAAAAGAGCATACGTTTAGAACAAAATCAGACTCAGAAGTTATTGTCCATTTGTACGAAGAATTTGGATACAATTTCTGTAATATGCTTGATGGAGATTTTGCTTTTGTGATTATTGATGGTGATGACTATATTGCCGGAAGAGACCCAATTGGAGTAAAACCTTTGTATTATGGATTGGACGAAAGAGGAAGAATTTATTTTTCTTCAGAAATGAAATCAATTTCAGATCAGTGTAAATCATTTTCAACTTTTCCTCCGGGACATTATTATACGGCTAAAACAGGTTTTGTAAAATATTATCGTCCTGATTACGAAGATCACAAAAAAGCTGTAGAAAGTCTGGATTTGGATTTGATTCGTGAGACTTTGGTCGAAGCTACCCGTAAACGTTTGATGAGCGAAGCTCCCCTTGGAGTTTTGTTATCAGGCGGATTAGATTCATCTTTAACTTCATCAATTGCGGCTAGATTATATGCTGAGAACGGAAAAAAGCTACAGTCGTTTTCTATTGGATTAAATGCTGATGCGCCTGATAATATTGCGGCCAGAAAAGCAGCTGAATTTTTAGGAACTGATCATCATGAAATACATTTTTCTGTAGAAGAAGGTGTTGAAATCATAGAAAAAGTAATTTATCATATTGAGACCTATGATATTATTTCTGTAAGAGCCGGAGTTCCGATGTATTTGTTGTCAAAAGCAATAAGTGAGAAAGGGATAAAAGTAATTCTTTCAGGTGAAGGTGCCGATGAGATTTTTGGTGGCCATTTGTATTTTAGAAACGCTCCATCATCAGAAGAATTCCAGGATGAAACCATTGAAAGGGTTCAGAAGTTATTTACTGCCGATTTATTGCGTGCCGATAAAACGACAATGGCAACAGGTTTAGAAGCGAGAATTCCGTTTTTAGATACAGCTTTTCTGGATGTGGCAATCCGAATTAAAACGGAAGAAAAACAACCTAAAACATATGATGATATTGAAAAATACATTTTAAGAAAAGCATTTGATACACCTGAAAACCCATATTTGCCGGGAGAAATTTTATGGAGACAAAAAGAGCAGTTTTCAGACGGAGTGGGTTATAATTGGGTTGATGAATTAATCAAATATTGTGCTGGACAGGTTTCAGACGAGCAATTGGCCAGAGCTACTGTTGAATTTCCATATAATTCACCAACAACAAAAGAAGCTTATTTTTACAGATCAATATTTCATAAATATTATCCACAAGTTAGTGCTGCCCAAACAGTACGTAAATGGATTCCGAAATGGCAGGACAATCAAGATCCGAGTGGTAGGGCAAATTCAGCTCACGTAAATGCAGGTAAAGAGATTTCGAAGCCTGGAGTTGTGGTTTAAATTTAAATTCCAATCTTTTAAATTCCAAATTCCAAAAGAATTGAGATATTAAAAAAAATAAATAAAAAAACCGAAACGATATTTTAAATATTTGTTTCGGTTTTTTTTATGACATCAATTGGAATTTGGAATTTAAAATTTAAAATTTGGGATTTAATTTTCTGTAAATTACTAAAACTTAGTTAATTTCAGATTATCGTATTTAAGAAAAATACTATATTTGATTACCAAGAACAATTACTTCTAATAATCAAATACAATCTATGAGAAACCTATTACTAAGTGGAATTTTGTACTGCTCATTTGTTTCGTTGAGTTCAGTTTATGCACAAAAATCGGAGACACCCAAATACATTACTAATGTAGAAGGTGTCAAAGAATATTCTTTAAATAACGGATTAAAAGTTCTTTTGATTCCAGATGCTTCTCAAAGTAATATGGTAGTCAATATTGTTTACAGTGTTGGTTCCAGAAACGAGGGTTATGGAGAAAAAGGTATGGCGCATTTATTAGAACACATGCTTTTTAAAAGTACCAAGAATTTGGGTGATATAAAAAAAATGCTTTCTGATAAGGGAGGAGCTGCCAACGGAACCACTTGGTTAGACAGGACTAATTACTACGAAATTTTTCCATCAAACGATGAAAATTTAAAATGGAGTATTGAAATGGAAGCCGATCGAATGATCAATGCGACTATTTTACAAACAGATCTTGATAAGGAGTTTTCTGTAGTAAGAAATGAATTCGAAATAGGTGAAAATAACCCGGATGGTGTTTTGCAGGAACGAATTCTTTCTACAGCTTATTTGTGGCACAATTACGGAAACAGTACCATTGGAAGTAAAGAAGATATTGAACGAGTAAAAGCAAATAGGCTTAGGGTTTTTTATGAAAAATACTATCAGCCGGATAATGCAACTTTAGTTATTGCCGGTAAATTTGACGAACAAAAAGCATTGCAATATATCGGACAATATTTAGGGTCTATTCCAAGACCAAAAAGGGTTTTAGATAAAACTTATACAATAGAACCAGCGCAAGACGGAGAGAAATTTGTTGAGCTTAAAAGAGCTGGTGATAGCAAAAATGTAGGCGCATTATACCATACTGTTCCTTATGCTGATAATGATTTTGCAGCAATTGATGCTTTGGGTGAAATTTTAACATCTGATCCTTCTGGATATTTATATAAAACTTTGGTAGAAACTCAAAAAGTTTCCAGCTTATATGTTTGGCAGCCAAATGTTCGAGATGCCAGTTTTATGTATTTTGGAGTTGCTGTTCCTAATGATAAAGATATTAAAGCAACACAAGAAATTGTTAGAACAGAATTAGATAAAATAACAACCACTAAATATACGGATCAGGATGTAAGCAGGGCTAAAGCAAAGATTATCAAACAAATTGAAGGCGTTAAAAATAATACTATTTCTTTTGCAATTAATCTAACGGAAATTATTGGAGCCGGCGATTTTAGATTGGGTTATTTGTATAGAGATGCTGTTGAAAAATTAACAAAGGAAGATATTCAAAGAGTTGCGGAGAAATATTTTAGAAGCAATAACAGAACGATTGGAATATTTATACCTTCAAAAGAAGAACAGCGAGTAAAACCTGTTGAATTTACAGATGAGCAGGTACTTGCTTTAACTAAAGATTATAAGGGAAAAGCTTTAGAAAAAGAGGCTGCTGCATTCGAAGCTTCAATAAAAAACTTAAAGCAAAATTTTGTTGAAGGAAAATTAAGCAACGGAGCTAAATACGGCTTGATAAAAAAAGAAATAAAAGGCGGTAAAGTTCAGGCCAATTTTAAATTTCCGGTTAGTAATGAAAAAGAATTAGCAGGTAAAACAGATACTGGCGGAATCCTCGCGCAATTACTAAAAACGGGAACTAAAACCAGAACAAAAGAACAAATTCAGGATCGATTGGATCAATTAAAATCTAGTATTTATTTTAACTTTTCAGGACAAACATTATCAATTAACATCAGTACTTATAAAGAAAGTTTTAAAGAAGTAATGGAAATTTTAAATGACTTGCTTGTTAATTCCACTTTTCCGCAAAATGAACTGACAAAAACGATTACGGAGTATAATACGTATTTGGAGTCTAACCTGAATGATCCTCAAACCGTTGCCTTTACGGAACTTACCAGACAGACTACGAAATATGATAAAACGAGTATTTTTTACACGCCAACAATTCAGGAGCAAATAGATGCTTTTAAAAAGATAAAACAAACGGAGATAGTTGATTTTTATCAAAATGTTTTAGGAGGAAATAATGGCATTGGAAGCGTTGTAGGGGATTTAGAAGGTAATTCTACAGTACAGATTTTAGAAAACACTTTTGGAAAATGGAATTCTAAATCAAAGTATGAATTGGCTAAACCTACTTATTTTGAAACAAAAGTATTAGACAAGGATTATATAACTCCGGATAAAGAAAATGCTGTAGCACTTGGTAGAATTGGTTTTAAAATGACAAGGACCAGCCCAGATTATCCGGCTTTTGTGATGGCCAATGAAATATTAGGGAGTGGTGGTTTTTTAAGTGCAAGAATTCCGATGAGATTGAGAGAAAAAGAAGGAATAAGTTACGGTGCAGGCTCATTTATTGATGTGCCTATTACTAGTGATGTTGCTTCATGGTCGTACTATGCTTTTTTAAATCCGACGAAAAAGAATGCAGTTGAAACGGCAACAAAGGAAGAAATTGCAAAAGCGTTAAAAGATGGTTTTACAGTGGAAGAACTAAAATCAAATTTGGTAAGCTGGCAGAATGAAAGAAAAACAAGATTAGGTAGCGATGACACTTTAATGAATTTGGTTAATACTTATTTGCAATATGGAATTCCGCTAGAAGATTATGATGATTTAGAAAATAAAGCTAAGGCATTGAAAGTGGAAGAAGTTAATGCTGTTTTGAAAAAATATTTAAGCTTAGATAAAATGACTTCTGTTTATGCAGGAGATTTTAATAAAAAACAATAAAAGGGAGAAACTTCAATTTATAAATTCCAAATACCAATTTGGAGTTAATTATAGAGTCCGAAACGACATGAAAATGTGGTTTCGGATTTTATTTTTAGGATTGTTTAGGCTTTGAAACAGGAATTTATTTTTTTCAATTTTGATTTAAGATTTAGAATTTCAAAAAAACAGAAATTAAAATCGATTGTTCCTTTTTTAATTGACTTTTTTTGATAATATGTTAATAACTTAAGTGCTTTAAATGGGAATTTAACGGATATATAATTTGCGTTTTTATATATTTGCGTGTTAGACAATAAATACATTTTTTAGAATAAATTATATGAGCGAAGAAATCAAGAAGAACAATTATTCAGCAGATAGTATTCAGGCATTAGAAGGAATGGAGCACGTAAGAATGCGTCCATCGATGTATATAGGAGATGTGGGGGTTCGAGGGCTACATCATTTGGTTTATGAGGTTGTTGATAACTCTATTGATGAGGCGATGGGAGGACATTGTGATACCATTGGTGTTGCAATTAACGAAGACGGTTCGGTAACAGTTGAAGATAACGGTCGTGGTATTCCGGTAGATATACATAAAAAAGAAGGTATTTCTGCACTTGAGGTAGTAATGACCAAAATTGGTGCCGGAGGTAAATTTGATAAAGATTCTTATAAGGTTTCAGGAGGTTTGCACGGTGTTGGGGTTTCTGTTGTAAATGCACTTTCTGTTCATATGAGATCTACTGTTTTTAGAGACGGTAAAATCTATGAGCAAGAATATGAAAGAGGAAAATCATTATATCCGGTAAAACAAATCGGAGAAACAGATAAAAGAGGTACACGTCAGACTTTTTATCCTGATAATACTATTTTTACTCAGACTACAGAGTTTTCATATGATACTTTATCAGCTCGTATGCGTGAGCTTTCCTTCTTAAACAAAGGAATCACAATTACATTTACTGATAAAAGAGAAATTGACGATAAAGGAGAGTTTAAAGTTGAAGTTTTTCATTCTGATGAAGGGCTAAAAGAATACATTCGTTATTTAGATGGTAACCGTGAGCCAATTATTTCTCATGTTATCAGCATGGATAATGAAAAAGGTGAAATTCCGGTTGAAGTTGCCTTGATTTATAATACAAGCTATACGGAGAATATTTTCTCTTACGTAAACAATATTAATACACACGAAGGAGGAACGCATTTACAAGGTTTTAGAAGTGGTTTGACAAGAACCCTTAAAAAATATGCCGATGCATCTGGAATGTTAGATAAATTGAAATTCGAAATTGCGGGAGATGACTTCCGTGAAGGATTAACAGCTATTATTTCGGTAAAAGTTGCAGAACCTCAATTTGAAGGACAAACAAAAACAAAACTTGGAAACAGAGAAGTAGTTTCTCCGGTTTCTCAGGCTGTTGGAGAAATGTTAGAGAATTATTTGGAAGAAAATCCAAATGATGCCCGTATCATTATCCAGAAAGTAATCTTGGCTGCTCAGGCACGTCACGCTGCTAAAAAAGCACGTGAAATGGTACAACGTAAAACCGTTATGGGTGGCGGTGGATTACCAGGAAAATTATCAGATTGTTCTGAACAGGATCCTGCAAGATGTGAGGTTTACCTGGTCGAGGGAGATTCGGCTGGTGGAACAGCAAAACAAGGTCGTGATCGTAACTTTCAGGCGATTTTACCATTACGTGGTAAGATTTTGAATGTGGAGAAAGCGATGCATCATAAAGTATTCGAAAACGAAGAGATTCGTAACATATTTACCGCTTTAGGAGTTACCATTGGTACTGCAGAAGACAGTAAAGCATTAAATCTTGAAAAACTTAGATATCATAAGGTAATCATCATGTGTGATGCCGATGTCGATGGTAGTCACATTTCTACCTTAATATTAACGTTCTTCTTCCGTTTCATGAAAGAATTGATCGAAGAAGGTCACGTATACATCGCAGCTCCACCTTTATACTTAGTTAAAAAAGGAAACAAAAAAGAATACGCCTGGAATGATGTTCAACGTGATCAGGCAAATGAAAGAATGGGAGGAAGTGCAGCGATCCAACGTTATAAAGGTCTTGGAGAGATGAACGCGGAGCAATTATGGGAAACGACAATGGATCCGGGCTTCAGAACTTTGCGTCAGGTAACTATTGATAGTTTGGCTGAGGCAGATAGAGTTTTCTCAATGTTAATGGGAGATGAGGTGCCACCACGTAGAGAATTCATCGAGAAAAATGCTGTTTATGCAAATATCGATGCATAATAAAAAAGTTTAACCTTCAATTCGTTTAATTGTTTAAATTTACTTAAACGATTAAACGAATTGTCGTTTCTAAAAATAAATTAATTAATAACCGATAAAGTATAAAATATGAAAGTTACCATTGTAGGAGCAGGAAATGTTGGAGCTACATGTGCAGATGTTATTTCTTATAGAGGAATTGCAAGCGAAGTAGTGTTGTTGGATATTAAAGAAGGTTTTGCCGAAGGGAAAGCGTTGGATATTATGCAATGTGCCACAAATACAGGTTTTAATACCAAAGTATCTGGGGTAACCAATGATTATTCTAAAACTGCCGGAAGTGATGTAGTTGTTATTACATCTGGAATTCCAAGAAAACCAGGAATGACACGCGAAGAATTAATAGGTATCAATGCAGGGATTGTAAAAACAGTTGCTGAGAATGTATTAAAGCATTCGCCAGATACTATTATTGTTGTTGTTTCCAACCCAATGGATACGATGACGTATTTAGCTTTGAAATCTACCGGATTACCAAAAAACAGAATTATTGGTATGGGTGGTGCTTTAGATAGTTCTCGTTTCAGGACTTATTTGTCTTTGGCTTTAGATAAACCTGCAAATGATATTTCGGCAATGGTAATTGGAGGTCACGGTGATACAACTATGATTCCTTTGACTCGTTTAGCATCTTATAATGGAATTCCGGTAACAGAATTTCTTTCAGAAGAAGCATTACAAAAAGTCGCTGCTGATACAATGGTAGGAGGAGCAACACTTACAGGTCTTTTAGGAACATCGGCATGGTACGCACCTGGAGCTTCAGTAGCTTATTTGGTTGATAGTATATTGAATGATCAAAAGAAAATGATTGCCTGTTCTGTTTTTGTTGAAGGAGAATACGGACAAAATGATATTTGTATAGGTGTACCTTGTATAATAGGTAAAAATGGAGTAGAAGAAATTCTGGACATTCAATTAAATGATAATGAAAAGGCTTTGTTTGCTAAAAGTGCAGATGCAGTTAGAGGCATGAATGATGCCCTAAAATCGATTTTAGTATAAAGAATTTGGTAAAAAAAGGAAAAGGCTGCACTTTTGCAGTCTTTTTTTTGAGATTAATTAATAAATAAATTGGTTAATCTTTTCGAGAATTATATATTTGCTCGGTTTAAAAAAAATGCTGTAATTCGTGATCTGGTTTTTTAGTTTTAAAAAATGATGTCAGGGCTTATTTTATGGGACTTTAAAACAAAAACAAACAATAAAACATAATTAATTTTTAGTAATAATGCAGAATAAAGGACTTATTAAATTTTTCGCAATTCTATTTGCATTGGTAAGTATTTACCAACTTTCGTTCACTTTTGTGGCAAACAGCGTCAAAAGTGAAGCTAAAGCTTTTGCAGGAGACAATCCTGATAAAGAGCTAAAATATTTAGATTCTATTGGAAAAGTAGAGGTGCTAAATCTTGGTTTTACAAATTTTACTTATAACGAAGTAAAAAACAAACAATTAAATAAAGGTCTTGACTTAGAGGGAGGAATCAACGTTATTCTTCAAATCTCTGTTAAGGATGTATTGAAAGGATTGTCAAACAATTCTAAAAACCCGGTATTTAATAAATCATTAGCTGATGCGACTGCAAATTTAGAAGGAAACAAAACCTATTTAAATAAGTTTTTTGAAGCTTTTGAAGCGAACTCAAACGGAACTGTAAAATTAGCTTCACCAGATATTTTTGCAAACAGAAGTTTACAAGGAGAAGGTGGAATTGATTTTCAAATGACTGATGCGCAAGCTCAAAAAGTTATTAAAAGAAAAGTTGATGAGTCTATCGAAAGTGCTTACAAAGTATTAAGAGAGCGTATTGACAAATTTGGTGTTACACAACCAAATATTCAAAAATTGGGAGAAACCGGAAGAATTTTAGTAGAACTTCCAGGTGCTAAAGATGTTGATAGAATCAAGAAATTATTAGGAGGAAAAGCTCAATTAGAGTTTTGGGAAACTTATAAAATTGAAGAAATTGGAAACTTCTTAGTAGCTACTAACGAAGCTTTGAAAAAAACTGAAGTTAAGAAAACAGAAACTAAAACTGTTGCTAAAGATTCATTGAATGCTTTATTGACTGATGCTAAAGATTCTGTTGATGTTAAAAAAGGAAACAACCCATTATTTGACAAAATGTTAGGTCAGGGTGGTGGACCAGTTTTAGCTTACTTTGCTCCAAAAGATACTGCTACTATCAATGCTTATTTTAAAAGACCAGAAATTAGAGTTTTATTGGCTGCTGACCAACACAATGCAAAATTTGTGTGGAGTAAACCAACTACTTTAAAAGATGCTAAAGGAAAAGAAGTTGAAGCAGTTGAATTATATGCTTTAAAAGGAAACAGAGATAACGTACCTGCTATGAGTGGTGGTGTTGTTACTGATGCTAAAGATACTTTTGACCAATTAGGAAAACCAGCTGTTTCTATGCAAATGAACAGTCAGGGTGCTAAAGTTTGGGAAGAATTGACAGGTAGAGCTTTTGCTCAAAAAAGTTATATTGCTATTGTTTTAGATAACATTGTATATTCTGCTCCTGGTGTTACTAGTGGTCCAATCGCTGGAGGAAGATCTGAAATTACAGGTTCTTTTGATGTGGCTGAAACTAAAGATTTAGCAAACGTATTGAATGCAGGTAAATTACCGGCTTCTGCAGATATTATCCAATCAACTGTTGTAGGACCATCTTTAGGTCAGGCAGCTATTGATGCTGGTACAATCTCATCTGTATTAGGATTTTTATTAGTTTGTTTATGGATGGTATTCTATTATGGTAAAGCAGGTTGGTATGCTAACCTTGCCTTATTATTAAACTTACTTTTCTTGTTTGGAATTATGGCAAGTTTTGGTTTTGTATTAACATTGCCAGGTATTGCAGGTATCGTATTAACATTAGGTACTGCGGTAGATGCCAACATTATTATATTTGAAAGAGCGAAAGAAGAATTACGTGAAGGTAAATCATTGTCTGAAGCAGTTGTAGCTTCTTACGGATGGCATGGTGCAATGCGTTCTATTATTGATGCAAACGTAACGCACGTTTTAACTGGAGCTATCTTGTTTATTTTTGGAACAGGACCAATTAAAGGTTTCGCTTTGACATTACTTATTGGTATCGTAACTTCATTGTTTACATCAATTTTTATTGCCAGAATTTTCATTGACAGAAATATTGCTGGAAAAGGTGATTTGACTTTCTCTACTAATATTACTAAAAACTGGTTTACTAATTTCCACTTTGACTTTATTAAAATCAAAAAATTCACTTATATCTTCTCTTCAATTGTTGTTGTTGTAAGTTTAATTTCTATCTTCTTCGTTAACGGATTAGATGAAGGTGTTGATTTTGTTGGAGGAAGAACTTTTCAGGTTAAATTTGAAAAACCAGTAGATGCTACTGCTATTTCAGATGAGTTATCTGCTGCTTTTGGAACTCCGGTTGAGGCTAAAATTTTAGGTGATGATGATCAGTTGAAAATCACAACTAAATATAAAATTAAAGAAGACGGTGTTGCTGTTGATGAAGAAGTGAACAAAAAATTATATGATGCATTAGCGAAGTATTTCCCTAATGTTACTTATGAGAAATTCACTAATACATTTGATGGTAAAAGAGTTGGAGTTTTACAATCTTCTAAAGTGGGAGCTTCTATCTCTGAAGATATCAAAACAAATTCATACTGGGCTGTTCTTGGTGCGATGGCAGTTATTTTCTTATACTTAATGATCTCTTTCCGTAAATGGCAATATTCATTAGGTGCGATTGCAGCTGTTGCGCATGACGTAATCTTTGTATTAGGAATCTACTCTTTATGTTATAAATTCATGCCTTTCCACATGGAAATGGATCAGCACTTTATTGCTGCGATTCTTACCGTTATTGGTTACTCTATGAACGATACTGTAATTGTATTCGATAGAATTAGAGAGTTTATTATCGGAAATCGTAAAGGTAGTTTTGAAGATATCGTAAACGCTTCTATTAATACTACATTATCAAGAACGTTGAATACTTCATTAATGATGATTATCGTATTATTGACGATGTTTATCTTTGGTGGAGAATCAATCAGAGGATTTATCTTTGCAATGTTAATTGGTATTGTTGTAGGTACTTATTCTTCATTATTTATCGCTACACCAGTATTGGTTGACACGATTTCAAGTGATGATAAACATACAATCGAAGACAAGCATAATAAAGCATAATTAATTGCTTAAACTATATTAAAAAGATCCAGTGAAAACTGGATCTTTTTTTATGCGCTAATTTTAAAGTTTTAGAATTTAAAAAATGTATTCGGAATAGAGGTTGTTCAAGGTTGTTGGAATTTTTATTTTAAGGGATTATAAATACTTGTAGATAAATTAATTTCTTCCTACGATAATTTAGCCGTTCAAGGATTGATAATTGGATTAGCCGGGCTATATTACTTTTGAAAAATAGGCTTCTAATCTAGCCCCGATAGAAGCGATATCCTTTTTCTTCCGCCCATAGCGGAAGAAAAAGATATAGCGGATAGCGGGACTGAACATTCTTTTGGAAACGACGACTTTCTGCTTCTAAAAATATAGATAGGAATTATTAAGAATTGGAAACTAGTAAGCTATACGTTTAGTTTAATGCAAAAAAATGCCCGATTTAATAATCGGGCATTTTTATATATCGAAATGTAATTTTTAAGCTGTTGCTAAAGGGTTTCTTTGTGCTCTGATTATAAAGAAAAGACCGATAATGATAAAAGGTATACTTAGCCATTGTCCGGTTGAGAAATAGCCTAATTCTTCTTCAATTCCACCTTGGCTTTCTTTTACGAACTCGACAATGAAACGTACAACAAATAAAAGTACTAGAAATAATCCGAATAATAATCCTGATTTAAGTCTTGCGTTTGTTTTCCAGTATAAGAAGAATAAAATGGCAAATACAAAAATATAACAAAATCCTTCGTACAGTTGTGTTGGGTGCTTTGCAGGAACCTGGGCTAATAACTCGGCAAATTTTGGATTGTGTGCAATTGCATTATAAGCTTCTTTAGGATCTGCAATTTGAGTTGCGTTAACAGCTTCACCCTTGCTAAATTTGTCGTGTAAAAAACGAATTCCAAATGCAGAAGTGGTCTCGTGCCCAATAATTTCAGAGTTGAAGAAATTTCCTAGACGAACGAAGATTGCGCCGCTTGCTACTGGAATAACCACGCGGTCTAAAATCCATAATAAAGGGCGTTTTAAAATCTTTTTGCTGTAATAGTACATTGCAATAATAATTGCAATTGCTGCCCCATGGCTTGCTAAGCCTTGGAAACCTGTAAATTCAAATTTTGGTTCAAATCTAAAAGGTAAAAAGATTTCAAGTAAATGATTTCTAAAATACTCCCAATCATAAAAGAAAACATGTCCTAGACGTGCGCCTGCTAAAGTAGCTAAAACGGTCCAAACAAATAAAGAATCTAATTTATCAATTGATTCATTTTCGCGTTCGAAGATCTTTTTCATTAGGTACCATCCTAAACCAAAAGCAATTACAAACATTAGACTGTAATAGCGAATCATAAAAAATCCTAAATTGATTCCTTCTGAAGGGTTCCAAACGAGGTTTAAGGCGTGTGTCATATAGTATTGTATTTTTTTATTGGTTGTAAAAATAAATATTTAAAGCAGAGTAAGTCTTTATTAAAAGTTAATGTTTATGCGAACATTTCTTTTCAGGAACGGGATCGTAGCCTGTTCTTCCCCAGGGGTGGCAACTCAAAATACGTTTCATTCCTAAGTAACCGCCATAAAATAATCCATGTTTTTGCAATGCTTCAATCATGTAACTTGAACATGTTGGCTCGAAGCGGCATGACGCTGGTGTAAATGGCGAAATGGCATTTTGATAAAAGCGTACTAATAAAACAAATGGAGTAATTACTTTCATGATTTATTAGAAATGAATAGGTTATATTGAAAAGCTTGTGCCTTCTTTTCCGTCTTTCAATTGTATGCCTAAACCAATCAATTGATCACGAATTTGGTCAGAAAGTGCAAAGTTTTTATCAGCTCTTGCCTGATTTCTCATTGCAATAAGCATGTTTACAACACCTTCTAATTTATCATTATTACTGTCAGCAGCTTTGTCATCGCTTAAGCCTAAAACGTCAAAAACAAAAGCATTAATTGCAGTTGTAAATGTTTTTAAATCTTCGGCAGAAATGGTTTCTTTTCCTTCTTTCAATAAATTGATATAACGAACGGCTTCAAATAATTGCGCAATTAAAATTGGCGTATTGAAATCGTCGTTCATAGCGTCGTAACACAATTGTTTCCAAGATGAAACATTAATTGAACTTGTTGCGCTTGCCTTAATTCCTGATAAAGAGTCAACAGCTTCAATTAATCGTTTATATCCTTTTTCGGCAGCTACAATCGCATCATCAGAAAAATCTAAGATACTTCTGTAATGTGCCTGTAACATAAAAAATCGTGTTACAGATGCCGAGAAAGCTTTACTTAAAATGTTATTTTCTCCGCTTAAAATTTCACCTGGCAAAATATTATTCCCAGTCGATTTTGCCATTTTCTTTCCGTTTAATGTAAGCATATTGGCGTGCATCCAATAATTTACCGGAGACTGACCTGTACAAGCTTCATTTTGGGCGATTTCACATTCATGATGTGGAAATTTTAAATCCATTCCTCCACCGTGAATATCAAAGTGATTTCCAAGGTATTTAGTGCTCATAGCAGTACATTCAAGATGCCATCCCGGAAAACCATCGCTCCAGGGTGAAGGCCATCTCATGATATGTTCCGGTTCTGCTTTTTTCCAAAGGGCAAAATCCTGCGGATTTCTTTTGTCTGACTGACCATCAAGATCGCGGGTATTGGCTAACATATCTTCGATATTTCGGCCACTTAAAACTCCGTAATTGTTGGTTTCGTTATATTTTACAACATCAAAATAAACAGATCCGTTGGCTTCATAACCAATTCCGGTATCGATAATTTTTTTAATTATTTCGATTTGTTCAATAATATGACCAGTTGCTGTTGGCTCTATACTTGGCGGCAGAAAATTGAATGACTTTAAAATGTCATGAAAATCTACGGTATAGCGCTGTACAACTTCCATTGGTTCGAGTTGTTCTAAACGTGCTTTTTTGGCGATTTTATCTTCACCTTCATCAACATCGTCTACAATATGACCAACATCCGTAATATTACGTACATAACGAACTTTATAATCAAGATGTAAAAAATACCTGAATATAACGTCAAAAGACATAAAAGTTCTCACATTTCCTAAGTGTACATTGCTATAAACTGTAGGTCCGCAAACATACATTCCAACATTTCCTTCATGAATTGGGTTGAAATTTTCTTTTTCACCCGAAAGTGAATTGTATATTTTTAGATGTTGACTTGTATATAAAGGCATGTTTAGTTTATTATTTAATCGTTTAATTGTTGATTTGTTTAATCGTTGAAGTAATTAACGATTAAAATTGCGTGTCTAATTTGATATAATCCAAGAATTCTCTTTTTGTCTGAGGATCTTTGAATTTCCCACCAAATTCAGACGTTACGGTACTGCTTTCGATATCTTTAATTCCTCTTGAATTTACACAAAGGTGTTTAGCGTCTATAACGCAGGCAACATCTTCAGTACCTAAAGCTTTTTGTAATTCCTGAACAATTTGCATTGTCAGACGCTCCTGAACCTGAGGTCTTTTTGCATAATATTCTACAATACGGTTCATTTTAGATAAACCGATAACTCTTCCGCTGGAAATATAAGCTACATGGGCTCTGCCAATAATTGGTAGTAAGTGGTGTTCGCAGGTAGAATAAACAGTGATGTTTTTCTCTACTAACATTTCACCGTATTTGTAATTATTGTCAAAAGTAGAAGCTTTTGGTTGTTTTGAAGGGTTTAAGCCACCAAAAATCTCCTTTACAAACATTTTTGCTACTCTATTTGGAGTGCCTTTTATGCTGTCATCCGTCAAATCCATTCCAAGAGTTTGTAGAATGTTTTCGACATCTTTTTTTATTTTTTCTATTTTTTCATCATCTGTTAAGTCAAAAGCATCCTGTCTTACAGGGTTTTTCGCGTTGCTGCTAAAATGATTGTCTCCTATTTCGTCTAAAAAATCTTCGTTATTTGTCATTAAAAACTACTATTATAATGGGTATATCTTTTTAAGGCGGTAAAGATAATTAATAAAAAGGAAACCTTTTCTATCGTTTTTACTATTTAATTGATCCTTTTTGGATATAGTTTAAATTAGCGCTACTTATATATTTTTTAATCTAGTGTTTTCATTTATTTGTGCTTACTGATTAAAAAAATAGGAGTACGTATTTATAAAATCAATTGAAAAATCTGCAAATGCAAATCTTTCAGCATTATGTTTTTCTTCAGGAGAAAATTTTTTTACAGATTGGTATTTTGTTATTTCTTTTTCGGGTTTAGTAAATCCATAGTTATAAGCAGTTGCAAAAAATCGAATTTTGTCTTGTGTAGTTTTAAAATCGATATTTTGATATTTATATTCAGCAACATACCAGAATACTTTTAGATATCGAAGTTGCCACTGAAAATTTCCTAACCGGTTTATTCTCTCTTTTCTGGCTTCTGTTTCATTTTTCTTTTGAATAAGAATCCAATTATATAGCTTCAAACTTTCTGTATTGGCCACATAGTTTTCTAAATCCTCTAAAAAGGAAGGTTTCATCTGAAAATAACCAGTTGAAAAATCAGATGCAGTCTTTCCTTCATTCACATATAAAATTTTGTTTGATGATGTCTCCAGATAGTCAGAGTAAGAATTGTATCTTAGAATTTCCGGAAAAGCGATGGAAAGAATTTGTACTTTTTCGTTTTTATTGAGTTCTAAATCAATCTTCTTTTTTTGTTTTTTTAATAGTGAAAAAGCGCGGTTAATTTTTTTTCGATAATATTCTATACCCTCATTTTTAAAACTAAAAGCAGATTTAATTTTAAGGCAATTTTCTGCATCTAAACTATTTTTATTAATAGTAAATGATGCTGATGTTAGAAAGAGAAATGATATTATAATTAACTTTTTCATTCGCAAAAGCCTATGATTCAATAGCTAATTTACTAAGAACTAATTAGATCAAAACTTTTTTACAGATTTATTTTAGAAAAACACAGAGCAAAAAAAAATCTGTTTCAACAATTAAGTTAAAACAGATTTTGAAATAAATATTTTTGACTTTTTTATCTTTTATTATAAACTAAAAGTGCTTCTTTTAAAACGTTTACAGCTTTAATTAAATCTGCTTTGTTTAAAACATAAGCAATTCTTACCTGATTCAATCCCATTCCCGGAGTTGAGTAAAAACCGGCAGCCGGAGCAACCATTACAGTTTCGCCATTAAGATCGTAACTTTCTAAAAGCCATTGTGCAAAGTCTTCTGAATTGTCAATTGGTAATTGAGCAATACAATAAAATGCACCTTTTGGCTTTGTTACGATTACACCTTCAATTTTATTTAATTCAGTAATTAAAGTATCGCGACGGCTTTTATATTCTGATATTACTTCGTCAAAATAGCTTTGAGGTGTATCTATAGCAGCTTCACAAGCAATTTGTTCGATAGTTGGCGGACTCAAACGTGCCTGGGCAAATTTCATTACAGTAGCTAAAACGTCTTTATTTTTAGTAACCAAACAACCAATTCTAGCGCCACACATACTGTAACGTTTTGAAACAGAGTCAACCATGATTACATTCTGTTGTACATCTTCGAGATTCATTACAGAAAAATGAACGTCATCTCCATCGTATAAGAATTCACGATAAACTTCATCTGCAATTAAATACAAATCGTGTTTTTTGATTAAACCTGCTAATTGTTTAATTTCGGCTTCAGAGTATAAATAACCTGTTGGGTTTCCAGGATTACAGATTAAAATGGCTTTCGTTTTTGGTGTGATCAATTTTTCAACCATATCAATACTAGGCAAAGCAAATGCACTTTCTATAGTTGAAATTACAGGGACTACAGTTGCACTTGTTGATGATGCAAACGCATGATAATTAGCATAAAAAGGTTCAGGAATAATGATTTCATCTCCTGGGTCTGTAATTGTGGCCAGTGCAAATAATAAGGCTTCAGAACCACCAGTTGTAACAATGATATCTTCTGAGTTAACATTTACGTTTTGACGTTGGTAAAATTTTGCTAATTTTTTTCTATAACTTTCATATCCGGCAGACGGACTGTATTCTATAATAGTTAAATCAATATTTTTTACCGCCTCGATGGCCACTTCGGGTGTTTTGATATCCGGTTGACCAATATTTAAGTGATACACTTTATGTCCTTTTTGTTTTGCAATGTCTGCATAAGGAGCAAGTTTGCGTATCGGTGAT
This sequence comes from Flavobacterium sp. GQ95, assembly GCF_059758655.1. Lineage (NCBI taxonomy): Bacteria > Pseudomonadati > Bacteroidota > Flavobacteriia > Flavobacteriales > Flavobacteriaceae > Flavobacterium > Flavobacterium sp. GQ95. The sequence continues at coordinate 327,975 of NZ_JCAXEB010000006.1, forward strand.
TCGGGCATGTTTCTGCCTTTGTGTGAAATTGTTGGCATGAGCTTTATTATTGAAGTGCAAATTTGCATTTTTTTTTCCAATTTAACGTAAACATTATTGGGTGTTACGAAAATGTAACAATTATCAATATTTTTATTAATTTTATCCTAAAATATTATCAATGAAAAAATATTTTATGTTGTTTTTTGGGCTTTTCACACCTTTTTTACTTTTAGCTCAGGAAGATTTCTCGATTGAAGACCACAGAACCAAGGTAGTCATACCTTTTAAACTCATTAATAATCTTGTTTTTATTCCGATAAAAGTCAATGGAATCGAATTGAATTTCCTGTTAGATTCAGGAGTCGAGGAAACCATCTTGTTTAGTATGGAAGAGAAAAAGGAGGTTAGCTTTAAAAATGTAGAGAAGATAAAGTTAAGGGGATTAGGAAGTGAAGAAGAAATCGAGGGGCTAAAATCAACCAATAATACATTAGAAACACATGGGTTAAGATCTCATAATCATTTGTTGTATATTATTTTAGATCAAAATTTTAACTTGTCTTCTCATATCGGAATTCCTGTAAATGGTATTATTGGATATCAATTTTTTAAAAATAATTTAGTTGAAATTAATTATCAGAAGAAAAAAGTCATTATACACACCAACAACGAAAAAAATCAAAAGAGGATAGACAAAAAATTCAAGACAGTTCCTATAACTATCGAAAGGGCGAAGCCTTATATTCTTGCAAATGCTGTTGTTGATAGTGTTAACATTCCTGCTAAATTATTAATTGATATTGGTAATAGTGATGCTTTCTGGATTTTTGACAACAACAAAATTAAATTGCCTAAAAAGAATTTTCCTGATTTTTTAGGAAAAGGATTTAGTGGTGATGTAGAAGGTCATCGGGCTAAGATTAAGAAGTTTTCTGTTGATGAATTTGATTTTAAGAATCCAATAGTTGCTTTTCCTGATTCAACCTCTATTAGAAACGTCAGAATGGTTCCGGGACGCATTGGTTCAGTAGGTGGTGAAGTTTTAAAACGATTTACTGTTATTTTAGACTATGCGGATAAAAAGATGTTTCTTAAAAAAAATAGTAAGTTTTCAGAACCTTTTACCTATAATAAAAGTGGTATAACTGTACAACATAATGGCTTGCAATGGGTGCAGGAAACTGTTCATTTAGAAACCGTTCGAGTGGTTACTTCACCAAGTGAGGCTGGTTTTAATGATAGTAAGAATAATGATTTCAGATATAAGTTTTCATTAAAACCTGTTTATGAAATCGTAAATATCCGTAAACATTCTGCAGCAGAAAAATGCGGTTTAAAAGCTGGGGATATTATTGTCAGCATTAATCAGACTACACCATACAAATATTCATTACAGCAAATAAATATGTTATTAAAATCGGAAGAAGATGTGTGGATTACATTGGAGGTAGAACGTAATAGTTTAATTTTAAAATTCAGGTTTAAACTGGAAGATGAATTGTAAGAAATTACATTTGAAAAAAACGTGCTTTTTTATATTAAAATCGTGATTATCAATAATATTTTTATATTTTGGTTGAATTTTACTAAAATTTCGTTGTTTTAAAAAAATACTACCTCTCCAGCGTTAATATTTATTAAGTTTGCCAACAAATTAATAGTTTATGGTTGAAAAATACACTAATTTCTTACGAGTAATTTTGTTTTTCGTCTTTCTTTCGTTTTTTCCTTCGACAACTTTTGCACAATGTGCCGGTGATGATGGAGCAATTACAGTTTGTAACATTCCTGATCCTGCCAGCCAAACTGTAGATTTATTTGCGGCATTACAAGGTTTGCCTCTGACAGGAGGGGAATGGACTGATGATAACGGTTCAGGAGGGCTAAATGCAACTACCGGAATTTTAAATGCACATCTTATTCGTCGTAGTGGGACTTTTAATTATACTTACACTGTTGAAGGTTTTGGGCTTTGTCCGGATAATTCTGCCACGGTCAGAGTAACAATAGGAGGATACTCAGGAGTTTCATCTCCAAATGTTTCTGTTTGTAGTGCTATTGAGACTTTTAATCTTTTCTCAGCTTTTGATGGTGAATATTTAGCACCGCATTCTAACGGACAATGGCATAATGATACTACAAATCAAAATATTGGTCCCAATCTTCCTGTAAAAAATTTGCGTGGAACTTTTCAGTTTACTTATACGATGCCTGCTATTGGTACTTGTCCTGCCATGTCATCAACCGCAAAGGTTACTGTTTTCAGGGCACCTGAGTCAGGAACAGCTAATGGAGTATCATTATGTGGGAGCGATGGTTTAACGGCTTATACAGATTATGATTTGTTTAATTCACTTTCCGGAGAAGATGCAGGTGGCGTGTGGAGAGATAATAGCAATACCGGAGAATTAACCACTGTTGGAGATCATACTATTGATATACAAAAAATATTCAACAGATTGGGAGCAGGGGATTACTTTTTTACTTACAATGTGGCTTCAACAAACCCAATTTGTTCAAATGCATCGACCATGATTAGGATTAGGCTTGAGCGAAAACTTGATTTTACAGGTGCCAAAGTTACAGTTGATTCTGATATATGCGAAACAGAAATCCCAACCGCTACTTATTCTGTAACTATTACTAAAGGAGCTACAACTATTCCTAATGATAATTATTATGTCTCCTTTAATGTTTCCGGACCAAATGGCGGATCAGAAACGATAATGGCAAATTTTACGAATGGCGTACTTATTTTTCCAATAAATTCAGAATATTTTCAAAGGGTTGGAAATTTTACTGTAAGTATTAATGATATATATTCTGCAAATAGCGAAAGGGCTTGTAAAAATATCATCAACAATTTATCAGATGTACTAAGTATATATCCAATTCCCGATTTAACAGGCGCAAAAATTGCCCCTATAACAACTTGTCAAAATAGCAATACATTAGTTAATATTTCTGATGCAGCAAGAATTATAGATGGAGATTATGATATTGTATATAATATCTCAGGTGCTAATAATGCATCTTCCCAAATAGCAAGAGTTACATTTGCAGGTGGAAGTGCAAGTTTTACAATGCCTGGGATTTTGAATTCGCAAAGTGGTACAGGAGAAATTAAGATTACTAATATTACTCATGTAATTTCACAATGTACAAACAGTGCAGATTTAAAAGGTACAATTCTTATAAATCCACTTCCTAATGTACCCACTTTAAGAATCCAAATTAATGATTTTTGTTTTGGATCACCTGTTACAGCTTCAGTTTCAGGATTAGGAAGTTTAACGGATGTTACATTGTCTTATGTGCTAACAGGAAGTAATCTGGCAGCAGTACAGACAGTCACTTTAACTGCAACAAATGGTAGTGCAAGTTTTGTAGTTCCCGCGGGTTTACTTATAAACACAGGATCTACAACAATAAATGTAACAAATTTGACAAATAATTCCACGACATGTGGCATAAACGTAACAGGTGTAGCAGATCCTTTTTTATTAAATCCTATTCCAGTTGCACCAACGGCAGGGGATCTGTCTTTTTGCAAGTCTGATCGGGCTACAATTGCCAGTTTAGAACCAAAAGGAACACAATACAAATGGTATAATTCACCGACTTTAACAACTCCTCTTGCCAATACTTATCTTTTAAAAGAAGAAAATTATTATGTAACAGAAACAACTTTAAATTGTACGTCATCGGCAACGATGATTACCGTGACATTAAAAGATACTCCGGCTCCGGAACTAAATCCCGAGGGACAAAATTTCTGCGGATTGGATGCACCAACACTTGCAGATTTATCAAATAATACAAACGTACCTTCATCAGTTGTCTGGTACGATGCTCCGGAAAAAGGATATGTATTACCACCCACAACTGCCTTGGTTGATCAAAGAAAATATTACGCCTTTGATTTCTCAACAGAAGGTTGTCTATCCTATGATTATACCGAAGTTACCGTATCATTAACAGATTGCGATGTTGTACCACCAGATTTCTTTATTCCGGATGGATTTTCTCCTAATGGCGATGGTGTGAATGATGTATTTGTTATTACGAATATTGACTTTTTATTTCCGGATTACCAAATCGAAATTTTCAATAGATACGGGAACGGAATGTACAGGGGAGGAAAAGACAAACCGGGCTGGGACGGAATAAATTATGAAACACAGGGGCTTAACCACGGCACTGCACCAAATGGAGTTTATTTTTATGTTATCCATTTTAATAAAGGCAACACACCTCCTAAACAGGGACGCCTTTATTTAAATCGATAATTCCGTTTTACATTATTTAATATAATTTTCAAATGAAAAAAATAATACTCTTTATAAGTTTTCTCTTTTATATAACCACCGCCTCGGCGCAACAAGATCCAGAATACACCCATTATATGTATAATATGAGTGTAATTAATCCGGCATATGCTACCGGAACTCCTTTGATGATGAATTTCGGAGGCTTGTACAGAACACAATGGGTTGGCGCTATCGGAGCACCAAAAACGTTTACATTTTTCGGACATACTGCCTTAAGTGATAAAATCGAAGTGGGTTTATCTTTAGTATCTGATGATATTGGAGACGGAGCCAAAAAAGAAAATAATGTTTATGCTGATTTTGCTTATGTCCTTAATTTAGGTGGAAAAAATAAACTTTCGCTTGGTCTTAAAGCGGGATTCTCAGCCTTGCAAAGCAATTTTAATGGCTTTCTTTTACAAAGCGGAAATGCAGCTACTGATGCTGCTTTCGCAGAAGATATCAATGTAACCAAGCCAAATATTGGAATAGGGGCGTATTATTTTAGAGATAATTTTTATATAGGATTGTCTGCTCCAAATTTATTGAAGTCGAAACAAATCGAAGAAAAGTCAGGACTAAACGCTTATGGATCTGAAGAAATTCACACCTATTTAACTGGTGGGTATGTTTTTCAGTTAAACGATATGTGGAAAATCAAACCTGCATCAATGGCAAAATTTGTAAAAGGCGCACCAGTGGCTGTAGATATTACGGCAAATGTTTTGTATAATGAGAAGTTTGAACTAGGTGCAGCTTACAGGATAAATGATTCCTTCAGTGCTTTGGCAAATATTAATGTTACACCTTCTTTAAGAATTGGTTATGCATACGATTATACGCTTTCAAATCTGGGACAATTCAATTCGGGAACACATGAAATTATGTTGCTGTTTGATTTAGATTTATTAGGAAAAGGATATGATAAATCACCAAGATTCTTTTAAAATGAAAAATATGAAAAAACTACTTGTTATTATATTCGTATTTTCAATACAGTTTATAAACGCTCAGGATAAGGATTTGGCCAGAGCCAAAAGATTTTTTGATAAGACATTTTATAGCGAAGCCATTATTTTATATGAAAAATTAGCTGAAGAAAAACCTTCACAAGAGGTAATTAAAAACCTGGCAGATTCCTATTATTATACCAATGATTTAGTAAAAGCACAACGTTATTATAGACTTTTAATAAATAGTTATAACAAAGATTTAGATCGAAATTATTATTTCAGATATGCTCAAACGTTAAAAGCTACAAACAGTCCTGCGGATGCTAATGCGGCATTAAAGAAATATTATAGTACTGCAACAAATGGTAAAGATTCCATCTATTTTGAAAAAGAACTTCACGAATTAGAAAATGTTTCTGCAATTGGAAACCGGTTTGAGATTAAAAATCTCGCAATCAATACTCCAAATTCAGAGTTTGGGGCTGTAAAATATAAAGGGAATTTAGTTTTTGCCGGAGTAAAATTAAAACCGGGTTTGTTTGATAAAAAGTTTAAATGGGATAATGAGACTTATTTGAATATGGTTAGTATTCCATTGAATGAAATAAATGCTTCGGAAACCAATTTGACTTATTTTGCGCAGGAATTAAAAACCGGAATGCACGAAGCAAATGCCGTTTTTACTAAAGATAGTAAAACAATGTATTTTACTCGTAATAATTCTAAAAACGGAAGTAAAAAGAAAAATGACGAGAAAATTTCGAATCTTCAGATTTTTAAAGCTGAATTAATTGATGGAAAATGGACTAATATTACAGCACTTCCGTTCAACAGTCCGAATTATTCTGTAGAACATCCTGCTCTTAGCGCTGATGAAAAAGTATTGTATTTTGCTTCTGATATGCCTGGAAGTCTGGGTTCTTTTGATATTTATTCAGTAAATGTCAATAAGGGAGCATTTGATACACCAAAAAATCTAGGGCCACTTGTCAATACAGATAAAAGAGAACAATTTCCTTTTGTCTCAAATGATAACAAACTTTATTTTTCTTCTGATGGACATTTAGGTTACGGGTCTTTGGATGTTTTTGTTTCAGATATTAACGGAAATGAATATTCAGAACCTGTTAATATTGGTTTGCCATTAAACTCTAATTTGGATGATTTCTCTTTTAATATTGATTCAGATACCAAAGAAGGATATTTTGCATCCAACAGAGATGGCGGAAAAGGAAGTGATGATATTTATCAATTCAAGGAAATTAAAGATTTAATTGTTGAAGATTGCAAACAGTTTATTGCCGGAACAATTACAGATGTTGATACTAAATTAGTACTTGAAAATGCGACTGTAATGCTGCAGGATTCTGCTAAAAAGACTTTGAATACAATTACGACTTCTGCAGATGGGCAATTTAGTTTCACTGTTGCCTGTGAGAGCTCTTATACAATTGTTGCTTTTAAAGAAAAATACACCAACGAGTCAAGAACTTTGGAAATCGGGAAAACCAGAAATATAACGAACGATGGCTCATTGGCACTAAAATCTTTAAATGCCATTAAATTGGAAGAACAGAAAAATGCAGAGGATAAGAGAAAAGAGGAAATTCGTTTGGAAAAAGAGAAAAGAGATAAAGAAGCTCTGGCTCTTATCGCTTTAAATGAAGCAACAAAAAAGGCTAAAGCCGATGAAATTGCAGCAGGAGAAGTGAAGAAAAAAGAAAAAGAGGCTCAAATTATGGCACAGGAAAAAGATGTCGTAAAAGATAAGGACCGATTAATCATTAAAACGGATCCGATTTATTTCGATTATAATATGTGGTATATCCGTAAAGAATCGAAAGTTGTCTTAGGCAGGGTTGTGGCTTTAATGAATAAATATCCGGGAATGGTAATCGAAATTGGATCCCATACCGATTCACGTGGAAATGCTAAATTCAATGAAGAACTATCTCAAAAAAGAGCCAATTCGACCAGAGAATTTATTATTCAGTCTGGTATCAATGCAAGCAGAGTTTCATCTAAAGGTTATGGAGAATCTGTGCCAATTATCAAATGTAAAACAGATGAAGCGTGTTCAGAAGAAGATCATGAATTAAACCGAAGAAGTGAATTTGTAATTAAGAAGTTATAAAATTCATTTGATCAAAAAAAAACAATTTTAATTAAGAAGCCTTTTTTTTGGCTTCTTTTTTTTTTATTTTTATAGGATAAGAATGAACTTAAAAATTAAATTATGAAAAAAATAATCGCATTATGCCTGGTGATTACTTGTATTGGATTCCAAAGTTGTAAAAATGATGAAAAACAAAAAGAAATTGAAGCCGCTAAAGCTGAAGGCGAAAAAGTTGTAAGTTCTCAGTGTTATAAGGCGATATATGAAAAAGATACGATTGATTTAAAAGTAAACACATTAAAAAACGGAAAGATATCCGGAGATATGGTGATGAAAGTTGCTAATGCACCGGAACGAACTGGTGAAGTAGCAGGAGAATTTAAAGGGGATACCTTGTTTGTTGACTATACATTTACAGATACTAAAAATAAAAACACAAAATTCAAAAATCCGATGGCACTTTTAAAACGAGATAATCAACTTATCTTAGGAAACGGAACCATGCAGACGACAATGGGAGTTACTTATTTGGTAAAAGATAAACCAATAGATTTCGAAAATGTGAAATATAAATTCACAACTGTTGAGTGTACGAATAAATCAAAATAAGTAAAGAAAAAATACAATAAAAAAAGCCGTTTCATATGAAACGGCTTTACTATTTAGTTTAAATTGTTTTTTTTATAAAACTTCACCTTTAATTTTTAAGGCTACACGACCATCAGGATAATTCACTGCATTGGTTTCAACAGTGATGGTTTTACGAATAGGGCCAGCGGCCATATTATATTTCACATCAATTTTTCCTTTTTTTCCTGGTAAAATAGCAGTTGCTGGTTTTGTAACTACGATAGAACTTACTGTAGATTCTGCACCAGTAATTATCAATGGAGCATCTCCAGTGTTGGTGAATTCGAATGAACGAACTGCATTATCACTCTTAGAAATTTTTCCATAATCAATCGTATTGTCCTGAGCCGCAAATTCAATTTTCGGACCATTTTGTGCGTAACCCATTGCGCTAAACAATACGATTGCAATAAAAGAGGCAACATTTTTCATTTTGAAATTATTTTAAGTTGTAAGTAAATATACATTCTTTTAATTAACACACAAATTATTAATTCGCTTTTTATAGTGTCTTTAATTATTTACTTTTGCTGTCAATTATAATTACAAAAATTAAACCAAAGTTTTTCTGGTTTATTTGTTTAACTGTTTAATCGTTTAATTTATTCATTGATAACGATTAAGAAAAATGGTAAAACAGATTAACGATTAAACAAATTAACGATTAAACATATCCACGATAAAATGACAATTCCAGCACAATTTGACGCTAAAACGATCGAAAATAAATGGTATGATTACTGGATGAAAAATAACTATTTTCATTCGGAGCCAGATCATAGAACACCTTATACAATTGTAATTCCACCGCCAAACGTGACAGGGGTCCTTCACATGGGGCATATGCTGAACAATACAATTCAGGATGTTTTAATTCGTAGAGCACGTCTTAAAGGTTTCAACGCATGCTGGGTTCCGGGAACGGATCACGCATCAATCGCAACTGAGGCTAAAGTTGTAGCAAAATTAAAAGCGGAAGGAATCAATAAAAATGATTTAACTCGTGAAGAATTTTTGGCACACGCATGGGAATGGACAGATAAGTACGGTGGAGTTATACTTGATCAGCTTAAAAAATTAGGAGCTTCCTGCGACTGGGAAAGAACCAAATTTACTATGGATCCTGATATGTCGGCGTCTGTAATTAAATCGTTTGTTGATTTATATAACAAAGGTTTGATTTATAGAGGATACCGAATGGTAAACTGGGATCCTGAAGCTAAAACAACGCTTTCTGACGAAGAAGTTATTTACGAAGAACAACAAGGAAAATTATTTTTCTTAAAATATAAAATTGAAGATTCAGAAGATTTCTTAACGATTGCAACAACACGTCCGGAAACTATTTTTGGAGATACTGCCATTTGTATCAATCCAAATGATGAGCGTTTTACACATTTAAAAGGAAAGAAAGCAATCGTTCCAATTTGTGGAAGAGTAATTCCGATTATCGAAGATGAATATGTAGATGTAGAATTCGGAACCGGATGTTTGAAAGTGACTCCGGCGCACGATATGAATGATAAAACGCTGGGAGAGAAACACAATCTTGAAATCGTTGATATTTTTAATGAAGATGCAACACTAAATAGCTTCGGATTACATTATCAGGGAAAAGATCGTTTTGTGGTTCGTACTGAAATTGCAAAAGAATTAGAAGAAACTGGAGCTTTGGCGAAGACTGAAATCCACTTAAATAAAGTTGGAACATCCGAAAGAACTAAAGCGGTAATCGAACCAAGATTATCAGATCAGTGGTTTTTGAAAATGGAAGATTTAGTTAAACCGGCAATTCAATCTGTATTGGTTGACGGCGATATTAAATTGCATCCAAAACGTTTCGAAAATACGTATGCACACTGGTTGAATAATATTCGCGATTGGAATATCTCTCGCCAATTATGGTGGGGACAACAAATTCCGGCATATTATTATGGAGATGGAAAAGAAGATTTCGTAGTTGCAGAAAGCATCGAAGATGCACTAGTTTTAGCCAAAGAAAGAACGAATAACCCAGAACTTACAACTTCTAACCTGAAGCAAGATGTTGATGCCTTAGACACCTGGTTTTCATCCTGGCTATGGCCGATGTCGGTTTTTGGCGGAATAATGGATCCTGAAAGTGCTGATTATAAATATTATTATCCAACAAATGACTTGGTAACTGGTCCGGATATTTTATTTTTCTGGGTTGCCAGAATGATTATTGCTGGTTACGAATATGCTGGTGAAAAACCATTTACAAATGTATATTTGACTGGTTTAGTTCGTGATAAACAACGTCGTAAAATGTCTAAATCATTAGGAAATTCTCCTGATCCTTTAGATTTAATTGAGAAATTTGGTGCAGATGGTGTTCGTGTAGGATTGCTTTTAAGTGCTTCTGCAGGAAATGACATTATGTTTGATGAAGAATTATGTAATCAAGGAAAAGCGTTTTCAAACAAGATTTGGAATGCATTTAAATTGATTAAAGGATGGGAAGTTTCAGAAACTATTCCACAACCAGAATCATCAAAAGTAGCGATTGAATGGTACGAGGCGAAATTGCAACAAACTTTAGTTGATATTGAAGATAATTTTGAGAAATACAGAATTTCAGATTCATTAATGGCGATTTATAAATTGGTATGGGATGATTTCTGTTCTTGGTTTTTAGAGATGATCAAACCGGCATATCAACAACCAATTGATAAGGTAACGTTTGATAAAGCGATTGAAATGTTAGAAAGTAACCTGAAATTGTTGCATCCGTTTATGCCTTTCTTAACTGAGGAAATTTGGCATTTAATTGCTGACAGAACTCCGGAAGAGGCCTTAATTGTTTCAACCTGGCCAGAATTAAAACCATTCAATGCGAGTTTAATTGCTGATTTTGAAAGTACAATCGAAGTGATTTCAGGAATCAGAACGATCAGAAAAGATAAAAATATTCCTTTTAAGGATGCTATCGAATTGAAAGCAATCAACAGCGAGAATATCACAACTTATTTTGATTCAATCGTAACGAAATTAGGAAATATTTCAGCTTTCGAATATGTTTCGGCTAAAGTTGACGGCGCATTATCTTTCCGTGTAAAATCAAATGAATATTTCATTCCGATTTCAGGAGGAAATATTGATGTTGAAGCTGAAATTGCAAAACTAACTGCAGAGTTGGTTTATACGCAAGGTTTCTTGAAATCAGTTCAGGCAAAATTGTCTAACGAAAAATTTGTTGCCGGAGCACCAGAAAAAGTTTTGGTTAACGAAAGACAAAAAGAAGCGGATGCTTTGGCGAAGATTGCTACAATCGAGCAGAGTATTGCTGGTTTGAAATAAGATATTTTTATAATATAGAAAAGAAAGAGGCTGTCCAAAAGACAGTCTCTTTCTTTTTGGTTGTCATTTCGAGGAACGAGAAATCACATAACGTAACCATGCAGTGCGTCGCTCCCTGGATGTGATTTCTCGTTCCTCGAAATGACAAAAACTATGGCAATTGAAAGAAATAATTCGTCAATTCGCGGCCATTAAATATTAAGTGCTATTTTAAAAAAAATTGCTTTTACTTCTTCTTCCTCAAAACCAAAAATAAAGGATAAGAAACAATCGTAATTCCCACAATAATAATAAAGCTTTTAGGATCACTGTAAATAAATCCCATCAATAATGCGATAGAAGCTATGATTGCAATAAATGTCGTCCATGGATACCAAAATGATTTGTATGGCCTTGGTAAATCAGGTTCTGACTTTCTAAGTTTTATCAGAGAACAATAAGCCAATCCCCAAACAATAATAGAGATAAAGGCAGCAAAGGAAAACAAAACTTCAAAAGAACCAATGCATATTAAAAATAAGCTGACAAATGATGAAACTAAAAGTGCCACAATTGGTGTTCCGCCTTTATTAACCATAGTTCCTTTTTCAATAAAAAATCCATCACGGCTTAATCCGTAAAGAATTCTTGGCGGAATCATCATAAAAGCATTCAAGATACTGATTAAAGAGAAAATAGAGATAACCGTTACGATTATAGCGCCATTTTCTCCAAAAAGAATCTTGGCCACATCGGCAGCAGCCAGATTTGATTTCGCTAAAGTTGCAATTGGTAAAACATGAAAAAATGCCACATTTACTAAAACATAGATGGCAACAACTAGAATAACACCACTGTACAATGATTTCGGAATATTTTTACCCGGATCATCATTTTCTTCGGCAAAAAAGCAAGCGCTGTTCCAGCCATTATAAGTTCCGATAATAAGTTGTAATGATTTAAAAAATCCAAATAAAAGTCCGATTTGAAAAAACGAATTATCTGTTTTAATTACCGGAACGGCAACACCTGAATATATAAAACAAGCCACAACCAAAGCTACAAAACAAATGACTTTAAGCAAACTTGTAATTTGTTGAATTGTACTTCCGTTTTTAACGCCACTCAAATGAATTAATACAAAAGCAGCCAATAAAGAAATAGCCATAACCATTGAATAATTGGCAAGGGCAGGAAACAAAATAATCATGTATTCACTAATGACAATACAATAAAATGCAGGCGGAATTGCATTGCAGATATAATCGTACCACCCAGATAAAAAACCGGCATATTCGCCAAAAGCTCTTTTAATATAATTGTAAGATCCTCCAGCTTTTGGGAGCATAGTAGCAAGCTCTGCATACGAATTGGCACCAATTAAAACATATAAACCGCCAAAAAGCCAGGAAGCAATTATAAGCCAGTAATTATCTAACATTCCGGCAATAGTTCCAGGCGTTCGCAAAATTCCAACTCCAATCGTTCCTCCAATTAATACTGCGATATTAAAACTTAATCCAAGCGTTTTTTTTAATTGGTTTGGTTTGGAATCTGACATAGAATTTTGTTTTGTTGAAATTAGAATGTTTTGGCAAAAGTAAAGATATTTAAAGCACTTTCTTCTTTGAAAATAAAAAACCTCATCTATTGCTAAATGAGGTTTTTAAAAGGTTTTGTAAATTGGAATTCTGTTTTGTTTTATTTTTTTGCTTTCAGATATTTATCCAAAAAGGCGAGTGTTTTCTTTGATGTAGTGATTTGATTTTCTTTTTTCTGAAAACCATGGCCTTCATCAGGATAAACAACATATTCTACAGGAACACCATTTTTCTTCACACCGGCTACTATTTCATCACTTTCGACAGGCAGGACTCTGACATCATTTGCGCCCTGAAAAACGAGCAATGGTTTGTTTATTTTTTGATAATTAAATAATGGAGATATCTTTTTCAGGCGTATACTATCAGAAGTATACGGATCTCCTAATTCATCATATAGTGCGACACGAAAGGCTTCCCAATAAGGCGGAATACTTTTTAAAGTTCTTATCCAGTTGGCAACACCAAACAAGTTGACACCCACTTTAAATTCCTCAGGATGAAATGCCAACGCACCTAAAACCATGCAGCCACCATAACTTCCTCCATAAATACCAACTGAAGTTGAATCGATATAATTTTGTTGTGCCAGCCATTTTTTACCCCAAATACAGTCCTTCAGGTCACCGTTGCTATGATCTTTGTTGTCTAGTTTGTAAAATGTTTTTCCGTAACCGTTGCTGCCCCGATTATTGACCGCCAAAACAGCATAACCATGATTAACTAAATATTGAATACTGTTTGAATATCCAATTCGGCTTTGTCCCCCCGGTCCACCATGAACCCAGATCAATGCTGGCACCTTGCTGTTTTCTGATGCCTGTAAAGGTTTGTAATAAATTGCCGGGATTTCTTTTCCATCAAAAGATTTAAATCGGACTACTTCTGCTTTTACAAGGTCATTTTGATCAATTTTTTTGCTTAAGGTTGAGGTTAATTGTTTTAAAGTTTTAGTAGGAATATCATATACATATAAATTTGGCGAACTGGTACTGCTTCCAACTGTTAGTAACAATTTGTTTTCGCTGTTAGCTATAATTACGTTTTGAACATCGCCATCTTTCAAATCAGGAAAGTCTATCTTTTTTCCAGTTTTATGGTCGAAAAGAATAACCTTATTTTTACCGTCATCGTTGATGAAAACGATATGATATTTTTCATTTTCGCTTAGACTCATATAATTCACATCCCATTTGTCTTCGAAAATTTTTTCAGATTTTCCTGTGTTTAAATTGTATTTTACCAAATAACTAAATTGACTATCATCGTTCGTTGAGTAGTAAAAGATACTGTCATTTTTTTCGAAAGCCATCGGAATCCAGCTAGCTTCTTTGTCGGAACTGATTTTTTTAGTGGTTTTGGTTTTACTATCATAAATATGCAGTTCATTTTTATCTGTTGTAATTTCTTTTGTTAACGCTATATATCTTTCAGTTTTACTGATTACCGATGGAGTTAAACCTGTCTCGTTTTTATATAAAATGGTAGGTTTCCAGCTAAGTGTGTCCAATTTCATAATATCAAAATATTTTACATCTCGCTTGTTACTGCTTACGTACATATTTTTCTTATCGAGACTCCAGCCAACAAAACTATTAGCGCTATTGGACCAGGGTGTAATGTCTTTTACGGAAGCATCGTTTCTATTCATTAGATAGAGGTGTGTATTTTCATTTCCCCCTTTATCAGATGAATAAATAAATTTTGAACTTCCAGGCAAATAATCAACAGCATAATTGCTTTCTGTTTTAGATTTTGTAAGTGCAAGAGAGGTAGTATCTGCAAGATTTAATTCATACAGATTTGCAATTCCGGTAACATTACTATTAATTAAAATTTTAGTTTCATCCTTATTAAAACCAGCTGCACCAATTGCTTTGGTGTCATAAAAATCCTCTACAGCATATTGTTTGGGTATTCTTGCCTCTTCTTTATTTTCTTCTTTTTTGCACGAATTGAATATTAGCACAGAAAAAACGCCAATTATAATAAACTTTTTTTTCATTTTATACGGTTTTAAATTATTGGTTATCAGTTGTTAATAATCAAATTTAAACAAAAAAGTATTGAATAGAAAATAAAAAACCTCATCTATTACTAAATGAGGTTTCTATTGAAATTTAAAAACCAAAACTTCTTCTGCTTTCAAAGAATGAATAGACAGAAAAAGCTTTGGGTATAAAAAATCTAATTCAAATTTTTAGAACTTGTATCGTAAACTTGTCATGATTTGACGAGGAGCGATAGGGTTCACACTATAATTTTCGTGAACTGTATAATTCAATTCGTTTGTTATGTTTGATAATCTGCATAAGATTGAGAATTTTTTCCATTCATATCCAAGAGAAGCATCTACAGTAACATAACCTTCCAAAGGAATATCACGATCTCTAATTGTTACCGTATATGTTTTTGGATTGGTTGAAGGTGTGTTTTCTGTCCATAAATAATCATCATTCCAACCTCCAGTACGGTCACCAACATAATTTCCAATCGCTCCAAAAGTCACTCCTTTTAATAAACCACTAGGTAATTTGTAGAAAAAGCTCAAATTGGCAGTATTTTTTGGAGTTCTTGCTAAAACATCTCCAACAACAAGGCTACCGCTTGTGCCAGATGATTTAGATACTTTGGTTTCATTAAAACTATAACCAGCCATAATGTTCAAACCTTCTACAGGTGTCGCCGTAATATCTATTTCAACTCCTTTTCCTTTTGTTGCTCCAACTAATTCTTTTAAATTAGTATTAACGTTTTGTGTAACACCGTCTGATAAATATTGAGCCGTTTGTGCTAAATTATTATTTGTAATTTGATATACTGTTACGTTTGTTGTCAAAAAGCCTCTAAAGAAATCTTTTTTCACACCAACTTCATATTGATCTATAATTGATGGATCTAATGGTTTTGAATCTACGGTTGTCCCTGTATTTGGAGTAAAAGAATTTGAATAACTTGCAAACAAAGACAAATCTTTAGTAGGTTGTACTACTAAACCTGCTTTAGGTGAAAAAGCTTTGTTTATAGTTTTAGCACCAGTTACAGGTAGTGCATCTTCGTAAGCAGTTGTAATGACATTTACATTATTCTTTTTCTCTATCACTTCTTTTGTAGTAGTAGCTTCGCTTTGCTGCCATGACCAACGTAATCCCGCCAGAACTTTTATGTATTGATTTATCGAAACTAAATCTTGAAAATAGGCTCCAAAACGTTGCGTTTCTGTACTGGTTAATTGAGTAGTTCTTGTTGGATAAGGAATAATAGTAGTTTGTGTGCTATAATCGTAAGTATATAAGTTTATAGCGGTAGCTTCTGTTGTTAAAAGGTCTGCAGGTTTTCCAGGAGCAAAGAATCCAAAAGTATAATTTGGAGCAAGTGAATTTTCGTAATCTACTCCGGTAAATATTTGATGTTTGATGCTTCCTGTTTTAAAATTTCCTTGTAAACTTATTTGATCACCAAAAATTTGTTCGGCACCGTCAGCTTTTGTTAAACCACGTTTCCAGTTTCCATTAGCTTCAATTGTACTTAGCTGCGCTGTAGAGGTTTGTGTTCTTCTGTAAGATTGATAAGAAGAATTAAAATTTAATTTCCAGTTTTTGTTGAAATCGTGATTAAACAATAGGGAAGCACTAGAAGATTTAGTATTTGCGGTTGACCAAAGTGCTCCGAAGAATTCGTTACGAGGCAAGTCCAGAATTGTTTTACCATAAATACCTGTACCAAAATCAGGAGTCCAGTCGGCACTTAAATAATCCCCTTGTAATGTAATTTGGGATTTATCTGAAAGGTGGAATAAAAAGGACGGGTTGATATAAATACGCTCGTTTTTCACATAATCTCTAAAACTTTCAGAGTTTTCATAAGATCCGGTAAATCTGTATGCTATAGATTTATTTAATGGTCCGTAAAAATCAATAGACGGTTTGTAGTAAGAATAGCTTCCCATTTGCATAGAAACTTCTCCACCGCTTGTGAATTTTGGTGTTTTAGTAACCAAATTCATGATTCCGCCCGGAGCAACATTCCCGTATAATAAAGCTGAACTACCTTTTAGAAATTCCACTTTTTCTAAAGAGGAAACTTCTGGTATTGAACCTGCATTATATCGGAAACCATTTTTAAACATATTATTGGCACTCATATCATATCCTCTTGAAAAGAATGATTCCTGCGCACCACCACGTGCAGATCCTACATAAACACCGTTTAGATTTTTTACTACTTCACTCAATCTTATTGCTTGTTGCTGTTCGATTACTTCACTACCAATAACCTGAACGCTTTGTGGTAAGTCCATAACTTTAATACCTGAACGAGCTGCTTCAATAGGCTTTTTAGGTTTATTTGGTGTAATTAATACCTCATTAAGAATTTCTCCTTTTTTATTTTTTACAGTATCATTTACAGTAGAAGAAGTATTTTCTGCCGTTGTGTATTCCTGGCTATAAACTCCAAAACTTAGCAAAGACAAAGCAAGTAGTAAACTATGTTTCATGTTCTTTATTTAGATTTAATAAAAATAATTTTTTGTGCAAATATAAGGTTAGATTAATGTTTTAACAAAATTTAACAATGTATTTTCTTGCTTAAACTTCCATTAGTTTTATCTTAAGATTTGCTTAAGAATTTGTGTCTTTTATTTTAATTCATTATAAATAAAAATTAATTTCCGAATGATATATAAGTCTTATTTATTGTCCTAAACTCTTGAAAAGAAAAAAACCTTGCTCAATGAACAAGGTTTTAAACTAAGACTAATTTTGTATTTAAAAATGAAGGGTATTATTATTTTACTGTAATTAAATAAGTTGCCATTTTCCAGATTTCATCATATTTTTTACCGTTATGCTCACCTGAAGCTTTTTCAGTATAAGCAAATTCTACCATGTAGTTTCCTGGCCAGATTGGTGTAAATGAAACTTCTCCGTTTTCATTACTCCATAATTCTTTTTCCCAACCGTTTGGAGCAATCACTTTCATTTTTTGCTCTTTGGCAATTTTACCTTCATATAAAGCATTTACATTGATTTTCGTATTTTGCTTTGCCGTTAAAATATCTTTAGAAAATAAACTGATAACATTTGAATTTGCAATGGCTTCATTTCCTTTGGCAGCATTACCAACTGTAACGGTAGCACTTGAATTGTAATCTAAAACCATAGTTCCGTAAACATCTTTTACTTTATGATGCATTACAATTGTATAAACGCCATCTTCATCAGGTGTAAAAAATGCCTGGTATTTATTGTCTAAAGCTTTCGCTGAAAGTTTAATTTCTTTTTTTGATGGACTGATTACAACCAGCGAAAAATCTTTTAAATCTGAAAACCATTTGTCAGCTTTTGTAATATCATTATCTGAAAATTCCCCAAAGTAAACAGAGATTTCCTGTGCTTTTCCTTTTGTTCCTGTCGCTTTAGTTTCGATCCAAAGAGCGTGAGCGAATAATTGAGGACTTGCCACTAACATAAAAAGAAAAAAGGTGATTTTTTTTAAAGTATTTGATTTCATAAGATCAGGTTTAAAATTGTTAAGTATGATATTTTTCACAAATCTAAAGCTTATTTAGAACAATTAAAAATAAAAAAGAAGCTAATTTTTTAAATTAACTTCTTTTTGGAGTTTTAAAAGTATTGTAGCTTTTTAGAATTTATAGGTGAAACTAGCCACCGCATTTCTAGGTTTTTGTGGATTTAGTGTAGACCATCCACCATTAAAATAATCCTTATTGGTCATATTATTAATGTTTAAAGCAACACGGAATTTATTTGTGTTGTAAAATACAGAACCATTAAGAACGGTATATTCCGGCAATACAAATTTTCCGGTAACAGAACTATCCAGAATTGCATTTTCACTTGCATAATTTCCTCCAAAACCAAGACCGAAATTTTCTAAGAAACCTCCATCAAATTTATAAGTTGCCCAAAGGTTAACTAAATTTTTTGGTCCTGCCCAAAATGGTCTTTTTCCTTGTTCTAACCAAACATTTCCTTCATCACCTTGTGTAATTTCACTATCATTATAGCTATATCCGGCAATAATACTTAAGCCTTTTATTGGAGCAGCGTTCAAATCAATTTCAAAACCTTTGCTTCGTGCTTCACCGCCTTGTGCGCTGTACATAGGGTTGCTGGTTACTAAATTGGCAACGTTAATGTCATAGTAACTTATAGTTCCGGTTAATTTATCTGAAAAAAGATCAGCTTTTACTCCAAATTCTAATTGATTGGCATGTTCTGGTTCAAAAGTTTGAGTTCCTATTATATTTCCGTCATCATCGTAATTCACGCCCGGAGCAATATTTCTAAAACCATTCATATAATTGGCAAAAACAGATAATTTATCCTGAATTGGTTGGTATACTAATCCGAATTTCGGAGATAACGCCGTTTGTGTATAATCATCACCATCTGCATTTGCATTTCCTTCAGTATCAAAATAATCAACTCTCAAACTTGCCATTGCCAATAATTTTGGAGTAATATTAAGTACATCAGAGGCATAAGCACTGTAAGTTGCATCTTGTGGATTGTAGTTTCCTGCAGGCTCATTGGCAAGAAGTCTGTCGACAGAAGTTTGGGTTAGAAAGTTTGGCGCATCTTCGTCAAATTGTCTTACTTCGCCTTGTGCAGTAACATTGTACAATTTTCCATATCCGGAACCGCCGTACATTACATTTCTGTCAAAATAATCTAAACCAACAACTAAGCGATTACGCATTTGACCGATTTTAAAATCGCCAATAAAATTTTGCTGAATATCAGTTGTAATAGTTTGCGATTGCTCTTTTGTAATCCATAATCCAAAATCACCATTTCCATCTTCGTTGTCATAGATATATGAATAATATCCTCTTGATTTAGAAGAACTTCTTGATAATACGGTTTGCGAAGTCCATTGATCAGAAATCTTATAAGTCATTTGACCCTGCAAACTGAATCTCGGATTTTTCATCCCTAAATCATTGCTGTAAAAAGACAAATTAGTGTTATAGTTTAATTCGTCTAAATTGGCAAATTGCAAAGGGGCATCTCTTCCTAAAAACAGCATTGAGGGCGTTGTTTTTTCTTCCTGCATAAATTCAGTATTGATAAGAAAAGACAATTTATCATTTACTTTATAAGATAGGGAAGGAGCTACAAAAAAAGAAGTGCGAAATCCGGAATCCTGAAAACTATTTTCAGTTTGGTAAGCCGCATTAATTCTGAAAGCGACATTATCAGCATCATCAAGAGGTGTATTGATATCGGCAGTCACTCGGTTTAAACCAAAACTTCCCACGATATAAGAAGCTTCTCCACCAAAACCGCTGTATGGTTTTTTAGTAACTGTATTGATAAGTCCACCGTAACTCACTAAACTACTTCCGAATAAAGTTCCGGATGGGCCTTTGATCACTTCAATTCGTTCTATATTTGCCGGATCTAAACTTCCATTTGTTAAACCTGGCAATCCGTTTACGATATTGGCCTGAACCTCAAAACCACGTAAAGAATAATACGATCCACCATCTCCACCGCGTCCTGTTGATTCCCATAATTTCTGAATTCCAGGTACATTTTTCAGTGCATCTTCATAATTTGTGATGATTTGTTCTTTCATTAATTCAGATGAAACAATGTTGTATACCTGTGGATTTTCAACGTTTTTCAAAGGCATTTTAGAAACATAAGTACTTTGTTTCGGGAAAGTTTTTCCTCTGTTATTGGTTATGATAACTTCTTTTAATTGTTTATTAGAAACTTTTAATTGCAAATTAAGAGTAGAAGTTTCATTAGATGCAACTGTAACTTCCTGCTCTAAAGTTTCATAACCCGTTAACGAAACCTGCACAGTATAAGTATTTGGTTTTACTCTGTTAAATTCAAATGCACCATCTTCATTACTAATAGTTCCATATTTTGAATTTTTAAGAATAATGTTAACACCAACTGCCAGTTCTCCGTCAGAAGTTGTAATTGTTCCTTTGATTTTTCCGAAGTTTTGCTGGGCAAAAGTATTATTTGTAAAAATGAGAAATAAACATATAATAGCAAGAATATGCTTTTTACTGAGATTTAAATAATTCATAATTTTTCTTTTTGGATTAATTTCATATTGTTGTTATTTAGAATAAATAAAAACAATGCAAATGTAAAAATTAATATTTCCTTAACAAATATTATTTTACGTGATTTGATATACTTTTTGTTATATAATTGTTGATTTGTTTTTTTTGAATATGGTTATTTGAATTTTATTGAAAAACCTTCAAAAAGGTAGAAGGTCGTTGTTAAAAGCCTTAATTTTGCAGCCGAACAAAATGACACAATTTCATGATCATTCCCTTTTTAAAAAAAATAAAAGGTTCTCCAAGAGGATTTAGATTAGCCAATACCGTATTTTTTTTCCTTTCCGGATTTGGATATTCTTCCTGGGTATCCCGAATTCCACATATACAAGCAGAATTACATTTATCTGAAGCGCAGTTTGGGGCTGTTTTATTTGCATTTCCGATTGGTTTAATGCTGACAATGCCTTTCACCGGAATGTTATTGAATAAGTACAGTAGTCGTTACATCATGTTGTTGGGAGCAATCCTGTTTAATATAGCACTTTCGTTACCGGGCTTGGTTGCTTTTGTATGGCAGTTGGTTATAGTACTTTTAATCTTTGGAGCTTCTCGTAATATTTTTAATTTATCCATTAATGCGCAATCGCTGGAGGTTCAAAAATTATATCCAAAATCAATTATAACCCGTTTTCATGCGGTTTGGAGTATTGCTGTTTTTTCTGGAGCAGGTTTAGGTTATGTAATGGTTACACAACATATTGCACCATCCTATCATTTATTGGGAGTAAGTGTTTTTATGATGGGACTTACGGCTTGTTTTTATCCCATGAGTATTCATAATGATCCAGTACCCGTTAAAAAGAAGTTCTTTTCGATGCCTGAAAAAAATCTCGTTAAGTTTGCCTTAATCTGTTTTGTCTCCATGGCTTGTGAAAATACGATGTACGATTGGAGCGGTATTTATTTTAAAAATATATTGCATGCCTCCCCAAAGTTAACCAGTGCAGCTTTTGTATTTTTTGCTACCGCAGTAACGTTAGGACGTTTGTTTGGTGACTATGGCGTAATGAAATTTGGTACCAAACGAATTCTGTTTTATAGCGGTATTTTAATCACGGCAGGATTTGGCATTTGTTTTATTCTTCCCTATGCGTATCCAACTATTTTTGGTTATGTTTTAATTGGAGTAGGGGTTTCTTGCGTGGTTCCGCTAGTGTTTGCTATCGCCGGTAGATCGTCAAAATTGAGCAGCGGTTCTGCCTTAACTTCTATATCTACTGTTGGTTATCTTGGGTTTTTGCTTGTTCCGCCAATGGTAGGTTTTATATCCGAATATCTAAGTATGAAATGGGCGTTTTTAATAATGGCGCTTTTAGGAATACTGATGATTTTTATGGTGAATAAGATTGGGGAGAATGAATAGCCAGGTTTGCCACGAAGGCGCGAGGACGCTAAGATTTTTTGTTGGGGTTTAGACTGGACTGAAGTCCAGCCGAACAAAAATGGTAGAACCGATGTTTTTTTTAATTTTTAAAATTCGTTTAGATAATCTTTCCATTTTTGTTTTTCAATGATATAAGAGTATTGTAAACCCTTTTCATAGATTCTCACCTTATTTTTAAATTGAAGCGTATCAACATAAAATAGATCCAGTTCTTCTTTTTTATTTAAAAAATGAATAGAATAAATAGCTAGAGGACAACAACAGTATCCAGTTTTTTTAGCATTTATAAATAATCTGTCAAAGCTTTCAAGTTGTTGCTTATTTACAGCTTTAAATTCTTTTTTTGAAGGGAAAAATTCAACATCTGTTACTCTTCTTTTCGTAATTGTTGTATCGTATAGTTTGATAATTATTTCAGTACTGTTAGATTTTGTTTTGTTAAAGGAAAAATTATCAATAATATCGTTTAATGTATTTTCAATTGTTGAATTACAACCTACAATCAGAATTGAAGTTAGAATTAAGAAGAAAGTTCTTTTCAAATTTTTAATTTTTATTTATTACTTTCTAATGACTCACAATTTTGAAGTGAATTTTTAGATTTTAATTCTTTTTTAAATTCATCAGGTAACTGCAAGTTATAATAACAAAAGTCCTTTATCTCATAGACTTGAGTTTCTTTATTAAATAAAATTGCGTGTGAAGAACTATAATCTGAATTATAATACCATACGTCAAAATTTATATCGACATATAAAACCCAATAATGATATTTGCTGAAAGTTTGATTTAGGCTTTGCTGAAATAGTATTTTGTTTCTCGAATTTCTAATGGCAAATATTAGCGAACCATCTTTTAATTCTTTAACTAAAAGATTTTTTCGTTGATGTGGATTTGAATAAATCCCAGCTTCATAAATAAAACCTGATTTGAGGTTTTTATAATCCAATCCTGGATCTCCACACGATATAAAAAGAGAAAGTAAAAGAAAATGAAGAAATAGAATTTTTACTTTTTTTATGATTTCAAACATTTTACTCCTTACTTTTAACTGTTAACATAAAAAAAACTACTTCTTAGTCATAACAAATTTCTCCTTCGTCATCTTCCCTTGTAAATTCCCTGAAATCTCAGCAGTCAAAGTATTATTAGCACTTTTTGTATAAGTAATTTTTTGAGGATAATCGTGTGATGGATTTTCGAAAACCAATTTGTTTTCGCTTTCTGTAGTTGAACCAAAATCGATGGCTTTGTCGTTGTTTTGACCGTTTACGGTTGCGCTATACAATAACATTTCACCTTTTTGTGCCAAAGTTATTTTTTCAGAATGTAAAGTGTCATCGCTTTTGATAAAATACGAAGTCGCAGTAAAAGTACTGTCATTTACTTTTTGCCAGCTTTCCGTCAAAACGCCGTCTTCTGTTTTATTTTCCCAGGTTCCAATAAGCCAGTCGGCCAGTTTGATTTTATCTTTTTCAACTGTTTCAGCTTTTTTACAAGATACAACGGCTAATAAAACAAGTAGAAGAGTGGTTTTTTGAAACATATTTTTGGTTTTAGGTGTTAAATAGTACTACTAAAGTATGAAAAAAAAGCTTTACCAAGACCCAAACGAAGGGAATAGGTCGAAGCAATTTCAATATTTTTTATTTCACACAGATTTTGCAGATTTAGGCAGATTAATTTTGATTTAGAATTGTATACATCTGCGTACATCTGCTTAAATCTTTTTTAAATCTGCGTGAAATAAAAAATCATTTTAATCCTGTATCCCGATAACTATCAGGAGTGGCAAAAACTTTAAACACTTTCGCTTAAAATAGCATAAACCAATTCCTTCGTAGGTTTTTGATCTTTTAGTTTCGCTCTGACCTCATCAAAAGTGACTTTAAAATTACAACCCAGTTTATAATCGCTGCAACCGTAGGCTGTGTTTCCTTTTAGAACCGTACCTTTTTTACATTTTGGACATGCTAATGCATCTGATTTAACTTCCGGTTTTGCTTTTCGAGCTGTTTTTTTTGCTTCTAATTTAAGTTTGTAGTTTTCTTCAAAACGAATTAAACCTTCTACGGCACCGGCTTCGGTTTTAAAGCCTTTTATGTTTACAGTTGAGCCTTTTTGAAGCAATCGCATATATTGACTCTCCGTTATTTTTTTATCGGCAAAGACATAAGGTAATACAAAGTCACAGCCTGATTTGTATTCAGAACAGCCATAAGCCGATTTCCCTTTGATCAGATTTCCTTTTTTGCATTTTGGGCAGGCTTCCGCTAAAATTCCGGCTGCTTTCTTTTGTTCGACTTTTACCGCTTCTTTCTGAACATTTCCGGCATGCGAAATATTGGCGTGTCGGGTTTCACTTCGGACTTCCGTAACCAAAGCTTCAACCATGCGTTTCATGTTTTTTATAAAGGCGCCGGCAGTATAAGTTCCTTTTTCGATATCTTTCAATTGCTTTTCCCAGGATCCTGTCAGTTCAGCCGATTTGATTAATTCATTCTGAATCGTTTCAATTAGCTGAATTCCGGTTGGCGTTGGTAATACTTGTTTTTTGTTTCGAACGATATACTGACGTTTAAAAAGCGTTTCAATAATATTCGCACGTGTTGACGGACGACCAATTCCGTTTTCTTTCATCAATTCGCGCAAATCTTCATCGTCTACCTGTTTTCCGGCAGTTTCCATGGCGCGCAGTAAAGTTGCTTCCGTAAACTGATTGGGTGGTTTGGTTTCTTTTTCTAAAAAGGAAGGCTCATGCGGACCTTTTTCTCCCACAACAAAACTCGGTAATATATCAGCTTCTTTTTCTTTAGCATTCGGATCTTCAAAAACAACTCTGAAACCTTTTTTCAGAATTTCTTTTCCAGTCGTTTTAAATAGTACTTCGGCCGCTTTTCCAATTACGGTTGTATTGGCCACCAGACAATCATCATAAAATACCGCAATAAAGCGCTTTACAATTATATCGTAAACCTGTTGCTGATTGTACGGCAAATTGATTTCTATTCCGGTTGGAATAATCGCGTGGTGATCCGTAACTTTTTTATCGTTGAAAACCTTTGGCGATTTTTTTATTTTTTTCTCTAAAATGGGTTGCGTTAACGTACTGTAATTCGATAATTTTTGCAGAATTCCTGGTACTTTCGGATAAATATCACTTGGTAGAAATGTGGTGTCAACTCTGGGGTACGTAACGACTTTTTGCTCGTACAAACTTTGCGCAATTTTAAGCGTTTCATCTGCCGAAAACCCAAATTTGGTATTGCAATAAACCTGCAAACCCGTTAAATCAAACAGTTTGGGAGCAAATTCGTTTCCGTTCTTTTTTTCAACTGAAACAATTTCGAAGTCACTTTCTTTAACTTTATTGGCTAAAAGCTCTCCGTCTTCTTTATTCAGAAAACGGCCTTCTTCATAACTAAAAAGTGTTTCCCGGTATAAAGTCTGTAATTCCCAATAGGGTTGAGGTTTAAAGTTCTCAATTTCTTTAAAACGTTCCACAACCATTGCTAAGGTAGGTGTTTGTACACGGCCGATAGATAATACTTGTTTATAACCGCCATGTTTTACGGTATACAAACGTGTAGCATTCATTCCCAGTAGCCAGTCGCCAATTGCTCTGGAGAATCCGGCGTAGAATAAATTATCGTAGTTCGCAGAGGGTTTTAAGTTTTCAAAACCTTCTTTTATAGCTTCTGTTGTCAAAGACGAAATCCACAAACGTTGTACTTCGCCTTTATAGTTGGCTTCGTTCATCACCCAACGCTGAATCAATTCTCCTTCTTGCCCGGCATCCCCGCAGTTTATAACCACTTCTGCTTTGTCGAATAAACTCTTAACAATTTTAAACTGCTTTTGGATTCCTGAATTTTCAACCACTTTGGTTTCAAATTTCTCAGGAAGCATGGGCAGGTTATTCAAATCCCAGCTTTTCCAGTGTGGTTTATAATCGTTGGGTTCTTTTAAAGTACATAAATGCCCAAAAGTATAGGTCACGGCGTAGCCATTGCCTTCGTAATAGCCATCGTGCTTGGTATTGGCACCCAAAACGGATGCGATTTCACGTGCTACACTTGGTTTCTCGGCAATACAGACCTTCATTTTCTCTTTCTTAATTGGAAAGCGAAATTAGGGAATTATTATAAGAAAGTTGCTAAGTTGCTAAGGTTCTAAGATACTAAGTTTTTTGTATTGTAGGTAAGAAGCTGGCTATGAAGTTTTTTTTTAAGTTTGTTTTGTTTTAATCTCGCAAAGCCGCGAAGACGCAAAGTTTTTTGCTGCAAATTATTTCACGCAGATTTTAAAAAGATTTTAGCAGATAAATGCAGATTTTTTACAACTTATTTTATTTTAAAAAAAATCTGCTTAGATCTGTTTAAAGTCTGCGTGAAATAAAAACTTGTTGTATTGGCGAGAAAATTTAGCACCGCCTTTTTAGAGTGCGATTTCTTCGTTCCTCGAAAGGATTTTGCTTGTGTTTTTTCTTAGTTTCTTAGAACCTTAGCATCTTAGTTACTAAAAAACTCAAGCATCGTTTTCAATGCCTCTTTTGAATGCATTTTTTCACCATTTTCAAGTGATTCCTGTGCTGCTTTTGATGCTCTTTGACGCATATTTATTTCATAACTGGCAATGGCTTCCTGCAGTGTCGCATATTGATTTAAAGTCAGGTATTCGCTTAATTCCAAAGCATCAAGCATGGCCATATTAGCGCCTTCGCCGGCAAAAGGCGGCATAACGTGTGCGGCATCGCCAATGATGGTTACGTTGGGTAAAGTTTCCCAGGTCTGATCTAAGGGTATGCAATTAATAAGACGCGGAATAAAAGGTACTGAAACATTTTCGAATAATTCATGCCAGACAGTACTCCATTCCGGATACGCTTTTTTAAACCAGTCTAAAATTTGTTCTCTATCAGCGTAATCTAACCCACTGTCGATGGACCAGTTTTCATCAGCTTTAAAGCTGGCATAAAAACCAAGAGCGCCGTCACCTTTTTGTCCCATTAAAATGTTTTTTTCATTTCCGAAGGCCATTATTTTACCTCCCTTTATTACCGAATGCAGGTGTGGTGCCGCTTTTTCAGAATCGTAAATATTGCCCTCCAGCATTGTTATGCCTGAATAAAATGGTTTTATGTCTGTGATGTAGGGACGGATTTTAGAATTGGCACCATCAGAACCAATTACAAGATCAGCGTAAACGGATAAACCGTTTTTGAAATGCAGCAGCCAGCCTTCGTTTTGTGGCTCCATCGAAATAAAATGGCTGTCCCAAACTACGGTTTCAGCCTGCAAGGATTCTAATAGTATTTTTCGCAGTACACTGCGGTCAATCTCTGGACGAAAATAGGCATTGTCAAAATCTTCCTCAAGATTCGTTTCGTGATCGCTGTAAAATACTTTTGCCTGTTCGTCTAAAAGGAGTGTTTTATCTGCACCAGGCATAAAGTTAGTTCTGAATTCTTCAAATAAATTGGCTTTGCGAATAGCAGCTAAACCTGAGTCATCATGTAAATCCAGTGGAGAGCCCTGTACTCTTGCATTTTTATTTAAATCTCTTTCATACACTTTTACATTTACGTTTTGCAATTGTAAAAGTCTGGCTAATGTAAGTCCGCCGGGACCGCCGCCAATGATCGCGACTTGTTTATTTTCTAGTAACATTCCGTTCAATTTTAAATTAATTTCGTTCCGTTTGGCTTCTCAGCCTTTGGTCGGAACAAAATTATTGTTGTTTTAGAACGGATAATAGTATAAATCGGTCATCTTTATTTTTTAGCAATTCGCTGGGTACAACACCGGAGAATTTTTTTATTTCTTTGATGAAATGCGTTTGATCGGTGAAGTTTAATTCGGGGAAAAGTCTGCCTTTTGCAATATGCTCTAATGATGCCTTGAAGCGCAGGATTTTGCAAAATGCATTTAATGAAAGTCCGAATTGTTTATTGAAATACCGATTGATTTCACGGCTGCTCCAGAAGATTTCTTCTGAAAGCTGTTGTATTTTTATTTCACCGTTTGATTCGTAAACCAGTCTAAAAAGTTTACGCTTTCTTTCGTCGATTTTGGCAGGCAAAAGTTCCTTTAATTTTCTAGCTATTTTAGAATGAAAGGTCTCAAAATCTTTTAAATCACCAGTGGTAAATTCCCAAAAGTCATTAGGTAAAACTTTGGCACTATTTAAAATATCGGCAATAGAAGTCTGTAAAAGATATTCAGCTCCCAAGGGTTTAAAACTAATTTTAAAAGCGATTGTATTGGCTGGAATAATTTGTTGCTCAGGCACATTTTCAAGACCAATAAGTGCAACCTGAAAGGGCTCCGATTCAGATTGCATAAAAAACAAATCAATTCTTCCGTCTGGCATTAAGACCACTTCCATGGCTTTGTTTGACGGATTATGAAACATCCCGATATTTTCTACAAAGTCAGCAAGTGCCTGGTCTGGTTCTACAGCTTTATAATAGAAGTCATTGTTCATTGAAGAGAGATTTTAAGATGCTAAGACGCTAAGTTTTTGGTGAGCAAGAAGAAATCACATTAATAATAAGCAAATCTAAACAATCTCGACAGAAGATATTTACTCGCTCTTTTTTTGCAGATTAAAAACAGTACCGGAAGGATCCATAATCCAATGCATGTTTTGAGGGATTTCTTCAATTTCATCGCAAGTCGCTACGCCATTTTGTTTTAAATAATCTGTTGCTTCTTCAACATTCGGTACTGTTAATTGTAACCAGGTTTCAGAATGCGTATAATTGTCAACACAATCCAGCCAAATGACATTATTTCCAAATTGAACTGAATGTGTTCTTGAAACTGTCGGATTAGTTATAGGTACTTCTTTAACTTCCAGTTTTAAAATGTCGCGGTAAAATGCTACCGTTTCATCATATTTTTGTTTAGGCAGTTTAATGGCAATATTAATTCCTGCTTCAAATGATGTTTCCATAATTAAAATGTATTTGTTTTAGTAATTGCTTTTTATTGTCGGAGCAAACTGTAATGCCGATATCAAATTAGAATAAATATAGAAATATAATTAGGAAAAACACCCCTTAAGAAAGGGTTTTTATCCTTGATAAATACTCAGGTAAAGAACAGAAATTTGTTTTGATTGTTAGTTAGCCCAGACTTATAGCGTTGGGTTGAAAATAAAGTAAAATAAATTTAAATGTCATGAGAGTATGTAGAGAAGTTAGCCGCTGGATAACAGAGAATGTTCAACAGCCAGTAGAAAATTGGATAAACAGAGAAGAACGCAGGTGTAGGGAACAGTCTTGTAACTGGTGGTGCCTCTGTTGTAACAAATGGTTTTGCTGGATCGTACTTGTTGCGGTATTGGTAGTAACCTGGATTATAGTAACCATTTCTAAATTGATCACAGAGGTTATCTGTACTGTAGTGGGACTAGTTCTGGATCTTGTTGGGTTTGTTATTAACCTAATTTTGAGTATTCCGATAATAGGCGGAATTATAAGAACCGTTATTAACTGGATAACCGAAATTGTCTGGAGAATTGTTAGTTTACCTGATTTTTTAGCGTCTCTTGTGGGGATTCGTCTTTTGAAAAAAATGTATGTTAAGCTTATTATCCTGAATAATAATGGAACTCCTCATACTGATGAAGCCACAGTAATTAGAGGAATCAGGACAGCACAAAATATTTTTAGAACACAGTGTAATGTTAATCTGATTTATACTGGTGCTTGTGTTCCAAAGCTGAATACACCTGGTGATGCTAATAATGTTGAATGTGGTGCAGGTGGATTCTTTTCTGATTGGTGGATTGGTGGTTCCTATTATGAGTTGGTTTCTGCAGATTGTGCTTTTGAAGATGGATTGAAACGAGCGCTTGGTTATGGATCTGAATTAATTGTTTTTGTTGTTCAGAGTATCACACCGGATCGAACTGTAGGATGTAGTTTTGCCGCTACCCATAATTATATATTAGTAGAACCGAATATAAGTGGAATTCAATCTATTGCACATGAAATCGGCCATTCCTGCTTAATGCCGCACAATGAGGATAGTCGAACTAACCTTATGTTTCCATCGATTAGTGTTGACAGTGCTGGTGAACTGGTTAATTTTAATATGACGAATCTGCAAATTGCTACTTTACGTGGTTCAAGACATTGCGTTTATATTTAATTCCGAATAGTGATGCGTACAGATATTTCTTTTTTTGTTATTCGGTGTTTTGATGATTTGCTCTATCTAAAATCAATCAGGTCTATATTTCATAGATATAATGCGGTGAAATTTGACATGGAAAATTTAGATGAGGAAGTAGCATCAAATTGGGAACAAAAAATAAACAGGCTATATAAAGCTTGCGGGTGTGGTGAAGGAAAGTTTTTTGTCTTTGTTTTTTTTCTAATCGCTATGGGGTGGAAATACAGCCAAAAGCAGCTTTTTTTAAGCTGGCCAACAATTGGTTTTGTTTTTCTAATGTGTCTTATAGGGGCTTTTTTAGGAAAAGCTTTCGGGCAATATTTGGCTTTCAAAAAATTAAAAAAGATTATTAACCAGTTGGAAAGTTCAAATTGGAATTTTTACTGATGTTATAATAAAGAAAAACTACAACTTATGGTTGTAGTTTTTTGTGTTTTATTTTGTTTCTTGCTTATTTAAGAAGCTCAATAATCTCAGTATTCTTCACTTCCTGAGCGGCTTTTAACGCGGTCATTCCATTCATGTCTTTAGCGTTTTTGTCGGCTCCTTTTTTCAATAGTAATTTGGTGAGTTCTACGTTCTGATTGTTTGCAGCCCACATTAAATTGGTCATTTTAAAACCATCCGTTTGATTAATGTCAGCTCCGTTTTCAATTAGATATTTTGAAATTTCAAGTTCATCATTTACCACCGCCTGCATTAATACTGGGATATAAAATGAGTCATTAATTTTTCTCACATAGTTTACTAGTGATTTATCTGTTTCAATAATGTTTTTTACGGCATCTAAATTATGATCAAAAATGGCTTTAAAAAGTTTTTCTCCAGACGATTGAGAATAGCTGCTTATTGAAAATCCTAATAAAATTAAAAGTAATAATTTTTTCATTGAATTGGTTTTGATGTTGGTTTATGGAATTTTAATATCGTTTTGTTTGAATTTTTAGTTTTTTAGTATTCATGTTTGCTTTTTTTATTTTTGATGATAAAATTAGTTTAATTCATTTTCTGGTTCGGTCTTATCATGATATGTTTCGGTTCTGTCATGAAATTTTTAAGTGATAAACCTAAATTTTTACGTTTGACAGATGAAATTTTTACCTTTTGTATCTCATTTTTTAGGTTGCTGACCTAAAATTTTGTCCCTGCATAGCTAAAGTTTTACGTTCATTCATCAAACACTTAATAATATAGCCTAAACGCAGTATGAAAATGAATTTTTAATTGAGTACTTGCTTCACTTTAGTTTCAGATATCTTCTGAAGCGCACTGTTGTCATGAAAACTCCAAATGACCAGAAACTTACCTTTGGTAAAAATTTGTTCCGGATGTTCTGCGGTTGGTTTATTTTCTTTTCCCCACAATAAGCCTTTTACAAAGGCTTCTCCTGTAAAGTCTTTTTCAAACTCAAAATACATAATATTCCCGTTGTCGTTTTTAGATTCAAAATTTTGTACCGATTTGTTTTTTGCTTTTCCAAGAAATGCACTGTACATCTCTGTCTTTTTATAAAAGAGACAGGCTTGAATTGAAATACAATTTGGAGTTTCTGTCATAATATATTCTTTCGGCATTTCACTATTCTCAATTTTTAATTGGTCAATAGTCTGGCTAAACATATTTGTATGTGAAATTAGAAAAAAGAATAGGGAGTAAATGGTAGTTTTCATAAAGGGTTTTAGTTTGTTTTTAATTTTGGTTGTATGTCGAAGATATGGCTCAATATCTGGATCTTCTATTGAATTAATACTGCAGATTTGTATTTCTAACAATAAAATCAATGGCTAGTTTTACTTTTTCAGATTTAGAGAGTCTCAAAATCTTTTTATAAGCCTTAGTTTCATCAACCATACATATGGCAAAACTAGTTTCCGAATAATTTAAATTGGGTTCCCAATAACGTAATCTTTTAATGTCGTAGGTATAACCATAGTTTGTTGAAAGTTTTCCATTAATTATAGAAAGCTGTTGAAAATCTGATATATTAATTACTGTTTTTCTTAATACAAATCCAAACAAAAAAGTTGCGGTGTAAAGTTCTTGATTTTCGCTCAACAGACCTTTTTTAGTAAATAAAATAGAAATGAAAATAAGAATCAAAAAGAATAAAACTATTTCAATGTTATAGTAAGATTTAAAATCAAGTGAGTTTAGTATTCCGAGAAATACCATTACAGTAATAAAAGTCAAAATAATTAAATTTTGAAACTGTTTAAAATCTAAATATTTTTCCAGGATAATTTTCATTTAGTCGACTTGTAAATTTATCAATATGAAACTTTGCAAAGGCTTGATTTTTACACGTATTTATATTTTAAAAACATCAAGTCTCTCCATCCAGAAAATTCCGGACTCCAAAAAAGTAAGTCTCGTTTTAACGATTTGATCTGATTTGTCTCTCGGATTTTTAGTTTTAAATCGCGCCGTTGAATTATTAAAATCCAAAGTATATTTTTCATCAAAGTCTTCTTGTTTGTTTGAAGAAAAAGTAATCAGATTGTCTTTTGAAGTCCATTTTCCTTTTCCGGATTTATTTACTTTTGGAGGAACACCTCCCTTAATATACGAATACGAATGAAATACAAATGTTCCATCTTGATTTAAAGTCAGTTTATATTCAATTACACTCTTTGTTTGTGTGTCTTCAAGTGTACGCTGATATTCGCCAGAAAATTGATTCGATTGTGCGAATAAGGTTAAATTGAAAATTAAAAATAGGGTTGTGGTTAATAGTTTCATTTGATTGTTTTTTTATTTTTCTTTTTATAATATGGAAAAACCCATAGATCATATCCATCAGGAGCATAAGTAGGACAATTTTCTATTTTGCATATCTGAAAGGAACGAATTACATTTTCATAGGTAGTTTTTTTACTAAATTTTAGATGAATACCTTTACTTGTATCCTCTTCCTTTATTATTTTTTGAATTTCAAGCTGAAAATTATTTAGAATACTATCATCATATTTTTCATTTCCATTAAGTTGCATAGTAATTATGGATTTTGTTTTTACATGATCTTCTAAAGTGTATCCCATTCTTTTTTCAAAGTCTTTATCCCTATAATAAATATGCGTGGCTTTTTCTGCGAAAGTATCATTTCTTATCATCCATAAAAAACAAGCTGCAACAAAAAGGATAAAGAATGCTCCATAAATATAATAGGGTTTTGTTTTCATTTATAATGTATTTGGTGGATTAAAATAATTATTTGCCATGAAGTTGTGTGCGCACGATTATGATTGTTGTATGGTTACTCAATCTCGAGATATTCAGATCTTCCTTTTGCATTTTCTTCATCGAGCCATTCCCAATCTAAAATCAATTTGATTTTGCCGTTTTCTGTCAGTCTAATTTTTGCTAATGCCTTACCCGCTTTCAATTCATTATCTACTGTTAAACATTGATAAAGCATGTGTAATCTATCATCTTTTAAGTCGGCAATAATTTTTCCGTAGGTTATCGTTCCTCCAGAGTAGTCTGCCGTTACAAGATTGCCTTTTTGCTTATAGTGGAAAACGGTTTGTGTGTTTACTTCTCCATTGTCGGAATTTTCAATAACGGCAAATCTTTTATTATTAAAGTCAAATTTATTCATTTGGAATGTTGGTTTTAATTCTGGTTTGTTTGCGTAGCTTAGGGTAGGAGCACTGCTGTACATTTAGGCATTAAAAATGATCAATAAAATTACAAGTATTCCCAAAAATAGAACTCCAATCATATGATTTGAAGAGCTGTTTTCTTCCTTTTTTCTATTACTGCCAGTTGGTGACCAGAAACTTGAAAATGTAGAAAAATCATTGTCATTAAATACGCATCGTAAGTTTGAATAAAGAAATCGAATTGATGCTCCCAAAAACTCCAATATAGTTCGTCCAGATATTATTTCTTCAAAATCCATTTTTACAGGCAATTATATATTATTTCATTAACATGGCTTGTATCCACGAGCGGGACTCTCACACCAGCGATGCGGAAATCATTTCCCAAACATAATCACTTTTAATTCAAAAACCTTACGAGAAACCGTAATTATAATTTTAGAACGATTCGATAAAAGCCAGGAGATTTTTATCAGGTTTATAGTTTCTAAGAACATAAAAATTACACAAAGTTAGAGATGTTTGCGTAGCGCTTTAGAAGGGACACTTTCAGAGAGCTGGATTAATATTTATTCTAAATCCCATAATAATTTTATTGACGAAACAATTGTCAAAAAGCAAATAATCCAAAATATGATTTGCCCAGCTGCGCCTTTAATCTTTATTCCTGGTACTTCAAATTCTATTTTTCCAGAAACAAACTCTAGAACTAAAACGATGAAAAGCGAAGTAATAGCTGCCATTGGTAGTCCCACAACAACTGGAAAATGTTTTTGCGCAATAGGTAACCAGACTTTAGACTCATAACCTCTTTGAGCCATTATATAAAAAATATAAATAGAAAATAATACAATTAATGTTGCAGCTACCCAAGCCAGGATATTTAAAATTTTTGTTTTTGTTTCGCTATTCTTGTTAGTTTCTGAATTCATATTTTTCACAATTTAAGTTTCTATAATGACGCACAACATTCTTAACGAAAATACGATAATTATTCTATTACAACGATTCGTAAAAAGTCATGAGATTTTTATCAGGTTTATGGTTTTTAAGAACATAAAAAAAGGTTGTATACAATCGGTTGAATACAATCACATAAAAATAATCGATTATACATAATTTCGTTTCCGTGGAAAAAGGAAATTTATATTTCCAAAATTTTAGAATTATGAGCACAAGCAACCTTTCAAAAGAAACCGAAAAAAGTCTAATTGATTTTTTCAATAAATCTGTTGATCCGAAAACAATGGCTAAATTAATAAGGCAACTAAATTATGTAGTTGCTTTAGGCGTTATGAGAGAACATGAAACGCTTCAAAACAATATAACTAATCTGGAAAATAGCTTTTATTGGTTGAATGAGTTAGCCGAAGTTTTAAATCCTTATCTGGATGTTGAATGATTTGAATGCGTAGCGCTTCGGAATGAAGACTTCGGAGAGCGGGGAATCTGATTAAAAAATGCGACATAAACCAATGGCTATTCTGCTGTGAAAACACAGGTATTTACACTAATCATTTTTAAAATGTTTAGG
>NZ_JCAXEB010000060.1:0-737 GCF_059758655.1 Flavobacterium sp. GQ95
ATGTAACGAATAATTTTGCAGATATAATCAATAGTCCGGCCAATACTACAGTTATTGAAAATGTAATGAATGCTTCTACAACTGTCTCTAATGCGTTGGTAGGAAGGGTATTGACTACTACTGTGAATGGTGTAGTAAGTGCTCCTGTAGATCTTACTCAGTCTTTTTCGTCACTGACTCCGGTAAGGCAAGAAGTTATTGCTTTAGATGGTCAAAATACTTTTCCGATTTCTGATATACCGCTTTCGGATTCAATTGCCATGTATATTAACGGAGTTAGAATTGAGTCTTCGGCGATTAGTTTGGCGGGATCAAATTTAACTTATAGTAATGTGGCAAATTATAACTATGACCTAATTGCTGGAGATAAAATAACGATTGTATATATCAAATAATTAAAAATAATATAAAAGAATTATTGTAAATATTAAAAATTTTTAAACAAATTTAATCATGAAAAAAGAATTATTAGCTGTGTTAATTTTAGGAGGAAGTCTAACAATGGTTGCTCAACAAAAAACGTTACTTTCTGTATCGGGAGAAAAAATTAAATATACTCCGTTGCCAATTGGAACTGGTGTTCAGTATCTTAAAGGGGATCAGACTCTAGGGGATTTTTCGGTATCGAATACTTTGAATGGTGATAAGTTAACAACTACCGTAAATGGGGTAACAGGTGCAGAAGTAGATTTAGCTCCGGCTTTGGCTGCTGCAACTACAGTTGCTAATGCTTTTAC
>NZ_JCAXEB010000061.1:0-713 GCF_059758655.1 Flavobacterium sp. GQ95
AATTTGGATTTTGCTTGTCCGAAGTCAATTTTACAACCCCATCCTTGCTGATTTTCCACAACCAAGAAGTCGGTATATTACCAGATAGGTCCGCAAAGGAAACCGATTCGCCCCCTAAAACCTGTAGCACATCTTCACCTGCACCTTTAACATACAATTCTTCAATAGCGATAACGGTAGTGGTGGTATCATATACGGACAAAACCTTAAGACGGATATAACGGGCGGTAGTGGCTGAGAAAAGATCCTCTATAACAGCCTTGTTTTTATCCCAGGTGCCTGATTTTACCAGCGTCCAGTTTACACCGTCAGCACTTACAGAAAATTCATAATCCTTAATGTTTTTATCATAGTTACCACTCTCAGTCCTAAACCCGTCTATTTTATAGTCAGCCCCCATATCAATCTGAAGATCATGGGGAAGTGGGACTCCATAATAAGGAGCCCAAGGAAAATGACTACCATCAAAAGCATGCTTTGCTGCACTATATTCACTACTCACATATTTTACGCTCCACCCTGCCTTGGGAACGCTTTTAAAAGCAGTAACAGCAGTAAAATCCGACAAAGGCGGGGCTGTTACCCTTATGGCATCTTCTATTTTTTTTAACTTGACACCAGAAGCAGTAGCCGCTTTAAGCTCAATACTGTACAGCCCGGGCTCTGTGAAGGTAAAACCAGGGTTTTGCTGCTCAGAAGTGAATTTTACATCT
>NZ_JCAXEB010000062.1:0-713 GCF_059758655.1 Flavobacterium sp. GQ95
AATTTGGATTTTGCTTGTCCGAAGTCAATTTTACAACCCCATCCTTGCTGATTTTCCACAACCACGAAGTAGGTATATTACCAGATAGGTCCACAAAGGAAACCGATTCGCCCCCTAAAACCTGGAGTATATCTTCACCTGCACCTTTGACATACAATTCACCAATAGTACTAACGGTATCTTCATATGCAGAAAGAATTCTAATACGGATATAACGGGCGGTAGTCGGCGTGAAAAGGTCCTCTATGACAGCCTTGGTTTTATCCGAGGTACCTGATCTTACCAGCGTCCAGTTTACACCATCAGCACTTACTGAAAATGAGTAATCCTTAATATTTTTATCATAGCTACCACTCTCAGTCCTAAACCCGTCTATTTTATAGTCAGCCCCCATATCAATCTGAATCTCATGGGGAAATGGAACTCCATAATAAGAAAACCATAGAGAATAAGCATTACCATCAAAAATAGCATTTGCTAATCCAAAGCTTTCACTGCTTACATATTTTACGCTCCAGCCTGTCTTGGGAACACTTTTAAAAGCAGTAACGGCCGTAAAATCCGACAAAGGCGGAGCTATTACCCTTATGGCATCTTCTATTTTTTTTAACTTGACACCAGAAGCAGTAACCGCTCTAAACTCAACACTGTACAGCCCGGGTTCTGTGAAGGTAAAACCAGGGTTTTGTTGTTCAGAAGTGAATTTTACATCA
>NZ_JCAXEB010000063.1:0-663 GCF_059758655.1 Flavobacterium sp. GQ95
TTTTTACAGAACCTGGTCTATACGATGTTGTCCTTATAGTAATGAATGCTAATGGCAGCAATTCTAAAACAGTAGCCGATATGATTACGGTAACGCTTCCATGTGCCATGCCATCCAATATAAGGGTAACAAATCCTACAGCATTATCTGTAAGAATTAAATGGGATGTAGTTTTAGGTTCTTTAGGTTATGAGTATGCTCTGGATACTTCTTCTGAGAACCCTACCTCTTTTGGCAGCACGACATTGAATACCTCTTATGATGCAATTTCTTTGCCAACCTCTACTAAATATTATTTTCATATAAGAAATAAATGTGCGAGTGGGGTGTTCAGCGACTGGTCGACAATTTCATTTACCTCACCAATAAAACTACCTGCAGACAATTTTATCATTACCACCAAAGGGGAATCGTGTGATAATGAAAATAATGGCGAAATAGAAATAAAGGCCAAAGCTTCGTATCCTTATGTCGCAGTTATTAGTAATAAGAATTATAATTTTACAGACAACAGTGTAAAAATTGGTTCCTTATCTCCAGGAACTTATACCGCTAAAATAAAAATAATCGGAGAAATTTCTGAGCAGAACTTCACTTTTGTAATTGACAAGGCGGTTACTATTTCGGCAAAATCACAGTTGGCCAAAGATAAGATAGAAGTGG
>NZ_JCAXEB010000064.1:0-612 GCF_059758655.1 Flavobacterium sp. GQ95
AATTTACCAAACGAATGAGATTCTTTACCTTCAAATTCTTCGTGACCTAAAGCCTTAGTTTTATTGATATTAGAAATCAATCTCTCTTTTTCGATATCAAAATCTCGGCTATCCTTAATAATAAACTGTGGTGCAGTCTGATTATTTCGAGGATAAGGAGTATCATTGACCACTTTATTTTTAACTAATAGTTTTAAAATAAATTTTATAAAAAAGCTAGGTTTCGGATGAATATCTTCATAAACCATTTCGTATGCAACATTGCAGTGAGCAAGCATTTGAGCAACAGTCATCTTGCCCCAAAGTGCTTGTGATTCCGATGTTAGATGGTTGATTCGACTAACAAATTCATTACAATCCTCTGTACGAAAAATATTTTTTATTTTTGTATTTATTGAAATTTTGAACAACAATAACAGTACGACAAATATATAAAAATTAAGATATCAATGATCAGAAGAAGCTGTTATGCAAAGTGATAATTTGTGTATTCCCCCCGAGTCGGGTTGTGTGCGGTTCAGAATAAACCAGAAGTATTATTTTCAAAAGAAATTCCAACTCTTATATCTCAAATTCTAATTCAGGTCTAAAAGTTTCGCTTTTTATAGTTTC
>NZ_JCAXEB010000065.1:0-595 GCF_059758655.1 Flavobacterium sp. GQ95
CGTGGACCAGTCAGTACCTACGGCAGATGCCGGAGCGGATTTTACCAAAAATTGCAGTGTAAATACAACAGGAAAAACGATCGGTGCAGCAGCGGTGGCTGGTACTACTTACCAGTGGAGCCCGGCTACAGGATTAACGAGCGCAACAGTGTCGAATCCAATGGCCAACCCATCGGTGACTACCACCTATACGCTAACGGCAAGCAATAGTACTACAGGTTGTACGGCTACCGATACAGTGATCGTTACTGTGGACCAGTCAGTACCTACGGCAGATGCCGGAGCGGATTTTACCAAAAATTGCAGTGTAAATACAACAGGAAAAACGATCGGTGCAGTAACTGTGGCGGGGATCACTTACCAGTGGAGCCCGGTTACAGGATTAACGAGCGCAACAGTGTCGAATCCAATGGCCAATCCATCGGTGACTACCACCTATACGCTAACGGCGAGCAATACTGCTACAGGTTGTACGGCTACCGATACAGTGATCGTTACTGTGGATCAGTCAGTACCTACGGCAGATGCCGGAGCGGACTTTACCAAAAATTGCAGTGTAAATACAACAGGAAAAACGATCGGTGCAGCAACTGTG
>NZ_JCAXEB010000066.1:0-569 GCF_059758655.1 Flavobacterium sp. GQ95
ATCCCTATTGAGACGTATCCCAATGTAGATATTTCCATAGCACCTAGTTTTCAAATCGTCAGTATGCTCGAGCAGCAAAGTTCAACTGCCTATTCAAAACAGCTCTTTGCCTATTATGGAGCTGTTTCCAATATGAAGGGACTGGGCTTTCTGGGCTTTCGCTCGACTATGAGAACCAACTGGCATAAAGATTCATCAGATATAATATCGAGTATTTCCAAATTTGATATGAACCTCAGGGGTGCCAATACCGAGAATTATACAGTGTTGTCTTTGGCCTCCCCATCAGCAGATGCTCCTGTTTCCTATATTTCGAAAACCGTCCTCTCTTACAATAGTCCGGCAGATGCCCTGCAGGGAAATAAAGTTTTTAAACTCAAAAACACCCTGGTCCAGCAGTTCAATGCCCTTGAGAACACCAGCAGCGAAACGACAAAGAGTTATGACCCTTACAATAACCCCACAGAAATAAAGATAACTACTACAGAAAAAGGAGCAGCGGAAGTTATTCAGACTACAGTAAATACTATAGCCTATAATAATTTACCAGACGTGACTCCGTATTTTGT
>NZ_JCAXEB010000067.1:0-557 GCF_059758655.1 Flavobacterium sp. GQ95
TTCCGCTGCCATAAGGCGCGTTAAATGTGCCTGAGCCGCTTTGGCTGATCCATATCCAGGATTGTTCGGTCCTGCAACAACAGCATTTTTAGAAACAATGTTTACGATGTCTCCACCAAAACCTTGTTTACGCATTACTTCGATTCCGGCTTTCGATACAATAAATTGTCCTTTTACCAAAATGTCATATAATCTGTCCCACTCTTCCAAAGTATGTTCTGCTATTGATTTTGAGATACTGATTCCGGCATTGTTTACCACGATATCCACTCCTCCAAAAGCAAGGCATGCTTCGTCTAATGCTTTTTCAGTGCTTTTTTCGTTTGTAACATTTAATAATGTACTTGAAACGGCATCTTTTCCGAATGATTTGATAAAGTCTTTTGTCGCTTCTTCCAGTCTTTCCTCGTTGATGTCATTGATTACCACACAAGCACCTTCCTGAGCGAATTTCTTTGCAATAGCTTTTCCAATTCCTCCGGCTGATCCGGTGATTAGGGCAACTCTTCCAGAT
Source organism: Flavobacterium sp. GQ95 (assembly GCF_059758655.1). Taxonomy (NCBI): domain Bacteria; kingdom Pseudomonadati; phylum Bacteroidota; class Flavobacteriia; order Flavobacteriales; family Flavobacteriaceae; genus Flavobacterium; species Flavobacterium sp. GQ95. The sequence continues at coordinate 515 of NZ_JCAXEB010000067.1, forward strand.
AATGCTTTTGGTTTTGGCATACGCTGTAATTTTGCTTCTTCCA
>NZ_JCAXEB010000068.1:0-454 GCF_059758655.1 Flavobacterium sp. GQ95
TAGCCGGACTCCACTGGTAAGTGATTCCCGCCACGGTTGCTGCACCGATCGTTTTTCCTGTGTTATTGTTTGCACAGGTTTTGGTAAAGTCTGCTCCGGCATCTGCCGTAGGTACTGACTGATCCACGGTAACGATCACCGTATCGGTAGCCGTACAGCCCGTAGTACTATTGCTCGCTGTTAGCGTATAGGTAGTCGTAACCGATGGATTGGCCATTGGATTCGACACTGTTGCGCTCGTTAATCCTGTAGCCGGGCTCCACTGGTAAGTAGTACCTGCCACCGCTGTCATCCCGATCGTTTTTCCTGTGTTATTAGCAGTACAGGTTTTGATAAAATCCGCTCCGGCATCAGCAGTCGGTAAAGTCAAGTCAACTGTTACCACTACATCGTCACTGGCCGTACAGCCCGTGGTACTATTGGTCGACGTTAGCGTATAGGTGGTAGTCACCGA
>NZ_JCAXEB010000069.1:0-434 GCF_059758655.1 Flavobacterium sp. GQ95
GTACGTTGATGCTTCTGGAAATACCCAGACTATCAATTTGAGCACTATGGTTAAGGCGAACGAGACGCTGACTACTTTGGTTGATAAAGGAAATGGTGTTTATGAGTACACGAGTGAAAACGGAACTGTTACCCCTATTAATGTTGTGGGAGATGTAACGAATAATTTTGCAGACATAATCAACAATTCTGCCAATACAACTTTACTGGAAAACTTTATTACCAATATCGTCCAGGGAGCAGAAGGTACAGTAATCTATGATTCGGTTAACAATGTCTTTGCATACGTTGATGCTTCTGGAAATACCCAGACTATCAATTTGAGCACTATGGTTAAGGCGAACGAGACGCTGACTACTTTGGTTGATAAGGGAAATGGTGTTTATGAGTACACGAGTGAAAACGGAACTGTTACCCCTATTAATGTTGTGGGAG
>NZ_JCAXEB010000007.1:0-358927 GCF_059758655.1 Flavobacterium sp. GQ95
ACAGAGGACTAATGCGCAGCATAGTTCTTAACTACAAATGTCTAAAGTTCACCTCTGCTTTCCTTTGAATAAATTTAAAGTTTTTTATCAAATCCAAAGTAAAGGCAAATGTCTATGGTACACGTTGAAAAGTAAATAGTGAACAAGAGCTTAAAAAACTGCAATTTTCCCTGTTTGCATTTCTCCTAAGCTTGTAATTATTTTATAGATATAAATTCCTGAAGCAGTATTTTTTAGATTGATGTTATTGGTTTTAGAAAGTAACGGGGATGTAATTGTATTTTGCCCGCTAATATCATATAAATAGAAAATAGCGTTTTGCTCTTTTTTGGCTTCAATGTTTAAATCTTCATTTTTGCTTAATAGTGTGGGATGGACAGAAAACAAATCATTGCCTAAATAGTTGGTATCAAGAATTAGAGAACTTATTATGTTATTGTTTTTTAAAATTAGGTTTATTTTATATTTATTAATGCCTTTTATAGGGACAGTGTCCAAAAAAGAGAATGTTTTTGAATTGATATCATTTATTGTACTAATAACACTTTCGGCATTATTAATTATTTTTACTAACTCAATTCTTTTGATGTTGAACAAGCTAAAAAGATTGGCATCAATTTTCACTTTATTCTCTTCAAAAACTTCTGCCACAGTCAACTCGAAATAACAGTTTGAGTTTTGAGCATATTGTAAGGTTGACTCACTTTTTATTCCTTCGCTATTGTTAAGTACAGGAACTACAGTGTAGATTTTTCCGTCAGTATAGGTGTAATTTGTGCTTGTTGTTTGTTCTTTAAATTCTAAATGATCTCCTGTTAGTATATATATATTGAATGAAGCAACATCGGCAGGTTTGTCCCAATTAATTTCTGTTGTGCTATCACAAACTAAGCTCGTACTGATATTTAAATCATAGGAAATCGTAAAGTCATCAGAGAGATAATCGGTATTATCAATGGTCATTTTTAATTTTGCTTTCGAAAACTTTTTTTCTGTAGGGGTATAAGTAAATTGTTCATTATTCAGATTTATATCATTTGAGATAATTTCCCAGGTCTGTCCATAATTGTAACTAATAGACAATTGTCCCGGAATACCAGAAAATGAAGAATCCCATTTGAAAGGCGAAATAGTTTTACCGTCATAAGGGAAATTATCATTATGAGAAGGGTAATTCCATTCAAATCGATTCCCCAATTCATATTCGTAAGCGATGCTGTATTCCTGGGACGTATTGGAGATGTATGAACCGATAATATTGATAGTATAAGGTCCCGATACTGGGTTTTCACTAGTAACTTGCTCTATAGTATTAATTTTATCTTTACCTCTTACAGCTTGTTGTTGTGGAGTATCCGGATTAAGAATCCATGGTAAAAAAGTGGTATTGTCAGTCGAAATTACTTCCATATCTAAATCGTTTACCAAACTTATATTACTATTGATTGCAGCGGGCAAATCATTCCATACTAATGTGATTTTTAAGTTTTTTGCATTTGAAGGAACCGTAATGGTATGTGAATTTGTCTGCCCGGATGTCAAATTACCAGATATGATTCTATTTTCGCTGATGGTTTTTAAACTTTTATTAGCATTGATATTGCCATAACCATAGGTAAAATCAGGGCCTGTGTTGCCTAAATCTTTTGCACTATTAATTAAAATTGCTTTTGTGAGCGCATTCGTCAAAGAGGTATTGTTTATTGTTTTATATTGTTGCTTCATCAATGTAATAATTCCTGTAGCTAATGCTGTAGAATTTGAAGTTCCTTGTGTGCTAAAGGCCACTAACTCTGGTTTCACACGTCCGTCATAGGCTGGACCTTTTGATGAAAACGGCATAATTATTTCATTTTGGTCAATACAACCCAATACAATACTGTTTTTAGATTGCTTGAAATTGCCCGTAATAGATTTATAACCCTGGAGTCCACTATTACCCGAGGAAAAGCAATGCGTCAAATCTGCATTTGAGAATAATTGAAAATCATAGGCATTAGCGAGGGAGCCATAAAAATTCTCAATCAATGTGCCGTAGGAATGATTTTGAGTGGCTGCACCTTCTAAAGTTGCTACTTCATCGGGATAAATATTCAAAAAGTCAGACGATTGTATTTTAGCCTTTTGAATGACTCCTTTTCCTAATGCAGAACTATTTCCTAATCCGGAAACTATAGTCGCCATAGCCGTTGCATGGCTCGTTACATTAGCCGATTGTGTTTGAGAAGAAATGTGTTTATTTAACAGGTCTATATCATTTAGGTCAAAAAAATCATCTTTGATAGAAACAACCTGATTTTCGCCTGTTAAAAGAGGAAAATTAATATTGGCTTTATTTATAGAATTGATACTAAAATTTTGATCTATTATTTTAGATTCAGCTTTCGGCTGTAGGGATTCTTGCGAAATAGAAGATACACTGTTCAACTCTATAATCTCATCAATAATTTTTTTTGAATCACTGTTTATGATCACAAGATGATTGTCGAGTATTTTAATATCAGAAATACGAATTGCTTTCAGGTCAGTAATTAAACCGTCCATTTTATCGGTTGCAATTATATATTGCTTTTTTTCCTCATGATTTGAAAAATTTGAGGGTAATTTCCATAAACTATTAACGGGAAGATTTTTTTTTAAAGAGTGTTCAGGTTGTAAGCTTTCATTTTCAATTATACAAAAAATACTGTCCAGTTTTTTTATAACCTTGTATTTGTTTTGATGTGCATTTTCTAAAGATGTAAAATAGTATTTCTCAAATTTTCTTTCGTTTTCTTTCTTGATGTATCTTTTCCACTTTTCAGCACTTTGCGAGAAACTGATTGTCGTTATCATAAAAAAGAGGAAGGTAATTTGTTTCTTCATTTACTATATAGGTTAGAAATTATAAACATTCTTATCAATTGCAACAAAGATTAACTTTCAAATATATTTATCGCTTTTTAATTAGATAAGGCAAAGATGAAATTTTGTACCTAATGGTTTCTATTTGAATATTTATCCATGTAGGTAAAATCAAAGTTATTAAAAATTATTTGTAAAAATTTTATGATTTTTTATTTCACTGAAAATCTTCAAAATCTGTGAGAGTAAAATTCTTTAGTAATCGTCTTTTATAATTAAATGCTATTCTGAAAGAGGAAAAATAATTTTTTTAACACTGCTCTAAAAAAAATTCGGAAGTAGTATAATGATGCTTAACTAATTGATTTGTATTTAATTACTGATTTTACTGGGCTTGTCATAATAATCAGATAATTATTATTAAAAAATAGTAATAAAAATTAGTAAGAAAAAGTGTTAAAATTGTTAAATTTTAAATTTATAAGTATTTTAAGATTAAAAATTATATAAATTTGATGACAAATATTACAATATTTTGTAAAGACCCCCTTTTTATCAACTGAATTTAACAACCAAAAAAAACTACTTATGAAAAAAATTAAATCAATTTTAGCCGTGTCGCTTATAGTGTTACTAGTGTTGTCTTGTAATAAAGAAGACGAGACAGGTCAAACAAATCAGGAATCTCTTAAAGTAACACCAGAGGTGTTAAGTAAAATTAAATCTCTTTCACTTAATACTACAGATGTTCAGGTTATTCAAAATACTACTTTAGATGGTACAACCGAGGATGCCTTCCTTATAGAAGGTGATATTGTGATCACACAAGATCAATTAGATAAAATGGATCTTCACGGAGGTATTACTACAGAACAATACCGTACTACTAACTTAGTTTCTGCTCCAAGAACTATCAGAGTTGTTGGATTAACAGGAACTGGTACATCAGCCTTGAGTACAAATATGCGGAATGGGCTGCAAGCGGCTATAAATAGATACAATAATTTAGGTTTGTCTATTAATTTTACGCTAACCTTTAGTTCAAGTACTTCAGGTGCAAATATTGTTGTAAGAAGACAAACAGGATCTGCCGGTGGAGTAGCAGGTTTTCCTTCAGGAGGGAATCCTTATAATTCAGTTACATTATATTCTGGATTAGATTCTTATTCGACAAATGTAAATGCACACGTAGCTGCACACGAAATAGGACACTGTATTGGGTTACGTCATACAGACTGGTTTAGCCGTCAAAGCTGTGGACAGAATTCAAACGAAGGAACAGCTGGTGTTGGAGCAATTCTAATTCCGGGAACACCTTCGGGATATGATGCGACCTCGTATATGAGAGCATGTTTCAATTCAAGTGTAACAGGGGCTTTCAATGCTAACGATGTTACAGCTCTGAATTATTTATATTAAAAGTTGAATTAGAGTTGTCTTTACAAAATATAAGAGGCTGTTTCACCCAATTTGTGAAGCAGCCTCTCTTTTATTGGATGTCTGTCCTGAATCGATTGTTACTAATATATAGAATTAATTAAGAATATTTGGGAAGGTTGCTTTTCTTAATATGAGCAAGCATGTTTTTTAATTTAGAACTCCGCTCTCCGTTAAATTAAATTTTAAAAACGTGTGTTGTTTTAATACTAAGACAGGTTTTTTGGTAAATAAATGTAATACTGCAACACATCCTCCAAAATACCCTAAGCCAGGATATTAAGAGTTTGGTATATTTTGAAATTTATTTATTGTCTTCAGCAGGAACAAGTACAGCATCCATAAACTTTCCAGTTATGATTGTTCCCTGTTCGTCTTCCCATTGGGTAATAATATTTTCAATAAGTTCAGGCTCAAAATCGATTACTTTCATTATCGGGCCTCCGAATTCCTGTTTTACTTCCTGTCCTTTCTTAAATTTAGTATTCATTTTACAGTAAATTATTTAAGTTGTTTGTAATTTGTATTTTCAAATTTCGAACATTCTAAAAACTCCTGCTTATATAATATGATTTATAAATTGCAAAATTTACTTCTTAATTATTGCGGTTTTATTTGTTAGCTTTTTCATTAATTGGCAGATTTTAAATTGTCACCATCTTTAAAATGCAGCCTTCTAAAAACCAAACCAGACAAAATGGTTAATGAACCTACAACCAAAAAGGTGTATCGAAATGCATTATGAATTTCGTTGTGAATGAGCTTTATATCTCCCTGAAAAAATTTAAGCACTAATAATCCCAAAGCAATTCCGAAACCAATTGCGAGCTGCTGATTTACAGAAACCAGTGAATTGCCGCTGCTCGTATGATAAACTCTCAAATCGGCAATAGAAATAGAATTCATCGATGTAAACTGTATCGAGTTAAAGAAGCCCAAGACTGCAATAATCGGAATGTACCAATAAATGGAAGTATGAATTGAAGGAATTGCTAAAGCACAAATTAATATCCCAATAATAAAAGTGTTGATCATTAAAGTTTTTCGGTATCCGAAAGTATTTAAAATTTTAATTACAAAGGATTTTCCAAATATTGCCGTAAGCGCCATTGGTGCCACTATCCATCCAGATGTAACTGCCGACTGTCTGTAAGCAATCTGTATCATCATAGGCAATAATAGCGGAATAGAGCTGTAACCCAATCGAGTTGCCAGGTTACCTATTATGCCCACACGAAAAGTTCGTACCTGAAATAAATTCAGAGGAAAAAGAGGATTATTGTCTGTTACAGCATGACGGTAATACCAAAATAACATTAGAAACCCGGACATTAAAATGAGTAAAACCAGCGTTACGCGAACAGTATTTCCAAATAATTCTAAAGAAACAGACAAAAGTAGAGAAGCAACCGCAAAAATTAGGAAGCCTTTTAAATCAAAATCAATTATGGGAGATTTGTAATCAGGCATGTATTTCAAACTTAAAATAACGCCAATGATACCAAAAGGAATATTGATAAGAAAGATCCAGTGCCAGGAGAGATAATCGACCATATAGCCACCAACCAGAGGTCCTAAAACAGGACCGATTAAAGCGGGGATAATAGCAAAATTCATTGCCTTTAATAATTCGTTTTTAGGAAATGTTCTAATCAGGGCAAGTTTGCCCACAGGAGTCATTAAACTACCTCCAATACCCTGAATCACACGGGAAAAAATCAAATGATTTAAACTTTGTGAGAGCGCACAAAACAGAGATCCGATGCTGAATAGTAATAGTGCAAAAATAAATACTTTTCTTGTGCCAAACTTGTCCGATAAAAAACCGCTTACAGGCATGAAAAGTGCCAATGTTAATACATAACTTATAATGGCGTTTTGCATTTCCAGAGGCGACTCATTTAAATCTTTGGCAATCGCTGTTATAGATGTATTTAAAATAGTAGAATCCAGCATCTGCATAAAAATGGAAGTAGCCAGAATAATAGGTAATACTTTTTTAATTGTTTCAGTAGTTTGTGTTCCAGTATTTACGTTCATAGTTTTATTAGCAATAAATATTCTGTTACTATTTTTTTAATGCTCTTTCAAATTATAAGTGTATGCAAATTAAGTAAATTTGCTGAGTTTATAATAATAAAAACCGTGTAATCAGATGGTTTAAGTGTTTTGAAAAACAAATAAGGAATCGCTCCAAATAAAATATTTGGAGTCAATAAAATTTCAAAAATGCAATTAGAATTTCTTAGTTGTAGATAGGAGATATGCTAATGGTTACCACTTTTTCAAACCGGCCATGATGACTTACGGAAACATCCTGAATAGTATTTTGTAAAGGATTGGATAAATACGGAAGGCCATTTTGGTCTTTTGAGATAACTTCTTTTTCAATTTCTATCACTTTATTCAAATCGTCAAAATGACTAACCGCGATAGTATGAATATAATCCTGAGAGAGAATAGTGTTGGTGTGGAAAGTTTTGCCGGAACAAATGACGCTTCCTGTAATACTATTGTGGTTTTGTGATGTTATAGAGCAAGCCAGCTTTTTGGGAATATATTCCCTTATTTTTGTTTGTCTATTATACACTTTATATGCAGCTTCTTTCATGCTCCAAAGTATCCAAACCATGATTTCAGGATCTGCAGCGTTTGCAATAAGCAATTGTTCGTCAAGGGTATATATTTTTTCTATAAAACCCTTGCGTCGCCAATTGCTTTCTTTGCGGGATTGCAGAATGTCAATCACGTCATTTCCAATCATTTTTGGGCTAGTTTGGTTTCAATAATTTCAACAGCCGTTTTAACGTCAAGCATGCGTTCCATATCAGTATTATTAATTACAACATCAAAAGCTTCTTCAATATCAAGAACAATGTCTACAAGGTTGGCCGAATTAATACTTAGATCATTAATAAAATCAGTATCCTCGGTAAGGTTGTCATATGCTTCTGTATTAGTAGTGTAAGGCTTTATGATCAATTTTAATTTGGCGATAAGTTCTTCTTTGTTCATACTATTATTTTTGAAATTTTTTAAAAATTATACAGGCATTTACATCACCAAAACCAAAACTTGCTTTGGCAATAATATTGGGGTTACTATCAATTGTTTTTAAAAGTACTTTAGAAGGATCTATAAGAGCGCTAATTTCAGGATGAAGATCTTCACAATTTGTATTTCCAAATATAAAACCTTCATGAAGCTGCAATACCGCTGCTACGCTTTCGATACTTCCGGCAGCGCTTAAGCAATGTCCGGTCATGTTTTTTAAAGAATTAATTAATGGAAAATCATTTCCTTTTCGATTCAGTGCTTTTGTCCAGTTTTCAATTTCAAGGCTGTCTTTTGTAGTTGCCGTAAGGTGCCCGTTTATGGCATCTATTTCATCAGCTGAAATACCGGAATTAGAAATTGCATTTGTAATACAGCGTTGCACGGCCATGCTGTTTGGTGCTGTCATACTGCCATTGCCGCGTTGCCCGCCCGAGTTTATATTTCCACCTAAAATTTCAGCATAAATCATTGCACCACGTTCTAAAGCGCTTTCTAAATCTTCTACTACCAAAGCTCCGGCACCGCTTCCCGGAACAAATCCTGCAGCTGATGCACTCATAGGTCTTGAACCTTGCTCCGGATTATCGTTGTATTTTGAACTGCAGACACGAAGCGCATCAAATCCTGCCCAAATATAAGGGCCGCTGTCTCCGGTACTTCCTGTTAATATTCGTTTTGCCTGTCCCGCCTGTATGCGATCGTAAGCCATCATAATAGCTTCGGTTCCTGTTGTGCAGGCAGACGAATTGGTCGTAACCTGATTACCGAGGCCTAATTTTCCTCCCAGATAAGCGCTGACACCACTATTCATGGTTTGTGCCACAACAGTACTGCCTAATCTACGAGTTTGTAATTCGTCAATTTTATAAATGCTTTCTCGGAATTTATCAATCCCGGATGTTCCCGATCCAAAAATAGTTCCGCTGTCCCAATCTGGTTCGTCGTTTATTTGGATTGGTAATCCGGCATTTTTCCAGGCTTCTATTCCTGCAATAACACCATACAAAATACCGGTGCTATTAAAACCGCGAAGCTCCAGTTCGGTAAAATATTGTGCTTTAAGTTCTTCAGAAATTTGAGGTTTACCCGCTATCTGACAAGAAAATTGTAATTCCTGTAGTTGCTCATCATGCCGAATTCCGGATATTCCGTTTTTTATGGCGTGACTAAAGGATGCAATACCAACTCCGTTAGGAGCTGCGACGCCTAATCCTGTTATTACAACTCGCTTACTCATAATTTATTGGTCATCATGCCGGCCAAAATACCTTTGCAAACTTCTTGTCCGGCTTCGTTTTTCATAATTACATCACATTTCAATTTTCCAAACCTGAAAAATGTTTTTTGAGAAGTAACCGTTATTTTTTCGTTAGGATAAACGGGTTTTAAAAACTGCATATCAGCAGAGGTAAAAGCGATTACAGTATCTTTAGTAAAAGTATCGCCCAGAAGATAGATACCAAGACAGACCAAGCCAATCTGAGCCATAGTTTCTGTCAGGATTACGCCCGGAGTTACCGGATTATCTTTAAAATGGCCTTTATAAAAATCCAGATCTTCGCTATACGTATAAGTACCGCTAATACTATTTTCGTCTACGTGAAGTAATTCATCTACAAACAAAAAAGGTTTGCTGTAAGGCAGTTTTGCTAAAATATCAGTCAGTTCCATATTTTTTTTCTAAATAATTACCATTGTAATAAAACTCTTTGTGCCGAAAATCCCGGGCCAAAACTCAGCATCAAACCTTTTTCTCCCTGTTTTGGATTTCTATCCATAATTTGTTCTAAAACATACAATACAGTCGCACTCGACATATTGCCGTATTCTTTCAGGACTTCTTTGGTATCATCAATATTTTTTCCTAATCCTGAAAAAAGTGCTTCAACGGTTGTAATGATCTTTTTTCCGCCCGGATGAAAAATCATGTACTCAATGTCTTTGATTTCTAAATTGTTCTTTTGCAGAAACGGATGAATAATATCGCCAAAATGAGAGGCGATAGTGTCCGGAACTTCTATATCCAACACCATTTGCAGTCCGCTATTGGTGAGTTTAAAACCCATCATATGTTCTGCTTCATAAAAATGATACATTTCTTCATTCACTATTTCCGGGCCCTGATCTTCTTCATGGGAAGATAACAAACAACAGGCGGCTCCATCTCCAAAAATAGCGGCGCTTACAATATTGGGCATCGAAAAATCATCAAGCTGAAATGTTGCCGTTGGAGACTCTACAGCGATAACGGCTGCACGTTTTCCTGGATTTGCTTTCAGAAAGTTCTTGGCATATATAATACCGGATATCCCGGCCGCACAACCCATTTCGGTTACCGGAAGACGTACAATATCCTGTCTTAATTTCATTTTATTGATGAGGTAAGCGTCCAGGGACGGAATCATAATCCCGGTACAGCTTACCGTAATGATATAATCCAAAGTCTGCGGATCCCAATCTGCTTTTTCGAGTGCTTTCTGCAGCACCTGTTCACCTAAAATAATGACTTCACGTGTATAAATGTCGTTTTTCTCTTCAAATGATGTTGCGGTAAAAACTTCTTCCGGATCCATTATCGAATACCGTTTATCTACTGCAGCACCTTCAAAAATCTTTTTGACTTTTTTTATAAAACGATCATCTTGTTCATGCAGCCATCCATCCAGCATTGGAAGTATATCAGCCGTTGCACGCGAATATTGTGGAAGTTGCTTGGCAACCGTTACTATTTTTACACTCATTTTTTTGTAATTATCCACTGGTAGCGAAAAGCCCATTTCCAGTTTATGGTATAGTTTTTAAAATTTAGCTTTTTAGAGAATTCCACGAGTTCTTTTTTTCTAAATCCTCTCAGGATAGAGATCAGTCCATCTTCACGTGACATGCTGTTCAGATTAAAAACAACGCAGATCAGTTCAAAAAGCCTGTAGGCAGTTTTACTTCGATGTAAATCGTTAATAATAATGCCAGTTTCAGCATTATTATTAAAGATACTAATTATTTTTAATATTTGTTCGTTGGTGAAATGGTGAAGCGTAAGGGTACATAAAATAATATCGTACTTCATGGTTTTAAAATCTTCGCCAAAAATATCCACACATTTGTATTCAATATTGGCGTATTCTTGTGATAACTTTTTGGCGTAATTGATTGTATACTCATTGGCATCTATACCGGTAAGCTGAAAATTAAGTTTGTTTTTCTGGCCAAATTTGGCCAGCATACGAAGCATATCTCCGTTACCACAGCCTATATCGACAATAGAAATAGTTTTAGCATGGTGGGATTGTTTTAATAATTCTTTTACTCCCTGCAGAATAACTTTATTACCACCAAGCAATTGATTGATATGGGCTATTTGATCCAGTGCCTCCCTGAGTTCTTCTCCCTGCAGAGAGAAATCGTCCATTATTTCGGCTTCCTGTGTTCTGTATTTGGTGTTTACTGCCATTTAATTGATTGGTATAGGTTTACCGTGAGTTTGTTTAATTATCTCAGGTAGTATTTTAGGAAATGATGCCACTAATGAAACGAACATATTGGTTATTGTTTTGTTGGTTAAGATTCGAGCCAGAATTCTGCCCATAAATATTCTTTTTCCAAAATGTTTGTGCCATTCTTTTTTATAATTTCTTTCTAATTGATCTCTGGAAATACTGTTATCAGCATAAAACGCTAAGATTAATTCTGATGCTATTTTCGCACTATGTATTGCCATCGCCATTCCGTTGCCACAAAGCGGGTGGATAAGACCGGCCGTATCGCCAATCATTATCATATGATTTTCTACAGGTTGTTTTTTTTCAAACGAAATCTGACTTATCGTTAAAGGTTTATCAAAAAGAAAGGTGCTGTTTTCAAAAACAGATTTAAGATGTTTGTTTTTATAAAGAACATTCTGCTGATAATCCTCAATATTTTTATATTGCTTAAATGTTGCGTAATCGGCTAGATAACAAATGTTTATAATGTTATTTTCAACCTTGGAAACGCCGCAATAACCTCCGTTAAAATTGTGCAGTGCCACAAGATCATTATCTAAATCACCAGAATAATGGGCTTTAACTGCCAACCAGGGCGATTTTTTATGGAAGAAATTACGATCTAAAAGCTGATCAACATTGGAGCGTTTGCCAAAAGCACCTAATACTATTTTAGCCGTTACGATTTGATTTGCAGTTGTAACACTGAAAATATCATTGTTGAAAGACACATCCGTAACATTTCCTTTAATTATGGTACAGTTGACTGATGATATTGCTTTTTGATATAAAAAATCATCAAGCGCATATCTGCTGATACCAAATCCGCCGAGCGGAAGTTCGGCCTTTGCCGTTTTTCCGCTATTGGAGCTAAATTCAAATTTAGAGATTTTTGTAGGATTGAGTTCAGAAACATCGACGCCAAGCGATCTGAGATAAGGTAAAATCTCATTCGAAATGTATTCACCACAAACTTTATGTCGGGGATAAGCAGATTTTTCGATTAGGGTTACTTTCAAATTCTTTTGTGATAGATGAATAGCCGCTGTCAAACCAGCAAGTCCGCCACCAATAATCAAGACATCTGAATTTGTTTTCATATCACCAATTTAGAGATAAAATTCCAGCATTCCAATAATTACAATTCAATGTGCCATAATTTGTCATAAAAATGAAATGTTATTTAAATAGTCTATTTTACTCATAACTATTAGGTAACCTTTACTTGTGCTCTGTTCTGGATCCCAATGATTCTTGGCAGACTGATTGGCTCTGTTTAAAGCATAATTTACAACACTGAGTCCGTAGTGTTTAAGAGGTTTTCCTTTTCTGAATCCTGGAAACTTTCGATTTGCGATTTTATAAGGTCTTTGTATTTCGCAAGACCTATTCCCACGATAGGTATAGCTAATTTTCCAATTAGAGACGCAGCCTGAGTATTACCTTTTTTATTAAGATAAGAAGATAATAGCAGAGTGCCGATTGCTCCAATAAGTATTGCTTCTCCCGGAATATCAGCAATTTTACTTTCAATTAATTCTCTGATGTCCTCCAAATTTTCCTGATTGATAAAGTTTTCCATAATTACATTATTTTAATTTATTAACTAAAATAAAATTACTCCTTAAACCGTGGCATACTTTATAAAATTGAAAGCCTGAATTATATAATTATAAGTTTTTATAATCCTATAGAAGAGGAATTTTTTAATAAAGGCATTTCGTTAAAATTTGATAGTTAAGGTTTTGAATAGAATTTCCACTATAATTCGTATTTTCGTTTAGAAGAAAATAATCGAATTCATAAATGGACTAACAAAAAAACAAACTCAAGGAAAAATGGAAATAATTTACAAATTTGACGTGAAACCAACAGCAGATCAAATAATTGAACTTTATGACAAAGCAGAGCTTCCGAGACCAACAAATGACAAAGAAAGAATTAGGAAAATATATGAAAATTCAAATGTTATTTTTACTGCCTGGGACAATGAAAAATTAGTTGGCGTTAGTCGTTCTATTACTGATTGGGCCTGGAGTTGTTATCTTGCTGACCTTGCTGTAAATCCAGAATATAAAAAATCAGGAATTGGCAAAAAACTCATTGAACTTACAAAAGAAAAGGTTGGAGAACAGACAATGGTTTTATTACTTAGTGTTCCGACTGCAATGGAATATTATCCGAAAGTAGGCTTTTCAAAAGAAGACAGAAGTTTTATTATTCACAGAACAAAGTAAAATGAGAATAATAAAGGGAAACAGCTCAAGCATTACAAGGTTTTGTAACAGTTAAGTTTTAAACCTTTATTGGTGTTTACCAACCGCAGCACAACAAAAATTTTCTGATATTTGAGTATGAATGAGAACGATACAAAAAGACTTTCACGACTGACTTCAATATTGATACAACTGCAAACAAAGCGACTAATTACAGCCACTACTCTTGCAGACAAATTTAATGTTAGTGTAAGAACAATTTACCGGGATATTAGAGCATTAGAACAATCGGGTGTTCCAATCATCACAGAAGAAGGAAAAGGTTATTCTTTGATGGAGGGCTACAAAATTCCACCTGTAACATTTACAGAAAATGAAGCAAACGCGTTAATTACAGCAGAGCAATTCGTTCTAAAGAACAAAGACGCTTCATTTATTAAAGATTATTCAGATGCTATAAGTAAAGTTAAATCCGTATTGCGACAAACTACAAAAGACAATGCTAATTTGCTTTCTGACCGGATTGCAATTAGCCAAAATAATTCAAATAGTATAACAAGTAATTATTTATCAAGCTTACAATTAGCGCTCACAAATTTTAATTTAACAGCAATAGAATATCAAAAACTTGATACAGAAGAAATAACTAAAAGAACAATTGAACCTTTTGCATTATTAAGTACACAAGAGAATTGGCTTTTAGTGGCCTGGTGTCTTTCACGAAAAGCGTTTAGAATTTTCAGGGTTGACAGAATCAAAAATTTACAAATCCAAAACGAAAAATTTGAACCACATAAACTGACCCTGAAAGAATATTTTGCACTTTCTGAAAAAAAAATTGACCCCTGACATAAGGCTGTCATAACACCATTTTACCTTTGCTGTATAAATAATTAAAAAAATATAGAAATGGAAAAGAAACAAGTTTTAAGAGGTTTAGCAACAGTTAACTTTTATGCAACAGACCATGAAGGTGCTAAAAAATGGTACAGTGAATTTTTAGGTATTGAACCGTACTTTAATGTGCCTGGATACACCGAATTTCGTATTGGCGACTACCAACAAGAATTAGGAATAATTGATAGTAGCTATGCACCGGAAGGTTATTCAACAAAACCATCGGGAGCTATTGCCCATTGGCACGTTGACGATTTAAAAGCTACACTTGACAGATTAATTGAAATGGGGGCATCCCCGTATCAACCCATTACAGATCATAGCCAGGGAAAAGGAACATTTGTAACAGCTTCTGTAGTTGACCCATTTGGTAATATTCTCGGTATAATGACAAATGTTCATTATGTTGATATTTTAAACCAAAAGAACTCTTAAATAGCTATGGAAACAAAAAATGGAAACAAAAAGCCTGCAAAACGAATATTGTGCAGGCTTTTTTGTTTTCTTATGAACTGAAAAGATTCTAACATCAAACTATACTATTTGTGTTAGTTTTATTTGTTTGTTTTGGTCAGGTCAAAATTTAAATTGGTATTCAATATTACTCCATTATTGTTTTGAAAAACATTTTGTCCGTCTATTTGTCTTCCAAACTGTACGGTTTGATTTAGGTAACCCCCTTCAATTCTTAAATTTTTATTAAACCTGTAGCCTACTAAAATTCCAATTCTGTTTTGATCAAAAACGTTCATATTTACATTTTTTCCAAATCCAATAAAAATTTCGTCATAGAAAGCTAAATAGGGTGTTTTGTCTTTTATCTCATTTCCTTTTAAAGGCACCTGAACTCTTATCATATATCGAATTCGGTTTAATAACGGAAATTCGTCTTCTGTGGTCTCATTTATTGAACTGTAACGGCCTACAAATCTTTGTTCTAACATAAATCTATGCGAAAAGTCAACGATTCCTTCTTTATGATTCAGCTGTACCATTTCAAAAATTCTATGTTCTGTGAAATCTCTGCCCATGCCATTTAGGGGTATTTCTCCATAAGGATAGGTTTCAATCCAGCCATAACCAACCCGGAATAATACCCTTGAATTTAAGTTATAGTTTAATCCAACCCTTAATAAACTTTGCTGCCACTCGGTAATCATTTCATTTCTACGCCATTGGTATTCGGTATGTATTCCAAATTTTTCTGAGATTTTGAATGTTCCAAAAAAGTTATACCATCCAATACTGTTGTTTGTATTAATACGGTTATTTTGCCCGATTACTGATTGTAAACCGCCAATTAAAAAAATGAGGGTCAATACATAATTTTTCATGTTCATTATTTTAAAAATTCAAGTGTTCCGTCTGTTAAATTATAAAAGACACCTACAATTTTTATCTCACCTTTATCTTCCATCTCTTTAAGAATAGGACTCTTTTCACGGATTTGACTAATAGCATAGTGTACATTGTTTTCGGAAACGTATTTTACAAAGTCATCATTTTTCGAAAGTTTTTTACCTATAAAATCCTGGCTCATTGCTACAGCAGGTTTTATTTTTGAAAGCATGGCTGTAATATTGCCCAATTTTACATCATCAATTGCACCTTTTATAGCTCCGCAGTGCTGATGTCCCATTACTAAAACCAATTTTGCGCCTGACACCTTACAAGCAAATTCCATACTGCCTAATAAATCTTCGTTTACAAAATTTCCTGCTACTCGTCCCACAAAAATATCTCCAAGACCCTGGTCAAACACATCCTCGACTGGTACACGGCTGTCTACACAACTTAATACAACTGCTTTTGGAAACTGTCCCGGTGCTGATTTTCTGGCTTGTTTACTATGGTCGCGCACTGTAGTGGTACCACTTTGAAAACGTTTGTTTCCTTCTATAAATTCCTGTAAGATAGCATCAGGTGTAAGTCTGGTTTGCTCTTCTTTGGTCATTACATGAGAAACTACAGGCTTTAAATCTTCTCTTGGAGTAGAAATTGAATTTGATTTTTCTGTTTTTGTTCCGTTGTTACAAGAAACCAATAGTATTGCTGTGCACAGCATTACGACTGATTTAAGTTGATTGTCCATTTCTTTTATTTAATTAAATCTGCCTACTTTGTAAAACGGTGTTCGGCATTTCCGTTTATTATTCTTTGAATGGTTATATTAAACAAGAAAAGAGGTTGTTTCCCTACCCGGAAACAGCCTCTTGAATTTAAAAATTTATCTTAACTGTATTATTTGCTCCAAAATTCGTCTTCCTTTGTTTGCAACGTTCTTTTTTTGCCAAAAAAGAAGTATTATATAGCGAACAGTAATTGCATCAAAATTACTGGTTTTGTTTTTAGTTTCCTTTAATTTTATAGAAGATTTTCATTTGGTCAACGGTCTGTCTAAAGTGATCCAAAACTCTTCTATACCTTCATGAAACCTATTTAGGACTGACTTCATAATAATGTAGTTTATTTATCCATTCTTTCCATAAATATTGAGCCTTTTGCTGCAGGTATTCTGATGCCATTTCAAATTCCGTTCGTGTATCCGATATATTCGAGTTATAATCTGTATAGAAAGAAACATAAAAAGTACTGCGCTGCACTATTTTTTTTGATAAACCTAAAAATCCACTTTCTACATCTTCCCATTCTACAAGTTCATACCTTATACCCAAGTCTTCAGATTTTAAATGGATGTAAAAAAACGAATCGTAAATTTCCTCTGTTTCAGTTCGTTTTTCTCTAAACTCAAAACCAATATACATATCTTTCTCCACCCATGCAGACGACGAAGGCATTTCATGGTTGGTTACTAAATTTAAAATCTGCTTTAAATATTTAGCGTTTTCTTCTTTTGCTTTTAAAGGATAATCAAAAAGTCTCGCAGGTTCAGTTCTATAGAGCGAAACAATTATTTCATCGAAGTTTTGTCCTGCATTTATAATATTCAAATTACTTTTAGCATCGTTAACTACATCGCGTATATAACTTAACTGCGTGTTTGCAAATTTCCCGGTAATTAGTTTAAAATACTTTTGAGCTTCATTTTTATCATTTAGACCCAAGTGAGCATGAGCCATAAAATAGTAATTAAAAATCTCTGCTTTTTCGCTTTGTATTTTTTGATAAGTCGGATTACTAAATAAATTACTTACATAGCTTATGCTTTGATCGTGCAGACCTATAGCCATCAAAAAATTGAAGTATACAATAGCTGTATCCAGAACTATACTTACTATTGTTTTATGTTCATCTCTGCTTTCTTCAAATTTTTGGATGGTGCGCTCATAAATTTCTTTTGCCTGTTCATACTTTTCCAATTGACGATAAGCAGTTATAAGGTAAAACATCACCTGATACCATTTTTCAGCTTCCAGTATATTTTTGTAATAATCGAAATTGGAAAGTACTTCCAGAGAGAATTTCTCAAGATCCAGGGCATTTTCGTTTCTCCATGAAATTTCCATTCCATTTTCTAAGTTTTCCCAAAAAGGAGAAATCTGGTAACCTTGCCAATGTATTTCTGAAGCAAATTTGCACTCCTCATTAAGATAGCTTTTATGCTGATACCATGATACTTGTTTAATTACAATACCCAAATTATTGCAAAGCATTGCAAAAGTGTGTGGATCATTGTTAATCGATAACCCCTTATCACTATTAAAGTAAGTATCAAATGCCTGATAGCCGGCTAAGCCATATTTTTTTGCTGTTTCATAATACATCTGGGCCGAAAAATGATCGTTTATACCCTGTGCCTCATTGCCTTTTTCCAGATAAGTAGTTAGTATATGATAGCAAATTGCACCATCGGGATAAATTGGAAAATCGATACTTCGTAAATCAATATTTAAGTTTTCAGCAGTATCATAATATCTTTCAATCGCTGAATCTTTTACCTGCTGAACTATTTCATAATATTTGGTCAAGTTATCGAAACCTTTTTTTGCATTCTTATCATTAAAGTAATAGTTATTACTTAACATCCTCCAGGCTATAGCATTTGTTGGATTTTTTTCAGTTTCCTTAATAATAAAGGGCAAATATTTCTCCACAAATTCATTACGGTTTTTATATCCAAATTCTGTCGGCATATCAAATGCTGTGGGATAAAATAAATTAAACAAATTCCAATGTTTATTTAATTTTCCTTCGTTAAATAATATCTCTATCTTTTCTGCATAGTCTTTACATTCAATAGGTTCCGCTAATTCAAAATGCTCTGACAATAATTGTTCTGCCTCGTCAAATCTTTCTAATTCAAGCAAAAGCAACCCACCATCAAAATTTCTGGATGTCATTTTTGGTGCATGTTTAAACGATTTGAGATAATAATCTATCGCTTCGGTTTCATCTCCTTTTTCCTGATAGAGACAAGCCAATTGGTAATAAGTATCGCCAAAGGCATGGTCTTGTAAAGAGCAGTTATCTTTTATGCAGCCTATATCAATTAGTTTATCCTGCAGGGTTTCAATAGCAAGATCATTTAGCGATAATTTTTCCAGGTAAATAAAAATCAACCAATCATATGCCTGAAGTCTGCCGGTTATATCGCTACTCGTATTTAGTATAAGACTGCAATCATCTTGTATGGCAGATATATTATCAAAAACGGGGTTATTATTTATTCTGATACGCCATAATAATGCTTCAGAATGATTTGGCTCTTTATTTAATATTGATTGAATTATTGCCAGAATATTTTCGCAGGTGTTTTTGTTTTCAATAGAGGGCAACAAATCATCTTCATTTGAAAAATCAAGGGTGTTGTATAATTCTATGATATGGTTAAGTTCGTTTGAAAACTTTTTCATTGATATGTATTTTATTAGGTAGAAAAAATACAAATAAATAAGTAAAAAGGCAAAAACAAAATCTGGATTAAAATAAAATTAACGGATAGGTAAATAGATTCCTTAATTAGGCTCGATTAGTTTTGCGAGGTTTACACAGGAAATGATAATCACTTTCTATGCAAAGATTGTAGACTTACTCAATAATGATGCGTAAATTTGGAATTATAACTAATAATAATGCTATCTATGAAGAAAATAGGATTTTTATCGTTTGGGCATTGGGCCAATCATCCTTCCTATCAAACTCGTACGGCTGGCGATACACTACTTCAGTCCATCGATCTGGCTGTTGCTGCAGAGGAAATTGGTTTGGATGGCGCTTATTTCCGTGTCCATCATTTTGCAACACAGCTTGCATCACCTTTTCCTTTACTTTCTGCCATTGGTGCTAAAACGAGCAAAATAGAGATTGGGACAGGGGTAATCGATATGAGATATGAGAACCCTCTGTATATGGTAGAAGATGCCGGTGCTGCGGACTTAATTTCAGGAGGACGTTTACAGTTAGGAATCAGCAGGGGATCGCCGGAACAGGTCATCGACGGCTGGCGCGATTTCGGTTATGAACCTATGGAAGGTGAAACAGATGCCGATATGGGACGCAAAAAAGCTTTGGAATTTTTGGATAAGCTAAAAGGTGAGGGATTTGCGGAGCCAAACCCATATCCCATGTTTCCAAATCCGCCGGGCTTGTTGCGTCTGGAGCCACATTCAGAAGGATTGCGAGAAAGGATTTGGTGGGGTGCGGCATCAAATGCTACTGCTGTTTGGGCAGCTGAAAATGGAATGCATCTGCAAAGTTCTACCCTGAAGTATGACGAAAATGGTAAACCTTTCCATATCCAGCAAGCTGAACAGATAAGGTTATATAAGGAAGCCTGGAAAAAAGCTGGACATAAACACGAAGCACGGGTTTCAGTTAGCCGTTCTATTTTTGCACTGGTCAATGATCAGGACAAATACTACTTTGGAGATCAAGGTAGGGGAGCAGATAGTTTTGGTAATATAGAAAGAGATAAAAGGGCAATATTCGGAAAAAGTTATGCAGCTGAGCCGGATAAACTCATAAAAGAGCTGGCACAGGATGAAGCTATTCAGGAAGCCGACACACTACTGCTGACTATACCTAACACATTGGGAGTTGACTACAATGTACATATACTGTCAGCTATACTAAAATATATTGCTCCAGAGCTGGGCTGGCGTTAATTTTTTTCACAATAAAATGCAATGAAGCCCCTGTTTTTTTTAAAAAACAGGGGCTTTTTACATACGAAATTAGACTTTAAAAAAGAGTTAGCCCAAAACTCCACCCAACCCATCCAGTTAAGCCTTTGCTGTTATCTTTCATTACATTGTAGCGTTTGGTTCGATCCTGAACAAAAGTTGAGGTGTTATTATCCGGAGTGCTTTTATCTCTTGTTTCAGATGAATAGATATTGAAAGAAGGTCCGGCAGATACTGTAATACCTTTGAAAATGCGAAAGGTAAAAGGAGAATCGAATTTATATAAAAAGTTATAGCGGTCCCAATTTCCTAAATAAAGATATTGCGTACTGATTTCAGGGTTATAAGTAAAACGTTTTCCTAAAAGGATATTCTTGCCTAATCCGACACCAAAAGAAAATAGTTTTTCTTCGTTATTTCGTTCACTTCTTCCTGCCATCAAAATAGTATAGAGTTTATTATCTCCGGTTTTTACAGCAAGATTCAGATCGGAAATTTCATTACTTGTGATACTAATCTTTTGATATCCATTCTTTTTGAAATTTAATAATCCAAAGCTGTATCCAGATGGCGAATCGGTAATATTGATTAATCCAAACTGGATTCCATGTAGTTCTTTGGCATAATTTAAGATTCCTGTTATTTGGGCACCGTGCACGGTTTCGTTTCCTGCATTATAAATAGCTGAAATCTGCAATCCGTTTTGAGAACCCTTTACAGTATTAAGAATACTGGCCATTTGCATGCCTTTAGAATTTTTTTGTACACTGTTATAAATACCAGTGATCTGTAAACCATTTTGCGAGCCCTTCACACTATTATGAATACCGCTCATTTGCAGTCCATTCAGATCGCCAAATACATTGTTATAAATTCCGGCTAACTGAACCCCATTTACAGACCCTCCCACGATGTTGAATATACCGGCCATTTGTAATGCATTGACATTCATACGATTTATATTGTATAGACCAGCCATTTCTAAACCGCTAACTCCGCCGGTATATCCTCCTAATAAGTTTAAAGAGAAACTACTGTTTAGTTGTGAATTCATCATGCCGCGCGTGCTTAAACCCGGAATTAAAGAAGCTTGTACAGGAACTTCAGAAATAAATCCTCCAAGGTTGAGTGATTGTATTTTTTGTTTGGAGGAAATAAAGAAACGGCCAATTCCTGTTCGTTCAACGGCTGAGAAATCACCATCGACATAATCTGAGTTTGATTTTCTGGAACCCATTTGAATTTTAACTTCAGAAAGAAAAATTGTGGTAATGCTTTTGTAGTTTTCTTTTACAACAGTCAGTTCAATGGTTTCGGATACATTTTTAAGCCGAAGTTCAAAAAAACCTTCCTTATCTGTTAAAGTTGACTGCAAGGAATTCTTTTCGTAGACACTCGCGTTTTCAATCCGTTTATTGGTTTGTACATCCATAATGTAACCATTTACAACCTGATGTTCGCTCACAACGCTGTTTTTTTCAAGCACAAGTGCGAGTTCCAAAGGAGCATAACGCAGAATAATGAAACCCTTTGATTCTCTATACTCGTACTTATTGCCTAGTAACTGATCTAAAACATCTTTTATCGTAGATTGCTTAGAATGAATGGTAACGGCACTATCTTTTACGACTAGTTTACTGTAATAAGCAAATCTAAAGTTTCCTTTTTGCTCCATTAAATCTAAAATATGTCCCAATGGTTTTTTATCTGCATCTATTGATATTTCGGTATCTAAGACAGATTGGGCATGAGCGCTAAAAAAAGTACTTGAAATAAATAAAAATAAAACTTGAACAAAAGTAAATTTTGAATGGATGGGCATATAAAAAAGGGATTATTCTAATAGAATTTGGTTGTTTTTACGTTCAATTTCAATCCTGAAAGTTTCGTGAATTACTTCTAAAACCTGATCTAATGATTGCTCTTTAAATACAGTTGTTAATGGTTTTTCTTTTAAAGAAGGATTTTTAATGATGATATTGGCATTGTATATTTCGTTGAGTGCCGCAACTAATTCCTGTAACGGTGTCTCATCACAAACTAATTCCTTGTTACGATAATAATTATACAATCTGCCTTTGCTGATGCTTTTTAATAATTCCGATTTTTGATCGGCAATGATTACTTTTTCACCATGTCTTAATTCTACCTGATCTTTATTTTTACTCACTTTTACAATTCCGGTTTCAACATCTACGGTTGTTTTTCCATTTTTATTTTTCACATTAAAAGAAGTTCCTACGACTTGTATCGTAACATCATTAATTGTAATGATAAAAGGTTTTGTTTTGTCTGGAGAAACACTAAAAAAAGCTTCACCTTTTAAAGTAACTGGCCTGGTGCTGCCCTTAAACGTGCTGGTATAAGATAAAGATGATTTTTTATTTAAAGTAACTGTGGTACCATCTGGTAAAGTATCATTTAGTGTAGTGTTTGATGCGTATATATGAATTAATGTGTTAGCCGATTTGTTTTCGAAATAAGAATAACTAAGCCATCCTAAAGTGCTAATTAAGAGAATCGAGGCCGCAATACGCAGCCAATAGCCGGAAGATTTTTTAGGAGTTATTACCCGAACCTCTTTTTCATGAATGCGATTTTGCAGCCGTTTCCAGGCCGCATCTTCATTTATGGTTTTATTTTTGGCCACAATTAAAAGGCTGTCTTCCCATATTTTTTTAAAATCATTGTAGTAGTTTAGATTTTTTTCATCGGCTTTAAGCCAATTCTCTACTGCTGCATTTTCGTCTGCATCAGTTTCGCCAACCAGGTATTTCACTAGTAAATCATCGTTCATATTCATATTGTTTTGGCTCATGATCTTCGGATTAAATATAATAACTGCAATAGGAAAGGAAGATACTCAACCAGTCTTAATCGTAATACTTTAAGGGCTTTGCCCATTTGGTTTTCGACTGTTTTTATAGAAATATTCAATTGATCGGCAATTTGCTGATATTTGAGCTGTTCAAAACGACTCATCTGAAAAATGGTACGGCATTGCGGCGGCAATTCGCTGATTGCTTTTTGAATATCGTTTTCGAGTTCAGTTGCAATCATTTGGTTTGATGCATCTTGATTTGAGGATTCCATATTACCTGAATACTGCAGTTGAAAAGAGTTTTTTATTTTTAGGTGTTTGAGGTGATTGAGACTTTCATTATGAACCGACCTGTAGAGATAAGCTTTTAATGAATCATCAATTTGCAGCTGCTCTTTTTTTTCCCAGATCCTAAAAAATACATTTTGTACAATCTCTTCGGCAATGACATCATCTTTCATAAAAGTATAGGCAAAAGCATGAAGGTTTCTAAAATACGTTTTAAAAACCTTTTCAAAAGCAGCTTCGTTTCCGTTCTTTATAGAACTGACAGGGTCTATATTACTATACTCCACTAATACGTTTTGACATTCAATCAAAGATATATACTTTTTATATTCAATATTATTTTTTTGAGTAATTGTAAGAAGGACTTTGCTGATCGTGTACGATATTATGATTGGCCAATAACTGAATAAAAGGATCAATCGTAGTGTCGATATCGAGGTCAGTGTTCAGGCTAAATTCATAACAATGAATAATACAGCTCTGATCTGAGAGATAAGTAAAAGACAATCCTTTATCTGTTCCTTCGGTAATAATAATTTTATTTTCTATGGTTTTTACACAATTATCTTTTCGGGTAAAGTATTTGAAAAGCTGCTGTTGAAATTGTTGCTGTTTTTCTTGACTTGTTGGCATAATACAGGATATTTAATAGATTGAACAGTTTCTTTTTTTAATTTATTTTTATCAATAACATCCGGACTGGCAAAAATGTAATACATCTTTTTTCGAAAACCTTTTGCTTTTTTTACATCCTTAATAATATCCTGAAATTCATGTATGTTGAGGTATAGCGGATTGAGTTTGCTTTTAAGTGAATTGGTAATTCCATAACGCGGTTTTTCTTCTTCGTATTGGAAGGAACCAAATAAGTGGTCCCAAATCATGAAGGCCGCACCAAAATTTTTATCCAGGTATTTTTCCTGACTTCCGTGATGTACACGATGATTTGAAGGGGTTCCAAAATATTTTTCAATAAGGGGATGCAGTTTTCCAATAGCTTCGGTATGTACCCAAAATTGATACAAAACACTCAGCTGGTTTGCAATAAAAAATATCGCGGGATGAAAACCGGCAAAAATTAACGGAATAAAAAAGACAATTTTAGCATACTGAAACCAGCTTTGCCTAAAACTTACGGTAAGATTGTAATGTTCAGCAGAATGATGCACGACATGAGTTGCCCAGAAAAAACGGCAATAGTGAGAAATTCGGTGTGTCCAGTAAGAACTAAAATCATACAATATAAAACACGGAATTAAGCTCCACCAATTAAATTCCATGCGATAGGGCAGTATATTATAAATTTCGACTACGGCATAAAGTAATCCTGTTTTCATTACTAAGTTAACGGTTAAATTCCCTAAACCAATTAGTACAGATCCCAGAGTTTCTTTTCTATCATATTCTTTTCGTTCTAAGAAATGAAAAATCACAAATTCTAATACGGTAAAAAGTAATACAATGGGCAGTGCATAAACAATTAAGTTTGGAGCACTTTTCTCGACTTCATGAATTCTTTCGAGTGCAATGGGCTGTGCACCAAAGAGGGTCAGCTTAATAAATAAGTAATTGATGATTTTGATCATGATGATTTTTTTTGATTGAATTATGTAATTTGAATGTTGATTGTAAAGAAGGAATGATGTAATTCCACTTTGTTGTTTATAGTACTAATACAATTGAATTACATTTTACCCCTATGCCCTTTTACGATTTATTTGATAAATAGACTGAGTCTAAAAATGGCTTGGTGAGCTTGCGAATTTTTAGTAACATCATATTTACGTTTCGCAGGAAATTTTTATCTTTAATAGAAAATAATCGATTCTGAAGTTGAAAAGTCACCCAGCGCCGAAATGTTGACGCCAAATACCTTAAAATTGAAAGTATGGATAGACAGATTAATAATAAAACAGTAAAAGTCGATGGAGTAAATATTTTTTACAGGGAAGCCGGTAATAGGGAAAATCCAACAATTCTTTTGTTACATGGATTTCCGACCTCTTCAATAATGTTTAAAAACCTAATGACTGCACTTTCCGACAAATTTCATCTTGTCGCACCTGACTATCCAGGTTTTGGTTTCAGTGATTTTCCTTCTATTAAAGACTTTGAATATTCGTTTGAAAATATTGCTTTTCATATCGATAAATTCACGAAAGCAATCAATCTTAAATCCTTCACGATCTATCTTCATGATTATGGAAGTTATATCGGTATGCGAATCTGTTTGAAAAACCCTGATAAAATTGATGCAATAATTATTCAAAATGGCAATAACTATTATGAAGGTTTGGGGCCTCAGTGGGACGAAATGAAAGATTATTGGAAAAAGCCTTCCAAGGAAAAGAAAAAGAAGTTGTATGCGTTTTTGAGTGAAGAAGGAACTAAGGCACAATATTTTTTGGGCGTACCTGAAAGATTACACCAAAACATCAGTCCTGAATCCTGGATTATAGACTGGGAACGAATGAGCAGACCAGGAAACCTAAATATGCAGTATAAACTAAACTGCACTTATGAAACAAATTTTGAAATGTTCCCGGGTTTTCAGGAATATTTTCGCAAATATCAACCGCCCGCGCTTATTATTTGGGGTAAATATGATGTCTACTTTGATGTTGCGGAAGCATATTGCTATAAAAAAGATTTATATAAAGCTAAAACTCATATTTTAGAAGGTGGGCACATGGCATTAGAAACAAATTTTGATGAAGTGCTAAATCTTATTAGATCATTTATGACAAATAGATAAATGATACAAAAAAACCTGGCTTTGTACACAATGTAATTGTATTCAGCTGAATCTGTTAAGTTGAAAGGGCTATATTTTTTATTCAATACTTCCCGTTGGAACAAAATCTGATATGTCATCATATTTTGGTTCAATAACTACCTTGCCTTTTAAATTCATAAGCCCTTGTTTTATAGTACGGGAATCTTCGTAATTGCGGCTGAAATTATGAAAGTGGATAAGACCAAATTGATACGATGTGAATTTTCTATTTTTGTTTTGGCTAAAATCAAAAGGTATTTTTTCCTGAGAACCAATAAAAGCTATTGGCTCATCATTTATATTTGTTATGACATACAAATCATTACCCAAGGCGACAATTCCCTTATCTTCAAAAGACATAATCTTTTTTCCCTGAGTATTTATCATTATTGTTTCATATTTGTTTTTAATGCTTGCCAAAAGATAATTATTGTCCAAAAGGGTTAATTGCCACCAATTAAATCCGAGTACAAATACGCCTTTGGTGTTAATCAGAGCATGGTCCAGATTTCCATCTTCTTTGTCATCAAATCTCGCTATTACAGTCTTTCCATAACTAAAAGGCTCTGCCTTGGCATAAACAGGCTTTATGATTTCTTTTCCTGTAATGTCTATAAAACCAAAATTTGGATTATACTCATTGTAAACTTTATCGAGTTTGTAAACCATAACTCTGGCGAGACCGTCGCTAAAGTCTAAAATTTCTCTATAAATTGGCTGTGTCACAATTTGTCCCTTCGTATTTATAAGTCCAAGTATAAAGTTACCTTCATATTTTGTATCAGCTAACGAATAGGTTGCCAAGCCATTCGAAAAAACAAGATCTATGTCGTATTTAGCATCGGTAACAATTTCTCCTTTTAGATTTATGAGCCTGCCAATATTTGTTTTGTTATTGTTTTTGGAAGCATATTTTTCGAAGACCAGTGCATACCCGTTTGTAAAAGTATCAGCTCCGGTGTATTGAACTTTAATTACTTCTTCACCTTTTAAATCGACATAGCCATATAAATTATTTTTTGCTACTATGGCACGACCCTGCGAAAAAGATCCAATAGTATCATATATTGGCTGAACAACTATTTCTCCCTGAGTATTTATAAAACCCCATTTACCATTGATTTCTACCCCGGCCATTCCTTCGTCAAAGAAAGTTGTGTTTGTATATTGAAGTGGAATTACTATTTTACCCGAAATATCGCAATAGCCCCATTTACCTTTTTTATCTTTTATATCTATCAAAACAATCTTAGGTTCGGTAGTATTGTTAATTTCTACTCCGGCAGGACCCGGAGCTACGACAGGTAATCCAACTTCAGGTGTGTATTTTCCAATATTTACAGGTACAAGGTTATTACTCCATGAACCGACTGCATCATAAATAAGCGGAATCACCTCATGTCCTGAGGCATCAATAAACCCATGTTTGCCGTCAAGACTGACATGAGCTAAATATTTTTTCTCTTTTTGCCCAAAAGCGGCGGTATAAAATGCGAGTAATAGAAGTAGTACGGTATATTTCATATAGAGAAGCGTTACTAGAAAATTATCATATATTTCCCATAAATGTAGAAAAAAAATTGATGGTAATATTAGGTAATAGTAAACGGGTTTTTGCTGACACCCAAATCTGCCACGATTTTGCCACAAAACTTTTGAGTGTTTTTACAAATTTTGAAAACTGCTTTAAATGCAAAAAAACCTGCGAATCTTAGGATTTGCAGGTTTTACCACGTTTTTCATGGGTTTTTGAAAAGTTTGATAAATTTACCTTTTTCACTTCTTTTACCCTTTTGTAGGGAGAGCAGGATTCGAACCTTAAGCTTGAAACCCGCATATTTCCTGCATTTTATTTTTTTTCTACCTAGTGCGCCACGATGTTGCCACGAAATTAAAAACATCAATTTATAATTATGACAATTTGTTTTAAATGAGTACTATAGTTCTAGTTTGAAATCAAATTTAAATAATTCTTTTTGATAAAAACATAAAATAAACAGCCTTAACTTTTTGTGGCAAAGGTATCCCTTCCATTTATATTTATTTTGATAAATGCAATTCTGTGACTTCTATACTATTACTGGCTCCATTGATATATTCCGGAAATCTCAGGAATCATTTAGATTAGTTTTGTATAAGAAATAAGTTCCAATAGCTTGTTACAGGGAATAGGCTTGTAATGTTTTTTTTGCCCATTTTCCCCAGTCTTTCAAAGCATCCAAAAGTATTTTGTTTAGTCCTTTATTGTCAGTAGGTTTACCTTTAATTGGTGGAGCTAAATCTTTGTCAGAAACTGGAATTTCTGTAACTTTTGTAGCAAACCATGTCATATTTTCATGTGGCAGGGCCAAGCCTAAAATTGTTCCGGGTAATCCTGTAAAAGATTCAGGGCCACCGGCAAATGGAATTTGAATAGTGTAATAGGCAACAACATAAACAGAATCGAGAACTATAGCATTTGCTCTGCGGCATTCATAGCCGGCAATTTCTCTGGTTTCATCGGTAATTTTCCAGTCAATTTTACGTAAACTGTCTTTAACTAAATATAAATCGTCATAAACGTTTTTTTGGGTAATGCTGGTTTGGGTATCTAGATCTGTGGCGATAACATTTTTTAAATTAGCCATTGCATCGTCAGCAATCCAACTGTTGCTTGCTGATTGATTTGTTTCATCCCATTTGTATATACTCTTGTTTTTTGAAAAACTGAGAATGCTTTTTGTAGTTTTAAATTGTGGATTGGTTTTTTTATAACTTTCAAAAGCAGCTTGATAATAACTATTAGTTTCTCCTTTTATTTTTTTTGTAATCAAAGCATACATATTCGATTTTTTCTCAAATTCGATTACGCCATTTTGTACAAAGTGATCATTTTGTGCAAAAGTATTGCAGCTTGTCAATACAATTATTAAAATTAAGATGCGATTTATTATTGTTTTCATGGTTTTAGTTTTGTTTAATTTCTCCTCCGCCCATTTTGCTGAAATCCCAGCTTACAGAGAACATAAAATATCTTTGGATAGTCGTATAAGTACTTTGGTTGATATTTCCATTGAATGCAGAACGATTAAATCCTACATTTTGGTTCAAAAGATCTCTTCCCGTTATAGAAACTTTTAAATTATCTGATTTTAAGAATTTTTTGGTGATAGATGCATTCCAAATAAAACGTTCAAAAGTTTCCTGAATCACTTGCGTTTTTCCATTATATTGATAATTACCATCTGTGCTAATTTCTAGTTTGAAAGGTAGTTGTATACTGGTCCAGAAATCTCCATTAAAACCCCAACCATTACTATCACTATTTTCATTGATGCTTGCATTAGCAACGTTGTAAGTAGGTCCGAAGCTAGTATTAAAATTATATTTTTTTTCTTTATTCTTTGATAAGTTTAAATTAAAGGAATAAATTGAATTTTTAGTTTGATTCAGTTTTGTATTGATGTAATTATAGTTTAAATTTTTGTTGGCGCTTAAACCAATTCCTGCTCTCATGTCTATGGCTTTGATTGTTTTGCCAAAATTACTATTCAAATAATAACTTGTTGTAACTTTGTTTTTTAGGTTTACAAATTGAGAAATACTTTCCCCTCTATCATTTGTAACCACATTACTTATTATTGGATTTAGCGTAAAATTATACGATCCATTAACCGAAAAATATTGATTGCTAAGTACTTTATACGAATAATAACTTCCTCTAAAATTATTTCTAAAAGAAGGATCTAAATTTGGATTACCCAAAATCGTATTTAATTGGTTTTGATTATTTCGTATCGGTTGTATTTGTTCTAATGTTGGCTGATCGGTGTTTCCGTTATACGACAAACGCAGTGATTCTCTTTGTTTAAAATTATATTGATAGTTTATCTGAGGCATGTAGTTGACAAATTTTTGCTTAAAAGAACTATCTGTATAAACATCATATTGTTTAAAGTTTACACCACTAAATTTAGAACCAAAAGAAAAAACAGTTTTATTTTTTTTGTAATTAAAAATCGCTCCAAGTTGGTTTATCGTTTGGTCTAATTCATAATTATTACTAAAGATGGAATCCAAAACATTATAATCGCCATTTGGAGATTGATTAAAAGACTTACGATCAGCTTTTCCGTTACTTATATTGAAGCCATAATTAAGAATTACAGATAGACTTTTGGATAACGGTTCGGTATAGATTAAATTTGATTTAAAAGCTGTATTGCTAATATTATTGACTTTGTTTTGATCGACTACTTTGGTACTATCTGGACTAATTACGGATGTTGTAAAAAATTCAGCTCTGGAATTTAAATAACCATCACTTTTGCTATCTGTACTTGATTGGCTTAAATTAAGAGATAATGTTCGGCCCGTTTTTTTAAGTCTTTTGGTTAATAAAGTATTTATATTAAATATTTTATCATCAACATCGTTTGTAGTTGTCTGTTTCAAATTATTCAATTGGTTACCTTGTTCGTCAGTACCTTTTCGCATTTCTGCTTCACTTGAATTACTATTTTTAAATAATCCATCTACATTTAATTTTAAAGTTAAAGTAGTATCAATTTTAATTTCATAAGCCAGATCAAGTTTATTTTTAGTCATGTTTTTCTCAAAATTTTTGTCTGAAGTATTATAAATGCTGCTGGAACTTAAATTTTGCTGGTTAATATCATTGCGATTTCCTGAAAGTTTGATATCGCCAATTTTATAATTTACATTGATAGATTCTTTATCGTTGTTCCATTTATTGTCAAAATGTATTCCGCCAGTTTGAGCTACTGGAATTCCTTCACCATTAAATTGTCCATCCCAACTTTCAAATTCATCATTTCCATTGTTTGAAAAATTAATACCGCCGTCATCACTTACTTGATAACCGCTTTGGCCATATTTATCTTTATCTCCCCATCCTAATCCAACTTGTCCTGTGTTGCCTAAAATGCCATAAGCTGCTAATTTTTTCTTATCCCAAAACTTATTAAACATGGCTTGACCTTTGTAAAAATTATCAGTTCCTCCTCCGAGTTCTACTTTCCCGAAATGACCATTTTTTTTGTCTTCTTTAAGTTTAACATTTAGAGTTTTGGTTTTCTGACCATCATCAATTCCTGTAAAAGCGGCTTGATCACTTTTTTTGTCGTACAATTGTACTTTATCAACCATGTCCGCACGTAGATTTTTTGTAACTAAAGTGGGATCATCACCAAAAAATTCTTCACCATCAACCAAAACTTTGGTTACAGTTTCGCCTTGAGCGGTAATTTTTCCATCCTTATCAATTTGTATTCCTGGGAATTGTTTTATCAGATCTTCCACTTTTGCATTAGGTTCTATTTTAAATGCTTTTGGATCAAATTCTAACGTATCTCCTTTGATTTTCATGGCGGCTCTATTGCCTTTTATAATTATTTCGGATAGTAATCTTCCTTTATCAGCCAAATTAATTTTACCATAATCTTTGATTAACTTTGTGGAATCAACAGAAAATTGATCTACAAAATCAGCATATTTGGGATAAGAAACCAGTATAATAAATTTACCGGCTTTAATATTATTCAACTCAAAATAACCATTTTCTTTGGCTCGGGTAAATTTTAGTAAAATGGAATCTTGAGCTCTTAACAAAGAGACTGATGCATTTGTTAAAGTAGAATTGTTTATGGTATCTGTTAGATATCCTTTAACTGTGCCTGATTTTTGTGCCTGTAAAGTATTTGATAAAAAAAGAAAGCAACATAAGAATAGAATTGTTTGTCTCATTAATTGGGTGTGGTTTTTTGAAAAAAAGGCATTATAGTTCTATTCTATTTTTTGAGAAATAGAAATAAATTGCACTTGTTGTGTGATTTGTTTTTTGAGTAAGAAGATTGTAGATTCTATAATAGAAATTGAAATAGCACTTTTTTATACAGGTTTGCAGAAGTATAGTGACTTGGTTTTATGAAATTCATAATTTTTTTGCGAGGTTTTGGTTGTTAGCGGTGTAAATTTTAACGATTTTAATTAGTAATCGTTACTATAATAGTTAAATGTGAATATAGTTCAAATGTAAATAAAAATACTATAATATTAAAAAAGACTTTACTTTCACAAAACTTAGATTCATGAAATATTTTTAGAAAATCGCCTTAACTTTTTGGGTAGTGTTTCAGATTAGGTGTTTTTACAAAATAGAAATGTAACTAACTGAAATGAAACAAGATTTTCCGAATCACAAAAAAGCCTAAGAAATCTGGATTTCTCAGGCTTTTAATTTTTACTAGTAGCCCCGCCCGAACAAATGTCGAACTTTTTTACTCAAGATTTAGAGCTTTTATTGAGTATTCCTGCAAACGGCAATATTATATTAAAGGAAACTTTTATTATGGTTTGTGACAAGATTAGCTAAGTTCATAGAATAACCAAGTATTTTTAATTATTATTGAATTTGCTTGGTAATATAAATATTAGTCTTATTGTTCTGTTTAAAAGTCTTTTTTTTACTTGTTTAGTCTTTTTTATATTCAATTTTTGTAATAGACATCTGTTAAATAATAATGAGTAATAAAAAAAATAAAATAAGTATAATAGCTAATATAATTTATTCTTTATGACATTAAAAAAAACAAAGATTCATGTTTTTTTAACCTTTCTTTTTAATTACATTTTATTAATAATGAAGTTCCAAAATAAATACTCAAATTGCGTGTTTTTATCATGTAAATAATTATAAATAAATGAACTAGAAATAAACTAAGCACACGTGTATATCTACGTAGTAAACTTCTTTAAGGTACAAAAATATATGGCCATTTTTGCTGTATTTAATGCATCTACGATTGAAATTATAAATTTTTGAAATAGTTATCAAAAAATATAAGAAATATTACCAAGGAGCCGTCAAAATTGATTCGACGGTTTTTTTATGTGTATTATCCTTAAGGGATAAAAAAAATTATAGTCAAGAATTTAAGGATCTGT
Source organism: Flavobacterium sp. GQ95 (assembly GCF_059758655.1). Lineage (NCBI taxonomy): Bacteria > Pseudomonadati > Bacteroidota > Flavobacteriia > Flavobacteriales > Flavobacteriaceae > Flavobacterium > Flavobacterium sp. GQ95. Next base: position 32,847 of record NZ_JCAXEB010000007.1, read on the forward strand.
TACAGTAATAGATCTAGTCATACTGTTAAACAAGCTAAGGTGAAGGAAATAAAAAGAACTTTTATTATTGGTGAAGAATGGCTTTATCTTAAATTATATTGTGGTAATTATTCAGCTGACTATGTTTTAAGTACAGAAATACAATTAATTGTCAATAAGCTGTTTAGGAAAAAGCTAATTGATTATTGGTTTTATACAAGATATAATGATCCAGAGAATCATTTACGAATCCGTTTTCACTTAACTAATTGTAAAAACATTCAAAAAATACTACGTCTGACAAATTCTTATTTCATTAAATTGATTGAAAAACACATTGCATATGATGTTATTGTAGCAACATATAAAAGAGAAATAGAGCGGTATGGTGAAAGTACTATTATTGAAGTAGAAAAACTATTTCATTGCCATAGCAAGAAAACAGTTGCACTTATTGATGGTGCAAGAAATCAAGAATATGATGAAATAACTCGAATATTTGCATCACTTTTTATGATGGATGAATTATTTAAAACCTTTGAAATTACATTAGATCAATGTCAATCTTTTATCGAGGCTACCTATTTTCAATTTAAATCAGAATATAATATAGATAAAGATAATGCAAAAAGGATGTCGCAATTATATTTGAATTATAAAAATGATATTTCAGCCCTTCTTAAAGATGGGCAGGATCCTGCTTATTTAAATGGACTTGTTGGAATCGTTAAAATGGAACACGAAGAAATAGAAATAGTAAAAATAATTTTGGATAAAATAAGAAAACATAATAAAATAGAACTAATTAGATCCCTTATTCATATGAATATTAATAGAACATTTAGATCTAAACAGAGGCAGTATGAAATGTTGTGCTACTTTTTCATGAACCAGTATTATAAAAGAGCCATCTTCCAAAAATGAAAAATTCTTTTTTATTTTTTCTATTGATGATTACGACAAATCTTTTTTCTCAAAAAAAGACATTTTTTGCTATTCCTGATTCATTGAAGGAAATGAATTTTAAAACTTTACAAGCTGGTTTTGATAATTCATTATTGGATACTAAGAAACATTCTATTTATGCAAAAACATATTATAAAAAATCAAAGCTGCAAAATGATGAAATGATAAAGCTAAATGGGATGTACATGCTTGCATATATTTCTAGTGAAGATTCTTTATTTACTTTCACAGATTCAATTATTGCATTAACTAAACATAAAAATAATTTAGTTTATCCTGCGAGAGCCTATATATTAAGAAGTATAATCTTTTTTACAAATGGTCATTTCAATAAAGCATTAGATAATATTATTAATGCAGAGAAATACTCTAATAGGTCGGGAAATACCGAACAACAAATATTCATAAATCAACAGATAGGTTTAATAAAAATTGAATTGGATAAGCCTGAAGAAGCATTACCATTGATATTAGAGAATTATAATTATTATAAAAATAAAAAAAGCAATTCGCCATATTATATTTATTCCGCATGGATATTGTCGAATATTTATAATCGTTTAAATAAACCTGATAAAGCATTATATTATACTGACCTTTTTTTAAAAAGCATGCATAAAGATGATTATTATTATAAATATTTCATGCTTAATAAGGGAGTGTCATATCATTTAAAGAAGCAATACGTACTAAGTAACAATTTATTGGATAAATCAATAGATCTTTTAGAAGATGATAAAATAAATTTAGCAGTAGGATATTATTACAAAGGAGAAAATATCTTACGAGAGAAAAAAGATGATCTTAAATCAAAAGTGTACTTCGAAAAAGTTGATTCCATCTTATTAACTACAACAGAGTTTACTTCTTTGTTAAGAAAAAATTACTTGAACCTAATTGCAATCTCAAAGAGACAGCAAGATCATGATATGCAATTATACTTTTTAAATCGCCTGATTGAAATTGATGAAAAACTTAATAAGAATAATGTGATTTTATCTGAAAATATGCATCAGGTTTACAATATACCGCATTTACTGAAACAAAAAGAAGATGTTATTTCAAAAATAAAGAACGAAAAAAAGACCTATATGGCCATTGGAATTGTTATTTTTACTATGCTACTTTTGACATTGTTTTATTTATATAAAATGCGGAAACAGAAGGAATTTGCAGAAGCGCGTTTTAAAATTTTAATAAGTGATCGTCAAATAGAAAGTGACTATGATTTGAATATTAATTTTGTAAAAAATGACCATGTTAAATCTTTTGATTTGCCAGCATCGGTATCCAAAGAAATATTGCAAAAATTAATAACCTTTGAAAAAGAGCAAGGTTATCTAGAACTCAATTTAAAATTGAGTGATTTAAGTACAAGATTTGAAACCAATAACAGTTATCTGTCAAAAGTTATAAATCAACATAAGAACAAAAATTTTAGCCAATATATAAATGATCTACGGATTGCTTACGCGGTAAAAAGACTAAGGACTGAAAGGAAATTTTGCAAATATACAATTAAGGCAATAGCCCAAGAGGTTGGATTCAGTAATACTGAATCTTTTGCAAAGGCATTTTATAATAATACAGGACTTCAGCCCTCTTTTTTTATAAAAAAAATTATAGAAACCAAATAATTTCTTTTTGTAACTAATTGTAATGGCACTATTTGTATGTCATGTTGCTCTAGATTTATAAATCTAGAATAAGTCTTTTTTTCTTTAAATAAGCTCTGTTCTATATTTGTAATAATTAATTTTAAATCAATAAAGTCATGAAGAAAAAAAAAATCGAAACAAGTGAGAAATTGTCCCTTAGTAAATTTAGAGTAGCTGAATTAAAAAATCTAAAAAATGTTACTGGAGGGTATGCTCCTCCTGAGGATGGTGGAGTTATAACGGCTGACCCTGGTAAAAAAAGATAATCAACACTTTTTGTTTTTAACAATTATCATTAAATTATATATAATGTCAAAGGTTAGATTTTTTCAACTTATCAAATTTTTCTTTGTTGCAAATTTTTTAAATGCACAGAATGTTGCTCTTCCAGAGAAACAATTTGCTGAAAACATTTTTGGGAAAACAATTAAGGATCCATATCGTTATGTGGAAAAATTTAATGATTCCTTAGTTCAAAAATGGTTTAGAGAAAATAGTGTAGCAACACGCAATGTTTTAGACAATATATCTGGCAGAAGAGAGATAGTTGAAAAACTAGTTGAAATTGACAACAGGAAATCTTATAGCGTGACATTATTAAATATAACTAATGATAATTGTTATTTTTATTTAAAAACAACAGAGAAAGATGTTGGGAAATTATATTTTAAAAGATCTGAAAATGGCCCTGAAATAATGCTTTATGATCCGTCAGATTATAAATTTGGGCACAAAGACCAATATGTTATAAATTACATAAAGCCTTCATGGGATCATAAAGTAATTGCTTTGGGTTTGTCTAAGAATGGGGAAGAAATTGGAGAGATTGCATTTTTAAATATTGATACAAAATCAATCCTGCCGGAAATTATTCCAAATGCTTGGCCAGCTGAATTGAGAGGAATAAAATGGCTTCCAGATAATTCAGGAATTATTTACCAACATATTCCAGTTATTGATTCAAATGATGTAAATTATATATTGAATACAGAATCAGTAGTTTATAAGTTGGGTGATAACCCAATAAATCATAAAATTATATTTTCAAAAAATAGTAATCCTACAATCGATATAAAATCTGAAGATTTTCCAATTATTTGTGAATTCAATCAGCAAGATAAATATATATTAGGCTTTTTAGGAGGAGCTTCCAATTATTATGATTGTTATTATGCAAAAATTGAAGAATTAAGTAGTAATAAAATAGACTGGAAACCATTATTTAAGAAAGAAAATTATATAAAAGATCAAATCCTTATTAACCAAGAACTATTTTGCCTATCTTCTAAAAATGCATCAAATTTCAGTATCATTAAATCCAATATTACAAACTTTGATATTATAAATGCAACTGTAGTTGTACCCGAAAATAAAAAAGAAACAATTGATGATTTTGTTATTTCAAAGGATGGATTGTTTTACAGCACTACAAAAAATGGAGTTGAAGCGAATTTATATTTTATCTCTGATAATAAAACTAAAAAGATAGAGCTTCCCATCAAAGCAGGAAGAATAACTATGCAGGTCAAGAATAAATTTCAATCAGAATTGTGGATAAGTTGTAGTGGCTGGATTAATCCAAAACAAAGATATCGTTATGATGTTTTGAAAAATGAATTCATAGATGCTCCTTTATCTCCAGTAATTGCTTATCCAGAGTATAAAAATTTTGTTGTTGAAGAAATTGAAATTCCTTCAGAGGATGGAGTTTCGATTCCTGTATCTTTAATTTATAAAAAGGAACTCCAGAAGAATAGATTAAACAATATTCTCATTGAAGGGTATGGTGCGTATGGCACTTCTCTTACTCCAATATTTGAGCCGATAAATCTTTCTTGGGTACTAAATGATGGTGTTTATGTTGTGAGTCATGTCAGAGGAGGTGGAGAGAAAGGTGATAATTGGCACAAAGAAGGTTGTAAATCCACTAAGCCTAACTCTTGGAAAGATTTAATTACGACAGCTGAATATCTAATTGAAGAAAAAATTACCAGTAATGATCGAATTGCAATATCAGGAGGAAGTGCAGGAGGAATTCTAGTTGGTAGAGCAATAACCGAAAGACCTGACTTATTTAAAGTAATGTTGTGTGATAATGGTATGTTAAATACTTCAAGAATTAAAGAAATTGCAAACGGGCAAAACAGTATGAAGGAGTTTGGCAATCCAGATATAAAACAAGAATTTGATGCACTTTACGAAATGGATTCTTATCAGCACTTAAAGAAAGGAATTAAATATCCTGCCTGTTTAATTTCTGCAGGTATGAATGATGCCCGCGTTGCTCCATGGATTTCAGGAAAATTTGTAGCGAGACTAAAAGCATCGACTGGATCCAATAATCCTATTCTTTTTGCGGTAAATTATAATACAGGACACGGGATGGATAGTACTGATCTACAACTCTATAATGACTTTGCAGATGGATTTGCTTTTGCTTTATGGCAGATGGGACATCCAAAATTCAAGCTTTTAAAAAAGCCTGATTAGTTTTAAGTTTACAATATATAAAAGCACCCCCCCTGAATAAATTGATTTTTTCAATCCCATTTCAATCCAATAATAAATTGATTAGCAAAATAATCATTCTTATTAGTAACCAATGTTTTTGAAGGAAATAAGTGCTCTTCTAAAACAAATGCGGATTTATTTTTTACAGCTTTTACAAGTATTTCAACACAGGTATTGTTTGCCATATTTATAATTAAAGTATTATCTCCTTCTATCAACGAAATATATTGAGGCAAAGATTCATTGCAGAAAGTAAGATCATCTGAAACAAAGTTGAAAATTTCTTTGTCATATACTGAATGATTTTGATTTAACTTTTTAAAAAAATCAGGATGCCCCTCTTTTGTAAATATCCATTTTGCTTTAGATAAAATACAATTACCAATAGTAACTCTAGGTAGATAATCAAAAAGTTTTTCCAAATTACCCCAATTAAAATTTATTGAAGGTTTGCAGTTTTCAAACTGCATGTCACATAAAAAATGATAGATTGGCAGAGCATTATTTGAATAATTATGTGCATTTGTTAAACGCGGAATAATTTCTTTATCATATTTTTTACTCCATAAAATTAAACGGTCAGAATCCATTTTTAACAAAATATCATCAATAGAAATTTGTTTAGAAGGATTTAAACTGGATTTTCCTAAATATGGTATTTCATAAGATCTGAAACTTGGCCTTCGCAGTATATTTCCCGTCCTTGTTTCTGGTAAATGCACTATTTCAGCAACAATTTTATCTTTGTAATGATCCGATTCATATGTTGTGATTTCATCTGCAAAATTATTGATACCTTCATTTCCATAACAGAATCTTGCTGCTAAATTTGCTGCGCTAGATCCTCCAATACTTTGGATAGTAATCCACTCTTTTTCATTTTCCTGAACAATTTCAAAAACACATGAAAAAGTACATGGCAGATTTTCATGAGAAAAGTCAATAGATTCGAAGTCGTTATAAATGAGTTCTATTTCTTTTTTATTTTCTAAGCGAGCGTGCTGTAATTTATTATGGAGAATTTTTTCTATTTCACTTAAGTCCGTTGACTCACATTCATTTTTCCACTGTTTGATATTTAAAGTGTCTAACAATGGAGTGATGTCAAAATTTCTATTTTGCTGTCCATAACAAATTCCAGTTTCAAAATCAAGTGCTTTAACTAATGGTATAGCTTCTCGTTCATAACGTTTGATAAATGCATTTTTAAAATCTTCTAATAATGTTTTTTTAGGTTTTTCAAAGATCTTGTTTAAAAATTTAACCGTTTTAAGTATGTCATATGCATAAGTATTATCTAATTGAAAATCATTAGAATTATGAAACAAATCTGTTTGAAACAAATATTTTTCATCATAGGGTATCTTATTATCTTTTATAGCTTGGGTGATTTTATTATAAGCAAAAAAGGGATTTTCGATTCTATCGATTTCTAACAATTCTGTTATTATTTTTTTTAAATTCCTGAATTTGTCATTTTCATCGGTTTTGTAAGGCTGTAATTTTGCTTTTGTTGTTTTCTTCAAATAAAACTCTTTAGAATTAAGTGAATCATCCAATAGGTTAATTAACTTATTTAAAAAATCATCACCAGTCAATGTTAGTTCTATTTCACTAACTAATATCTGATGAGAAATTAATTCTTCTATAAATTGAATTGCTTTGTCTTTTTTTATTTGATCACAAATTAAGAGAGATGCCAAATCATTTTTAGTTAGACCAGAAGAAGCCTTGTTAATCACTAAATCTAAATAATGAGTCCTTTGTAATGCTTCAAGAGTATATTTACGTTGATTACTAGCCAAATGGTATTGAATGTATCTATAAAAATCACCAATTTTATAAATCGTAGAATTAGGATAAAAAAGCAGTTCATTTTTAATAATAGCGCTTAATTCCCCTTCCAAATTATTAAGGAATTGCATATCAAAACGTGTTTTTCGATAAAATATACTATTGCCACCATTTAACTTTTGACCATTATTAAAATTAAAGATGGAATTATTGCCAAATTTCCCAGAACCGCACGCAGAGAAAAGACCAAAAGGCGTGCATCTTGTTGACATTCTTATAAAATATTTTAATAGCGCAATTTTTAGTTTATTGATTTTATCATTAGGGTAATTATTCATCAATACCCATTTTTGGACTTCATCATATAATTCGGGAGATGCTAAAAATATCGCTTCTTTAACATAATTGTCGTTTAGTATTTGCGTAATAAGGGTATCTTGATTGTTTAATTCATTTGTCAGTTTATTATAAAAATTGATTGAAAATGATGGAGTTCGAACAATAAAATTTGAAAAAAAGCTAAAATTTATTTTGGTCTTATGCATATATTCATTTAATGGTAGTGTAAGAATAACGTGATAAATAAAAATAGATTTAATTTTCATTATTGAACTTGTTTTTTTTAAAAAAAAAGCGTCGAAATATACTAAATCATTTTTTTAGTACTTGCTTGTTAAACAGATCGTTATGTCGTTTTGAGTCGGTTTTTATAAATTAGAAGACTCGATATTTATGAATCTAGAATAGCATTGTTTGATTTTGATGCTTCACTCACTTAGTTTTGACAAAATAAAATCAATACATCAATAAAAAATGTCAGCGATTTATTTAATTTTTAAAAGTAAATCTAACTGAATGAAGTTAACAGCTAGAATAAAAATTAGATTTAATTACATACTATTTTGCAAGTGGCCAATTGTGAAAGATAATGTATCTAAATAAACTGCTTGCAAGCAAGCCGATGACACGGTTTATATGTCAAAAATTATATAAATTAAGGGACGGAAATGATGAAATAAGTTTTGATGCTTTAAAGGTTAATAAAATTGTTTCAAAAAGTTGTTAGGTTATAACGCTATAAAATTTCGATCGCTTATTAAAAATTAATCAATCATGGAATTAAAAGAAAAAATCATCAGCGAGTTGATGGAAATTAAAAAAGAGGAATTATCAGAAATTGTTGGAGGAAGAGCCTGTACAGCTGGAGGCAAAAAATTTGTAGGATGTGGACCAGGTTACTGTGTAGGAGATTGTCCTTCAAATTGTCTTAGCCATTGTATGGCTCAATATCAATAATTAAATCACAGAAGCTGCTTGAAATATTCAAGCAGCTTTTAAAAAAAATAGAAATGAGAAAAGAATGTACATTGACGAATGCTTTAGATTATACTAATAGTGATGTTGTTTTTAGGTTTACTAAAATTTTTGACATTTCAGAAGAGAAATCGCTTTTATTATTTGAAGAAACGAAGAAATGGTTATGGTTATGTTATAAAACAATGGAATCTGGATGTGAATCTTCGGTATTAATTGATAACTCTATGTTAATGATTGACGAAATGTGGCATAACTTTATTCTATTTACTAAAGATTATGAGAAATATTGCCTTGATAAATTTGGATATTTTATTCATCACAAGCCTACTACAAAATCTGAATCTGAAGAGTGGCAAAACAATATTGATAAAAATGTTAAATCATATTTAGAATTAATTGAGAAGCAATATTCTTTAATTTTCGATTTACTTGGAGAAGAAACACTTTCATTATGGTATAAAGATTTTGCAGTTAATTATTCAAAAGAAAAAATAAAAGGATTAATACGATGAAATATGTTTTTTCTGTTTTACTTTTATTAATTGCTCTATCTGTGAAGGGACAACTTGTTAAACAGACAGAAAATTATACAATTACAGATCGGTATCCACCTGAAAACTTTGATAAGATTCGAAAGATTCAAAAATATCTTCAAAAAATAGATGTATATGATTTAACTTATAAATCATTAGATGGAATAAAAATTAAAGGGTTTATAATATCTCCAAAAGGAATAGATAAAAAATATCCAGTGGTCATTTACAATCGTGGAGGGAATGGAAGTTTTGGAATGGTAAGTGATCATTTTATAATAAATTTTTTATCTAAAATTGCTAGTAATGGTTACATAATTATTGGATCACAATTAAGAGGTTCTTCGGGAAGTGATGGTATTGATGACTTTGGTGGAATGAGCAATGAAGATGTTATGTCGTTGTTCAAAATTATTAGTGATATTAAGGGTGCGGATACAACTAAAATTGCACAATTGGGCTGGAGTCGTGGTGGTATAACAAATTTTCAGCTTTTAAAAAAAACAAATAAAATTAAAACGACCATAAACATTGCTGGACCAAGTGATATTTTAAAAACTAGAAGAAAAGAAATGTTCACGGTCTATCGAAACAGAATCAAAAATTATTCTTTAGATTCAATTTATTATGCCAAGAAAGTTTCGCCTATTTTTCAGATCGATTCGATTTTATATAAGAAAGAAAGTTTTTTATTTCTTCATGGAGATATAGATGATAAAGTAGATATATCGAACAGTCAGGAACTTTACGAAAAGACAAAAAAAGAAGGCTATAAATCTAATTTTCTAATTTTCGAAAATTCTGATCATAGCCTATTTGACCAATGGGAAAAAGTAATTAAAGAAATTGTCAATTGGTTAAACAGTGAATTATTTATAAATACAAAATGTAATTAGCGTTAAAATCTAAAATAAATATGGTATAGATTATAACGTCTATAAAATGTCGTAAACACGAAATCTTAAAATAAAATATTTAATTGAAAACTATTTTCAAACGAAGAGTTTTCAAAAAACAATATTTAAATAAAATGCTTGCAAGCGACCGTTGGCACGGCTTATATGCCAAAAGTAATTGTATATTTTAAAATAAAATAAAATGAGTAAATTAAGTTTTGATGCTCTAAAAGAAAGAGCAAACGCAGTTGTGACAGAAGAATTAATGAATGAAATTAATGGTGGAAAAGCGGAATGTCATCCAGGTGAAGATGAACCAGAAGGATGTAGTGTACGTGGTTAATCATACATTCAGCTAAAAGCAGCTTATAAAACCTTGAGCTTTTTCAAGGTTTTATAAGTTTTATTTATAATGAATTCTGGCTGCATTGCAATTTAATATTTAACAACCTTTAAACCTTTTTGAGTTAATGAAAATTATTCAAGATGAAATTATAAATACAATAAAAATACTTCTTTACAAGAAAGATCCTTCTCTCTTAGAAAAAATAGATTTTGATGATGATCATGTATTTTTAGAACCTTTACTTTTTGCATATTTTAATCCTAAAAACAAAAATTATTCTGATGCAGATGTTTTAAATGAGATCATGCAGGGTTATTTTATGAATACACCTCAAGAAGTTAAATTGAATCACTCTTTTAATAGAAATGGTATCGCATACATTCCTAAATTAGGGTATTACAAAAAAAATGAAAAACAACCTTTCGAATCACTTGAATATATCAAAGGTACTACTATAGAAGTTTTAAAGCACTCTGCTAATTTTCTGGAACATATTTTTAGAAATCCTAAAGATGAGCAAATTGAACACGAGCTTATTGTTATTGAAAGTATATATATAAAAAAGATCTATTTCCTAGCAAATGCATTTCAGCTTATTCGAGAAAATGCAAAAGAACAATTCGATTTAATTCAACAATGTTGTAAATGCTGTGTTATATTCAAATCTAACCCGAAAAACACAAATTCTTTTGCTGCAATATCTGCTCATGGAATAGCATTTTTTAATGCTTACCAAGAGGATTACGAGGAAGTATATTTTATAGATGATATTGCCCACCAAACAGCACATATTATTTTAACCTCATTAATTTATATTAAGAAAGATTTTTTTAAAATTGACGAAAATCTAAGTGTCAAAATAATTTTAGACAATACAACTGAAAGTAGAACTTTTGAAACGGTTTATCATGCTCACTATACTTATTATGCAATTTTTACATGTTTAGACAATTGTTTAAAAAATAATGCTTTCAATTTAAAACAGGAAAGAGAGGCCATTGCTAGAATTGGTTTCTATTTAAAAAAATGCGAAACCGATTTAGAATATATCGACAAGATAATTAGTCGTTATAATGGTATTGAAAATGTATTTACAATTAAAGGAATCGAAATACACACTATGGTAAAAGAAAAATATTTTGATTCGTTAAAAAAATGGGCACTTATAACAAATGGACTTAACTACAACAATCAACCTTATAATTTTACATATTCGATATTTTTAACCAATAATAATGGTTGGCTAAACTAAAAAAAAAATAAATGACAAAAATAACATTTTTCTTATTGCTCATATCTTCTGCTTGCTTCTCCCAACAAAATGATGAAGTACTCGATGCAAAGAGAAAACTACAGGAAGTGATAATTGATGAATATTTAACTAATGGCGCTGAGAAATACAGTTATACTTATCAAATGGAAGAATGGCAGAATTGTCTAAATGAAGGATTAAAAAAAGACAGCACTGTTGCTTATTTATGGCAACAAAAAGCGATGCCTTACTTTAAAATTCGGAAGTATGAAGTTGGAATGAAGTATGTCGATAAAGCTGTACAATATGATCCACAAAGATGGCAATCATACAGAGCCTTTATTAAGTGTGTGTTTGCTAAAACTTATAAAGAATCTATTCAAGATTTTGAGGATTGTATAAAACATTTTGGGAATGGCTATGTTATGGATCACACTTATAAGTTTTACATTGGTTTGTGTTATTTGCAACTTAATGAGTATTCAAAAGCAGAAGATCTTTTTAAAGAATATATCGACGACATTTTTGAAAATAGACAAGGTTTAGAGCATCCAACTGCACTGTTTTATAATGGAATTGCAAAATATGAATTACGAAAGTGGGATGAAGCTATTGTTCAATTTGATAAAGCCCTAAGAATATATCCTAATTTTTCAGATGCAAAATATTATAAATCTATTTGTCTTGCAAGACTAGGAGCTAGTCAGGAAGAGATTAAAAAAATATATACAGAAGCTAAAGAAGATGCTAAATTAGGATATACAATAAATGAGGACAATACAATTTATGAAACTTATCCCTACCAGAAAAAATGGAGGAAGTAAATAGTAGTTTAAATCGTTTGTAAATAAATTTAAAAAAAACAATAAATTATGAGACTAAAGTCATTTTCATTAATAGGATTTTTTTTGGTGACAATTTTCAGCATTGCTCAAACAAAACAATTAATAATCCCCAGTAATGTTGATTTACCAAAAGATACGATTTTATCAAATCATTTGATAAAATCCTTAAATGGTTTTCTGAGTTTAAAGGAAAATTCAAATAAAGAAAATACTTTTATCCTTAAAGAAAACTTACTAGAGACTTCGCTATTACTCGATGAGATCAAAGGAATAGAAAAGAGCAAAAAATATAAAGATGAAAATTTTTATAAAGGATATTTGACCAATGTAGTGCAGCTTGACGATACTAATTTTTTAATTCAACTTTCTTATATGGGGGTAAATGAAAATACTCCTATTTTGGCTGCAAGTTTTGAGATTACAGCAAAACAAATAGATAATATATTTTATTTTTCTTCTCCATTAAAGCGTAACACAATTTCTTGGCAAACCAAAAAAATTGATAACTGCACGTTTCATTTTAAAAATAAATTAAATACGAAAGTAGCATCAGAATATGTGAAATCAGTGGCTTTTTTTGATAAAAAGCTAAACGCTCCAGTGGGACAAATAGAATGGTATGGCTGTATTGATCTTCCTGATATATTACAAAATATTGGAGTTAATTATAAATTGGATTATAACGGACGAACTTCAAGCACCTTTAATTCTAATGAGAACAGGCATTTACTCCTAGTTAGCGGTACTCAAAACTCTAGTTTTAATAGTTTTGACCCGCATGATTTATGGCATGAGAGACTACGTAATGTTTATTCTCCGGATGTTATAAATAAACCAGTTGATGAAGGCTGCGCTTATCTATACGGTGGCAGTTGGGGAATATCATGGCAGCAAATCCTTAAAACTTTTAAAGAGAAGGTAGCATCAAATCCTAAAACAGATTGGCTTGCACTTGCTTCCTACAATGGGGATAAAATAAATTTTGGAGAAAGTAATCAAAAACACTTAATGGCAGATTATGTAGTAAATGCTTTATTGGTTGAAAAGATTGAAAAAGAAAAAGGATTTCCTGCTGTTATTGAGTTTCTATGTTGTGGTAAAAATAAAAAAGGAGGGAATGAAAATTATTTCACTGTGCTGGAAAAATTAACGGGTATCAGTAAAAGTAATTTTAATGATAGCGTTTGGGCTTTGATAAAAGAAAGCAAATAAATGATTAAAAAAGATTTTACGTTTTTCAAACAATTAGATTCTAGAGACTGTGGTCCAACTTGTTTACGAATGATTGCCAAACACTATGGTAAAACGTTTTCAAGAGAATTTTTAAGGGAAAAAGCTAGCATTACAAAAACAGGTGTTACTATGGCAGGTATTTCCGAAGCTGCCGAAGCGATTGAAATGCGTACTTTAGGGATGCGCATCAGTCTGGAAAGTTTGCTCAATGAGGCGCCAGTTCCATTTATTACACCTTGGCGCCAAAAACATTTTGTAGTTGTGTATAAAACCTCAAAAGCAAAAATTTTTGTCGCTGATCCTGCAATTGGATTATTAAATTATTCACATCAAGAATTTAAAAAAGGCTGGACTGATGCTAATGATGGAAATGGTTTTGTGTTATTATTAGAACCCAATGCTCAATTTTATAATCTTAATAATGACAAAACTAAAAATACAGGATTTTCATTTTTAATTCCTTATTTCAGGCCATATAAAAAACTGATTTATCAATTATTTGTAGGTTTATTGGTAGGTACTATTATCCAATTTATATTACCTTTTTTAATGCAGTCAGTTGTAGATATTGGGGTAAATCACCGTGATGTGCCTTTTATTTATCTGATTCTTATTTCACAATTAGTTTTGATTTTGTCTCAAACGATTGTTACAATCTTCAGAGAATGGATATTAATCCATGTTACAAGTAGATTCAATATCAAAATGGTTTCTGATTTTTTATTTAAAATGTTAAAATTACCAATTTCCTTCTTTGACACTAGGAATACTGGAGAACATTTACAAAGAATCATGGATCATACACGTATTCAAAATTTTGCTTCATCTTCGACTTTGAATATGCTATTTTCGATGGTTACTTTTATCGTTTTCAATTTTATTTTAGCATACTATAACTGGAAAATATTTTTTGTTTTTATTGTTGCGTCTGTCTTTTATGTAATCTGGACTTTCTTTTTTTTAAAAAAGAGAGCTGAATTAGATTATAAACGTTTTGATGAAACGTCTCAAAATCAAACCAATTTGATAGAAATGATTAATGGTGTCAAAGAAATAAAGATTAACAATTCACAAAGGAAGAATCGTTGGAAGTGGGAGTATACACAAATCAGTCTTTTCAAAACATCGTTAAGTACTTTGAAATTAGCACAGTATCAATCCATTGGGGCCACATTAATAAATGAATTAAAAAATGTTACAATTACTTTTCTTTCCGCAAAAGCAGTAGTTGATGGGGAATTAACAATTGGAGTGATGGTGACAATTCAATACATTGTGGGGCAATTAAATTTACCGTTAGGAAATTTTGTGACTTTTATTCAAACTTGGCAAGATGCTAAAATAAGTTTGGAACGATTGTCACAAGTGCATTGCAAAAAAGATGAGGATGACTTAAGTATTCATAAAGTAACTGAATTATCGAAAAATAAAACTATTGAAATAAAAGATTTATCGTATAGATATGGTGGAAAATCGACTCCCTTCGTTCTGAAAAATCTAAATTGCAGTATTCCTGAAGGGAAAACAACAGCAATTGTAGGGGCAAGTGGAAGCGGTAAAACAACTTTAATGAAGTTGTTATTAAAATTTTATGAGCCTACTAAAGGGAATATAACCGTCGGCTCAATAGATTTAATGGACATTAATAATGATTATTGGCGTTCAAATTGTGGAGCAGTAATGCAGGATACTTTCATGTTTAATGATTCTATTGCAGGCAATATCTCAGAATCTGAACAAAACGAAATTATTAATAAAGATAAATTATATAATGCAGCATTTGTTGCAAATATTGAAGACTTTGTTCAAAAATTACCAAACAAATACAATACTGAATTAGGAAGATTAGGAATTAGATTAAGCGGAGGTCAGGAACAAAGAATAATGATAGCAAGAGCAGTTTATAAAAATCCTCTTTATGTTTTCTTTGATGAGGCAACAAGTGCTCTTGATGCTAATAATGAAAAGGTTATTATGGGAAATTTGGATTCCTTTTTGAAGGGGAAAACTGCCATTGTTGTTGCCCATCGTTTAAGTACAGTAAAAAATGCCGATAATATTATTGTTCTTGAAAATGGAACAGTTGTGGAACAAGGAACTCACGAAGATTTAACATTGTTAAAAGGGAAATATTACGAATTGGTTAAAAATCAATTAGAACTTGGGAGTTAATATTCCATAAATTAGAGTTAATGATTCTAGTTATTAAAAGTGAAAAATTGAGATTAAACAAAAAATAAAATATTGTGGAAGAGAATGATGGATTAAAAATATATAGTGAAGAAGTAAGGGATGTACTTTCTGATCCTCCCGATTCAATATTAAAATGGGGAAATACAATCTTATTGGGTTTTGTAATTATTCTATTAATTCTATCATGGATTATCAAGTATCCTGATATTGTTTCAACTCAAATTGTTCTTACGACTAATATTCCGCCGGAAAAAATAGTAGCAAAATCTTCCGGTAAAATAGAGACTATTTTGGTAAAGGATAAGGCTATCGTTAAACAGAATACACCTTTAGCTATTGTGCAAAATGCTGCTAATTATAAGGATGTATTTTTATTGCAAAATCAAATAGATAAAAATTCTAATGGTAGTAATTTCAACTTTGCAAAATTAGAAAATGCACAGCTAGGTGATATAGAAAGTGCCTTTTCTCTTTTTCATTCTGCTTATGTTGCCGAAGAATTAAATACAGACTTAAAACCTTTTCAAATTGAGGGAAATGCACAAAATGTGGAAGCTGTTCAAATCATGGCAAGGATAAATCTTTTGCAGCAACAGAAAAAGTTAAATGAAAGTGAATTGCAATTGCAAAAAAGTGATCTCAATCGATACGAAAGTCTGTTTAATAAAGGAATTATTTCAACTCAGGATTTTGAAAATAAGAAACTTGGATATATTCAAGCCGAGAAAAGTTATCGGAATCTGTTGAGTAGTATCTCTCAATTAAAATCTACTTTAAATGATAATTTTAAGAATAATAAAAACACAAAAATTAGCGGAACTAAGGAGGAAATAAATTTAAAAAGTGCGAAAACACAGGCTTTTTATCAATTGAAAAAGGTTATAAAAGATTGGGAATTAGCGTACGTATTGAAATCATCCGTTAATGGCAAGGTATCTTTTTTACAAATTTGGACCGCCAATCAAACCATTACAAGTGGTGAAACTATTTTTTCAATAATTCCAATTTTAGAAAAAGGCTATATTGGGAAATTAAAAGCACCGGCTTTAAATTCTGGTAAGATTAGAGTTGGTCAAGAAGTTAATATTAGATTAACAAATTTTCCTGACAGCCAATTTGGCTTGTTAACAGGGGAAATAAGTAATATTTCGTTAACACCAGACAAGGATGGTAATTTATTGATAGATGTTTCTTTGCCTAAAAAACTGGAAACGTCCTATCATAAAACAATTCTCTTTCAGCAGGAAATGTCAGGAACTGCCGAAATTATTACTGAAGATTTAAGATTGAATGAAAGATTATTATATCAGTTTAGAGATATTTTTAGCAGGTAAATTTATATTTTACTGAATTTATAAAAAATAATGTTACTATAATTCAGAGCTACTTAAAGTATTCGGAATTGGAAATAATGTTAGTAATAGTGATGACTTTGCTATCGACACGAAAATGTTACGACATATTGTGAAAAGGCTTTAAATTATTATATTGCTTTCTCATTAATATATTTTATAAGTTTATGAGGAGTGAATATCATACTTGTCCCAACTGTAATGCAAGCATAAAAATTAAACTCAGTAGATGGGCTGGGAAAACTATTTGTCCTAAACGTACAGAGAAGTTATATGTATTTTATGAGTTAATTGATTATAAAAATATTAAAATTGATTTGCATGAACTTCTCGAAAATGACAACAATATTTTTGATAGTAGTTTTCTGGATTATTTTGAAAGTGAGTTGTAAATAATTCATATGAATCAAGGAGTAATAAATAATAAAAAAAGCGATCTAAATATGATCGCTTTTCCTTTTGTGGCATTTCAATGTGAAATTGTTGCCAGAGAGTTCTCTAAACTTATACAAAAGTATAATGTTTTGTTTCAGTACGCAAATGCATTTTGAGGTGTTTCAAATCTGCAATTTGTGATATGTTTCTCCAATTATATAATAGGTCAATATTTTTCTGCCGTTGCTTTTTGGAAAGTAGTAAAATGGATCGTTTTTTATAAATTTTGGATCGTTTTTTATAACAATGCTGTGGCGGTATTGTTCTAATTTGGCTCTTTTAAAATGCTTATAAAGTGATGGTAGTTAATGAATAAAACATTGATGGTAAATCTATTTGATTTGTTTGAATGTGATTTTTAATTATGGCCCACTAAAAGATAAAAGAGAAAAATATGAAAACATCAGTATCTTTTAAAAACATTGTAGTTGATATAATTTGCCTGCTTTTTGTTTTGCTGTTTTTATATGCTGCGACCAGTAAATTATTTGATTTTGAAAATTTTAAAATACAATTAGGTCAATCCCCATTATTGAGCGCTGTAGCCAACTGGATTTCCATAACTGTGCCTATTTTAGAAATTATTATAGCAGCTTCATTACTTCTAAGACATTTTAGGTTATTGGGTCTTTACGCTTGCTATCTGCTCATGATAATGTTTACAGCCTACATTTATATCATTTTGAATTATAGCGCTTTTGTCCCATGTTCATGTGGTGGAATACTCGAGAAAATGACATGGAAAGAACATTTGATTTTTAATATGTGTTTTATCATATTAGCTATAATAGGTATTTTATTTATCCCCATAAAAAGCAATGTAATAAGCAACAAATCTGGAAATCATGAAATATAAATTAAAAATTATCCTGCTGTTGATTTGCACTGTCCTGGGGGTTGGGATTATGATTTTGTTCTTTACTCTCTCGGAGCATATGATTCATTATAAAAATAAGTTTATAAGAAGATTTCCACAGCATGTTGCGCAGGAAATACATCAGGCAGACTTGAGGTTTAATTCCTACTATTTTGCAGGGAGCAATAATGGTAAAATATATCTTGGCAATTACACGGCACCATTGCAGATAATGGAGCTTGATTCCACATTAAAGATCAGAAAAATTCATCATATAAAATTAAAGCAGCAACGCCTTGAATTTCGCTCACCGCAAATAAGAATACTTGAACAGAACTTTTATGTTTTTGAAGGTATCGTGCCTTATATATTCAAAGGCAATACTAAAACCTGGACGGCTTCTTTACGAATAAATAGCGGTTATTATTTTTCGCACTTAGAACCGATAGACTCCGTGAACATGGCTATTCGCTATATGAAACCAAAAAGAGGGGAAAGCCTAATGGGAACTTTAAATTTATCTGATACCACAAAAGTAAAATATGCGCCATTACTCTTGCAAAAACAGTTTGACGGAATATTCGACACAGACGGCAGTTTCCATTTTAACAGCCAGCTCAATAAAATAGTTTATGTCTATCTCTATCGGAACCAGTACATTGTTTCTAGTCCGGATCTTACTTTAGATTACAGAGGCAATACGATTGATACTGTAAGCCGTGCTCAGATTGAATTAGCAAAGCTTAAAAACAGTAACATGAAAACTTTTTCCAGACCACCGCTCATAGTCAATAAAATGAGCGCCGTTGAAGGTAATTTATTGTTTGTGAACTCCCTTTTACCGGGTTTGTATGAACCAGAAGAAATTTGGAAAACAGCAAGCATTATAGATGTATATGATCTGACCAATAAAACCTATCGTTCGAGTTTTCCAATTTACAATATTGGTGAGAAAAAATTAAGAAGCATGCAGGTGTCCAATAATTACTTGTATGCACTTATTGGAGAAAAAATAGTATGCTATAAACTCAGGGAGCACCTTACACAAAGCAACCCTGTGGATAAATAAAGAGAAATCAAAATGATTAAAAATGATTAAAAATGATTAAAAATGTATCGCGCGATTCCAGGGGTAAGATCGAAAACCTGTAAAAAAGAGTAGGTCATAATGATTTAATATTTTTTATTATGAATAGAAATTTTTTAAAAAGAATCATGATGCCGGCGGCAGTTGTGGTTTTAGGTGTGGGTGGCGCTTTTACGACCACCTCAATGAGCAGTACAAAAGCGCTCGCTAATGTACAAGGCTACAGATACGTTTCACAAGCTGATCCGTGTCACGCTCAACAGCAGTGTAGTACAGTTTTTAATGCTAACATTTGTACATCAGGCGGTACTCAATTGTACGGTAAAGCAAATCCAAATGTCAACGTTTGTGATGTGCCTTTGTACAAAATCCCCTGACTAAATCAAGTTAGTTGTTAAAAAAATTAATCTTAAAATGCAATGCAGTTCTGGCTATATGCCCGAACTGCATTGTTCTTTATTAATACTTTATTACGCTGTTAATGAGCTTCAAACCAATCCGGTTTTTTTTCTCCTTTTAAATAATATCCAAACCACTCCGAAATTTTGTGCGTTAGATCAATTTGATTCGCGCGTCCTTGTATAGTGTGATTTTCTTTTGGATAAAGCAGCATAATATGCTCTTTTTTTAGCCGTCTGAGTGCGAGATAAAATTCTATAGTCTGAGCCGGATTTACAGTTGTATCTTCCGCTCCTGTATAGGAAAATAATGGAGTATTCACATTTGATACAAAATAGATAGGTGAGTTTCTACGATATCCTTCAGAATCATCAAAAAGTGTTTTTTTCATGCGAAACTGCTGGTATTCATAACGCCAGCTGTTCATGTTTTTATATCCCCAATTTACTGACAAATAACCGCTAGTCAAATCCGATATGCCCGAACCGGCTACGGCAGCTGCAAACAAATTTGTTTGAGTGATGATGAAAAAGGCTTCATATGCGCCAAAAGAATGTCCGATCAATCCAATTTTAACTTTATCAATTGACGCCGTTTGTAAGGCTCTTTGAGTAGCGGAAATCACGCAATCTGCAGCAGAAAGTCCCGGACTTCCTATTTCATATACAATATCAGGCAATAAGATAAAATAATCCTTACTTGTATAATAGGTCACATTAAATGCAGAACCATTCAGTAGGCTTGGATTGACATAAGTATGAAGTGCTTTTGTCTGCTTTTGATATATGTTTACAATCATTGGATATTTCCGATGAGGATTATAGTCAAAAGGATAAAACAATACGCCTTTTAATATTGCTCCTTTAGAATTTCTATACTCTATAAGCTCAGATTTGCCCCAGCTATAATAATCGTGTTGCGGATTGCTTTTATGAACGGCTTTTGCCGGGGCATTCCCTTTTTTTACGATGAGTGCCGGTGGCTTATTATAATCTTCCTGCACATACAAATAAGAATTTGCATCTCTTGCTTTATATATAGAAGTGATTAATTTTGTTTCATATATTATGGATTGTAGGTGTTGCTTATTATCTAAGTTAAAATATCCAGATTTGCTATTGTCTATCGCCTGTACTTTCAGTATCAAATCAGAATAAATATCGATCACTTTACCTTTAAATACAACTTGATCTATATTCCCTTTGTCAGTATCGGCTAACCTGAAAACCTGCTTATTTTCCCTTCCAAAAGTTAGTTTTTTAGCCAATGTTCCATTAGATTTAAATTGCCAGATATCAAACTGGTCATAAAGCAATATGGATTCATCATTTGCAGTGAAGCCAATATAACCATATGGATTAGGTTCTTCGGGTTCATCATTGGAATCATCATAAAAAGAAACAGCCGTGTTTAAGGTCATATTGGTATGGGTTCCTGTCGCAATAGAATATATCCACCAATTACGTTCTTTAAAATAAAGAATGTATTTGCCGAAAGGAGAAAAATATAATTTTCCAAAGGTGCCGGACTGCTGTTGTAAAAACATTGTTTTTACATCCGTTTTTAAATCCAAAAGATAGTAATCCCTGTCGGCTTCCTGTTTAAAGGTGGGCTTATTAGTGTCTGGATTATATACAAGGGCAAATTGTTGGTTTCCCCCCAGTATCGCGACCGAATGCTCGTCATTTTCAATTTCTGAAAAATGATTGTTTTCAGGTCTCCAGCAGATAAGTCTGGGATTATCTTGGGTGCTTCCATAGTTGTCTCGTGATACAAGTAGTTCTTTGTCAGCAGCATTCCAAACCTGTAGATCTAAATTATTCTTGATTTGATTTTGATTCGGTTTTTTCTTAATCCTGAAAAACACCTGCTCTCCATCATCTGAAATTCCAAGCGCGGAAGTATAATTGGCATCCAGTATCATGTCTTTTTTCCAGGCTTTTTCAATTGTTGTATCAAATTGAAAAAGCTGTTTGTCTTCAATTTTGTAAAACAAAACGGTATCGGCTGTAAATGGTTTTGCGGTAACTAAACGACTAACAAAGGCAATATAGTTTCCTTCTGCCTGCCAGATTATATTCTCATATTGCCTCTCGCTATTTTGTAGTACAGCAGTTTTGGTTATTTCTTTTCCAAATTTAAGAAGCCCCACTGTGTTTTTATTTGATTGCGAAGTGCAATATCCCAGCATGTTTTCTTTGGGATTCATGCTGTAGGAAGTAACATTGTCAATGTTCTCGATTATATTTCCATCAAGATTTCTAATTACAATTTTCGTTTTGCCTTCCGCTTCGTTGCAAGACAGGATTATATACTTACCATTATTTGAAAACGAAAATGCTTCTACATTCTCTGTGTACTGAATTTTATCTGTTTTTAAATTAATAATTTGAAACAGATTATCAGCTGTTATACATCCAAACCATGTATCACTTATAAACTTTCCATCGCGCCCTTTTGCGAAAGCAACAGTCTTTTCATTATCCGTATTTTTAATAAAAAGGGTATCGAGTCCCGATTCGTACATTAGTGAATAACTTACCCAAGTCCCCTGATCTGAAATACTCTCAGCTTTAAGAGTACTCCATAAATGATAGTCTGCCTCAGTCAGTTGTCTTGTTTTTTTAACCTGCCCATTTACCGGACAGGTCATCAAAAACAAAATAATACTAATCCAAATTATTCTGCTGTTGTAAATAATTGTGCACATCAGTAACCTGCATTTTGAGGTTTTAAATTCCCATTGAGATTCAATTCTACTTCCGGAATCGGAAATAAAGCGTCATGGGTATCCCAGCCGGTTTTGACAGCTGTTAAAACAGACTGAATTTTATTAAAGCGTTTTAAATCAAAAAAGCGGTGCCCGAATTCGGTAAATAATTCCAATTGTCTTTCCCGAAGAATGGCGTCGAGAATTTCTGTTTGTGAATTGGCCTCTGTATCCAGAAGTCCGGCAGTACTTCTTATTTTGTTCAGGTCTTCTTTAGCCCCAATTAAATCACCCGTATGCGCGCGCGCTTCAGCTCTGATGAGATACATTTCGGCAAGACGAAAGATGATCGAATACTCCCTTGATGAGTCAGTATCGGAATATTTGTACTTAAAAGGATGATACCAAATACTAGAACCGTCTGAAATGGCTTTTGTCCAATGTGTTTTTCGCAGGTCATTGCCCGTAAATGCCGAGACAAAATCATCGGTAAGCGCCGATAAAGGAGGAGGACCGCTGGTAAAATTAAACGTAACACTTTCTAAAGTGTTCCCTCCGCTAAAGCCGGGAGCTAACTGCCAAATAGTTCCTGTACTTTCTTTAAGGAAAATTTTATCAAGATCCTCCGCGTCCATATACACCCCTGTGTTGTTCAATACTGCCGATGCTTCATTAGAAGCTTCATCCCAAAGTCCTGCATAGAGATCCACTCTTGCCAGTAATGCATGAGCAGCATATTTATTAGGCCGAATACGGTCTTGTGAAATATAATTTTCAGGTAAGAGCAGTACTGCCTGTTCTAAATCAATCTTAGCGGTTGCATAGACGGTATTGACTGACACTTTCTGTGCATGTCGGTTTTGCTCATAATTTGTGGTGGTGATATAAGGAATTGCCCCAAATAAATTGGTGAGATAAAAATGCAGCAATGCTCTTGTGAAAAGGGCTTCTCCTTTTAATTGATTTTTGTCAGAAGTGCTTAAAGAGACCGATGCCTGCACGCCTTCTATAACTGCATTGGCAGCATAAATCTGATTGTAACTGCTGTCCCATAGTCCTTTCACATCGACATTGGATGCAATTAAGGAATTGTTGTAAAAGGGAACGGTGCCATTTTGCGGATCTCCATAAAATTTGAGCTCATCAGTATAATTTCCCAGTAAAAAGGATAATCCCGATGCTGAACCTGTGAGCAGTCCGGCATCTCTGATTTTTGAATAGATATCGGTCATGGCCGCATTGGCTGTCGCCTTTTCTTCAAAAACAGCATTGACTGTAAGTTGTGAGCTCGGCAGATCAACTTCTACAAAATCATCACAGGCATTTATCATTAGAACAAACAGCAATAACGGGAATTTCCAAAAAGCTAAATTCCAGTTCCCAGTGCTGAAATTCCCCGTGTGCAAATTATTTATGTTAAAATTTTTCATGTTTTCTATTTTTAAATTAAAAACTAAACTGGATTCCTGCAGAAAGGACACGCAGCGGTGGCAGATAACCTGAAGATTTAAATTCAGGATCGGCTCCTTTGTATTTGGTGAAAGTCAGTACATTCTGCCCTTCAAAAAATACCCTGCATTGCAAGTCCTTTAGAGGTAATTCATATGAAATTGAAATGTTTTTCAGCCTAACGTAAGAAGCATCGCTGATTGCCCCATCACTTTCAAAATATTTGTAGTAGGCATCCACTGCGGCGCTGTTGGTGCCGTCGGTGTAGATTGGATAAGGTTTGCTGTCACCTGCCTTTTGCCAACGCTCGAATGCGGCTACAGTCTGATTGCTACCCGAACCAGGAACTCCAAAATAAATAGACTGGTTGTAATTGATTTGTTTTACAAACTGGAATAAAAAATCTAATTGCCAGCGTTTGTATTTGAACGTGTTTTGCAATCCACCATAATACTCGGGACTAAAATCCTTTATCGTTTTTTTATCTTCTGTAGTCGTTAGCTGTCCATCGCCATTGACATCCTCAAAAGTGTAAACTCCTGTCTGTTTATCAACTCCTGTAAAATGATACACTTTCTGAATGTTGAGCGATTCACCAATTACATATTGATTTGCATAGGTAGAACTCTCTAAATTGGGAAATTCCAAGAGTTTATTTTTGGCTATGGTCAAATTGAAATTGGTACTCCAATTAAAATCTTTTCTTTGAATGTTGACCGTACGCAGGGTCAGCTCTGTTCCCTTGTTCTGCACTGTAGCATCTAAATTGGCTTGTAAAATAGGGAAGCCCGTTGTACCGGGCAGCGGTATTCCTGTCAGCTGATTGGAAGATTCATTATTGTACCAGGCAGCGGTTAGAAATATGCGGTCATTAAAAAAACCGGTTTCAAGCGCCACTTCAAATTTCCTGTTGGTTTCCCATCCAAAATCAGGGTTGAACAATCTTGTAGGCTGTAGTCCGATTGCGCCACCATAATTAATTCCGGTGGAAGCATAGGTGTCCATATACTGGTAATCGCCAATTTGGTCATTTCCGGTCAGTCCATAGCTTGTTCTTAGTTTTCCAAAACTTAAAATGGTAGTGTTTTTAAATATGTTTTCTTTGGAGAATAACCATGCAGCCCCAACTGCGCCGAAAGTCGCAAACTGATCTGCTGGACCAAAACGGCTTGACCCGTCTCTTCGACCTGTAAGATTGATGATGTATTTTTCCTGCCAGTTATAGTTAACCCGTCCAAAAAATGCCTGATACTTGTACTGGGATTCATCACTGACCATCGTAAAAATATTTGATGCAGAGGCAAGATTGTAAATCAGGCTGTTGCTGGGAAATCCAGAAGCATATTGTACCAGCTGATTGCTTTGCTGGGATTGGAAAGTACCTCCAATCAAAACATCAAGTTTTCCTTGCCCAATGGCTTTGTTCCAATTCAGCTGGGGTTCTATAATCCATGAGCTGCGGTCAGCACCGCTTACAATAAGCGTGGAGAATTCAGGACCCAGTCCAAAGGCAGGATTGTATCTTGTAGAAGGGTTGGCGGTGGTTTCTGAATTATCAAGTGAAGTAAATCCAAAACTTGATTTCAGTTCTAAGTTATCTGTTAATTTATAAGATAACATTGCATTTGCAATCAAGTCATTTGTGTCGGCTTTATATTTTCCTTCGAGATTTCTAAGCGGATTATTAAAAGTATTATTTTCCCAATTCAGGGTGCCGTCCGGGTTATAAAGCGCCGGAGCATTAGGAGACATGTTCACGGCTTCACGCATTAAATCCATCCGGGGCTGGTTATTGTTTTGCATTGTATAACCAACCGAGATGCTCGTTCTGAATTTTTTGTTTTCAGATTCATGGTTGACGTTGAGGTGCAGATTTGCTTTTTTATAATTAAAGTCGCCCGGAAAAACAGTAGTCTGTTTATTAAAATTACCGCTTAATAAAAATTGTGTCTGCTCTGAACCTCCTGAAAGGGATGTTTGGATATCAGTAATAAGAGCGGTACCGCCAAGCAGTTCTTTTTGCCAATCTGTATATCGGCTTTGATCCCAAGTCTCGTTTACATCATAGGCATAATCAGGGATGGGAGAAATTCCATCATTGGCAAAAGCTTCTCTTCGCATTTCCAGATATTGCTCTGTGTTCATAAGATCCATAAAGCGTGTTACAGTTCCAGTTCCTGTGGAAAGTTTGGCAGAAAATTTGGTTTTTCCTGATTTGCCTTTTTTGGTGGTGACCAGCACCACACCATTGGCTCCACGAGATCCGTAAATTGCTGTGGCATCTGCATCTTTCAATACTTCTATACTTTCGATTTGATCGGGATTGATACTGTTCAGCGGGCTTGGCTGTGTGGGCAGTACTGCCGAATTAATTCCAGTGCCGATAGGATCGGAAGAATAAGGAACACCATCGATAATATAAAGTGGATTGTTTCCATTGATGCGTAAACTATTCTGTCCCCGTATCTGAATGTCAAATCCTCCTCCCGGTACACCTGTGGTCTGAACAATATTTACCCCTGCCATTCTTCCCTGCATTGTCGCGAGTACATTAGTCACGGGTTGCTTCTCAATATCTTTGGATGTTATTTTGGCAATGCTTCCTGTGCGCTCGCTTTCTTTTACGGAATAATAGCCTGCATTAACTTTTACTTCCTGTAAAGTTGTCGTATCGAATTGCAATTGGATATTTACTGTTTTTCGATTATTAATTGGGACTAAGGCGGTTTTGAATCCGATAAATGATACAACTAAAGTATCGTAAGGAGATGCTAAAAGAGCATATTGTCCACTATAATCTGATACAACCGCAATGTTGTATTTGTTTTTTATGGCAATAGTTACACCGGACAGGGGACTCGTGCCATCAGTGATAGTTCCCTGTATTTTATATTGTTGGGAAATTTTGGAGATATGCCGAAAAGAATTTTTAGCATATAGAGATGAAAAAGTCAGCTGCAAGCCAAGAAAAAATAGGCAATAAAAAGCTTTTCCATCCTTGTAAAATGAAAAATTATTCATAATATTGGATTGGTTAATTTATACATTAGTTCGATTAGCTATGATCCTCTATACTAGTTTTCCAGACGAAGTAGAGGATCATTTTTTATGTATTAAGCAACAGCTTAATAGATATAATAAATAGTTTTTATCTCAATAAAATTTGTTTTAATAGGTTAAACTTTAAGAAAGTGATGGCACTTTGTGATTTAAAAATAAAATAGACTTAGAATAGAAATAGGCATATAATAAAAAGCATGGAACTCAGCTTATTGTATCAGAGGTACTGGCATACCGTGCAACAATAAGTGACCCCACGCTCTTGACGTGAGCATCTTACTTATTATCTCGTTGCTTCAAATAACCAGTTTTCTGATACGAGATTCTAAGCGAATGCTTCAAATATTTTCATGAAGAATCGCAATAATAAATTACAAACTTGTAATAATGAGACAAATATATTAAAATTTATCGGTACGCCAAAACGTACCGATAAATAATTTTAGTTAATGTTAATTGCAATT
Organism: Flavobacterium sp. GQ95; assembly: GCF_059758655.1. Classification (NCBI taxonomy): domain Bacteria; kingdom Pseudomonadati; phylum Bacteroidota; class Flavobacteriia; order Flavobacteriales; family Flavobacteriaceae; genus Flavobacterium; species Flavobacterium sp. GQ95. The sequence goes on from NZ_JCAXEB010000007.1 coordinate 60,182, forward strand.
GTGAAAAAGGAGTTAGACGATTATACTAAATTAAAGATTGCAATTAGCCTACGAAGGTTATTAGAAAGCAATGGTAGCTTGCCAAGTACGCAGAGCTACAATAAAATTGCTTTAGCCGCAAATATTAGAAAAGCTACTGTCTCCGATACTTTTAATGCAAAATCAATTCCTAATTCTTTGACATTATTTTTAATTATTGAAGCAATTGGTTTCTCGCTTACAGATTTTTCTAAAATTTATGATACCCTTAAAGATACCGATATTAATATATTTAGAAAGACCATATCCAAATAAAGAGCAGAAATAAATTTAGGATTAAGAGATAAAAAAGTTTTTGGATAGATTAAGTTACAATACGTGAACTATAAGATTATTTTGAGAATAATTTACTTGAGAGATTGACAAAAAAAATCCTTTTAGAATTCTAAAAGGATTAATTAAAATCAAGAGAAATTATTACTTCGATTCTGCAATAGAAACTTTTCTAAATTCTTTAAATAATTTTTCAAGTTCTAAACTTGATTTACGAGCTCTAGCTCCAGCTGCTTTAATGCCTTTCTCAGTTAGAGATTCAGATTCTGTTTTGAATGTTTCGATTTCTGCATTAATCTTTGCTACTAAATCTTTCATAATAATATTTTATTAAATTAGTCGGCAAAAATAAAAGTTTGCTCCTTAGCTACAGAAAATAAAATGTTAAACTATTTCTTGTTTTTAGACTTAACCTGATATATTGTTATAAAAATATCTTACAAAGTCATAAACAGTATAATTAGTAGCGATTTAGTGCTGTATATTTTCCTTTTTCGCTTCTTCAATAAAATATTTCGGAGTTATCCCGGTACATCCAACAAAGGCTTTAACAAACCTTCTGGTAGTACTGAATCCTGCTTCCCCAGCAAGGGCTTCGTGACTATATTTCTGCAAAACTTTTTCACTTCGGATCCTTTGTGCAATATGATCAACCTTAAGTCCATTAATATATTCATTAAATTTTTTTCCTCTATGCCGCAAAATAATCAGTGATAAATACTTGGTATTGGTATTACAATAGCCTGCAAGCTTTGTGAGGTCCCACTCTCTTTCAAGAAACTTTTTACTATTTTCAAATTTTTGCAGACTATGTAAAACCGCTGCTTCCGCCCCCTTGCTGATTGAAAAATCTGAGTCATCAGCTTTATAAGCTTTGGCTTTTTCCATATTTTCAATTTTTTGTACCAACTCTTCGTATCTCTTTCTTGATTCTTTTTTGTTTTTAAAATGCCTCACTATCCCATACACTATAAATAAGAACATGCCTCCAATGATAGCAATAGATATCTGATCATTATATTTTCGGATATTAAGAGAGTTTTTAAGTTTTTGCTGTTCATCAACAAGCTCCTTAGTGTCATATTCTTTGCGGATTTTTCCCTGAAGATAAGTATATGTCAGGTGCAGTTTCTTATCAACCTCCAGTAGTTTTTCAACATACCTAAGCTGTTCTTTAATCATATTTTTGTCCTTGTAATAGGAGATCATAAACTCGTACGCTTCCCTTAAATCAGGACGGATGTAATCCCGTTCCATATAGCTTTTGTCAACTTTTTCAAAGTAAACCAGCGCTTTTTCCTTATTATCTAAACCCAAATAACTTTTTCCAATATAAAAATACCCAATCATCACATTTGAGAAATCCCTATTTGCGCGAATATCAGGCAAGGAAGATTGTATTTTTTGGATACCTATTGCGTAATTGTGGATCATATACTGGTTTATTCCTTCAGAATGTATAAAGTAAGACTCCATGTCACGATTTCCGATTCTTATTCCTTCGGCAATTCCTGTTTCATTGATAGACGTGCAGAGCCCGTAATTGCCGATCTTATTATAACATATTCCCAATGAATGCAGGGAATCTAAATAAGCCCTATCATTAGAGTCCTTAAAGTAACTGATGCACTGCTGAAATATTGAAACTGCCTCATTATAGTACCCCAGATATAATTTTATCTGACCAATACGGTATTTGGTTTTGTAGATTAAGTAATTATCGTTTGTTTTTTTTATATAACGGTCTGCAATTAGGTAAATATCCATTGCTTCTGCAAGCCGTTTCTGGCTATAATACGCAATGCCTTTCGAAAGGTACGCTGATCCAATGATTTCATTGCTGTTTGATCTTTTAGCTGCTATGACCATACTATCGGCATAGATGAGCTTAAGTCTATCAGGTGCGTAGTGAACATAGTTTTTATATGCATTTGAAAGCTCCTCCCAATGTTCTTCCATTTTTGCTTTCATTAAAAATGACTGGAGGTAAAGTGACCTTTGTTCACTGCTGTTATTATCATCTTCTATACGATCAAACAGATAGTCAAAATTTCTATTTCTAAGAGAATCAGGAATCTTAAACGATTGGGCGTTTGTAAAAAGTACAGCACATAAAGATACTATAAGTAAATACTTTGGATTCATAGGCTAGGTTTGGTTTTGATTTGGTTTTGGGGCGTTTTTAATGAGTGCTATTTAATTTTAAGTTGTTTCATGTTGTTAGTAATGAATGGTTTAAGTGTTGTTTGGGTAAGTCAAATATAAAAATAAAAACAGGATAAACCTACAAAAGTTATAGGCGAAATAGTATGCCCGTTTTCGGAAAAAGGGTAGTCAAAATACTGGAAATGTACAGACAACCATTTGCGGGATTCAGTTATCGCTTTTAGTTTTGGCTCTGAATTCAAAGCAAAAAATCTGGATTAAATCCCAGATTCCGTTCAGCTTTCCCCGGGTGAAAAATGAACTGACGAAAAAAAAGTAATCAGTCACATTTAACACAAACGTACACATGAAAAATTTAAAAGTATGTCTGGCAATTTTGCCATTGTTCACCATTGCCTGTTCAGATGAATATACAGGTGAAATGACGAAAACTGCACATGTAGGACAAAGTGCAAAGAAATTAGTTATCGGACCTGGTAATTCTGCAAATCCATTTGATATCGCAGGAAGCATTCACAATGAAATCCTGGAAACTCTGGACCAGACCGATTTTAATTCGCAGTCCATTGAAGATATCGCTATTTTAATTGATTCAATTTCAGCTATACATCCTGAGTTGGTGTCTTTATCAAGTGATTCTGCTTTGTCTTCCAGACTGCCAGAAATTATATGGATAGTAAATCACAATGATGCGATGAATGATGTGCTTGGAGCATCAACTCTAGGGGTAAATGCCAAGATCAGCCTCATCTCATTTGTTGATTCCCTGCTCTTGGCTACTGATGATTCCTATGGGGATATCCATTCAATGATCGTTTCCTATGAGGCAGGTATTCTCAATAATAGTGCACTTACCAGCAATGATAAACGAATCATCCTAACTACAACTTCTGTCGTTCGATATTCTGTCTATGAAGAAAAGAGAAAGGATAAAGATTGGGAAACAGGTATTTCGAGAATTGCCGCAACAACAATTGCAGGAGCAGAAAATAACCTTGTTTTGGCGCTTAAAATGGCTTTGACCGTTGGGTTATGTCAAGATAATAATCTCTCACAGTGAACCTGATTGATAAAATGCTGATCTACTATGAGCGGGAAACTGCTATTATTTGCAGTATTCTGCTCCTAGTGATTAACTCAGCCAGCCTATATTTCATCATAGATCTTCTGAGCTATGATGGAATAATGGTTTATCTCACCGACCAGGGGGTTAAACATTTCGATCCATACAATTTCTTGTATATGCTGCTGCTGCCTGCTGTATTAAATCTGCTTTTTGTGTTTGCATCGCTATTGGCCAGATTTACGAAAAATTACTGACAGCAGATTTACAAATTGCGGGCAGTTTCAATGACTTCTATCGTTAAATCAAAAAATCAAAATATTGAAAATTCAAACTTATAATCCTTGGTACAGGGAATTAAAAGTGCTGTATCTTTCGGAGTGTAAATCCGTAAAGGCATGTAATGCACTTTTGAAGCCAGGCTGGTTTTCTATGATTCTTATAGTCTCAGGCAGTGTCGATTTTATTGTAGGCTCAACTATTGTCCGATTACGAGCAGGACAGCTTTATGCTGTTCCCAGTGAAGCTAAAGCAGGTACTGTCGTGTCACCGATAAAATTCTATCTTGTATCTTGTACAATCGCATTTGCAATCAATAACAGGATTGCAAAATATGGGACTGGATATATCGAAGTGATAACTACCCAATCTTATGTTGTGCTTTCACTTTCAAAAGTTGAATTAAAACATATGATCCAACTGGCAGAATTATTAAAGAAAAAGATATCAAATCAAAACCATACCGTATTTCAGCATGAAATGATTTTGCTTTGCCTTAATCTGCTACTGTATGAGTATAGCTCTTTATATTATAAAAAAGGCGAAAATGTATCAGCAGTCCATAACCGCAAGGAAAAAATCGTTATAGGTTTCATTGAGCTGATACAAGAGCATAGTAAGGGGCATCACGATGTGAAATTCTATGCTGATTCTTTATTTGTCAGCAAGGGCCATCTGCGTAAAGCTGTGTATTGGGTTACAGGAATGCCTGCCAAATATTTCATAGAAATGGCTGTTGTCTCGGAAGCGTATTTGTTGCTTGCGGACGGTAATCTTTCCATTACAGAGATAAGTGAACAGTTGAATTTTAGTGCTTTATCGTCATTTAGTGGTTTTTTTAAAAAGTACACGAAAGTCTCACCAACCCAATATCGCCAGAACCTTAAACCTTAGTTTTTCCTGGAATAAAATCACATAATATGACTATATAGAATTTTAATATCTTTTTATGGCTGTTTATGTTGGTACAATCGACCTGTTTTTTCCTGAAGCACATCTATAATAAGAAGGTATTGCAGCTAATGTACAGCAAGCCATGTCAAAAGATATTGCATTAAACCCATGCGCTATGAAATCACTGAATTCAATTATTTCCGAAATCCGTATCAAAGAAAATAAAGTATCGCAGGAAACTTCGCATCTTATAGATGAGGCGTATCAAATGACAATATACCTGAAAGAACTGCTCCATACAACAAGGGAATATGTTCTAATGGAAGGATTTAAAAATGAGACTGAGGAAATAGAATTTTTCCGTGATATCAAGCCTCAGATTTTAGGACAGCTAATTTATTATAATAAAGTATTTCGTATTGAGACTATCTGCCCGGTAAAGGAAGGCAAGATGTATCAGAAATTTTTCATGAGCCAGCTTCAGGAGCTCAAGCAGGAATTTAAAGAACATATCTGTGTTCCTCATTTTTATCGCTACTACAGGTCAGGAAGAAGTGATCGGGATCATGAATATTTTACTCGTGGAAAAATTAACTATAGGGATGGGCTCAATAGTTATGTTTTTGAAATAGACCATCAGTTTTCTACCTATTATGATTCTAAAGTAGCACGGATTATGGCCAATGAACTGATTTACGCTTATCTGATAACCAAAATAAATCCAGAGGAGCCGTCAGGCACTTTATTGCATAATGGAGAGTCGACAAAAGATATTTTCTGGACAGATTCTAAAAATGCGCTTATTGAATTAATTTATGCGCTTTATGCTGCGGGAGTAATATCACATGGGAAGATTGGCATTCGCAAAATTACGCTGGTCTTTCAAATACTTTTTCGCATACCGCTCGGTGATATACATCATTCGTTCCACCGCATGAAAGACAGGGCTGGAAGCAGGACTTCCTTTTTGGATCATCTCAAATTGTCATTGGAGCAATATATGGATAAAGGACTGTAGTTAGCTTTACATGCATGAAATGTAAAATAGCAATAAACTATTTCTATGTATTATTAGAAGATTGTTTAAATAGGTAACGCATCACTATAGCAAAGATACCAACTATTGAAGCTAAAGAAGTTGTAATTAATGTGATTAATACTGTATCTGATAAATGAAAGCAAATCCAATTATCTAATCCAACCGCAATTACTATTCCGAGAACAGTGAATGTAAATGCAACTAGAAAGGAAAAAGTGCGTTTGGCGTATTTTTTTCTTTCTTCTCTATCTTGTATTCGATCTTTAATATCTTCGAGTGTTAGAGAACTTTCCTCTTCAATATTTCGAACCCTTTCTTCGTCTAATGGAGTAGTTGAAGACTTTTCAAGTAACTTATCAAGAAGTTTATTTTTGCCCATATTAAGCTAGTTCATGTTCTAAATTTTCCGTAAACTTCTTATAGTATTTTAAAGTCAATTCATCACTTATCTCTTTATTTTCATTAGGAACGTATGTTAAAGACCAAGGAGTATTACCTTGATGGGTAATTGATACTAAAGAAGGTCCCGAAACATCCTTATAGATATTCCAAGTTAGCAATATAATTTTTTTGAGATTATCGTCTTGAACTTCAGGAGTTTTATTTTGAAAAGCACTTATGTCAAATATAGTAGCTTTTCTATCAATTGGATTGCTTCCGAAATCCTTAAATTCATGATAAAGTTTTGGAATAACTGGCCCAAATTTCCAAGCTTCTACAGGCTCACTAAAAGCTTTTTTATTTAATATTGCCAAAGATAAACCATGAGTTATATAACACAATTTGGCTAATTGTAAGTTAGTTAATTGTTTTTCGGAATTTCTCGAGAGTTCCAAGAATTCGTTTGCAACTGCATATACATTTTCCATTTCCAATTATTTTGATTACAAGTTACAAAATTACTTTATTAAATACACAATTCGAAATATTTATATGCTTGATTATCAAATGTATTTTTAAAAATTTGGATTGTAATAGTTTTTGAATTCACCATTCTAAGCTTATCGATCTAAAAAATCACAAAGTTCTCTTGGTATTAACCTTAATTGAAAATCTGGCAACTTAAAGATAGGTTGATTGTCCACACCCAAAATTAAGGATTATGCCTAAATAAAATAGAGGACCTAAAACTTTACACAGTCTGTTTCTTGTGCCCATATGTGTCTATTGGCAACAGCTCCACTTCGTTATAATCTCAATGTTTCCCTTGTTTTAAAGTCAGTGTTTTTTCAGTTTAGCGCCAGTTTTACAAATAAAAGTGCATTTACCAATGGGCAGGACTTGGCAGAAAAAACTTTTTTCATGTGTCAATTTTGTGCTGTTGAACTTAAAAAGACTCAATTATGAATGTTGACAGAATGGAATTTATGGCCTGGATGGAGCGAATCATGGAGAGGTTCGACATCGTGATGGAACTTATAAGCACGGCTAAAAAAGGGCATACAAGTATTGATGGGGAAGAGCTGCTTGACAATCAGGATATTTTGCAGATGCTCAAGATAAGTGCACGCTCCCTGCAGCGCTACCGCTCCTCCGGCAGGCTGCCTTATTATACCATCAGCGGAAAAATTTATTACAAACAGTCAGATATACACCAGTTTGTCAGGGAAAGTTTTACTGCTTCCATGCCTAGAACAAAAGCCAACAGTTGACAAATATTGCCAACAGATGCCAATTTATATAAAACTGTAAAAGCCTCTTTTACTTTCGATGTCGAACTTTAAATTTCAAATCATGAGCGAACAAAATTTAGATAAACCACAATCTCCCGAGCAATTATCTGAGATACTACTGGTAATGGATAAAGCGAAAAAGAAAATTCAGGCTGTAACGGGTATTGATGAGAATGGCAATTTGAAAACCATAGATCCTACAAAGAAAAATCAGAACCAGTTTATGCGTGTGGATAAGCAGGGTGATTTTTTTTCCAACTTCTTTTCCAATTTTTTCAGCCAGCTGAAGAACCCTACCAATTTCTCATTCTTTAAAGTTCCGGCACCATTGGCTATTAACATGGCGAAAGAAATGCAAAAACAGGTAGATAATCCGACACCTGAAGGTGAGAAACTAATGGCGCAACACGAAGTGAAAGCGGAACCTGATGAAAATAATAAACAAGAAAATAAAAATAGTATGGAAACAACACAAACAACACCGGAAACCGGCGAATACCGCTACAAACCGGAACAGATCGATTGGGAAACCATGAACAACCTTGGCTTGAGCAAAGAGAAGCTTGAAAAATTGAACCTGCTTGATCCGTTACTCAGAGGTTACAAGACTAATGAGCTTGTACCTGTAAGTCTTAACCTCGGTACAGCAGTTACCCGTATGGATGCCCGCTTATCGCTGCAACACAATGATGAGGGGCAGGTAGTGGTCGCCATTCATGGCATCCGCAAAGAACCGAGCCTGAATTATGCCTTTTTTGGTCATGAGTTCACTAAGGAAGACAAAGACAATCTGCTCCAAACGGGCAATATGGGACGTGTGGTTAATTTGACAAATCCAAAAACAAACGAAACCATTCCTTCTATCATCAGTGTAGACAGGCTGACCAATGAGCTGGTAGCACTGCGTACAGATTTTATAAAAATCCCTGATGAAATCAAAGGGGTAAAAATAAATCAAGAACAAAAACAAACCTTACAAGAGGGTAAACCACTTCATTTAGAAGGTATGGTTTCCAAGAAAGGAACTGAGTTTGCTGCAACTATACAATTCAATGCCGACAAACGTTTCGTAGAGTTTCTCTTTGACAGGACTGGAGCCAATAAGCAAACACAACACAATCCGCAAAATCAACCAGAGGAAGCGCCTAAAATTTTTAGAGACAAAGAACTGGATAGTGAGCAATACCAAAAATTCAAGGATGGGCAGACGGTTTATGTTAGCGGACTTATAGATAAGAAAGGCAAGGAGTACAATGGTTACATCACTTTCAATAAAGAAACCAACAAAATAGATTTTTCTTTCCAAAATCCGGATAAAATAAAAGAACAGGCAAAACCAACTGAGGCGCATAAGACGCAGACGGCGGTTAATTCGGAAGGTAAAACCAATGAAGCTACCAAGAACATCAAAGAGCCATTAAAATCAGGGCAAAAAAATCCTGACAGTGAGAAACAGCAGGAGCAGCAGGAAGCAATTGAATCACCTGCTAAATCCAAAGGACGTAAAATGTAATGTATTATGAAATGCCTTTTAGCATTCCATGTGACAAATAAAAAGCAGTAAAAATAAACACATGAAAGTAGTTATTGCAGAAAAACCAAGTGTAGCAAGGGAAATAGCCGGTGTGCTCGGAGCGACTGAAAAGAAAGATGGCTATTTGACAGGTAACAGCTATTGTGTTACATGGGCTTTTGGGCATTTAATCGGACTCGGCATGCCGGAAGATTATGGGATTTACGGGTTTCAGAAAAATTGTTTACCAATTTTGCCCAATCCTTTTCTATTGATTCCACGAAAAATAAAAAAAGATAAAGTTTATGTGCCTGATACAAGTGCATTGAAGCAATTGAAAATTATTAAACAGGTTATCGACAGCTGCGAAAGCATTATTGTTGCAACCGATGCCGGACGTGAAGGAGAACTAATATTCCGTTACATCTATGAATACCTGAAATGCGAAAAGCCTTTTGAACGCCTTTGGATCAGTTCACTTACTGAAAAAGCAATCAGGCAGGGTTTTGATAATCTGAAACCCGGCAGTGATTTTGAGGGATTATATAAGGCTGCCCGCAGTCGTAGCCGTGCCGACTGGCTGGTAGGGATAAATGCTTCTCAGGCACTTTCCATTGCCGCAGGCAGCGGTATTTATTCCTTGGGAAGAGTGCAGACACCCACGCTGGCCCTAATATGTAAACGTTATCTGGAAAACAAAAACTTCACGGCAGAGAAATACTGGCAAATACAGCTCTCACATACAAAAGAGTTTGTTGACTTTAAAAGCCTTTCCAAAAATAAATGGGAAGATAAAAAGAGTGCAGAAAATGCATTAAAACCTATTGAGCGAAATGGCAATATTGTTACCGTTATATTAGTAGAAACTAAAAATGTGACCGAACAACCGCCTTTGCTGTTTGACCTGACAGGTTTGCAAAAAGAAGCCAACAAGAAATTGAATTTGTCAGCCGAGGAGACCCTGAATATTGCCCAAAGCCTGTATGAAAAGAAATTTATTACCTATCCGCGTACCGGAAGCAAATATATCCCTGAAGATATGTGGGAAGAAATTCCCAACCTTATCAGGGGTTTGCAGGAGAGGGAAATCTGGAAGCAGGCTGTAACTAATGTGAAATGGGGATATTTAAACAAACGAATTGTGAATGACCTTCGTGTTACCGATCATCATGGTTTACTCATCACCGACAAAATCCCTTCGGCATTACCGGCAAAGGAAAATGCGGTTTACAATATGATTGCTTTGCGGTTACTGGAAGCAATTTCACAATCCTGTATCAAGGAGATAACCGATATTACTTTGCAGGTTTTACATTATGAGTTTGAAATGAAAGGATGCAGGATAGTGGAACCAGGCTGGCGCTTAATCAAAGGCAGTTTCTGTGATGATAATACTGACCTTTTGCAGGAATTGCCCCAAATCAATACAGGTGACCAGCTTAAAATAAAAGAAGCTTTGGTTCTGGAAAAGAAAACCAAACCGCTTGTGCTTTACACCGAAGCAGGACTTTTATCAGCTATGGAAACCGCCGGAAAGGAAATAGAGAATAAGGAAGAGCGCAAGGCATTACAAAACATAGGTATCGGCACTCCCGCCACAAGGGCAGCTATCATAGAAACCTTGTTTGACCGTAATTATATTCAAAGGGAATTAAAGTCCTTGGTACCTACTACAAAAGGATTGCAGGTGTACGAACTGGTCAAGGACAAGAAAATTGCCGACGTGGCGATGACTGCCGAGTGGGAGGTAGCCTTACAGAAAATTGAAAATAACCAGTCTGATGCCGAAACTTTCCAAAAGGAGATGGAAACATATGCAGTAGCAATTACCAATGAATTGCTACAAACGTCCATTACAAAAGAAAACCTTCCTGAGCTTCTTTGCCCGAAATGCAAAAATCAACAATTGGTTATCAGGGATAAAATTATCAAATGTCCTGATGCCGTTTGCAACTGGTTACAGTTCCGTAATGTTTGTGGCGTACAGTTAGGTATAGCCGATATTGAAAGTCTTGTCAATACAGGCAAAACTTCCCTTATTAAAGCAATGAAAAGCAAAGCCGGGAAGAAATTTGATGCCTATATAGCACTGAATAATAAGGCAGAAAGTTCCTTTGAATTTGAAAAATAAAAACTTTCAAAAAAATGATGAGTAATTCTACCATTACCCGAAGAAAATAGAAAACTAGATTTAAAATGTAAAGGGAAACCAGATATTGATGGACAGTAACATTACAAAAGAGACTCTAGATTTTAATCATTTAACAAAAAAATAAACAAGATATAGTATGGATACACCACAAAAAGACCTGTCGTATTTCAGGTTGCGTCTACAAGAATTATTGAATATCAGTTTTCCTGAAAAAATGTATGATGCTAAATTTATCGATCAGCGTTCAAATTGGGCTGCCAATGCCTATGAAGGTGCTTTCCGGTTAGGAAGCCCTATTAGCCAATGTAATGATATAGCTGAATACATTCTTTTTGAAGGGTTGCATTTTTCTAAGTTTGATACTGTATTTCAGGTAGTATGCAATGAGTTTGATACGAGAATGGCTGACGAAGAATTACGAACCTTCGCGCTGAAAATGCTTCCCGTTTGTGAGCCTGTTTTTGCACATTACAAATTGACGGAGGATTTTGGCTCTACGATGGAGTTTGACCAGCTTTATACAGAACTGACAGGGACCATCGCCATTTGGATAGAAGAAAATGGGCTTCAGTAAACGCCAGCATCTCCAAAAGAACATTGATGCGCTGCGAATTGCTTTTAAATTGGAACAGGAAAACCGAAAAGTTTCCGCAAGTGAAAGACTGCTAATGATGCAATACAGCGGATTTGGCGGTCTTAAGTTTGTTTTGAACTCTGCTCAACACCCGACAGACATTAACAATTGGAGAAAAACTGAACAGGAACTTTTTCCGCTTACAGAAGAACTCCATCGGCTTTTAAAAGAAAACAGTGGCGATGAAAAACAATATCGCAGTTATGTGGATAGTATGCGTAGTTCTGTACTTACAGCATTCTACACACCGCCTTTAATCATTGATGCTATTTCGACTTCACTCAAAGACAGCGGTGTAAATATCCAAAAAATTCTGGAACCATCCGCCGGTATCGGCTCTTTTATCCAATCCTTTGCAGATAAAAACGCAGCTCAAGTTACCGCTTATGAAAAAGACCTGCTTACCGGTAAAATCTTAAAGCAGCTTTATCCAGACAGTACTATTAGAATAAACGGTTTTGAAGAGATACCCGAAAGAGAACAAAACAGCTATGATATAGTAGCGAGCAATATTCCTTTCGGTGATACTTCCGTATTTGATCTTTCCTATTCCAGAGGCAAAGATCCGGCAAGATTACAGGCTGCCCGAAGTGTACACAATTATTTTTTTCTAAAGGGAACCGATATGCTCCGCGATGGGGGCGTACTGGCTTTCATCACCTCACAAGGTGTGCTGAACAGTCCGAAAAACGAAATTATTCGCAGGGCATTAATGTTGGATAATAATCTGGTTTCAGCCATTCGGTTGCCCAATAATTTATTTACCGGCTATGCCGGTACGGAAGTTGGCAGTGACCTAATTATTTTACAAAAGAGGACAAATAAGCAAAGCCTGACCGAGGCAGAAGAGTTGTTTTGTCAAAGCAGTGTGACGCAGTACAATACTCCAAGTAATGCTTTATTTCACGATAACACAAGAATTGTTCATACGGATAGTGGGTTAGGTACCGATCCGTATGGACAGCCTACACTTTTATATACCCATCGTGATGGTGTTGAGGGTATAGCCAAAGACCTGAAACGAATGTTGAGTGAAGATTTTTCCCTGCATCTTGATATAGGATTATATAGAGGGGAACAGAACGATAAATCTATAACGAAAACTCCCGTTACGCAAATATTTTTCTCTAAAGAACCTACAATTCTCCAACCGGAAATTCAGCCATTTTTTGCAACAAACCATAGTAATGCAGATAAAAAAGATGTGCAATTGTACCTATTTGATTTGTTTGAAGAAAAAGGAAAACCGGAAGCTGTTAAGGCATCTTTTAAAACTAAAAAAGAACCTGCTAAAAAAAATAGAAAGGCTAGGGGAAATCAGCCAGACCTGTTCAGTGGGCTGATGCAACAAACTTATACGCCTTCAGTGTCCAAAAATGGAAGTACAGCAAGTAACAAACAGGAGGTTATAGGCGACCTTTTTTCCAACATAAATGGAAATGGTCAGATTAAAACCGAAACCGATGCTCTGAGTAACATTATTCCCGAATCCGATATATATACCCAGAAAATGCAATCCTTTCATCGTAACGACTGCCTTGTGATAGATAGAGGATTGGTGGGTTATCTCAAAGATGTTGAAGGTGATATGGAACGAGCAATGTTCCATCCATTACGGTTGCCTCCATTGCAGAGAGCAAGAGCTGAGGCCTATGTTTCACTTAGAGATAGTTACCTGGATCTTTACAAAAAAGAAGCCCAGCTACAAACCGAACATACAGAAGAGAGGGAAAACCTCAATCGACTGTACGATGCTTTTGTAAAAAGGTATGGTAATCTGAACAGTGCAGAAAATATCAAACTCATTAAAACTGACAGTGCCGGTAAGGAAATTCCTTATATGGAACGTGTTGTTGGCGGTGTGGTTCATAAAGCGGATATATTCCAACGTCAGGTAAGCTTTTCTATTACCACACTTACAACGGATAATCCTGATGAAGCATTAGCGGCATCACTCAATAAATACGGTAACGTCGATCTGGACTATATGTCGCAGATTAGTAATATGACCAGCGATGCTCTAAAAGAAACATTACATGGAAGAATTTTCTATAATCCACTCCAAAAGGAATATGAAATATCAGAGAGATGGATAGCGGGAAATGTGGTAGAGAAAGCCAATGAACTAAGAACCTATCTCGAAGGTAATCCCAATGATACTGATGCTACGGAAAGCCTAATAGCCCTTGAAGAATCACGTCCAAGGCGTATTGAATTTGAAGAATTGGATTTCAACCTTGGTGAGCGTTGGATACCTACAGGCATTTATGCCCGTTTCGCTTCGCATATTTTCGATACCGATGTACGGGTTCACTATTCCGAAAGCAGTGATGATTTTAATATAAAATGCGACCAAAAGAACGTGCATATATGGGATAAATATGCGGTAAAATCACAAAGCCGTACCTATGATGGTATTGCCCTGCTCAAGCACGCACTGGTAAATACCACTCCCGATATTACCAAAAAAATCTGGATAGATGATAAGGAAATAAAGGTTCGTGATATGGAAGCCATACAAATGGCAAATACTAAAATTGATGAGATACGTACAGCTTTTACCGATTGGCTTCATGCCCAAAATGATGAGTTTAAAAACAGGCTGACCAATCAATATAACGACACTTTTAATTGCTTTTTACGTCCGCAGTACGATGGAAGTCATCAGGAGTTTCCTGGGTTGGACCGAAAGGCATTGGGTATTGAAGACCTTTATTCTAGTCAAAAAGATGCAGTCTGGATGATAAAACTAAATGGAGGTGCAATTTGTGATCATGAAGTTGGTGCCGGTAAAACACTCATTATGTGTATAGCTGCCCAGGAAATGAAACGTTTGGCAATGGTACACAAACCGATGATAGTGGGATTGAAAGCCAACGTTCATGAGATTGCTGAAACTTACAGGACTGCTTATCCACACGCTAAGATTCTGTATCCTGGCAAAGAAGATTTTACTCCACAGAAAAGACAACGAATTTTTGGGGACATCAAGAACAACGATTGGGATTGTGTGATTTTGACACATGACCAGTTCGGAATGATCCCACAATCACCCGAAATGCAAAAGGAGATTTTGCAAACCGAACTTAATAGCGTGGAAGATAATCTTGCCGCTTTGGAAGCACAAGGCAACGAGATTTCAAGGGGAATGCTCAAAGGAGTGATCATTAGGAAACAAAATCTTGAAGTCAAACTCAAAACATTGGAACACGACATCGAAAACAGAAAAGATGATACGGTTGATTTCAAAATGATGGGTATTGACCATTTGCTGGTGGACGAGAGCCATCGTTTTAAAAACCTCATGTTTAATACCCGTCATGAGCGGGTTGCCGGATTGGGCAACATGCAGGGAAGCCAAAAGGCAATGAACCTGCTTTTTGCCATTCGTACCATACAGCAGCGTACCGCAAAGGACTTAGGAGCAACTTTCCTTTCGGGTACCACCATTAGCAACTCTTTGACCGAACTGTATCTTTTGTTTAAATACCTGCGTCCCCAAGCTTTGGAAAAACAAGGTATTAACTGTTTTGATGCCTGGGCAGCGATTTATGCAAGAAAAACAACCGATTATGAGTTTTCAGTAGCCAATAATATTGTTCAGAAAGAACGTTTCCGATATTTTATCAAAGTGCCGGAACTGGCACAATTCTATTCGGAAATTACGGATTACAGAACCGCTAAGGATATTGGCATTGACCGTCCTGAAAAAAATGAGGTACTATACAATATACCACCAACACCAGAGCAGGAAATCTTTATCAAAAAACTGATGGAATTTGCAAAATCGGGTAATGCCACATTACTGGGAAGAGCTCCATTATCACAAAGTGAAGAAAAGGCCAAGATGCTGATTGCAACGGACTATGCCCGTAAAATGTCTCTCGATATGCGGATGGTAAGCGGTAAATATACAGACCATCCCGATAACAAGGCTTCCCATTGTGGGTCTAACATAGCCAAATACTATCAAAAATTTAATGCCCAGAAAGGAACACAATTCGTTTTTTCTGACTTGGGTACTTACAAGCCAGGAGAATGGAACGTATGTTCAGAAATCAAACGCAAGCTTGTAGAGGACCACGGTATTCCTGCTCATGAAATCCGTTTTATACAGGAAGCTAAAAATGATAAGCAACGTAAGGAGCTTATCAGTGGCATGAATGAAGGTAAAATACGTGTACTGTTCGGTTCTACCGATATGCTGGGAACGGGAGTAAATGCACAAAAAAGAGCTGTTACCGTTCATCATCTTGATACGCCATGGCGACCAAGTGATCTTGCCCAACGAGATGGAAGGGCCGTTCGAAAAGGCAATGAAATAGCCAAATTCTTTGCCGATAACAAAGTAGATGTAATTATTTATGCCGTAGAGAAATCGCTTGACAGCTATAAATTCAACTTGCTGTATAATAAACAGCTTTTCATAGACCAGTTGAAAAACAACAGCTTGGGTAAGCGTATCATAGATGAAGGCAGTATGGATGAAAAGGCGGGTATGAATTTCTCTGAATATGTAGCCATACTATCAGGGAATACCGACCTGTTGGAAAAAGCAAAACTGGAAAAACAGGTTGCTGGACTGGAAAGTGAAAAGCAGGCTTTTAACCGCTCTAAGTTTAGTTCTAAATACAAGCTGGAAGATATTACCGCTACACTGGAAGCTGCCGGTTCCCGTTTAGAACGTATGACTCTTGATTGGAAAAATTTACAACAACGTTTACATAAACATTCAGACGGTACTATTGTCAATCCTGTACAGCTTGACGGTTTATCACCCAATGCAGATGTAAAACAGATTGGAGCAAAACTAAACCAGATTGCGGACAAAGCAAGAACTGGTGGTCAGTATGAAGAGATTGGTAACCTATATGGTTTTATATTACTGGTTAAAACCGAATTATCGGAAAAAGAGGGTGTGGATTTAAAAGTCAATCGTTTTTTGGTGCAGGGAGAAGGCAATATTAAGTATACTTATAATAACGGTATAATAGCTAAAGATCCACAAACAGCGTCAAGCAACTTCTTGAATGCACTGGAAAAGCTGCCGCATTATATTGAGCAGGAACAAAAGAAAATTGCAGAACTGCAAAAAGACCTGCCGATTCTTCAGGAATTGGTTAACAGTACATGGAAAAAGGAGAACAAGTTGAGCGAACTCAAAACGGAACTGGCTTCTATCGACAGAAAAATACAATTATCTATTACTGCTGAGAATAAAGAACAGGGGCTTGAAGAGCAGAAAACGACAGCTGAAATTAATGATAATCAGACTCAGGAAGGACCTTATGTGCATTTAAAGATGACTTGATACCTACCAATTCAATTCAAGTTTTATTTGGATGCATTAAAAGGTAAGCGTTTCATGTAAATGGATTTATATATTTGAGTACTATTTATAATTTTCTTAACTTGCTATCTACTTTTTGTCAGCCTATCATTTTAATCATTTCATTAAAGAGTTAGAATCTGTAGATTAGGGTATATCATATTCGAATAAGAAATTGAAATAGTTTCATATTGAGATAGAATGTAAAATGATGTTAAGTAATATCATTTTTCAAGAAATTAATGCGATTTTATTGTCGTGTTTTTCACAGCTGACATGATTATTTTATGTCAGAAATCAATATTATTGTCTCAGAGGAAATTTCTCCATTAACGTTACAATACTAAAATATAATTATTTATGTGATTGTTTTTGTAAGAACATCTAAAAATAATTGAAATTTAAAAAATAAAAAAAATAACGATCTTGAAAATAATAAATGTACTGACTAGTTTTATTCTTGTAGGATTATATTCGTGCAATGAAAAAAATGAGTCTGCCTCTTTTAGTACTGCTGACGCCAAAAACATTAAAGAAATTACGGAGAATAAAATAGATTTAACTGGTAGTAAATCTCTTTTAGACTCATCTAAAATTGCAGGTACAAAATATTCTTTGGAGCAACTGGATAATACAAAAGGATTATCAAACAGTTCTGTGAATTGTATTTTCCAGGATTCTGAAAATTTAATCTGGATTGGTACTTGGGATGGCTTAAACAGATATAATGCTAATGATTTTAAAATTTTTAGACCGGAATTAAATAATGAATCAAGTTTAAGCAATCAGGTTATCCTAAAAATCGATGAAGATGATAAGGGACGAATCTGGATATTAACAATTCATGGCATTAATCAGTACGATAAAAAAGCCGATAAATTCAAGCGATATTATTTCTCCAGAGAGAATAATCCGCCATTATCTGAATCTGAATTTAATATGGCACTTGATGCTTCGAAAAAAGTATTTTGTGCTGTAAAAAACTGGGGAATTGGTTATTTCGATGGAATTTCTTTTCAATTAATAAAGACTAAAAACCTTTCTACAATAGCTGTTAAAAAAATGGAATTTTCGCCAACAGGCGAACTTTTGGTGTTATTTGAAAATGATAAATTGTATTCCCTGACCATAAAAATAGAAAAGCAGAATAAAAAAACAGTTTCAAAAGAAGTGCTTATTTCTAATAACGTTAGCACTTTTGGGTATACAGGCAATCAAAAAGTTTTTATAATTCCTAAAGTTGGAAATGCTTTTTTGTATTCTCTAAATAATAAAGAAAACAATTTAGTAATAGATAAAAAAATTACTTCGGTAATAGCACATGTTTCTGAGGGTCTTTTGGTTTTAAGTAAATCCGGTTATTTTATTATTGATAAATTAGGGAATTGCATTTCTAAACCGTGGCTGAAATATCTGAACAATCAAAAAATTACTACCTTAATTCAGGGAACTGAAAAAGTAATTTGGAGCGGAACAGACGGGGACGGGCTGTTTAAAGTATATCCGATAAAAAAAACTTTTAATTTAATTTCTAAAACCCAGATTCCGGATTTAGAAGGCGGCATTGTCAGGACTTTTTTAGAAGTTGAAAATAATTCCTTTTTTATCGGAACAAAAGGAAAAGGATTATTTCGTTTTCCGTCAAATTTTTACCTCAATGAAGGTAAACCGCTGCAATATGAAAATTTTAATGAAAATAACAGCATCATCAACAATGCTGTATTTGCATTACATAAAGGGCAGGGTAATCTTGTTTTTATTGGCACGGATGGAGATGGAATCACCGTTTTTGACCTGAAAAAATCAAAATTGATCAATTGGTCTTCTATTGAAGGTAATAAAAATTGTGATTATTTTAAATCTGTATACGCTATTTATCAGGATAATAACGGTTTTGTCTGGTTGGGAACGAATGGTTATGGAATGATTCGCTGTAAAATTGAACGTGTGGGGAAAAAATTAAAAATAACAGCATTCAAAAAGTATTTAGCAAATAATAAAGGAGGAAAATCCATTAGCAGTAATATTATATTTTCGATAATTCCTAAAAATGATCAGCAATTATGGATAGGAACACGACTAGGGGGATTAAATCTTTTTGATAAAAAAACTGAACATTTTCAGGTTTATAAAAACGTAAATAATGATAATGAAAGTCTGTCGAATAATGATATTTTGTGCCTGCAGATCGATCACAATAAAAAACTTTGGATAGGAACAAGTTTTGGTTTGAATATGTTGCAGGATTTAAAAAGTAACGGAAAAGCAACTTTTAAAAGTTTTACGGTCAAAGACGGACTTCCTAATAATACTATTCACGGAATTGTTTTAGACAAAAAATCAAACCTATGGATCAGCACTAATTTTGGGATATCCAATTTTAACAGCAGCACTTATAAGTTTATAAATTATACAAAAAATGAAGGCCTTCAGAATAATGAATTCGCCGATGGCGCCTTTTATCATAACAGTAAAACTGATTTAATATTTATGGGAGGAATAAAAGGATTTAATTATTTTTTGCCACAAAAAATTGTTGAATCTTCAATTGTTCCCGATATTTTTATTGATAAAATAAGCGGGCATAATCAGGTGGTTCCTTATTATCAGGGATTGGTTATTAAATCCAATTCGTCTGATTATCCTTCAATTACATTAAAACACAATCAAAATTTCTTCGATATAGAATTGGCCGCTTTGACGTATATCAACAGCGAAAAATGTCAATATGCCTATCAGCTGCAGAATTTTGATAAGGAATGGAATGTTATTGGTGATCGCCGCGTAATTTCTTTTACAAACGTCCCAAAAGGGAATTATTCATTATGGATAAAATGGTCGAATAGCGATGGGGTTTGGAGCAAACCTGTTCATGCGATTGATATTAATATTCGTCCGGTTTTCTGGCAGTCCAACACCGCAATGACCATTTATTTGGTTTTGTTTATACTCTTGGTAATGCTTGTTTTAAGTTATTACAAGAAACGACAATCGTTGAGCCAGAATATATTTTTTAGAAAAAGAGAAGAGGAATTACATGAAAACAGGCTGACTTTTTTTACCAATGTAGCGCATGAATTTCAAACACCTTTAACTTTAATTGTGGGACCTGCCCAAAAATTGGCAGAAACGACAAATCTGGACGCAAGAAATCAGAAGTTTATAAAAATGATTCAGCGCAATTCGTCACGATTATTGTTTTTAACGCAACAACTACTTGAATTCAGAAAAGCAGAATACGATTATCTGGAAGTAA
The DNA here is from genome assembly GCF_059758655.1 of Flavobacterium sp. GQ95. NCBI lineage: Bacteria > Pseudomonadati > Bacteroidota > Flavobacteriia > Flavobacteriales > Flavobacteriaceae > Flavobacterium > Flavobacterium sp. GQ95. Next base: position 80,492 of record NZ_JCAXEB010000007.1, read on the forward strand.
CTGCAAGAGAATTTGACATGGTTAATCTCGTGGAGCAGATAGCAGAATTATTTGATGAATGGGCATTTGATAAAAATATCGAATATAATTTGGATGTTCCATCTGTATTATTGGGATGGTATGATAAAGATAAAACCGAAAAAATAGTATTCAATTTAATGTCTAATGCTTTCAAATATACGCCTGTAAATGGGAAAATCGATCTTAAATTTCGCATAGAAGAACAAGATGTTTCTACATTAAATATCACGATTGTCAATACAGGAAAAGGGATTCCGAAAGAAAAATTACACTCAATATTTGACCAGTTTTTTCTGTCCAACTCAGATCAGGTTTTAGACAATGATATGTTTAGAACGGGAATTGGTCTTGCTTATATTAAAAAATTAGTCACAGTTCTAAGAGGTGAAATAGAGGTTTCCAGCACAGATAAGGAAACTGTTTTTACTATTCTATTGCCTTGTAGCAAAGAATCATTCAGTGATAAAGAATTGGATCAGGAAAAAAGTTCGACTTTAATATCGCAGCATCTTAAAAATATTCTTGAAGAAATTCCGGATAAATCAGATGAACTTCCCAAAAAAATTTCATCGCTAGATGTGCTCGAAGATTATCGAAAAAAAATATTAATTGTCGAAGATGAAAAAGAAATTCACGAGTTTCTGCATGATTTATTAGCAGAAAAATATAAAATTATTGTTGCTTATAATGGTGTTGAAGCTTTGGAAAATTTAGAAAACGAAATTCCGGATCTTATAATAAGCGATGTAATGATGCCTTTAATGGATGGAGTTGAATTATGTAAAAAAATAAAAACAGACATAAAAACCTGTCATATTCCGTTTATTATGCTCACGGCAAAAGATTCTGTGATACATAGAATCGAAGGTTTAGAGAGCGGTGCAAACTCCTATATTCCAAAACCATTTTATCCCGATCATTTACTAGTGAGAATTCAAAAACTGCTCGAAGAAAAAGAGCTTATTCTAAAGCATTTCTCTCAGGATACTTTGATAGAAAATTTAACAACGCTTCCGATAAATAATGAAGAAAAAGATTTTATAAAAAGAGTAATCGAACTCATACGCGATAATATTGATAATGAAAATCTCCAAAATTTATTTATCGAAAAGGAATTAGGAATCAGTAATTCTCAATTGTATAGAAAAATAAAACAAATCTTCAATTTTACACCAAGTGATTTAATACGAACAATTCGATTAAAGTATGCTGCAGAATTACTGCGTAAAAATATATTGACAGTTTCAGAGGTTTGTTATCAATCCGGTTTTAATAACCGATCATATTTTTATAGAGAATTTAAAAAAGTCTATAATATAACACCTAAAAATTATCAGCTTAAATACAAATCTAAAAAACCGCTCTGATACATGTAAGTATTTGTAAATAAGTAAATTATTAATTGGTGTACACTTTTGACGGAATAGTGTACACCTTTTTTTATACCCTCAGATTACTTTTATAAGGATTTCAAAATCACTCAAAAAAACTATTAACTCATTTAAATCACCAATTTTTTATTAAGATGAAAAAAATAACCACAATTATTAATCAATTTAACACATTTCTATGATGAAGAAAAATATATTTTATCATTTATTTCTTTTAGGAATAATGTTGTCAGGAAGTATTATATACGGACAAACTATAAAAGGTATAGTTTCAGATGATAAGGGACCGTTGCCGGGAGTAAACATTAATGTAAAAGGCTCTTCGGTTAGTGCAGCATCAGATTTTGATGGAAATTTTGTAATTAAGGCTGATGCAAATGCAGTTTTAGTTTTTAGCTATATTGGATATATCACTCAGGAAGTACCAGTTAATGGTAAGAGTGAAATTAAAGCGATTTTAATTGAAGATTCTCAGAAATTAAACGAAGTTGTCATTGTAGGGTACAGCAGCCAGAAAAAAGGTTCTATAAATGGGGCTGTTGCGCAGGTTGATATGGCCGATCTTTCTAAAACTAGGGTTGCCGATGTTGCCCAGGCTTTGCAAGGTCAGGTAGCAGGTGTTTTTGTTGCGGCAAATACCGGTGCTCCTGGTGATGGTATCAAACTTCGTATTCGTGGAGAAGGAACTCTTGGCAATAATGAAGCGCTGTATGTTGTTGATGGGGTTGCTACCCGCGATATTTCATTTTTGAATCAGTCTGATATCAAATCGATGACCGTCCTCAAAGATGCTTCGGCAACCGCTATTTACGGGTCAAGGGCAGCTGGCGGTGTTGTTATCATTACAACTAAAAGCGGTATTAAGGGAATGACAAGTTTTGACGTCGAATTTTTCTCAGGAATTCACTACGCGGCGAATCTTCCTAAAATGTTAAATGCAGATCAGTATTTAGCTGTAAAAGACCAAGCCTGGCACAATACTACAGGGAATGCTGCAAATGCAGAAAGCCCTTATGCTTTCGACAGAAGAACCAAAACAGATTTATCAGATACTGATTGGCAGAAAGAGCTATTTACTACAGGAATATCAAACAATTTTCAGGTTTCTGCAAGTGGTGCTACAGAAAAAATGCAATATTTAATTTCTGGAGGTTATTACGGAATTGACGGAATTGTAACAGAAGATAATGACCAATATAAAAGATACAATTTTAGAACCAATGTAAATGCAAATCTTAGTGACAGATTTAAAGTAGGGACAAATTTGCAGATAAGTTTTACAAAACAGGATAAATTATCCTCAAGTGGCGATGCGCCTGGAATTATTCGTCATGCTCTTTTGCGTGCACCGGTTATTGGCGTTTACAAAGATGTAAACGATCCTACTTACAAAGCCAATGATCCTTATACAGATCTGCCTTTTTATACAGGTCCAAATGATGGCTGGAGCAAAAATTACGAATATACATCGAATCCTCTTGCAATAGTTCATTTTACAAATGATGTGCGTGAACGCTATCAAACTTTCGGTAATTTGTATGGGGAATATGCGTTTTTAGGAGATAAATCATTAAAATTCAAAAGTAGTTTAGGAGTTGATATTGCCTTTTCTCACAACAAAAATTTCGCAGAGAATTTTGGTGATAATAATATAGCCGATACAAGTTATCAATATTATGGAATGGGTAGACAAAATCGTCCAAACAGCCTGAACGAAAATAGGGGACAGGAAATGACCTTTACTTTTACCAATACTTTAAACTATGTAAAAACCTTTAAGGAGATTCATAGCGTAAACTTATTATTAGGTATGGAAAGCATCAATAGTAAATCATCTGCTATTGGCGGTAGTAGAAATGACTACGAAAACAGTTCTCCGGAATTTCAATATTTAGATTACGGAAACAGCACACTTAATGTTTGGAATTCTGGAAATGCAAGCAGCTGGGCTTTGCTTTCTTATTTTGCATCTGGGAATTATGGTTATGACAATAAATATTTTGCAACAGCCACTATAAGAGCCGATGCTTCTTCAAGATTTGGGCCTAACAACAAATGGGGTTATTTCCCATCAGTTGCTGCAGGTTGGGTAGTCTCTAAAGAAAAATTCATGGAAAGAGCAGATTGGATTTCAAACTTAAAGCTAAGAGCCAGCTGGGGACAATCAGGAAATCAGGAAATAAGCGACCACCAATGGTACAACTTATATACACTGGGAACAGACCCGCATCTTATTCGTATTGGAAATCCTGATGTAAAATGGGAAACTACAACACAAACAAACGTAGGGATAGATTTGGCTATTTTGAAAAACAAACTAACGTTTACAGTGGATTATTTCTCAAAAATCACAGATGATATTCTATTGAATGTTACGCCTCCGGGAACAGTCGGAAACTTTTTGCCAACGAGTGTTAACTCGGCTTCAGTAAGTAATAAAGGATTTGAATTTGGATTAAATCTTCAGAACAATGAACATGAATTCAAGTATGGTATCAATGCGAATTTAGCGACATTGAAAAATAATGTAGACAGGTTACAGCAAAATGTAAGTAACATTACAGATGATGCAACGCATACTAAAACTGTAGTTGGACAGCCGATAAGCTCTTATTTTGGATATCAGTTTGACGGAATTTATCAAAATTCCGCTGAGGTTAGTTCTCACTTGTTTGCTGCTGCAAATGGTACGCAGCCCGGAGACATAAAATTTAAAGACCTTAATAATGATGGGCAGATAAATGCAGATGACAGAACTTTTATAGGAAGTTCAATTCCTAAAGTAACGTATGGTTTTAATTTTAATGCGGATTATAAAAACTTCGATTTCTCTTTTTTATTACAAGGAGTAGCAGGAGTTGATCGTTACAATGATTCGAAACAAATCTTGAATTATGACAGTCGTCCATTCAATTCAACAACAGATGTTTTGAATAGCTGGACTGGAGAGGGGACAAGTAATACGACACCTAGAGTTACTTTTAATGATAATGGGGGGAGCAGGGTTTCAAGTGTATTTGTAGAAGATGCATCATATTTGAGATTAAAAAATATTGAAATTGGTTACACATTTTCAAAATCAATTCCGGGAATTAATAGTTTAAGAGTATATGTGTCTGGACAAAATTTATTCACTATCACAGATTATACGGGCTTAGATCCCGAATCTACATCACTTATTGACAGAGGTACTTATCCGCAGTCGACTGCTTTTATTTTTGGGGCTAAAGTGAAATTATAATTAATAATGTAAAGTATTATATCATGAAAAAAATATTTATAACCTTGCTTATAGGCTCATTATGTTTGGTTAGCTGTCAAGACGATCTAAATACCGAAACAACAGGATTATCTACCAAGGAGGGATTGGTTACAGCTGATGTAGTCGAGAATTCAATAAGTTCATCTTATCAATTACTTTCAAACAGACTGAATATTCTGGGAGAATGGAATTGGGCCGGAGGTCTGGTTTTTCAAAATGATTATATCATGCAGGACATTGCATCTGATGATATGGAAAAAAAGTGGATCTCAGATGGGGATCAGCCCTGGATTGATGAAATTAATAATTTTACCTTTACCTCGACAAATGGAGGTCCCAATGGTTTATGGAAGTATAATTATGAAGGAATTAAAAGACTTAACTTAGGAATTGAATTATTAACAAGAGCAGATATTGAAGCCGTTACAGGTATTACAACTGCAAGGAAAAATCAGTTATTAGGAGAAGCTTATTTCTTAAGATCTTATTATTATTTTTCGTTAGTAACGAATTTTGGAGATGTCCCTTTGATTGTAAAGCCCGTTGAATCTCTGGAAGAAGCTTTTGAAGTATCTGTCAGAGCAGATAAAACAGTAGTTTGGGATAAGATAAAATCAGATCTCGTCCTTGCACAAAACTTGCTTCCTAATAGCAAATATTCATCGACTACTGAGAAATGGAGAGTTTCAAAAGGAGCTGTTATTGCATTACAGGCCAAAGCAGCTTTATATACTCAAAAATGGTCAGAAGTGGCACCATTGGTAGATCAGTTACCAACATTAGGTTACGGTTTAGATGCTAATTATTTTGACAATTTCAGCACAGCTAAAGAGTACAGCGATAACGAAGTTATTTTCTCTTACGATCACCAATCCAATATTGTTCCCAGGAGAGGAAACGGAATTTGTGCCCCTTTAGGATGGGGGTTCTTTGCTCCAAGCACCGATTTTTTAAATTCATTTGAACCAAATGACCCAAGAAAATTATATACTGTTGATGTTACAAATCAAAATATCAATAAAATGCTGGGCAGTTTAGACGGAACAAACAAAGGAAATGACGATGCGCCCAATAACAAAGTTTACTTGAGATATGCAGATGCCTTGCTTTGGAAAGCGGAAGCACTTAATGAAGCAGGAAATTATTCAGAAGCAATTGCGATCATCAATCAAATCAGATTAAGAGCAAGAACAACTATTACCGCTCTGGGAACTGTGCCTCCTGCAGGAACTTTACCGGATAGACCAGCATCATCAGATAAGGCACTTATAAAAACCTGGCTGATTTCTGAAAGAAGAGCAGAACTTGGTTTTGAAAATCAAAGAATGCTTGATTTAAAAAGATGGGGAATAGCGAAACAAGTTATGACGGCTCACGGAAAAAATTTCCTTGATAAACACATGTTATATCCAATTCCACAATCAGAAATTGATGCATCGGCTGGAACTCTAACACAAAATTCAGGATATTAACATTTCTCTATGTAAGATTAATTCAAGTCTGCTTACTGATTTGGATTAATCTTTATAAACACATATAATAAATATGAAAGATATTGCAAAACGTTTTGTGACAAATCCCTTATTGTCACCAAAAGACCTGCCTTCAAGTGCCGAGGGCCTGGAAATTACCTGCCTTTTAAATCCTGGAGTATTTCAGTTTGAAGATAAAATATGGCTATTAGTGCGAGTTGCCGAAAGGCCGCAGCAAAAAGATAATATAATTTCATTTCCTATATTAACTCAGACTGGTGCCATTACCATAATTGAAATACCAAAAGACGATCCGGACTTAATTGCCACTGATGCAAGAGTTATAAATTATAAAGGAGTTGACTACTTAACTACCTTATCGCATCTTCGTTTGTTGTGCAGTGAGGATGGACATAAGTTTCATGAACCGGAAAACTATCCATCTTTAGTTGGAGAAGGAATATTTGAAACCTTTGGGATAGAAGATTGCAGGGTTGCCTTAATTGAAGGAAAGTATTATTTGACATTTACCTCGGTATCAGATAATGGAGTTGGCGTTGGGCTACGTACCACAACAGATTGGAAAAATTTTGAAAAACACGGTATGATTATGCCGGCACATAATAAGGATTGCGCCATTTTTGAAGAGAAAATAAATGGTTTATTTTATGCGCTTCACAGGCCAAGCAGTGTTGATATAGGCGGTAATTATATTTGGATTGCCTCTTCGCCTGACGGAATTCACTGGGGAAACCATAAGTGTATTATCAAAACAAGAAAAGGCCTTTGGGACTCTAAAAGAGTAGGAGCGGGAGCCGCTCCAATAAAAACAGAAAAGGGCTGGCTGGAAATTTATCACGGAGCCAATGATAAGCATCAATATTGTTTAGGTGCATTTTTAATGGATTTGGAAGATCCTTCGAAAGTTATTGCAAGAACTGAACTGCCTATTATGATCCCTACAGAGGATTATGAATTAAATGGTTTTTTTGGTGAAGTTGTGTTTACAAATGGGCATATTGTAGGGCCAGATGGAGATACCGTTACGATTTATTATGGTGCAGCAGATGAATTTGTCTGTGGAGCTGAAATGTCTGTTAAAGAAATATTTTCACTTTTAAATTATATCGAATGTTAAAGAAATTTCAAACAGAAATAAGCTATTTTAAAAATCAGACCCATAATTTTCAGATTCTGATTTTTACTAATCTGGTTTATGCATTAGTACTTCCTGTAATAGATATTTTTGTTGCGGCCTATATCATGAGAAATTCAAATGATACCTCTAAAGTTGTAATTTATCAATTGGCCATTTATACCGGAATCCCGCTTACCTTTCTCTTAAATGGTTTGTTGTTAAAACATTTCAATATAAGAAAGTTATACTCATTAGGAATGATGCTCAGCGGTGTTTCGATGATTATTATGATGTCTTTGCAAACATTAGATTTAATTGGAATTGGAATAGCCGGAATTACTATGGGGCTTTCTTTTGGACTCTATTGGTCTAATAGGGATTATTTGGCACTTTCGATAACCAATGATAATAACAGAAATTATTATTACGGATTAGAAACCTTTATTTACACTATTATAGCTATTGTTGTACCCGCTACAATTGGCTGGTTTATACAATCTAAAACAGGCGAAGATCAAAAACATAATGCGTATTTAATTATTACCGGAATTGTTTTTCTAATTACTGTTTCTGCTTCTGTTGTTTGTTTTCGCGGAAAATTTGAGAATCCGGTACAAAAACAATACGTCTTTTTTAAATTTCACCCTTTATGGAACAAGTTGCTTTTGTTAGCGTCTTTTAAAGGATTAGCGCAGGGGTTTTTAGTAACAGCTCCGGCAATGCTTATTTTTAAACTCTTAGGGGAAGAAGGTGCGTTAGGGAAAGCACAATCTATTGGAGCAATTTTGGCAGCAATTATAATTTACTGTATCGGACGTTTTTCTAAGCCATCAGACAGGATAAAAACATTTTCAGCGGGACTTATTTTGTTTGCCCTGGGAGCTTGTTTAAATGGGGTTTTGTTTGATAAAACAGGTGTAATTGTGTTTTTGTTGTTATTGCTAATAGCAAAACCTTTAATGGATCTTGCTTATTTCCCCATTCAGTTACGAGTAATTGACATTGTATCGCGACTTGAAAAAAGGGGTGAGTTTACTTATATACTAAATCATGAAGCAGGATTGTACGTTGGAAGGTTATTTGGAGCAGGGACTTTTTTGATTTTATATTATGTAGTTTCAGAAGATTTTGCTTTGCGATATGCTATTGGAATTATTGCCTTATTGCAATTGTGTTCCATTTTTATAAGTAAAAACATTATAAGTGATGGACATAGAATTTCTCCTGAAAAAGAGATAGAAATTGGCGTGAAAGCTTTGGAAGATACAGCTGCAAATTTACTCTAAAATAAAAAATGAAGCAATGAATACTATTTTAAAAATAACTGTTACATGCCTGTTAGTTTTAAGTTTAAACGCTACAGCACAAGTAAAACAACAATCGATTCCTCGTGTAGATCAAATGCCAAATTATCCGAAGCCTTTTCAGATTATTGATTATAATAAACTGGCCAAAGATTTTGATAAAACAGTATATGATTTTAATGCAAAAGGCAAATTTTGGCCAATGGTATGGATTGATAAAAGTCAGAAGAACTTCCAGCAGGATGTTGTAGGTTTATATACAGCTGTTGGGGATGTGAGACAAGGCACAAACAACAAAGGTATGTTTCATGAAGCACTGGGTACTATGGGAGCGACCTTAGGAGCAAGTTTAGTAGGTATTGATAAAACAAACCAGCAAAACCGAAATTACGTTGGCATGCTAAAAAATTATTTTAATAAAGATACCGGCTGGGATATTATGATGAATAATACCTGTCCGGAAGTAGCTTTATTAGGCGGCGGTTATGGTCGTGATTGGTGGTATGATGTTTATCCTAATCTATTATTTTATGCTGTTTATGATCAATATCCAAAAGAACCGGAATTTGATGAAATTGCAAAAACTATAGCTGAAAAATTCTTTAAGGCAGATTCTATTTTAAAGGGAAATTACAATTACTCCTTTTTTGATTATGGAAAAATGAAACCCATGACCAATAATATCTGCGCCCAGCCCGATGCAGCTGCAGGTCATGCGTGGGTTTTGTATTCGGCTTATAAAAAATTTGGGGATAAAAAATATTTAAAAGGAGCAGTCAGTGCAATGAATGCCCTAGAAGCACAGCCTATAAATCCAACTTATGAATTGTTAATGCCTTTTGGTGCTTATGTGGCGGCACGATTAAATGCTGAAGAAGGTAAAAAATACGACACCAATAAAATGCTGGGCTGGAGTTTTGACGGAACAGCAATCTGTCGTGAAGGTTGGGGCATTCTCGTTGGAAATTGGAACGGGTTTGATATTTCAGGTACTGTCGGAAGCACCGTAGATCATGGTGGATATGGTTTTTTAATGAACACTTATGATGCTGCCTGGCCCTTGGTGCCAATGGTTCGTTATGATCAGTCGTACGCGCAAGCTATTGGGAAATGGATGCTCAACGCTGCAAATGCTTCCCGCTTTTTTTATCCACAATATATGCCCGATGAGCACGAAACGATCCCTGAATTAGCAGAAGTTTCAAAAGGTGTTATTGGATATGAAGGCATCATTAAAAAATCAAATTTAAAAGGATATGACAACATCCAGGCTCCGGTTGCTCAAGGCGATGGACCACTTTGGGTATTGGGAGAAAATCCTAAGGAATCTCAGTTTAGTATTTATGGAAGTGGACATGTAGGGATTTTTGGCAGTATAATCAGAAAAACCAATGTTGAGGGAATTTTGCAGTTAAACTTATTGGCAACTGACTTTTTTAAAGATGAGGCATATCCAACTTATTTGTATTATAACCCATTTGATGTAGAAAAAACAATCGCCGTGGAAACGACTAAAAATAAAAAAGTCGATTTATACGATACTGTTTCAGGCAAATTTGTTGCTAGAAATGTTGCAGCTTCATCACAAATTAAACTTTCTGGAGGCAATGCTGCAGTAATTGTCCTTGTTCCCGCAAAAGGAAAAATTATATATCAGGATACTAAAATGCTCGTAAACGGAATTGTTGTTGATTATCACGCGCAGCTTCAAAAATAAATCAGAAGATGAAATTTCCATTTAAAATTATTTTGCTGGTTTCGTTTTTTATGTTGAAAAGCGATTTTATTACGGCTCAAAACGCAGATCAAAAATGGTGGAAAGAAACTATTTTTTATCAAATTTATATGCCAAGTTATGCAGATAGTAATGGTAATGGATATGGTGATTTTATAGGGATGACGGGTAAATTAGATTATCTTCAAAATTTAGGGATAAAAGGAATTTGGTTAACCCCATTTTTGACTTCACCAAAAGTAGATAACGGTTATGATATTGCAAATTATTACGAAATTGATCCCACTTATGGTAGCAGGGAAGATTTTGATCTTTTCTTGAAAGAAGCTCACAAGCGTGGCATAAAAGTTATTATGGATATGGTTGTAAATCATTCCTCAACCGATTGTAAATGGTTTCAGGAATCCAGAAAATCCAAAGATAATCCGTATCGTGATTATTACATCTGGAAAGACAAGCCTAATAATTGGGAATCTTTTTTTGGAGGATCAGCCTGGGAAAAAGATGTACAAACCGAGCAATATTATTACCATAAGTTTGACAAAAAAATGGCGGATCTTAATTGGTCAAGTCCTGAATTAGTTGCTGAGATTCAAAAAACACTGCGTTTTTGGCTTGATGCCGGAATAGACGGGTTTAGACTCGATGTAATTAATTTTTTAACTACTGACGAAATTACCACTGATAATCCGATAAAGGACGGACAACAAGAACATATAAATGATATCGATCAGAAAGGTGTGAAAAATGCTATGCGAATCATAAAAGCGACAGTAAACGAATATGAAAATCGTTTTATAGTTGGTGAAATTGGAAGTGATAAAATCGAAGTTTTAAAACAATACCAATCAGATGATTTACTTGATGTGGTTTTCAATTTTAATTTCGGAAGTATTAAAAGTTTTTCTGCCAAACGTATTTTTGATGAAATGCAGAGTATGGAGAAAAACATGAGCAGTTATCCAACCTTATTTTTTGGAAGCCATGATATGCCCCGAATGATGAATCGTCTTGCAGAGGGGGATGTAGATAGAGCATTTGCACTGGCAGCTTTAACTTTGACAGCAAAAGGAATTCCATTTATTTATTATGGAGAAGAAATAGGAATGAAGAATATTACCGCCAATACTATTCAGGAAATAATAGATATACAAGGCAAAACCCATTATAAGCTGGCGCTTGAAAAAGGTAAAAATTTAACGGAAGCACTTCTTGAAGCCAATGAACACAATCGAGATAAATCCAGAAGTCCAATGCAGTGGAATGAAAAATTAAATGCCGGATTCTCTACTGAAAAATTATGGATAAAAATTAATTCGGATTATAAAGAAACAAATGTTGAGGCCTTGTTATCTTTAGAGAAATCAATTTTAAATAAATATAAAAAGTTGATAGCATTACGAAATAATGAAAAAGCGCTGCAATATGGAAAATACGATATTCTTGAATTTAATGACGATCAAATTTCATTTGCAAGATCTTTTGAAGGAGATAGAATTACTTTTGTTGTTAACTTTGGATTAAAAAAGAAGATATTTTTACCAGCCAAAGCTAAGGTATTAATGGGAAACAAAGATTTGAAATCGAATAGTTTTATTATTTATAAAAACGAATAGGATGATTTTACCTTGATTTTTAATCTTTGGTAACAGACATTAACAAGTGGAAAGAGTATTTGGGCCCATTTGGAAAATCTAAATCTTCGTACAAAAGGTTTAGTCAGTTTAACGATTAATAATAAATATCGTTTTAGGTTTTAGAATCTTTGATTCTCTACCAAAGATTCGTATAGAGATATATTTTTCATTTGATCAACTATGTACTTACCCATTTTTTCCTTCTCTAATGAACAAATCTTGATTATTACTCAGCAGATTGATATATTCGGATTTATTCATTGCCTTTGCGGCTAACCTTTGGTACCAAATGTTGTAAGTCCGGATCAATTTTGATACGATCCAATTCGCTTTGTATAATCAAAACAATGTCCTGTTTTATCTGTTTGTAATTGGCTTCAATTTCCTGTTTCATATTATCCTGAGCATGTTCATTAGAAAATGATAATATTTCAGGGATCTTTTGATAGGCTTTGGTTTCGGTAGCTACTTTTTCATTATCCACTACAATTTCAGAGTGAAAAATTTTCTGCTCGATACGTTGTTCAAAATTATCTGAGACAGCCCCTACAAAAACACCTTGAGTTAATGTAGAAATTTTAGATGCAGGAATGAGGCTATCCAATTGTGTGGAAATCGATGTTGATGTGTCATTACGATTGATTGATAAACTTTGTCTTTTCTGCAATACTTTACCAAAACGTTCCGACAGATTTTTGGCAGTTTCTCCTACTACCTGTCCACTGAAAATATTACCGACCGTGTTTTGAATGACCTTACTTTCTTTATCTCCATAATCTCGGTTTAATTGCGAAAAATCCTGAAACCCTAAACATACTGCCACCTTATTACTTCGGGCAGTTGCAATAAGGTTATCGAGTCCTCTAAAGTAAATGGTGGGCAGCTCATCTATAATAACTGAACTTTTTAATTGCCCTTTTTTATTGATAAGTTTTACGATACGTGAATTATACAAACCCAGTGCAGCAGAATAGATATTTTGACGGTCGGGATTATTACCAACACATAGTATCTTAGGCGCTGCAGGATTATTGATGTCTAACGAAAAATCATCACCTGTCATTACCCAATAAAGACTTGGGGAGATCATACGAGATAATGGTATTTTGGCTGAAGCTATCTGACCTTGCAATTGGTCTTGTGCACCGCCTTGCCAAGCATCCATAAATGGAGATAAATAGTTCTCCAGTTCAGGATAGGAGGTAAGAATTGTAAATACGTCTGCATACTTTTTATTCAATAGCTCAATGGCATGCGGGAATGTACAATACTTCCCGTTATTATAGATTTTGAGAAACCATATAACAGCTGCTAGAAGGATAATCGGACTTTCCACAAAGAAATCTCCCTGCTTTTGTATCCAGCTACGGTTCAGGTTTAGCATTATGGTATAAGCTGCTTCGTAAGCATCCGAAATATCGGTCATGAAATCAGGATTAAGCGGATTGCAACGATGGCTTTTTCTCGGGTCATCAAAGTTGATGACGTAAAATTTTGGTTTGACTTCATATTTATCATGATGCTTTAATAAATGATTGTAGGCAATTGTAGAGAGGTCGTCAAACTTAAAATCGTAGATATACATCGAAAAGCCTTTTTCAATCTGTTGCTTGATGTAATTGTTAATTATTGCATATGATTTTCCCGATCCCGGTGTTCCTAATACAATTGTTGCCCTGAACGGATTGACAATATTAATCCAGCCATTGTTCCATTTATTTTTATAATAAAATTTGGTAGGGAGATTGACTGAATATTCATTTTGCATAAGCTTTGTTTCCTGTTGGAAACTCTCGTTGTCGTTGTTAAATACATCATCCATCAAGTTAGTACGTAAAAGGCGACTGATCCAAACACCAGTCATCATCAAAGCTATATAACCTAATCCCATTGTAAGGATATAAAAGAAAGGTGCTGTTTCCAGAGATAGCTCCAATAATGGAGTATTCAAAAAGAAAAGGACAAAGCCAAAACCTAAAGCACTATAGATTTTTATCGATGTAATTTTCTCATTCTTTACGCCTTTAGATCCAAGGCAGCTTAAGGCCAGCAATAGTATTGCGAAAACTTTTGTGTAAAGTGTATGAGAAAATAGACCAGCGGTCCGTTGGAAATTTCCTAGTATTTTATTGATAATTTCCAATGTCCAACCGTGATCTAAAAAGAAACCATAGCAATACCAATAAAGATGCATTAGTATTAAGAGAATGCTTACCGCCCTCATAAATGCCATAATCTTGGCAAGTCCTCTTAAATCATCTTCCCCCTGCATTTTAAAATATTTAATGTTAGGGAATGAATTTAAAGGCTGGATTAACTGCGTTGTCAAAAGTGGCAGTTGATGACTTTAAGTGGCAATATTTGACGTTAAGTCATAATTTAACAAATCTTAATAATATAGTTTTAAAATTAGAGAGGCATTTTTCTAAATGGTTCTATTAGAGTAAAAATGAAGTTTAATTATTTGTATTTCATGGTCGATCGTAAGTAATAGTTAATAGTGGAGTTGCTGTTTCTAAGTAACTTTTAGATTAATTTATTACATTTGTTTATGGGTTTATTTATCCTGTTAATTTAAACTATGCGAGAAGAATTTAAAGAGTTAGAAGATGCTTTATTTAAAGCGTTAAATTTGAAAATATCAGATATTGTAGATGAGAAAGAATCCCAAGACTATTTCGGATGTAGTTTTAAACTAGGAGGGTTAAACATAAAATACCGAAAAGCAAAAATCACTCCTAAAAAAATTGGTCAATTTGTAGCACTATGGAAAAGGAATACTGAAGGGAAAACAGAACCATTCAGTTTGGACGATAATTTTGATTATTATATTATTGCGACAGACCAAGAAGATAATTCAGGTTGTTTTATTTTTCCAAAAAATGTACTGGGTCAAAAACAAATTTTATCTGAATATCAAAAAGAAGGAAAACGAGGATTCAGGGTTTACACCGAATGGGATATTCCTGCAAACAGGCAAGCACAAAACACAAAATCATGGCAAGTTTTATATTTTGTTGATTTATCTAAAAATAGAGAATTATCAATTGACAGAATCAAATCAATTGTCAAATAAAATTTTCTGATTCGATTATTTTCGATGTCTTTTACGGTTTCTTTTCTTGTTCATTTTGTTAACAAAATCCTGTTCTTCATAATCTTCACCCAGTGCTGGGGGCAGTAATCCTGGTAAAACTTCTATACTAAAAGCAGGAGTTTCTTTATTCAGAAAATCAAAAAGCTCGTGGGGCTTTTCTGCGGGCAGGTTATCCCATGCATTTTGTTGTAATAATTTAGGTTGGAGTTGTTGAGGTTCTTTTAAGTCAGGTTTGATGTGATGGTTCCAATAATCATTAAAGGCATTGGCGGCAAATTCTTTCCCCAAACGGGAACCGTTCCAAACGGTTTTAGAATTATGGTCAATAAAAGTAATACCATAAATACGCCCTGAATCATTTTTGCGAACTACTGTATTGATGCCTTGTCGGGCTAATTGATTTTTAAAGTTTTTTTTGTCATCTGACGATTGTAAAGCAATAGTAATGGTAGTTTTGAGAATAGCTTTTGCGGTATTATCCTTTAAACTTTCTTTGCATTTTGCAAAATGCAAGTTTAAAGCGGGCAGTCCAGCACTTTTACCAAATAAGGATGCCTTGAAAGGATGTCCGGCTTTTTCGCATTTGTCATTTAATGGAATGTACAATAAACCTTGCTGCATTTTTCCATGCAGTTCACCCTCCACTTTTTCAGTAGTAATATTGAACTGGGAAAGTAAAGCGTTGTATTCTCCCAAAGTCTGGAATTTGTAGTGTTTATGAAGGTGGCGGACAACCGAAGCAATCTGGCTTTTAATATCTCCTTTCTGATAATCTACAGGACGGAAAATTTTGTCATTTTGCTGATGCTCTTTCTCCGTTGCAGGTATCAGTCCATACTTTTTTTCCATCTCCCTGCAGAGATTCATTGACCGTCTTTTCTCAAACTTGTCTGAAATCTTTTTACCCTGTTCATCCACACAAACAGATACAATATGGATATGGGTACGGTCAATATCCGTGTGTTTGAATACTATAAAAGGCTGTTCTCCATAACCCATTTCCTGCAGATACTCCTGTGCCATTTGTGTAAATTGCTCATCACTTACCTTATCCTTTGGGTCGGGATTGATTGAAATATGCAAAGTTGTCTTTTCTGTATTGCAGTTGGCTATCAGGTATGGCTCAAAAGATTGGGCTAATTGTGCAACGGAATAATGCCCGTTGGGTGTTTCTATTATTCTATTGGTAGATAAAATCTGCCCGTTTTCCTTATCTATTTTGAGCTGATTGTAGGCTAATGCTCCGTATAAATTTTCGCTTCTTCCGATTTTTGCTATCATTTCTAAGGTTATTTTTTAAGATGCTTTGTTTCAAATTCTTCACTAATCTGAATAATTTTTTGGCATAGCATCGCCATTTCAGCTGTTTGTTTTTCAAGTTTGTACAGGAACGCTGCGGCTTTTTTCTCGGAAAAATTCTTGTACAGCAGCTTTACAATCTGATTATAGTTTACGCCTACGGAGCGAAACTGGCTGTGAAATGAAGTCAGCCGCATATAGAAATCAACCGTTCCTTTATCGATCTGAATAGTTCTGATTGTCTTTTCAAAGATGCAGGATGTTATAAAATGTGCCTTTACCTTCATGCCCGAATGATCAAATAGGGCTAGAAAACGGGCATTTTCCTGTTCATTAAAAGAAATTGTATATCGGATTTTCGCTGGGTCTTTCTTAGGCCGACGTCCTATCTTTTTAGACTGTTTTCTGTTATTCTCATTCATCATAAATCCATTTTAATCTGCGCAAAAACCTCGACTTCGGAGAGCGTTTTCCAGCCCCCGGCAGGGCAAGTTGTTTTGAGATGCTGAATTCATTTCAAGCATCTCAAAACACAACTTGCCGTGTTCTGGTGAACACTAAAATCCACCTTTCGGGATGGATTAAATGTAGCAGGGAAAAACAGTTTCAGGCTGTTCACTTTTCTACCAGTTGTGTCATATTGCTTTTGCATAAGTCCGTTAATAAAAATCACTTTGCAAAGTAAAATCTTGTTTACGAAAGGATTGTACCAGATCAAAGTGCCAAACACTGCCTTTGAGTTCCAATGTGTCCCACACAGCAGTTAGCAGGAAAATCAATCGCTTTATTTGCCGTAAAGTTTTAGTGCAGGTAATACAACTTCTATTTAAACAAGGAAGAAAATAAGGTTTGTATACAAACAATTTTCAGTAAAAGCATAAGGTTTTAAAAGCATAAAAATGTAAAAGCATTTTGCTTTTTTTAAAGTTTACCCATTGCCAAAAAACATTTCAGGCCAGACTACAAGAAAAGCAAAAAAAAGGACAAGAAAATACCCAAAAGAAAAAGCAGGAATATAAATATCAGGGAATATTCAGATGCAGGAATATTCAAGCCTGCAAAACAAGTAAAGTGTTTAACAATAAATTCTTAAATAATGGAAACAATAAAGAAAACTTTAAAAATCAGTTTTTCAACCCCTAAGGGAGGTGTTGGAAAATCTACTATGACCGCACTACTTTCGAGTGTGCTTCACTATCGTTTAGGTTTTAATGTACTTGTAGTAGATTGTGATTTTCCGCAACACAGTTTGGCTAATATGAGAGAAAGGGATCTCAAAACTATAATGCAGAATGATTACCATAAAAAGGCAGCAATGAAGTTGTATCAAAGCATAAATAAAAAGGCATACCCTATTATCAGCTGTAGGGCTGAAGAAGCCTTGGAAAAGACTTTGGAATACGTAAACCAATCTGTAATAGAACCTGATGTAACTTTTTTTGACCTTCCAGGCACAGCCAATACAAAAGGTGTATTGACTACATTAAGAGCAATGGATTTTATTTTTTCTCCAATTACTGCTGATCGGCTGGTTATGGAGAGCACACTTAGTTTTACTAAAGCATTCCTTGGATTACCACAAACAGATGAAAGCAATAAAGATCAAAAAATGTTGCTGTTTTGGAATCAGGTGGACGGCAGGGAAAAAACAGGAGTATATGAAACTTACCAAAGTGTCATAAGCGAACTTAATTTATCTGTAATGAATTCACGAATTATGGACAGCAAGCGTTTTCGAAAAGAAACAGATGATACGCCAAACAGCGTATTCCGTTCAAGTCTGTTACCCGCAGAACTCAATCTGATGAAAACTACCCGATTGGATGGATTTATTGAAGAGTTTTTAAAAATTGTTAATCTCTAAATTGTTAAAGATGCCTATAGATAATAGAAGAAAAGACTTTGATAAGCCTGATATTGATGAAGAATTAATTCTGAATATTATGAGTGGAAATAATTCTTCTGTTGTATCTGGGACCAATCCACAGCCTGAAACTCCAACGGAATCTAAACAAAAGGAGAGAATCCGCAGCGGTCCGTCCAAGAAATTAAATTACGAGGAGTTTTTTTTGGTTAACCGTTTTCCATCAGGGCGCAGCGGCAAAGTAGTTTATATACGTCCGGAATACCACGAGAGGCTCTTACGTATCGTCCAACTAACGAGCGAAGAAAAGACTACGCTCTATTCTTACATTGACAATATTCTTGAACACCATTTCAGCGAGTTCGGGGATGATATTATCCATTATTTCAACGAACGATTTAAACCCATTTTATAGCTATGGAAATACTCATTATAATCTGCCTGCTGGTTGTTATTGCCTTGTTATTAGAAGATAAAATGGTTATTTCTAAAAGGAATGAGCAAAAACCGGCACAAGAAAAACTAAATCAGAGTCTGCCTGATATCATGGGGCAGTCTAAATCGGTAATAAGTCTTTCAGCGTCAAAGACTTCAAATGAAAGCCAAATTCAGGAACTAGAAATAAATCCTGATAATTTAGACATAGAATACGACAAAAATGAAAATATTGCTATTCAAATTCCACAGCAAGATCTTGACGATGTTTTCAGAAACATGCCTGATTTTGAAGAAGAGGAAGAAGAATGGAACAGATATGGAATATCCGGTGGGGTTAACGGTTTTGCCCAAGGGGTTACCTTCGAAGAACTAAGCTCCGTGGGGATGATGCTGCAAAAAGAAAAGTTGGAGCCATCTCAAAGGGAAACAATGGCTGACATAGTTCAGAAAATACAAGGAACCGAATTATTCAGCCTACTGGAGAATTCCATAGAAGGTGCCTCCCGTAAAATAGCTGAGCTGTTAGACGGGAGCCTTTCTTATGAAACTAATTCTGATTCTTCCAGTATGTGGAAAAGTGATTTGAGTGATTTTGATATTGCGGAGTTTGTGTGAAAATCTAATCGTCTGTTACATATAATCAGTCGTCACTTGATGAAGGGCAAATTGGAATTAAGATTTCAACTGCCCTTTTTTCATTTTTATAAATTCATTATGATTAAAGGTAATGTGTGAAAAAAAATGCTAAATTTGACAAAAAGTGACAAGTCGTTAAAATGGAACAAGCAGATTTTGGTATTAGAATAAGACAGTTAAGGGAACAGAAAGGACTGTTGCTTAGGCAAATTGCAGCTGTTTTGGAAGTTGATACCGCTCTTATAAGTAAGATAGAACGAGGAGAAAGAAAAGCCAGTAAAGAACAGGTTGTCAAGTTTGCGGAATTATTAGAGGTAAATATAAATGAACTCTTGGTAATTTGGCTTTCGGACAAAATTGTAGATATGCTGGCGGAAGAACCATTGGCACATGAAGCGCTTAAAAATTCAGAAAAACGATTAAAAAACAAATAGTTAAATGGACGGCATGTCATTGAATATTACAGAAGACCTTATCAGTAAGTTAAAGGAATTGGTTCCCGGGGCTTTTACTGAAGACAAACTTGATATAGAACAGTTAAAACAGTTATTAGGGGAAGATATTAGTAATGAGACTGAGCGGTATCAATTAAGTTGGGCAGGAAAGAATGATGCTTATAAGGTGTTGCAGCAAACTACAAAAGCAACCCTACTGCCAATAGTAGAAAAATCATTAAATTGGGACGATGCGGACAATCTATTGATTGAGGGTGAGAATTTAGAAGTTTTAAAACTTCTTCAAAAATCTTATTACGGTAAGATTAAGGTGATTTGTATAGACCCTCCTTACAATACTGGTTCTGATAGTTTTATTTATCCGGATAAATTTTCTGAAACTAAAGAAGAATATTTAAAACGTCTTGGAGAAAAGGATGAAGAAGGTCACTTAATGAAAGAGGGATATTTCCGTCCGAATAGAAAAGAGAATGGTCAATTTCATTCCAATTGGCTTTCTATGATGCTCCCAAGGTTATTTCTTGCTCGTAATCTATTAAAAGATGATGGTCTAATTTTCGTCAATATTGACCAGAATGAAATTTCGAATTTGAAATTGCTAATGGATGAGGTGTTTGGAGAAGAAAATTATGTTCAAGAAATTATTTGGCAGCGTCACGCAGGTGGTGGAAATGATTCCAAATATTTTGCGATTGATCATGAATATATTCTATGCTATGCAAAAAACTTAGCGTCTATTTCTAAACTTAGGCTCCCATTAACACAATCTGATATTTCGCAATTTAAATTTAAAGACAGACACTTCGATACATTAGGTCCTTACAAAACAAAATCATTTTATAGGATGCGTCCAGATGATCCAAGACCGGGTTTGCAATATACAGTAAAAATGCCCGATGGTTCAGAATTATTTGGAGAATGGAAGTGGGAAGAAAACTCTTTTCTAAAGGCTTTGGAGCAAGACAAGGTTATATTGAGAAAAGATGATAAGGGTAAATGGACAGTAGAATATAAATTGTATTTAAATGCTGATGGTGGAGATGAAAAGAAAAAAGTTCCAAGATCAATGTTTTTAAATGAAGCAAGGAACAGCCAAGGAAAACAAACTTTAACTAAAGTATTAGGTGTAGCAAATATTTTTAACAATCCTAAACCAATTGAACTTTTAAAGACTTTAATTAATATAGGTGTTGGTGATTCGGATGATGAATTTATATTAGACTTTTTTGCAGGTTCTGGCTCTTTAGGGCAGGCAGTTTTAGAAATGAATACTGACCAGAAAAAGAACCTTAAGTTTATTATGATTCAACTCCCTGAAGAAGTTGACCAAAAAAGTATAGCCGCAAAAAATGGATTTAAAACAATTTCCGAAATAACGCAAAAGCGAATAGAAAATGTAATAAAAAACATTCAAGACAATAGAAACGCACAATTTCAATTTGAAGAAAAGACATCAATAGGTTATAGATTCTTTAAACTTGATAGTTCGAATTTTAAGATTTGGCGCGGCGATTTAATCCAAAGTGAAGAAGATTTAGTAAAACAAATCGAACTTTTCAAGACAGCAGAACAATTAGGAAGTAAAGATCTTAATATATTATGGGAGCTTCTTTTGAAAAACGGTATTGAATTGACTTCTGAAGTAGAGACAATAGTTACTAAAAACGGGCGTGTTTTTTTCTCTAATCACGGTAAAATTGCTTTCTGTTTTTCAAAAATAGATGATGATGTGTTAAATATTCTCCTTCAAAGAAATCCTACTCAGTTTATATGCTTAGATAGTGTTTTTAATAATGAAGACTGCCTCAAAACAAACATTCAATTAAAACTTGAGGAGAGAAATATAAGTTTGAAATCACTATAAAAAAGAATTATAATGAATATAAAAAAGGTTATAATAGAATGTCAGACTCCACCAAATAATAGCTACGTAAGTAAAAAGTTTTATACACTTCAATGCAAATTGATAAAAGGCAGCGATGAATATAATGATATACTTGCCAGAGCAAACCAGTTAGCTAATTTGGTAAATGCGGGGGCAGCAAACCAATCGGATATGGAAAGAAATCTCCCAAGAAGAATTATTGATTCATTTGGGGGCTTGTGTGCTGAATATGGCTGGGAAAAAGCAATTAACATGGTATTCAGCGATATTGCTTCGCCCACACCTTTTACCAGTGCATCCATTCAGGTTGATATTGAACTTACAAATGGTGAAAAATTAGAGGTACGATCCTCGTTCCCAAGGAAGGGCGTAAAGTTTGCTGTTTGCAATGATTATGCACCTTTCAAAAATATCGGTCCCTATTCAAACAGTGTCAAACCTGGCGAAATTCAAAAGAATCTCTACTTGTGTGTACTTTTTGATACCCAAAAGGAAGATCTATTGACAGCAGATTCAATACTATTTACTTTAGTGGGAGGTTCAACATGGGATATGATGGTGAATCAAGGAGTGAATACTGCATTGAGACCTTATGATGATGACTCGTTCGCTACTAGCAGTAATTATAAGGTTATAAAACTTTCTGATGCATTAGATGCTGAAAATGTGTTTGTTGAAATAGAGCGATTGGGCTACCAAAGAAAGAAGAAATGAAATTAAAATTTGATTCAAAACAAACCTATCAGTTAGAAGCTATTCAATCTGTAATTGATCTGTTTGAAGGACAACATTTAAATAATTCAGACTTTGAATTTTCTTACACTTCGTCAGACAGTGGAAGTATTAAGTTTGTTGAAACAGGTATAGGTAATAATTTTACGCTGACAGAAGAAGAAATTTTCGGTAATCTAAGTAAGGTCCAAGACAGTAATAACTTAAGAGGAGATGAAATTTCAGTTAAATTAGAAAAACTATTGTACACAGAAATAGCAGATAATAAAGGTGGTATTGCGGATACTGCAATAGAAGCACCATTTCCTAATTTTTCAGTTGAAATGGAAACAGGTACAGGAAAAACTTATGTTTACCTGCGTACAATTTATGAGCTTAATAAAGTTTATGGGTTCAAAAAATTTGTTATTGTAGTTCCATCTGTTGCTATCCGTGAGGGAGTGATAAAAAGTCTTTCTATCACATTTGAACATTTTCAGGGCTTATACGAAAATGAGCCTGCGGAGTTTAAAGTTTATGATTCGAGTCGTTTGACGGATTTAGGAAACTTTTCCAAAAGCAATGCTATACAAATATTAGTGATCAATATCGACAGTTTTACTAAAGATGCCAATGTAATCAATCAGATAAGAGAAACAGGTATTAAGCCAATCGAGTATCTGCAAAAGTCAAATCCTATTGTAATTATTGATGAACCGCAAAATATGGAAACGGATATTCGTAAAAGGGCAATAGCAAAACTGAATCCTCTGTTTACACTTAGATATTCGGCAACTCATAAAAATCATTATAATCTCATTTATAAGCTGGATCCAGTAAAAGCATATGATTTAGGTCTGGTTAAACAAATAGAGGTCGATTCGGTAGTTACTAAAAACGACAGTTCGGGCGCATTTATAAGTGTAGATAAATTCATTTCTAAAAAACAATCTATAACTGCTAAAATTACATTATTTGTTAATGATAAGGGAGGGGTAGCTAAAAAACAGGTAACTGCTAAAATAGGTGATGATCTGCATAAGCTATCTAAAGGCTGGGACATATATAAGGATGGTTTTGTTATTAACGAATTGGATGCAGAAAATGGTTCGGTAGAATTTTCCAGTGGTCAAATCGTTTATCAGGGTGAACCTGTAGGTGGATTAAACGACCAGATATTAAAAGAAATGGTTGATGCTACTGTAGAAAATCATTTCAAGAAAGAAAAAGAGTTAAATGCGAAAGGAATCAAGGTTTTATCTATTTTCTTTATTGACCGCGTTGCTAATTATAAAAGCTACGACGAACAAGGTATTACGGTAAAAGGCAAATATGCTTTGTGGTTTGAAGAAAGTTTTAATAAATGGAAAAATGTTCCTGCTTATCGAGAGCTTTATACATATGATGCTGAAGAGGTACACGACGGTTACTTCAGTCAGGATAAAGGAAAATTTAAGGATTCAAAGGAAGGGAAATCTACTAAAGCTGATGATGAGACTTTTAAGCTTATTATGCAGGACAAAGAAAGATTATTGAATATTGAGGTTCCTTTACGATTTATATTCAGCCACTCTGCATTAAGGGAAGGCTGGGACAATCCCAATGTATTTCAAATCTGTACATTAAATGAAACTAAGTCAGAGATGAAAAAACGCCAAGAAATTGGTCGTGGGTTACGTTTATGTGTTGATCAAACTGGTGAACGTAATTTAGAGCGTTCTGTAAACCGTCTTACAGTAATAGCCAATGAATCTTATGAAGCATTCTCTAAAGCATTGCAGTCAGAAATCGAAGAAGATACAGGCGTTAAGTTTGAAGGTCGAATCAAAAATGCAAGAGAGCGAAAAAAAATACAGCTAAAAGATAAGTGGATGGACGACTTGTTGTTTCTTGAATTATGGGAGAAAATCAAATATCGCACAGAATATAAAGTTGATTATGACACTGCAGATCTAATTAAAAATTGTGCGGCAGCTATTCAGAAAATGCCAACTGTAGAAAAGCCTATTATCTATCGCGAAAAAAATGTAGCCAAATTTATTAGAGATAAAGAAGGAAATTTGGTGGAACTCGGTGGGGAACAAAAAGGTTCTAAAGAAAAGGTAATTAAAAATGCTCAATACGATATTCCAGATTTTGTAGCCTACATTCAATCGAAAACAGAACTTACAAGAGATACTATAGCCAAAATTGTTTTACAATCTAAACGTTTGAAAGAAATTTTCAACAATCCGCAGTTATTCATGGATACAGTTGTGAAGATAATCAAAAGTGAATTTGATAAGATTAAGATAAGTGGTATTGAATATGAAAAGATTGCTGGACATTCCTATGAAATGAAATTGTTTGAGGCAGCTGAAATAGAGCAATATTTAGATAATTTGATAGAAGTAAAAAAACAAGTAAAAACAATATACAATTACGTAGTAATAGATTCTTTAAGTAGTCCTGAAAAGCGTTTTGCAGAGGATTGTGAAACGAGAGATGATATTCTTTTTTATGTAAAATTACCATCTAAGTTTCAAATAAAAACTCCAATTGGCCCATACAATCCTGATTGGGCATTGATTAAGAGAGAGGATGGAGAAGAAACTAAAGTTTATTTTGTAGCAGAAACTAAAGATGCAAAAGCCGCAAAAGACAGATCTTTATTGAGAGATAAAGAGAGGATGAAAATAGAATGTGCAGAAAAGCATTTTGCAATAATTGACAATATACATTATCGTGTTGTAGGTTCGGTGAGTGATTTAAAAGTATAATAAAACAGTAGTTTTAAAATTAAGAATCAACAATAATTCGAAGCTTTAAAAGTAATAAATATGACAAACGTAATTGTCTAACTTTCATAATTCTATCGAGGTTTTGGGAAATAGCAAGCAAAAAATATTTTAATTGCCACCATTTTATCTAGGAACTAGTGTAGAATATAGTTGATAGAAAGCTATTTAAGTAAAATTTAATTTACTGTCAGGATTGTTAGCCTATTAGAAAATTCCATAGAAAGTGTTTCCCGTAAGATAGCTCAGCTTTTGGACGGGAGCCTTTCTTCTAAAACAAATACCGGTTCTTCCACTTTGCGGAAAAATGATTTGTATGAGTTATCCTCACGTAAAATCGAATATAAAGTGCTTCAATGTACCAACAGCAGTATGCTCAGATTCATAATAGTCTGCATGAAGTGCATTTGGTTTTATAACTAAGGACTCTGCAGTCCTTTTATCTTTAAGTAGCAAGTTATTGATGCCATCAACAGTTTTGCCTTTGACGCCTTCTACGACGTAGCCGACAATACTGCCGTCTTTATATTTGCCCGAAGTAAAGTTATTGATCCCTGTTTCAATATATCGTCTTTTTAGAGCTGAGTCTTTTTCTTTGAGATTTTTAGCCTCAAAAAAGTACTCATATTCAAAAGTTGACATAAAAGATGTGAGGCGGAAATCAATTCTAGGAAAGGTCGCTGAAAAACCCTTGACCTTTGGGATTGCTTTGGGAAGGTGTGCTTCTACATTCGAGGAAACCTTCCATTTAGACCTAAGTGGGTTGAGTTTTATATATTCGTGCAGTTCAGAAGAAATGTCGTTCTCGTCCCAATCCAGTTGTATTACTTTTGTAGTCAAGGATGTTTGATACGCCTGGGTCAGTAACTTAAAGCACCTATTTTCAAATGCACTTTTAAAGGCTTGGTATATTTCACTATCTAATGCCATCCTAAATCCCGTTTAAAATTTCAAGAATTAACTCAGATGCATCTGCTAAAGCCATTGACTGTGACCAAAATCTACGTTGGTTAGGACGAATTATGTAAATGTCCCTACCTTTTTTGTAGTTCAGTTTTTTGCGGAAGTAAATGTTGGTAGCTTTCTGTTCCCATAGGAAATTATCCAGTTTGCGAAGTTCCTCATCAAGAGATTCACTTGATGAAACTAATTCTTTTTTTTCACTTTCAAAAGTTACTTTCGTAAGCATTAAAGGGGTGTAACTACTAATATTAAAACATGTAATATTTGCAAATAAGTCCTGTCCTTCCAACATGTCATTTATTTCAGCGCTTAGGATAATTGAATATGCATTCAGATGTTCCTTTAGAACTGAAAATAAGGCATGTGATTTTTCCTGTTTATGAAATAAATCGATGCTAAAATTTATGGCATCGTTAATCATTATAATCTCGCTGTCTAAGAGTTGAAAGCTTTCAAAAATAATCTGATCAATAATATTTATACAGGATTCGATTTCAAGATATTCAGTATGATCATAGAGAAAAGATTCACTGCTCAACTTAGTAATAATATTAATTGAATTGGCAGAGATCAAATGATCCTGTTCTTCAGTCAGATTTATAGGAATGGATAAATATTCACCTTTCATTATCTGTTCTCTCTCAATACCATAAGAAGAGATTGTCATAAAAAGAAAATAGGTGCTTATTGAAGAGTTAAAGTAGGCCATCAATGTATGTAGCCTCTTAATGTTTGCATGATTTGAGTAGAATCCATAAACACCATCTCTGAATGAACAATCAGCACTAATATAGGTAGCGCACACAGTATTTTTTTCCAAGCCTTTCTTTAGTAAAATATGGGGATTGATAAACGCTTCGATATCGCCAAGTCTTCTAAAGGCCCCAAGTTCATCTATTTGATCAATTTGATCAACTTGGTGCAGGTTTTTGTAAAAAGTTTTCGCTTTTGCAGTCTTGATGGATTTTTTTACATTATCCAGGACTGAATCTGGAGTGTAATATTTTGTAATAAGATCGGTATCTAAGTAAGGTAATTTGGTGAGAATTTCTGAATGAGAATGTTTATCTTTTGTCTGTGTCAGCAATTGGAAACCTACCGCCGAACGGATGTCATAATTTGTGTTATAGACGGCTATGTCATTATAGATATTGCTCGTAAGTCTTTCTACAAGTTGCCAGTCGTTCATACCTCCCCACATTGCGACCTTCCAGATTTTAGTATCATCTTTTTTACATTCCTCGCGTGGAAGATATTTTAAATCTGTAAAATCGATGCTTAATCCTTCAATAATGTTAGATTTTATATAGGTTTTTGGAGCAACATACACTATTTTGTCGGAAGGGTCTTCAGGTGGCTGCTTTTGATAATAAACAATACTGATAGGGCCTGTTGCGTCGCCAAAGAGCTGACCTCCAAAGTTCTTTTTAGCATTTCGCAATATTGAAAAATTGTAAACCTTTTCCACGTAACAATCATTGAAGAGCCATCTTCTGAAATTTTGGTAAGTGGTGCCTGTATTAGTTAATACTTTTGTGTTAAAAATCATGGCAATTTTTCCATCTGGTGCAAATGCTGTGGCCTTGTGTAAGAAAGGCAATACCATTTCTTTTGCGAAGCAATGCAAGTCACAATAGGTTCTTATTGAATCCGACTTTATGTCCGTCCCAAATGGCGGATTTCCTACGATCAGGTCAAATTTGATAGACTCTATTTCGGGATTGGTATCAATGGTGTCCCTGCAAAACAGGTTAAAGCCCTGCTCTTGCAGAGTCGGATCATTAGGATTGTTTATAAGGTTAGGCAGGCTGTAATTTTTATTTTGCCATATGGTTTTTGGATTCAAATTATCAACCAAAGCAAGATACAAGCTAAAGGCAGCAACCTTGATTGCTTGCGGGTGAAGCTCGATTCCGAAAATATGCTCCGTTAGCAGTTTCCTGAGCTCGTTAAAGTCTGTCAGTTTTTGCTTATGGCTGTTTTCATGTCGTTTGACCAATCGTTTAAAGCTTTCTACCAAAAAAATACCTGAACCACATGTTGGATCTAGGATTTTTAGGTCATAGTCAATTTCCCCATTATTGATTGGTAATTGCTCATTGAGTATAAACTCAACCAGTGCTGGTGGTGTATAATACGTACCGGTTATTTTTTTAAGTTCTGGGTCTGTCTTGAATAAGAAATTTTCATAGATTTCGCTTAAAAGCTCGATCTGAATGATACTAAAATCAAATATCCGCCAATCATCAAATAAGTTTATCTGCGGAGTGTTATCATTTCCGCTTATAAAGCATTTTTTTATAAGTTGAAGGTGCTCGACTCTTATGTTTTCATCGTCGGTCATGGTAAACACATTCCCGTTAAAATGATTTTCCAGCTTTTGAAAGAGGGCATAAGTAGCTGTAGTGTCTTCCAGGATATCGAAAAATGATTTTGCCCCTTCCATAATATTGGAATAGAAACTCTCGTCGGTGGCATCTCTGTCTTCTAGATATAATAAGAAAAGCGATCGCAAAATCAGCTTGTGAATGAGGTTAATCTCCAGTCCTTGTTCTTCAAGCTGCTCTGCAGTGTTGATCAGGCTTTCAACTAGGTATTTGTCAACTCTTTTCTGAATATTGATTTTTTTTCGAACAAATTCCGCTTCTTCAAGAGTCCATATGCTGCCAGAGTCTATAGCCATTGTAGAGAACAGCCTATTTAATTCCCCTAGTTTTTTTTTGTCAGAAAAAATATATCGAGCTATCTCAATCTTTTGCAGCTCTTTTTCTTCATCAAAGTTATTTACGGTTATGATAATTGGTTTTTCGGAACAGTTATAGATTCGCAATTCAAATTCCGACTGGACATACAGGAAAAATACCTTTTTATAATTCCAAATTTTGCGTTGGATTTCTGCTATTTGCTTTAAAGTTTTAGTATCAAAGGATGTAACTTTTTTTACAAAGATTGCCGGAAAACTGTTTCCGGAATCATCAGTGTTAAAATATACAGAGTCAACATTAAATTCACGAACCTGATCTAAAACAATAGATTGGCTTTCGGAGAGTTTTTGACTTTCCGAATTTACTGATATAGCCCTGCCCAATCCTATTGATGCTATAATTTCCTGGCCGGTCATGGCTATCTTCAATTTGAAATATTACTCCCCATTTTACAAAAATAATGTTTTAAACATTAAAAAACTGATCTATTTCTAAAATTAATATTGCTTTTTCTGCTTTAGACTGCCAAACAGTTCCAGTAGTTACCAATTCTCTGAATTCACTTTTCTTATGACTGACATTTGATATGAAAACCTGCAAAGAGTAGGTATGAATTAGAAACTTAATTCGGTTTATCATGGAAAAACAAAGAAAAAAAAAGCTATTAGCAGCAGTGGTAATGCTGACAGGTTTCAGTGCGCTGGCGCAGGGAAACGGTACAGCAGGTATTAATGAAGCCACTCAAATGGTAACGTCCTATTTCGATCCCGCCACACAACTTATTTATGCTATTGGGGCCGTTGTTGGTCTTATCGGAGGGGTTAAGGTGTATAACAAATTTAGCAGTGGAGACCCCGACACCAGCAAAACTGCGGCAAGCTGGTTTGGTGCGTGTATCTTCCTGATTGTAGCAGCTACCATTTTACGATCCTTCTTCCTTTAATGCCTCTTCTTATGAATTACAACATCAACAAAGGCATTGGAAGAACGGTAGAGTTTAAGGGACTGAAAGCACAATACCTCTTCATCTTCGCTGGTGGACTGCTCGGAACTCTAATCCTAGTTATGATACTGTATATGGCTGGGATGAATTCCTATATCTGCCTTTTTCTTGGAGTTGGCGGCGCATCACTGATCGTATGGCAGACTTTCTCCCTAAATAAAAAGCATGGCGAACACGGGCTGATGAAAATCGGTGCAAATAAAAGACATCCCCGTTACATTATCTGCCGCAAGTCGGTATACCGCTATTTAAGGTTCACTCCTAAACCGAAAACCTTATGAGAAATTCAGCAAAGATCACAACATTGGAAAGCAGGTTTCCACTGCTGGCAGTAGAAAACAATTGTATCCTGTCAAAGGATGCGGATATTACTGCCTGTTTTAAAGTGAAGCTGCCGGAACTCTTCACAGTAGCATCCGCCGAATATGAAGCCATCCATTCCGCCTGGCATAAAGCGATCAAGACTCTACCAGATTTTACCATTGTTCACAAGCAGGATTGGTACATCAGAGAAAGCTACGAGCCGGATATGGGAAAAGACGACCACAGTTTTCTGGCAAAGTCCTATGAACGCCATTTTAACGAACGTCCATTCCTGAGCCATTATTGTTACCTGTTCCTGACCAAGACGACTAAAGAGCGTATGCGTATGCAGAGTAACTTCTCCTCATTATGCAAAGGTGCACTGATACCAAAAGAAATCAGGGACAAGGAAGCAATCCATCGTTTTATGGAAGCGGTTGCACAATTTGAACGAATTGTTAACGACAGCGGATTTATAAGTCTGCAACGCCTCACGGAAGAAGAGATTATTGGAGCCGAAGGAAAACAAGGATTACTGGAACAGTACCTGACCTTGTCTAGAGAGACCGGAACACCGATGCAGGATATAGCACTTGGTGCAGAAGAGGTTCGTATTGGTAACAAAAGGCTTTGCCTACACACGCTTTCCGATACAGAAGATCTGCCTGCTGAGGTATCAACACATACCCGTTATGAAAAACTATCCACCGACCGTAGCGACTGCCGGCTTTCATTTGCTGCACCTGTTGGACTGTTGCTAAGCTGTAATCATATCTACAATCAGTATTTGTTTTTCGATAACAGCGAAGACAACCTGCAAAAGTTTGAGAAAGCCGCAAGAAACATGCACTCACTGTCCCGTTACAGCCGTGCCAATCAGATTAACAAAGAATGGATAGAACGTTATTTAAACGAAGCCCATTCTTTAGGGTTGTCGTCCATTAGGGCACATTTCAACAGCATGGCATGGTCAGATGATCCATCTGAACTTAAGCAGATAAAGAATGACAGCGGTAGTGCACTGGCACTAATGGAATGCAAACCGCGCCAAAATACAACAGATGTTGCTACACTATATTGGGCGGGAATTCCGGGCAATGCGGGTGATTTTCCAAGTGAAGAAAGTTTTTACACGTTCATAGAACCGGCTTTGTGTTTCTTCACAGAGGAAACCAATTATCATAATTCACCATCGCCTTTCGGTATCAAGATGGCAGACAGGCTTACGGGAAAACCCATCCATCTGGATATTTCCGACCTGCCTATGAAACGTGGGATTAT
Source organism: Flavobacterium sp. GQ95 (assembly GCF_059758655.1). Taxonomy (NCBI): domain Bacteria; kingdom Pseudomonadati; phylum Bacteroidota; class Flavobacteriia; order Flavobacteriales; family Flavobacteriaceae; genus Flavobacterium; species Flavobacterium sp. GQ95. The sequence continues at coordinate 111,869 of NZ_JCAXEB010000007.1, forward strand.
CACCAACAGGAACAAGTTCATATTGGGCCCGTCAGGTTCAGGAAAATCATTTTTCACCAACCACATGGTACGTCAATATTATGAGCAGGGTGCACACGTCCTGCTTGTCGACACCGGTAACTCTTATCAGGGTTTGTGCGAACTTATCAAGGGGAAGACCAAAGGAGAAGATGGGGTTTATTTCACTTATACGGAAGACAATCCCATTGCCTTTAATCCTTTCTATACCGATGATGGCGTATTCGATATTGAAAAGAGGGAAAGCGTAAAGACATTAATACTAACGCTATGGAAGCGAGATGACGAGCCCCCGAGCCGTTCTGAAGAAGTGGCATTGTCCAATGCTGTGAGCGGATATATCGAGCGTATCAAACAGAATGAGGTCTATCCTTCTTTCAATGGGTTCTATGAATATGTTCAGGATGATTACCGTAAGATATTGGAAGAAAAACAGGTCAGGGAAAAAGACTTTGACATTGCCAATTTCCTGAATGTTCTCGAACCTTATTACAAAGGAGGAGAGTACGATTATCTGCTGAACTCCGATAAACAGTTAGACCTGCTTTCCAAACGATTTATTGTCTTTGAGATTGATGCGATCAAAGATCACAAAATCCTCTTTCCCATTGTGACCATTATCATTATGGAAGTCTTCATAAATAAGATGAGAAGACTCAAAGGCATCCGTAAATTGATCCTGATTGAAGAGGCGTGGAAAGCCATTGCCAAAGAAGGAATGGCAGAATATCTGAAGTACCTTTTTAAAACTGTTAGGAAATTTTTTGGTGAAGCAATCGTAGTAACGCAAGAGGTTGATGACATCATCCAATCACCAATCATCAAAGAAAGTATCATCAACAACTCCGATTGTAAAATCCTGCTTGACCAGCGGAAGTACATGAACAAGTTTGATGAAATACAGGCAATGCTTGGTCTCACTGACAAAGAAAAAGCACAGGTACTTTCCATTAATATGAACAACGATCCAGCGCGGCTTTACAAAGAAGTATGGATAGGCTTGGGCGGTACACACTCTGCGGTATATGCGACAGAAGTCTCGGTTGAAGAATATTTGGCCTACACCACTGAAGAAACCGAAAAACTGGAAGTGATGCAGCTTGCAGGAGAATTGGACGGTAATGTAGAGCTCGCCATCAAACACATCGCCATGAGGCGACGCGCGAAAGAAAATCAATAATCACTAACAATTTAAAAATCGAAAAAATGAAAAAATTACAATTTGTGGTGAGTATGGCACTCATGCTTGCCACTGCACCTTGTACAAAAGCACAATTTGTGGTCACTGATCCTGCAAATCTGGCTTCAGGTATCCTTAACAGTGCCAATGAAATTGTACAGACTTCAAACACAGTATCCAATGTTGTTAAAAATTTCAAGGAAGTAGAAAAGGTCTATAAGCAGGGCAAAGAATATTATGATAAACTACAGGCGGTAAACAATTTGGTGAAAGATGCACGCAAGGTACAGCAGACCGTTTTATTGGTGGGCGATGTTTCTCAGATGTATGTGAAGAATTTTGGTAAGATGATAAACGACCCCAATTTTTCTGCCCAGGAATTGGCAGCTATTGCCAACGGTTATTCGACACTGCTTGGTGAGAGCACAGAATTACTGAAAGAACTCAAGCAGATTGTAAGCTCATCAAGCCTATCGCTGAATGACAAAGAGCGAATGGATATTATTGACCGCGTGTACAAAGAAGTGAAAGAATACCACAGTATAGTACGCTACTACACCAACAAAAATATCTCGGTAAGCATACTAAGAGCAAAGAAGCAGAACAATACCAAAAGAGTACTTGATCTCTACGGAACCCCAAATCAAAAATACTGGTAAGCGATGGAATTTAATAATCTTCACGAAGTCCTGCGTTCCCTGTATGATGAGATGCTGCCATTGTCCGCCGATATGGCGGCAGTGGCTAAAGGACTGGCTGGCTTGGGAGCCTTGTTTTATGTAGCCACCAAGGTATGGCAGGCTCTCAGCCGGGCAGAACCGATTGATATGTATCCTTTGCTACGTCCTTTTGCACTTGGACTCTGCATCATGTTTTTCCCCACAATAGTTTTGGGAACTTTAAATGCGGTACTAAGTCCCGTTGTACAAGGCACTCACGCTATCCTCGAAAATCAGGTTCTTGACCTGAACGATCTACAGGCAAAGAAAGACATGTTGGAGCGTGAGGCGATGCTCCGCGATCCTGAAACTGCCTATATGGTATCAAACGAAGAGTTTGATAAGAAATTGGACGAATTGGGCTGGTCGCCTTCAGACATAGGAACAATGGCAGGAATGTATATGGATAGACAAACCTACGAGATAGAGAAAGCAATTAAGGAATGGTTCCGCAATTTGCTGGAAATACTTTTTCAGGCAGCGGCTTTGGTCATCGATACCATACGGACTTTCTTTCTGATTGTACTGTCAATTTTAGGCCCGATAGCTTTTGCTATATCGGTATGGGATGGCTTTCAGTCTACACTCACACAGTGGCTCACCCGATATGTCAGCGTGTATTTATGGCTTCCTGTAGCTGATTTGTTCAGTTCCATGCTTGCCAAGATACAGTCGCTGATTGTTGAAAGGGATATTGAGATGCTTGCCGATCCTACTTTCATCCCCGATACCTCCAACACCGTGTACATCATCTTTATGATTATAGGCATTGTGGGGTACTTTACAATTCCGACAGTCACAGGCTGGATTATTCAGGCGGGCGGTGCAGGGAACTTTACCCGAAATGTTAACCAGACAGCCATGAAATCCGGAAATATAGCCGGCGCAGGAGCAGGATCCACAGTAGGAAATATAGGAGGCAGGCTGATAAACAAGTAACGAGAAATCATTCAAGAAAATGGAATTTAAAACACTAAGAAATATAGAAAACAGTTTCAGGCAGATAAGATTATATGCCATTGTGTTTGCAGTACTCTGCACGGGAGTTGCAGGATATGCCGTTTGGCATTCCTACCGATTTGCAGAGCAGCAACGTCAGAAAATCTATGTCCTGGACAATGGGAAATCACTGATGCTCGCGCTCGCACAGGATGCGTCGATCAACCGTCCTGTCGAAGCAAGGGAACATGTAAGGCGTTTTCACGAACTCTTCTTTACGCTCGCACCAGACAAGAATGCCATCGAGAGCAATATGAAAAGGGCGTTTAATCTCGCAGACAAAAGTGCCTTTGATTATTACAAAGACCTCTCGGAAAAAGGATACTACAACCGTATTATATCAGGCAATGTGCAGCAGCGTATTGAAGTTGACAGCGTAGTAGGCAATTTCGAAACATATCCCTATGCAGTGCGCAGTTATGCAAAACAATTTATCATCCGTTCCAGTAATGTTACAAAACGCAATCTGGTTACGTCCTGTTTCCTTGTCAACTCTGTCCGCTCGGACAATAACCCTCAAGGCTTTAATATTGAAAAGTTTGCAGTACTAGAGAATAGGGATATAGAAGTCATCGAGCGTTAAAAAAATAATCTTATGGAAACATTATTAGAATTAAACAGCTTCGCAAAAATCCTGACTGACAAAGGATATAACGAGTATTTCCATACGCAGGGTGCTTATGCAGGAAAGCTGAAAGAAAGCTTAAGCGAATTCTTTGAAAGCTGCCAAAAAGGTACAGATAGTATACCTAAGCATGATTTACTGCTGACAAGCTACCTGCAATGGTCAGGTGATAAAAAGCCACGTATAGAATGTGCAATGTGGGTGAAACACCTTAATGAAGAACTCTCACTAAGCCGAATGGAAATAATAAAAAAAGACCAATTCGGGCAGATCCTAAAAAAAATCGAACTGAAAGACCTTTCTGTAATATCCACACCAAAGTTAACCGAAGCAATTGCAATGGTCAATGACGAGCCAAAGCAACAGACAGGTCAAAGTCCGAAGCGCTTCAAGCTATAACACAGAAATAATAAGGCTATGAAAACAATAAGAACCAATATAAACAAGTGGTTTGACAGGCTGGAAGAAAGCTGGCAGGCATTGCCTTTATATAAACAGCAGCGGTATACACTTTATTTTTTTGGAGCATATCTGCTGCTTACTGCAGGGGTAATTTTTAAAGTATGTTATGATACGGCAAGCCCAGAGCATAACATCAAAATTGAGCATATTAAAAATCCCTTGCTCAAAAAGAAAGAAATTCCCACATCCTTGCGGGACACATTAGTAACAATTTTAAAAGACAAGATTTATGAAAGAAGATGAAAAAAGAGCCGTCGTCCTGTTAGAAGGAGACGGCCCAAGCAGAGTATCCACGGAGACCAATGATAAAAGGAGTATGATTGAAAGATTTAAAAAACCACTGATATTCGTTTTAATGGGGATCGTGTTTTTAGGTTCTATGTACCTCATATTTAAACCATCGTCAGATAAAAAGGGAATCGAAAATATTGGAATGAACGATACTGTTCCTCAAGCGACCGAAGATGGAATGCAGGCAGACAAGCAAAAGGCTTATGAGAAGCAAATGCTGGAAGAAAAAGAACAGCAAAAGCGCGATGCCATTACTACTCTGGCTGATTATTGGAACGAAGGAAGCACAACTAGTGAAGGGGAAGAGGGACTAAATGATGACGAGAACCAAAATCAAAACAATAGCAATAGCAACAGATCGGAAAAACCCATGAATCCGGCATTAAACAGTTATCGAAATGCACAAAGTACACTGGGTTCTTTCTATCAGGATGATAATGGTGAAACACAGGAACTCCGTAAGCAATTGGACGAACTAAAAGAAAAACTGGTTGAAAAGGAAATACCTGCCGGAGTAACGGTAAATGACCAGTTGGCACTCATGGAGAAATCCTATCAGATGGCTGCAAAGTATCTTCCTTCAGGTACAAATGCTGCGGAAAATGCAGGCAATAAGGTTAATGCACCTGTCGTTTTGGATGAGTCGCCGAAAAAATATTTTGCAGCATTCACCAGTGCAAGAAAAAATACGGTATCATCATTATACCGTGAGCCTGCTGATAGTGCTTTTATAGCCGACTGGAGCGAAATCAGAAACCGTAGTTTTTACACAGAAGGTTCGGTGGAGCAGGTGATACAGCCAAAGAACAGCATTAAAGCCTGTGTACAGGAAACACAGACCATTATTGGGGAAAGTAGTGTACGACTTCGTTTATTGGAGCCTGCCCAAGCGGGTAATCTTACCATTGCGAAGGGAACAATCCTAACCGCTAATGCCAAGCTTCAGGGTGGACGCCTTGATTTAAAGGTTACTTCCATAGAACAGCAAGGAAACATCATCCCAGTAGACATCACCATTTATGACCTTGATGGACAGCAGGGATTGTACGTACCGTATTCTCCGGAAATGAATGCCCTTAGTGAAATGGCAGGCAACATGAGCCAAACGTCCGGAACAAGCCTGATGCTTACCCAATCTGCAGGACAACAGGCAGCGGCTGATTTAAGCCGTGGCGTAGTTCAGGGAATTTCAGGTTATTTCTCCAAAAAAGTAAGGACACCAAAAGTTACCCTAAAAGCAGGACATCAAGTATTCCTTGTTTCTAAAAAATAATAATAACTCAAATAAACTAAACAATGAAAAATCATTTTAAAACCTTTTGGGCAATTGCCCTAATGATTGGCTTTGCGATATCTTCTTTTGCACAGCAAAGCGCAAAAACTTCCCTTGCTGTGGGCAGGATAGAACCATACCAAATGGAAGTTACTTATGATAAAACCTCCCATTTGATTTTCCCAACAGCTATACGCTATGTGGATTTGGGCAGTGAATACCTGATCGCAGGGAAGGCAGAAGATGCGGAGAACGTACTTCGTGTAAAGGCTTCAGCAAGGGATTTTGAGCAGGAAACCAATTTTTCGGTCATTACCGATGACGGACACTTTTACAGTTTTGATGTGTATTACAATTCCAACCCTCAGACGCTCAGCTATAACCTGCTGACGATGCAAAAGACAGTAGATAAATATACTGGAAACGATGTGCTTTTTGAAGAATTGGGCAATACTGCACCTTCACTGGCAGGCTTGCTGTTGGAAACCATCTATAAAAAAGATAAACGCATTGTCAAACATATTGGTGCTAAAAGTTTTGGCATCCAGTTTATACTCAAAGGAATTTATATTCATAATGACAAGTACTATTTCCATACACAGCTAACAAACCGAACAAATGTTCCTTTTCAGATTGATTTTATCAATTTCAAGGTAACGGACAAAAAGATTGCAAAACGCACCGTCATACAGGAAAGGTCAATAGTACCACTTCGCAGCTACAAACCACTTAGTGAGATTGGAGGAAAAACTGCCCAGCAGAACGTGTTTTTGTTAGACCAGTTTACCATATCCGATGACAAGTTACTCCTGATCGAAATTTTTGAGAAGAATGGCGGCAGGCATCAAACCATGCAGGTAGAAAATTCCGATTTGATAAAAGCCCGATTGGTTAGCGACATGCATTTGAAATTTTAGTAACGTAATAAAAACAACAATAGAGAAATGAAAAAATATATTTATACAGTGATGTTCGTTTTGATGAGCATTACAATATCGCAGGCACAACGTATGCTTCCCAAACAAAAAGGACTGGAATTGAGTGCGGGAAGCTTTTCGGGGGATTATCCCGGCAGGAACTATTACCTCAATATTGGCATGACCGTAAACGGCAAGAATGGCAATTACCAGCTTTGGGCTTTGGAATATTCCCATCAGTATTACAAATACAAAGACTTGCGAATCCCACAGGAAACCTATACTGGCGAAGGAGGTTATAGTTTCTTCCTTTTAGGTGATGCCGGTAAAAATATTACCCTGAATGCAGCTATCACTGGGGTTGTCGGTTATGAAAGTATCAACAGGGGAGAGGATTTATTATACGATGGAGCTAAAATACTCAGCCAGGATCACTTCATCTATGGTGCTGGTGGGAGGCTGTCTATTGAAACATATTTGTCCGACCGATTTGTACTGTTACTGCAGGTATATACAAAAGTTCTGTTGGGTACAGATCTGGAACAGTTCCGACCATCGGCAGGAGCAGGAGTAAGATTTAATTTTTAAAATGTAAAAACGATGATAGTATTTTTAAATAAATTCACATTAGGATTACTGCCCGTATTTGTGGCAGTCCTGCTAAGTTGCATTACTTTGGTATCTTGCAGTACAGAAGAACTGGAAATACAGAATGATTTTCCTTTTGAAGTGAAAATAATGCCAGTACCCTCAGCTATTGCAAAGGGGAACACAGTAGAGATCAGGATTTCAATAGAGCGAAGCGGTAATTATTCAGGCACGCAATATTTTATCCGTTATTTTCAGTTTGAAGGTCATGGAACTTTACGATATTACGATGAAATGCCATACCTCCCAAACGATTTGTATCCGTTGCAGAAGGATCAATTCAGGTTGTATTACACTTCCAATTCGACCGTTTCCCAATCCTTTGAAGTATGGATTTCTGATAATTTCGGGAACGAAAAACAATTGATTTTTGAGTTTAACAGCACCGATTAACTATTAGATATTGTCTTAAATTTGCATTTAATCGCAACCCGAAGCTCACAGCTTCGGGTTGTTTTGTTTGCTATATTACTATAAGTTGCTAAAGAGATAATTACGTAACTTTAGTAACTTAATACTGATTTGTGATACCCAGTAAATATTTTTAGAAGTGGAACTTTAATTCTATTCTTATGAAAAATATTATAGACCGCACCAATAGATTTTATATCGAAATGTCCAGAAAAGTACTCTCTGATAGGGAGTATGATATACTACAAAAGCTTCTGATCGAAAAGAAGACCCTTCAGGAAGTGGGAAGCATATATGGCGTTACCGGAGAACGGGTTCGTCAAATTTATGAAAGAACCTATAAAAAAGTAAAGAGCATAGCCCAATTACTTGGTGAAATTGACACCTATAAACGCAAATTGCAACAGTTGAAGCACGATTTTAATTTCGAAATCCAGCAAAAGAAAAAAGAAGATAATAAAAATGAAGTTGATTTGTGTAAAAAGCTTTATGCGAGCCATTTTCCTTTCAGTAAGAGAATGTACAGTCTGTTCGAGGTTTTGGATATTCATACTGTAGGAGAACTCGCTGAGATCCCCTTAAAAAGTTTTGAGTGTTTCAAAGGATTTAAAGTGCAGTGTAAAAAAGAGCTGATTGAATTTATAGAATTTGAAAATATCGAGCATCTTTTTGATGATTTTTCTGTTTGGAAAACACAGCCAATTAGTTAGCAATGATAAAATTCAATTATAGTGATGTGGATCTCTTTTACCTCTTTTTTGGTTGCTAATAAGAGAATAAAGTAGAATAAGTAAACGATAAGAATTTAATCATAAAATGAATATAACAAATTGGGTGGAGATTTATTCGTTCATCTTAATAAGTGTGCATAAATATTAAAACAATAACAATAATTGTGAAATATTTCTGATATTTTAGCTATTTTCGGTAAATTATTTAAGATTATATGTTTATATCAAAATTGTCACTAAGAAACTTTAGAAATTTCAGAAATGTATCTCTAGATTTTAATAAAGGGGTAAATACCATTATCGGAGAAAATGGTTCAGGAAAGACAAATCTTTTTCATGCTATTAGGCTACTAATTGATGAAAGTATGCCTAGAGGTATAAGATTATATGAGAACGATTTTAATCGTTCAATTGGAAAATGGGCTGGACATTCCATAATAATTCAAATTGAGTTTCAAGAACTCGACTCCAGTGAGGAAGCGCAGTCAATAGCAATGCACAAAATGGGTGCTGTGAACGATTTTGATGGCTCTCAGGGAACCTATTGTATGTTCTTTCGTCCTAGAATTGAAATAAGACGAAATCTATTTAAACTTTCTCAGAGTGATGATAAGACACCCGAACAATTGGAAACATTATTGAGTGAAATTTCATTAAATGATTATGAATCAGTTTTTACAGGAAGAGGAAATGTAGATTTTTCAGATGATGAAGTATATTCTCAATATATAGGTAATTTTACTGAAATTACATTTCCTGATCCTGACGACGAACAAACGGATGTATATGGTATAAAAATGTACGGTATTTCAATTCCAAATGAATTCGCTTGTACTTTTGCAAAAGCACTTCGTGATGTAGAGTCTGATTTACGCTCGTACAGAGACAATCCATTATTAAACCTGTTACGGGATAAAGAAAAAAATATTTCCATTGACAAAAAACATGAAATCGAAGAGCAAGTAGATACTTTAAATAAAAATATTTCAGGTTTAGATGAAGTAAAAGGTGTTTCTAAAGGTATTACCCAAACCATTAAAGAAGCCGTTGGTGAGACATATGCACCTAATGTAAATATTAAATCGGAGTTACCTTCAGAAATGGAAAAGATACTTCAATCTTTAAAATTATGGGTTGGAGACCCTGATGAAGAAGGGCACGAAGGACGACTATGGGAATTGAGTCTTGGAGGAGCAAACCTGATTTACCTATCCCTGAAATTATTAGAATTTGAAAAAATAAAGAAAGAAAACAAGATTGCAAATTTCATTTTAATTGAAGAGCCCGAAGCGCATATACACACCCATATTCAAAAAACACTTTTTCAAAAGTTAGATAAAGAAAAAACACAGGTGTTTATTTCTACACATTCCACGCATATATCCTCGGTATGTGAAATAAGCTCTATGAATATTTTAGGACGTGGAAAACAAAGAGCTCACGTATATGCACCGTCGCGGAATCTTAAACCAGACAAAATAACAAAACTGGAACGATATTTAGATGCCAACAGAACTAATCTCTTATTTGCAAAAGGAGTTATCCTTGTCGAGGGAGATGCTGAACATATATTGATTCCTGAAATTATAAAAAAGGTGTTTGGGGTATCTTTAGATGAACTTGGTATTTCCATAATAAATATTGGAAGTACTGGATTTGAGAATGTTGCTCAATTATTTCATAAAGACAGAGTACATAGAAATTGTAGTATTCTGACTGATAATGACCTTTCGATTGTTACCTTACCTAAAGACCCAAAGGATGATAATCAATACGAGAGAGATTGTCGTAATTCTCAAATCTCAGGAGTAGAAAGAAAAGAAAAATTAGAACTTTTTTGTAAGGATAATGATTTCGTTAAACCATTCTATGCTAAACATACTTTTGAGGTTGATTTTTTACTTGGAGGAAATTCTCATGAAATTATTCAAACAGTTGAAAAAGAATATAAAAAACAACCCGATAAAGATCGAATTAAAGGATTGCTTGGAAATAAGGATGTTTCCATCTCTGGAAAAGAAGTTTTAAGATTAGCTGAAAAATTTGGAAAAGGCTGGTTTGCAATCATGGTTTCTGAAAAAATAAGTAATATTACAGCTATTCCTAAATATATTTTGGACGCCATAGTATTTGCGTGCCCAACTCTTAACCAAAGTATATTACTTACCATTGCAAAATATAGGCTTATAAAATTAAAAGATAATCATTATATAGGAGATATAACCGATTATGAGTCAATCCTTGATGAGATAATTTTAATTGAAGATGGAGCGGAAGCATTAGAATTCTTTATTGAAAAGTTACCTAAGGATGTGTTATCTAAATTAATCAGTAAATTAAATGCTTAAAGGTTTAAATCCCCAGCAAACTGATGCAGTAATTGAGCCGGGAAATGTTCTTTTAACTGCTTGCCCTGGGAGTGGTAAAACACGTGCGCTTACTTATAAGATTGCTTATGAATTAGAACGTCTTACTAATTCTAAAAAAATTATTATAGCAGTTACCTTTACCAATCGAGCTGCTGATGAAATAAAAAAGAGAATACGTGAACTAAATGCTGATGATACTAATTTGTGGGCCGGCACAATTCATTCCTTTTGCTTGGAGTGGATTCTCAGACCCTATATGTGCTATTTGGATGAACTTAAAAGTGGCTTTTCAATATCAGATGAATACAATTCTGAAAATTTGATGAGTGAGTTGAAAAAAACTTATGGACTCAATTATTGGGATTCCGTCTCTACTAAATATCTGCCAAATGGACAAAAAGAAGAGACAGCTTACAGAAAATTACTAGATGAATACCATGAATCATTAGCCAGTAAAAAATTGATCGATTTTGATCAAATACTTCATTATGCACATAAGTTAATTTTGACGTATCCGAAAATATCTGAAATCCTTAAAAACATGTTTCATTTGGTGTGTGTTGATGAGTACCAAGATACACAACAATTACAGTATTCAATTTTGGCAAAAATAATGAAGGGTGCAACTGGGAATTGTAAGATGTTTTTTGTTGGCGATTCAGATCAGGCAATTTACGGTTCATTGGGAGGTGTGGCAAAAGAAATTCAAGAGATTAAGAAAGAATTTGGTGTTGTTTTCACAAGTAAAGAATTATCGGGCAATTATAGGTCAAATCAACAAATTATTGATTATTACCGTAACTTTCAAACTACTGACATTGATATAAAAGCATTAGGAATAAATGCAGATGATAACGCTGTGATAACCTATAACAGAATAGTTCATAAGGATAATTTGACTGTTAGTATTTCGGAAGTAATAAAGCAGAAAATTGCTGAAGGAGTTCCCGAACATGAGATATGTGTTCTCGCTCCAACTTGGTATCTTGTAATTCCTATGGGAAGGAAATTAAAAGCGCTTTTGCCCGATGTCAAATTTGATGCAGTCGGTTTATCTCCTCTACTCAAAAATAAAGAGAATACTTGGTTTAAGATTGCAAGATTATTTCTTGTTTTACCTTCTCCAAAAGCTTTCCTGACAAGAAAGCGATGGGCATCAGAACTTATCAACGAATTAGAAAGTTTTGGAATTATATTGTTTGAAGATAGAGAATTTAAAGCAAAAACATTATTGAAGTTAATAAACTCTATTTCATCTCAGGAGACCGATGGATTAAAATACTTAGAGGAATGTTTTTTTGAATTATTTGAGAAGTTAGAAATTTCAATTTCTTCAAATGTTATGCTTGAAGTACAATGGGGAGCTTTTTTTGATGGAGCAAAATCAAGACTTGATAACCCTGATTTTGATTTAGCAAAAGACATTGAGAGTTTTAGAAAAATGTTTAAACATGAGGAAGGAGTTGTTATTAATACTTGTCATGGCATTAAAGGAGAGGAATTTGATACAGTCATTGCTTTTGGATTATTACATGGAAAATTACCTAATTGGAATGAAACAGGAAATAGGGCTGCTGAAAAATTATTGTATGTAATTTGTTCAAGAGCAAAACGTGAATTACATCTTGTATCAGAGACAGGTCGTGTAACAAATTCTGGCAGAGCTTATAATCCCACTTATCAACTTAGTTCGCTTGAGTATGATTATGATTGAAGTGAGGGGTTCGCAATCTGATTTACTTATTAATAAAAAGCAGATTTTACTTTGGTATAATCCAGCGAGGTTGTTTTAATATTAGTGTTGCTAATTCGCTCATTTATCAACCTTCCAATCAAATGCTGAGCAAGAGAATTTTCCGTGATAAAAATAAACTGCATTTAATACGGAATCTATTGTCGTCAGTATTAAGAATGAGAGTAAGTTGAAATTTTTTTCACAGTTTTTTTCTCTCCAAAATGATTTAACGAAAAAAGTAATAAGAACGGTACCTCCAAAATGACCTTCTTTTGCTTCTTTTCTTTGGTCGCTATATGGAAAGAAAAGAAGCATTGCAAAAACAACAAAAGGGATAACAAATCCCTTACAAAAATTTACCAACCTGTTTGATAAAATGGCGTAGCATTTCATTTTTGTCAAAGAGGTTGTACCGCTTAAAATGCAAAAAGACTGCCCCGACCATCGGAAGGGAGTGTCTTTTTGCCGCCCGATTTCGGGTCAGGCAATTTTTAATGGATGGGAACTGAAATTTTTAAGATTGAGAAAAAATCCCCTGTTCTCTGTCATACCATAACGGAATAAGTTCCATAAAAGTGAGCATCCCATCTGAGCTAAAGCAGAATTGATAAACAAATCCTGTTTTTCAAGGGCTTCAGCTAACGAACAACTTGGCGTGTCATCCTGCTCTTGGGACTGTATTAATAAATCTCCAAATTCATCGGTCACGAATGGCAGGCTTGCCACAGTTTCGTGTTTTTCAGAATTGGGTTGCTTAACCTTTCCGACAGTAGACAAAATAACCTGACCTGTATACTGGCTGTTTCCAAAGTCCATCCAATATTTTGGTGCGTCCCTTTGGAACCTGTGATTGTTTACAAGGTTTAAAATATCCGCAATATCAAAGCGGGATTTTACACTGTCCACACAGGAAATATAAATAGATGCTTCCGCATTTTTTGGTAATTTGCATAAATGGTTCTTTTCAAATTTTACAGTTTCTGCTTTCCAATTCGTTCCCATAAAACGGTTTACACGATTTATCAGCGTAACGGATTTGTATAACCCAACCTCACATTCTGCAAAACGCTGTCTGCCCAAATTGGCACTCGTTACAATATCATCATCCCATAAGCGAACACATAATCCAGCGTGTCCGAGTTCAATAAGGCTATGGTTCATTTCCATGAGCGCAGTCAACACTTTAGAGCCTGTTCCGCCTGCACCAATTACATTTACGGTAATGGGGTTAGTGGGATTTATTAAATATTCATCCGTAAAATGTATTTTTGTTTTTTCTGTATTCATCACAATAAATTTTCAAGTATTTTATTATTCTTTTTTAATACTTCTTTGGGAAAGGGTTTTCCTGTTTCGATAAGGTCTTTCCAAAGGTTTACACAATTGCCTTTTATAGGACTGTTGCTTCCTAATAAATGGCTGAAATAACTATTGAAAAAATAGTCTTCCCAAGCAAACACAAATTCCTCTATAGAAGCGCAGTTTTTAATGTTAATATTGACTGTACCCATACATACCCTGCCGTATTCATAGATGTTGAAAAATGGTGCGTAATATAAAGGCGTTTTTTCTGTAGGTCTTCGCTCGCTTGCAAGAGCAAAGACCGAAAGACTGTTTTTGGTGGCATACCAAACCATCGGCGGTATATTTGCTATTGCACTGGGAATGTTCAAACTATTCACAAAATATAGTTGTCGCTTTTGCGCCTTAGTATACCACAAAACCGCACCTTTATCCTTGTTCGGATTGATATGCAGAATGTTTGGCGTTAAAATCCCACTTGATTTTAAAAAGGCTTTATCTTTTTCTTTTTCCGTCTGCAATGCCCTTGCTAGCTTATTAGCTTCCCTAATTGTCAAAGGGTGTGCATTGACAGGACTACCATTTTTATCCATATCAAAATGTTCCACATATACCTCTGTATCTGATCCTTTAGTTTCATAGAACATTAAAGCTGATTTAGGATGGTATAATGTTCCAAAACTTGCTGTTATGTTATTTATAGTATTCATCTTCTTGTCGTTTCATAGTTATACAGTACGCTACACATATCATCCAAAAGTGCAAACAACTTATTCTCAAAATCAAGGCTGTTATTTGTTACATTTGCTTCTTTAAAATATTTGCAAATGGTAGGTTCTTCCATTGCCCCGTACTCGTTAAATTCGTTATTGATGGTCTCGGCAATACTTTCATATAACCATCCTTTTGTTTGCGATATAAAGGAAATATACTTTTCCATGCCAATAGTTTCATACTCTTCGCTTTCGTTGTCTTCCTTTTTAGGTGCGTTTCGAAAAATGGTTTCACTTGGATATTCTGTATATAAAGCAAATGCATTCTTTACCATCTTTAAACATTCAAGGTCAAAGCTGTCGTGACATTTAAAAGAATTGATACGCTGTTCAAACACAGATAAATTGATACGGTTAAAAATCTTCTGTTCCATACAATCCCCAATCGATTCTACTTTTTCAAACTCACGTTTGTACGTTTCGTTTTGTTGTGCTTCATCGTCCTGCTCCATCCAATCTTTGTGCATTTCGTACATCCAATACAAATAGGTGTCTTCCTGTCTGAAATAGGGAATGTCCGCAATATTGTACAGGTAAGAGCAAATAGAAATAAGCAATTGGGCATTTCTTTTACGCTTTGGGTCGTGCAACATTTGATACAGCGGTTCAATTGGAATATAATACAGGGTTGTACCTGTATTGTATTTTTCCTCACTGATAAAGTAGGTTTTCTGTTTATCCTGTACCAAACGTATTTCCTGCCAGTTTAAAACATTATGCTGTAGCTTTTCTTCTATGTCCCAAATGGCCAATGCTATATTGTTAGGATATTCAAATTGATTGGTCTGCATCGGTTCAATCTTGTAATGATTGGCAAGTTTAGAAAGAGAATTATAAAAATCTTTCTGCATTTTTTCTGTTTTCTGACAAGCCTGTACCGTTTTGGTTTCTTGCAGTTTAGGCAGGAAAGACGTTCTTAGAAAACCATTGGAAGCATTTGAGCAGGTACTGATTTGCGTTTGTCTTTCTGAACTTCGTGAGCGTCTTTGGGTTTTTGCATCCAATTGGCAAATTCGTTCAATTGTCGATGTAACTGCCTTTGCTGTTTTTGTTCGGGTGGATTGATTTTGCCCGCTATAATAAGTTTCTGCATTGTTCATTGTTTTCAAATTTAGTTTAACCTTTCGTTCCCATTACACTTTCAAATCTGTATTCTACCGCATCGTCCTTAATAACGGGTGCAGATATTTTGGCGGTTGTCAAAATAGCGTAGCTGTTGGCATAAAAATTCAGTACTGCATCCACGCTCCAACGTGGTTCAGGGTCAGTAAGTCTAATTTCCTGTCCCTTATCTTTGAGTACAAACACTCGTTCTAATTGAGTTGCTAATAACATGATTTCCTAATTTTAGAGTTATACATTCTGTACCTGCTCTGCTCCAAAAAGGCTTGGGGCAGAAAACTTGTCGGATAGTTCTGTTTTACGTTTGCGTATCTCGTCAGCCTTTTCGGGAAACTCTGCTATGTCGGGAACTTTCATCCATGCTTCACGATGTTTGCCTTCTTTGTCCAATTCATCAGCCTTTGCCATTCCGTCTTTAAACTTCTTGTCTTTGGTTTCCTGTTCTTTTTTCTGCTTTTCTTCTTTTTCTTTCTCCATTGCCGATTGCTTTTTGGCTTCTTCCAATTGTTTCATAAAGGCTTCAATATCCACCATTAAACCTGAAGCAGACTTTAAGGGTGTGGCTATCTGCTCAAAAAAACCGTTGTCAAGTTCTTCGGCTGTTCCTCGAAGATTAAGCGGAGGTATAATGTTTTTTGCGTTATCTCTGCACCCGTCATTTTGGACAATAACCGATACAATAAGAGTGTTTTTTGCTCCTTTTGCTATGGTAAGATGCAGGTTACCTGTAACCTCCAATTGTGCTATCTGATGAAAAAAATTCGTGTTCATCGTTCTAAAATTTAATTGTTCATTTTGTATAATAACTCAAATACTAAAGTTTTTAAAGGCGACAATTTTAAATACAGTCGCCTGTAAGGATTAATTAAGGTTTAAAATTTCTGTACCATCCATTGCAAAAGCAGTACATAGTTCAAATGCTTTCTGTGATTTGAGTTGGGCAGTACCACCCATTACAATGGATTGCAATTTGGCTTCATTATCTTTGTAGGTGCGTACATTCTGATAGTAGCCTGTCACAGCATTATAAGCGCCGAAGAGTGTGCCTTTTGTAGTTTCCATCTGTTGGGTATCGCTTGCCATAGCATACGCAAAGGCATCTTCTACAGTATTTTTGAATACTGTGGATACTTCATCTTCCGCACCTTTTTCCAGCAAATCCAAAGTTTCCTTGTTGGGGCAAAGTGCCAATTGGATTAATTTTTTTATCTCTCTATCAGTTACCTTTACTTTAGCCCACTCATTAAAGATGCCTTCTAACTGTGTGCTTAGGGTATCTGCCAATCCCATAACTTTGTGGGCATTTTCCAAATGCTGTTTTGCACCTGAAGTATGTTTGATACGTACCACATTGCTCATTGAGCGAAGCGAAGCGTTAAGCGTGTTTTGGCATACGATACGAATAGGAGTAAAGGCTGCCGTAATACTTCCGCTACCATCATGTGAAGTGGTAAGGAAAATATATTTTTCCGTCACATCATCGCCATTCCCTACACGGATATAGTCGGGCAGTTTGGCTGTGATAAATATGCGTTCTCCCTGTCCGAGTGCTCCTGCGGTTTCGTACAATATTCCCTCGCCACCACCTACAATGGCATCAAAGAAGTTGAAGGCTTCACGGTTTTGTACAATGTGATAGTCTTTGCCCACAACGCCCAATACGGCATTGTTATCGGTACGGATATTGGCGTAATAGTTGGGAACGGGCAGTTCATTATTGCCTATTTCAATGCCGTTTGCAGTTTCTATAATCCCCGAACCTTTTGTGTATAGTGTGCTTTTTGCAACCTCATAATCTAAACCTGCGTGTTTGATTGCTTCGGCGCTCGTGGGATATTGCTCCACGATCTGCCCTAAGCCATGCCATGCTTTTTCTTTTACGCTAAAGAATGAATAAGCCCCTGTATTGCTGTTGAAATTGATATTATGTGCCATGATAAAATGATTTAAAAGTTTAAAAATTATTTGAATCCCGTAGTTAAAATGGGAGGTCGTCTTTTGATTTGTTATTGTTCTTTCCTTTGGCAGGTTGTGCGGTTTCTGTTTTTTTTCCACCTGCATGGAGTTTTATCTGCGAGGTATGAAAATTCAGTCCTGCGTGCGCTTCTCCGTCATTTCCCGTCCATGCTCTTGCACTTACTTTTCCCGATAATTCTACGAGTGCGCCTTTGGTGAGTATCTTGGCTACTTTAGGCGTTATCCAATAGGAGCATTCGAAGTAAGTTGTCTGCTCTATGCGTTCGCCCTGTTTATTGCGGTAGCTGTCGTTGGTTGCTACTGAAAAGTTTACTACTTGTTTGTTCTGTGACGTTGTGCGTACTTCCGCATCCCTTGTCAATCTTCCTGTGATGTTCATGATTTCTACGATTTTTAGTGATTGTTTTTTTTGAAATTTTATTCGGCAATGAGAGGAGGTGCTGTTTTGTTTCATCAAATCCATTTTTAATATTTTACTTTTCATTGCTGACATTTTTTTTATTCGTCTAAAGAGCCGGAGTATGCTATGTTTCGTTTCAGGAGCATAAAAAGGTTAGTGTTTAGCAATAGCAAGGTTTTGACAAAAAATACAACCCGGATGGGTGGAGATTTTTTG
The DNA here is from genome assembly GCF_059758655.1 of Flavobacterium sp. GQ95. Taxonomy (NCBI): domain Bacteria; kingdom Pseudomonadati; phylum Bacteroidota; class Flavobacteriia; order Flavobacteriales; family Flavobacteriaceae; genus Flavobacterium; species Flavobacterium sp. GQ95. The sequence continues at coordinate 130,037 of NZ_JCAXEB010000007.1, forward strand.
TCAAACCTGAAGGGCCTGGGCTTGCTATTGCGTTAAGAACACGGAGTTACCTTTGCTGCTGAAATGAGACAAAAGCATACTGGTTTTTTATTAAAAAAATAAAGGGAAGCAATGAGTATTGTATTGGACAAGGGCAAATAAGATTCAATACATATGTCCTCACATTGAATTGGATTCCAGTTCTATTAGAAAACCATCTTTTAGATTTATTGAATAAACGGTAGAAGACTTTTTGTATTAAATCTAAGTTTATAGGAGTTTTTAAATAAAAAGGACAAACACAAAATGAATAATTTAAAATTGTAAGTTTGTGTTAAACCATACCTTATTATAAATGAATTTACATGATTTGAGAGAAGCTCAGGCTAGGTATATAAAAAGAATTGACCGTGTTATTGAAGGGCGTGAAAATATTCACAAAATACGCTCTGAATTTGTTAAGCACTTTAAATACAGTACCATTCGAACTATGCATATAGACGAATATGTTCTCGGCAAGACGGTTCCAGAAAACACATACAATTTTTGTTATACTCTTGAGCGCGAACTTGACGGTTTAGGGAGAATCATTGGTGCGAACGCGTTTAAATTTGGAGTGTATTATGGGAGGATTAAATCCGATCCACAAATTAAATATCGCTTTGCAAAAAAATTTGGTAACAGTGATGTTGTTGCATTTGATAATGTCCGTCTTAAAATCCTTGAACTTCTCGAGGCGGGAGCTACAGGTGACTTAGCTGCGATAGCCAATAATAAGATTTCACCAATGTTTAAAGGAAAAATTCTTTCTACTTACTATCCTGATCTTTACCTGAATGTATTTTCGCCAGAACACTTAAATTATTTTTTACTAAAGTTAGATTTGGATACGGAATGGCTAATTAAAGCAGATGCAATTTACAAAAGGGCGGCACTCATTGAATTTAAAAATAAGGACCTAATCATGAAAGATTGGTCTGCTGATATATTTTCCGATTTTCTTTATACAGAATATCCAGGTCGACCTTTTAGAAAAATTTCTGTATGGCAGGAATCAGGGATGTTGGGAGATTATGAGGATCCTGAATTTTCACCAAATCCAGTAGCATCATTCATCGAATTAGATATTTTACCTTTAACTGAAATTAAAAGAAAGAGTTCAAAAAGCAGGAATAAGAACAAAGAAAAAACTGATTATGAAGCAGAAGCTCGAAAACGTAGAAAGTTGGGCGACCGCGGTGAAAAAATTGTAATGGATTTGGAAGCCAAACGCTTGCGTGATGGAAATAGGGAAGATCTCATAGGAGGAATTGATAGGGTATCTCTCAAGTCTGACTCGTATGGATATGATATTCGTTCATTTGAGCTTGATGGGAGTGAAAGATATATTGAAGTTAAAGCTACAGCGGCTAAGGTGGGTAATGCTAACTTTTTTATTTCTGCAAATGAGTTGAGGGAGGCAGAAGAATCCGAAAATTATTTTATTTACATGGTTTTCGACGTAACATCTGCATCTCCGCAGGTTTGGCCTATTCGAAACCCATTTAATCCGGAAAATGAAAGTTTAAAGAAGACTGCCATTAGTTATCACGTGAACATTTGTACAACGCTAAAATAATTACCAGTGGGATGTAGCGGATGAAAGTAAAACGAGATAAGCAAGAATTACTTAAAAAAAACCGCCGGATACATCGCTGTATATGACGGGCTGTCCATAAACATAATCTTCCATTTTATGTTTACTTGTAATTTTAAAAATATCATTAGATCAAAATGAAATTCGATTTTAATCTGAAAAGATGTTAGCAATAATAAAATCTGATGGGAATATAATTTAAGGCATTAATATTAAGGATTTAAAGATACTTTTTTTGAATTAAAGAATAAAAGATCTACTGACCTGATTCAATTTGGAAGAAGGTACTGATATTCAATCTTGATGATTTATACGGAATGAGACTGTAGTTTCGATATGGAGTGATGATCTTTCATCTGCTAGCTTGACAATCATAGCCAATAGATTCCATCAACTGTCATTTTATATTACGACCGAAATCGCTGTGATAAATTAGATAGCTAGTGCAATTCTGCACAGCTTAAATGATCATGGAAATGAACGATTTCGAGATAAAAAAAATACCATATAAAGAAGCTTTTGAGAAAATGAAAAACGCAGGAATGGATGTAACGTATGAAGAAGCAGTTTTAATAATTGACTTCTTACATAATTTAACATCTCTTGTGTTGAAAAAGCATTTTAAATTGCCCTAAAATATTATCTTTGATAATGCTAATAATCAGTATTATAATGTGTTAACTAAAATTTTGAAGTTATGAAAAGTGCAGTTTTATATATCAGGGTTTCTACAGAAGAGCAAGCTGATAAAGGATATTCCCAGCGTGATCAAGATGAACGCCTGCGCAGGTATTGCGATAATCAGCAGATTCATGTTAGCATGGTTATTTTTGAAGACCATTCTGCTAAAACGTTTAAACGACCAGAATGGCAAAGGCTTCTTGTGGAACTAAAAAAGCGTAAAACAAGACCTGACTATGTACTCTTTACAAAGTGGGATAGATTCAGCAGGAATGCTGGTGATGCCTATCAAATGATAAATATGCTTAATGGACTAGGAATTGAGCCCCAAGCCGTTGAGCAGCCTCTTGATCTCTCTGTCCCTGAAAATAAAATGATGCTTGCCATATATCTAGCAGCACCAGAGGTTGAAAATGACAGACGTGCACTCAATACATTTCATGGTATGCGTCGTGCAAAAAAAGAAGGTCGGGTATTAGGTATGGCTCCTTTTGGTTATATCAACCGCAGTAAAGAAGACGGTAAAAAATATATTGGGCAAAAGGAACCTGAGGCTAGTAATATTAGATGGGCATTTAATGAAATTTCAAAAGGTATATTAGCTGCGGATCAAGTCAGACAAGCCATGAACAAGCGTGGAAAAACGATTAGTAAAAGTGCCTTTCACGTGGCAATGCGTAATCCTGTTTATTGTGGTAAAGTTTTTGTCCAAAAATATAAGGAGGAGGAAGCACATTTAGTGCAAGGTCAGCATGAGCCTATAATTTCAGAACTATTATTTTATAAAGTCCAGGAAGTTATGGATGGAAATAAATCTGAGGTGCGTCCTAATGCTAAAACAATGTCAGATGATAATCTTCCACTAAGAGGATTTTTAATTTGTCCTGATTGCGGAAGAAATTTAACAGGAAGTGCTTCGAAAGGTTCAAAAGGAGGTTATTTCTATTATTATCATTGTATTTCAAAATGTGGATTTAGAAAAAGTGCGGTTAAGGCAAATAAAATATTCGAAGATGATTTGGCGAATTATGAATTTCCAATTGCTATAAAAGATATTTTGCACGAAATTGTAATAATCAATTACAAAAGGTTTACATCTATTTTCGACGATAGACGAAAAGCTATAGCAAGTGAGATTGAACGGTATAATGTAAAACTTGGAAAGGCAAGGGATTTACTTTTTACTGAAAAACTTGATGCAGATGATTACAAAGAAGTAAAAGAAGAATGTAGAAAGAGAATTGAAGAGTTGGAAGGAGAACTTGCAGTTTATCTGTCAGAAAGAAAAAATCTTAATATTAAACACAGTCTCGATAAGGTACTAGAAACACTTTCTAGGTTATCAACTGTATATATAGAAGGTGATATAGAAACGAAACGATGTGTAGTAAGTTCGATATTTCCAGATAAATTGATATTTGATGGGAGTACATATCGAACCCCAAGAGTAAACGTAATTGCGAAGTATATTTCTTTTATTAACAACACTTTGAAGCATAAAAAAAACCGAACAAATGAGTCGTTTTCTCATTTGTCCGGTCTAGTAGCGGGAACAAGACTCGAACCATAATTAATCAGCGGAATTTTTCTATAAAATTTTAAGTATTAATTCTTAGAGCAAAATAAATCAAAGTCGATTTAGAATTGTACTTCTTTATGCTTTATCTTATTTGTACCTCAGTCCATTTTAATTTGTTCCTAACTGAAAACTTAATTTCTGGAGTTGCTATTAATGTGGTGATGTCTAAAAAGGGGAAATTTACCCTTTGGAATTGGGTATATATCCTGCTGTTTTTCAGTTGAATAGTTAATAAATTTGTCTCAATAATAATGATAGTTTCAAAGTTCGTTCTTTTTAGTTGTAAATATCAGATAGAAATACTCATTTTTATTTAGCTTAATTTTACTTTAGTTAGAATCTAAAATTAATATTTTTAATATATATGTGTTTTAAAAACAGGTAGTTATGCTTGTTTGTAAATCTTTTAAAATGATTAGTTTTTTTTGACAATATGTTGATTTTAACTCCAATAAATGGGATTGCTAATTAAATTTTAATTTGTAAATCTTATAAATTATTAAATAAAGTATTCTAATCTAGAAACAATAAATTATTTAGTAAATCGAATTATACTCCTTTAAAAGTCTTTCAACAACAGCCAGAATACCCATCTTATTTATTATTGTTTTATTCAAAAATAATTTATTCAAATAGCAGGATCTTTTGCTTTTGAATGAATTCTACCTTCCAAAGAGCAAGATACTCGCATAAATTCAAATCGGAGTGTGCCGAAAATCCGATCAAAGAGTAGGCATAAAAATTATAGCTATGGCAATAGAATTAGAAATTCGTGACGGAGTACCATATTGGTATCTCAGTCCAGATGTCTGGGTCGTCAAAAATCCGGGAGACACAGTAGAAAGTCAGCCAATTGCTGGCACACCATGTTACTTAATGGCGAAAGTAGCAAATAACGGAACCTCAAATGTAACCAATGCGACTGTTAAATTTTATTGGGCAAATCCATCTATTGGAGTTGACCGAAATACGGCAACATTAGTGGGACAATCTTTTGTAAGTCTAACAACAGGTCAGGTTGAAGATGTTCTTTGTCTTACACCGTGGATTCCAGAATTTTTGAATGAGGGGCATGAATGCATTTTGGCGGAGGCATTTCATGGAAATGATCCCTTACCCGCGACAATTGATTTTAATGTCCCTACTGACAGACATGTAGCCCAGAAAAACCTTTCAGTGTTATTGGCGATGAAATCAATGTTTCATATGAATTTTGAAATGCACAACGGTTCGCGCAAAAAACGAGAATTTACAACAAAGATTCAACAGGTAATGGTGGATAAAATAATTAAGGAATTTCCTGAAATTCAAAAAATGATTAAGGGAAAGGAAGAAGGCAAACTTATTTCTGCTGAATTTACTAATTCACGTTGTCCCGATTCGGATGAAAAATCAAAAAAAACAAATGAAATTGTTGAAAATAAAGAAGTAATTACGCTTGAAGGGTATCAAAAGAAACAAATGGCCGTAACCGGGAAGATAGATGGAGACTTTGCTTTTATTATTGTTTCACAGTATTCGGAAAAAATGGAAACCGGCGGATTAGGATTTTTAATTATTAACCAGTAAATGAAACAAAATGATCACAATCAACAACAGACCATTCGCATCTGATCTTATAACTGGTTTGATGCTGCCTGACGGAATTTTTGAAGCAAGTATTGGCAAAATGAAGCTAAATGCGCATTTTATCAACTCAGGTATCAGTACTCTTTCTAATGTTAATATATATGTAGAAAGCGCTTCGCACCCCGCAATACAAATCACACCGATAACACATACAGTTTCGTCAATTGAAAGTGGAACTGCTTTATTAAAAAATTGGGATATAGATATAGCAGGGGTTCCTGCAGGTGAATATTATATAAGTTTTATAGCAGAGAACTCAGCTGGAAGACAAAGGATAATAAAGAAAATATTTGTAACAAAGGTAGCTTTTAATGCCGCAAATCATACTTTTTCTGCGCAAACACCCGAAGGAACTTATACACTGCAGTACAGAGAAATCACCGAGGTAAACAGTTCAAAATGTTGTAGAGAAAAAGGGGATAAGCGCAATGAGTCCTCCTCTAAATTATTTGAAGATCTTAGTTACACATTTTCAATTGGGCAGCGGAAAATAGAATTATGTCCCGTTTTCTTCCTTCCACTGGAACAGGAAACTAGCTGGATTCCAAACCCACAGTATGCCGGGCAATACAGCGATTTGCCTTTTCAGGACCCGTGGTGGAAAATTCTCATTGCTATTATTGCATTTCTTTTGCTAGTTGCGGCAGCTATTGTAGAAGCCACATCCGGAACAGGGTCCGTTACAGCATCAATAGGATGCCCTTCGACACCATCTGGAGTTTGTGGTTCAGGTGGAGGAACAAGTCCTGTGGCAGCAGGACTCGTCGCGGCCGCCGCAGTTGTGGCCGGGATAGCAGTTTATAGTGATGAAAGGGATTTATTAAGGATTGGACAGGATAAAACTTTACCAGGTATTGGTGAGCTTACAATCAGAGAAAATTTGGTTGCAAGCATCAAATACCTAGAGTCTATAGAATTTGGAAAGCCATTTAAAGTTGGTGTTGATTGGAAATATGAACGAATCACAAAAGATACAGGTGGTATCGAAAAAGCGTATGCTTATTCTGAATCAGTGATAAACTCCAATATCCATTTACTTTCAAGATATGAAGTCAATGCTCCTGATATTGTTAGGGTTTACAAGAAAGAAGCCTTTAAAGTGGAAGCTTCCTTCTATGATGAAAATGGTAAATTATTCAAAGGGTCATCGTTATTTGTCAAATGTTTTCTAGTGCGTAATGATGATGCTAAATGGATTGATTTTATCATGGAGGATAGTGGTAATCAGCCAGACAAAATCAAGAATGATGGGGTGTATACCGGCATTCATTACTTTAACAGAACGGATGATGGAAGATGGAAAATTTATGTAGTAGCGCAGGATGTAAACCATGCCAGTGAAAATATGGAACCTGAAGATGCAGCGAAAATAATCGGTGGAATTGTATTGACGAATCAGGCAACTGTAAGTTTTACCGGTGGAACTTGTCCATTGGTACCAGATGGCGACGTGGAAGTAATAGTATAGCACCTTTATTACTTATTTTGCATTAGAGGTCTTTTAAAATGGAAAAATAAGACTTTAAATAATCTTCATATTTTGACTTGTTTTTAATAAACCAAATATTAATTTATAAATCATTTATCGTTATTCGGTTATTTGACCTAAAAAAAGCCTGAGAAATCTAGATTTATCAGGCTTTTTTTAGATTTCTAGTAGTGGGAATGTGACTCGAACCTATTGATAAAAAAAACAGCGCATATACACTTTCGAACCTAAACTTCTTAGACCTCGGTTTTGCCGGATTCTATTTTTTTAAATCCGCATGTGCCATGATTCTGCCACGAAACTTAGACAGGTGAAAAATCATTAAAAACCGTCTTAATTTTTTGTGACAAAAAAGGTATCCATTCCAAATTAACTTGTGCCCCGTTTTTGCCACAAAACATAATTTCAAGTTTTAAAGATAGTTAGAAGTACTATTTAGTAGCCTAACGGGACAATTCTCGAACCCATTTTATAGATGATTTAGAAAAATTAAACCAATAATAATGAGCTTGTTAATCAAAATATTTGGTTTTTATCTTGTGAAATTTTATTTAATTAGAGATGTTTGTGCTATGTTGTTATTTTAGTAATAGTTCTGTTTTTGAAATTTGATTTATTACTGTCGTAATCCTTTCTTCTTTTTAAAACTTCATAAAGTAAAAAAATTAAGCTTGTATAATCTTATTTTAAAAAGATCAAAATTATTAATTTGGATTTTTAGCTTTAAAACGATTTATTAGTATATTATTTATTACATCATTAATTTCCTGAGAGATTACAAATACGTAATTGATATAAATATATGATATAGCTAATATAAAAGATTTTAAACAGATACTAATTATTGGATGGTATGGAAAATCCCAATAATAAAAAGATAAAAATAAAATAGCTGTTATTATTAAAGAATATACTGTCTGTATAGTAAAAGGAAATAAATGCATTCTCTTTACAACAAAAAGTAGTTTTGCAATACTATAGATTGAAATAGATATTAAAGTTGCAATTGCAACACCCATGATAGAGTATAACGGAATGAAATATGTATTTAAACTTATGGTGAGGAAAACCAATAAGAATCCTAGAAATAATACTATTTTGTAATATTTTGAATTAAAAATAATAGCATTATTATTTCCTAAAATTAAATCAAAATATTTTGACAGACCTATCATAAAAACAACCCAAATACCATTGTTATAATCGGGTGGTAATAGAAGGTATAATTGATTAATATTAACAAATATGCATAACATTACAAAGCCCCCGACCACTTGCAAATTAATGGATGTTTTTTTATATAGAATGTTTAATTCTTCATATTGATTTCTAAACATTAATTGTGCCGTAATTGGATATGTTATTTGATGCATAGATCTGCTTGGAACAGAAATTATTAATGCTATATATGTTGCAACTGAATAATAGGCTATATTTTCAATCGCAATATATTGATTAAGCATTATTTTATCCACATCTAACAATAGGTTAGCAATACTGCCTGAGAGAATAATATAAAAAGTATAGATCAATATTTCTTTTGTATTATGAGGGATTCGAATTTTAAGAATGGGTCTTTTTATGTAACATGCATACACTATCATAGCTATTAATGCTATTAAATATGTGCCTGCCATTACGTATATAAATTCTACTACGGTAATTAGTTTGTAATAGATTGCTATCAAGGAAATTAAAGATAACAGTCTTAGGCCAACTTCTTTTAAAAAATTTCCAAATACTGAATGCATGTGAACCCTTGCCCAAGCATAAAATATTTCAAAATATCCCATACACAATCCTATAAAAGGTATCAGCCAGATAAAATGTTTTACAATCGAATTCTTTTTTGAAACAATATATAATATATCATTAAAAAAAAACATTGTAATTAGTAATAAAGGAATACATAAAACAATAGGAGTAATAATAGTAAAAGATAAAAAAGTAGCCCGATCATCCTCTGTCTTACATTGAGAATAAAATTTTATCAAAGTGTTTTGCATACCAAAAGCCAATAAAGGCATGATAATATTTGAAGCTGATGAAATGTAGCCAATAACGGCATAGTAAACATCACCCAAAAAAAGCGGAAATAAAAAAAGTGTATTTATAGACCCAATTCCAAATCCAAAATAGGTGATTACAGTGTTTTTCAGTGATTGATTTAATACAAGCCCCATGATAAATTTATATTTGTTTATGAATTCAATAATGATTATGATCTTCTATATTTGGTTATGGACACCATTTATTTCCGATTTAAAGTACTATATCGTAAACAAAATATATACTTTCTATTCCATCAGACTATTTGAATATGTTTTTTGCCTTGTTTTATTACCAATAATCCATTTTTATCATAATTTACATAAACCAGAAACGTTCAAAAACGTGATAAGTCTTGAGCTATTTTTGAGTTATCTAAAGTGAATATTAAAACTAAATAAGTGGTGGACAAGAAAATATTTTTAGATTTTATAATTTACATTTTTATAATATCTATATAAAAAATCATAAATGATTAATTCATAAAATCTTTGTTTCGATGTATATTGCCGATTAAGCATCATGTGAATATGACTGGATAAAAAAGAATGTAAAGGAATTTCGATTTCGGATTGAATTTTAAAAATCGTGGGTTGAATTCCTTGCAATTTATTATTTACAATAGCTATTATTTCTGCAAATTCATTAGAATCTGAGAATAATAATTTCATTTGAGGATGCAATAATCTATAACTTTTATCCATTTCCTTTTTTTGTTCTTTTTCTATTTCAAACTCTTTTTTAAAAGAAATTTGTAGATCATCAAGTAATGATAATTTATCCTGATTCGATAATTGGAATGAATTTAAGAAAGAATCGATTGAATAAAAGCTAAATAAGAGAGGGATTTCATTGTTACAAAAGGATGGTTTAATTTCAATATATTGCAAAATCATTTCGGTATCTTTCCAAAAAATAAATTCAGAGTCTAACATAGTAGCCACACCATATCTTTCTAGTTCTTTTTTGTAAGTGTCTGTTTGTATTTTCCATACTAAGTTCTTTTCTAGTAATTCATTAAAAAGAGGATAAAACGCCTGTATTATATTCAATAAATTATTTTGATTATCAACAAAAAAACGAATTCTCAAATGTTCATCTGGATCCCTATAACGAATAAAAAACCATTTTTTAATGATTTTTTCATTTTTTAAATTTGATATAATTGGTTCTAATTTTTGTAGTAAAATGTAATCAGTAGTTTTGACTCCTGTATAAATTTTATAATATAGCCATTGACTGCCCAAGCAAAAATCTCTCTGCATTATTTATGATCTTTCTTTATAATATGATAGTATAATTTGATTGCAAAAATTATTATTCATTGTATCTTTTACAATAAATTTTTCTGCGAATAAAAACTCTTCAAGAATTACTTTTTCGTGGTTTTTAACTGATTTTAAAAATAAGGTGATTCCAATTTGTGTTTCAAGATTGAACAAAAGTGTATTGTCAAAATTAACCCAGTTTACATATTGAGGGATTTTTCTATTTCTTTTAAATTTTGAAAATTCTTCTGCTAGTATATTAGTATTCATTTTGTGAAAATGAATTATTTCTTCATTTTTAATTATCCATCTTGCTTTTAAAAGTATAACATCATCATAAATTACCCTTGGAAAAAAATTATAATGTGTTTCTAATACACCCCAATTAAAAGTAAAAATAGGTTTTTGATTCTGTAATTCTAAGTCGCATAAAAAATGATAGATAGGTAATGAGTTTTTTGTAAAATTATGTGCAGTTGACATGCATGGCATTACTTCTTTATTATGTTTTTCTGAACGCAAAATAATTTCATTCCCTTGAATTGAAATAAATAAATCATCCAGATTCAGATTGTTTTCTTTCGAAACGCCTGTATTACATAAATAAGCAATTTCATGCTTTCTCAACACAGGTCTTCTTAATATGTTCCCTGTTCTTGATTCTGGGATATGTACAATTTCTGCCAAAATTTTATTCGGATAATATTCGTTTTCTTTTTGAACAATTTTTTTAGTTAAATTATCAATAGCATTATTTGCATGGCAAAATCTGCCTAACAATTTTGCGGCACTTACATTACCAGATGATGTTAAAGCTATTTTTTCACCAGTATAGACTTCAATCATTACGGAAAAAGTAACAGGAGCATTTTTAAAACTATTATCAAAATCGGGAAAATCTTTTTCAGAAAGGACAATGCTTTTTTCGTTGTTAAAAAGACTATCATGGAGTTTATTTTGTAAAATAAAATCAAAAGTTGTCCAGACTTGTTTTTTGTCTTTTACTCGGTTATCTGTGAATGAGAACTTTTCTAAGATGTCATGGCTGTCATTCATATCATGATCCTGAACATAACCAATTCCTATTTCCGGATCCAATACGGTTGTTAAAGGCATTTCTTTAGATTCATATCTGTGAATAAAAGCTTTTTTAAAATTTTCCAGATTATGCGATTCTTTCTTAGTTTGAATACCATTTAAAAACTGAAGAGCTTTCAATGTTTTTAAAGAAGTAGTTGTGCTTAAATTATTTTTTAAGGTCGATATATTTAAATCGGTTTGAAAAAGGTATTTTTCATCATAAGTAGTTCCAATTTCATTAAGGGTTATTTTTATTCTTTCATAAATACCCGTGTAGGGAATTAGATTTGAATCTAAATCCGAGAGATGTACTTTTAACTTTTTAAACAATTTAACTTCTTTATTTAAAACCGGGATTGTATCAAAGATCTTTACTAATCTTTTCCATTCATCATTTCCTGTTACAACCGCCTCTAACTCACTAATTAAAAATTGAAATTTAATTAATTGAAAAATAAACTCTTGTGCTTGATCTTTCTCGGAATCGTCATCAGCTAACAGTGAAACCATTTTTGCAATAGTAAGCCCTGATTTTGCATGAAATAAAATCTCTTTTAATAAATTAGATACTCTTAATGCAGAAATATTATATTCTCGTTTTGTTTGTACATATTTATACTCTACATAACGATAAAAATCTCCAACTTCATAAATTGATGAATTAGGAAAAAATTTAAGATGAACAATAACTTCATTTTTTTTTGCAATATCTTGTAGCATTGCTACCCAATATTGCATGTCAAATTGTGTAACCCTAGTGTGGTTATCTAACGAATCTAGTGTAATATTTGTTTTCGAACTTAAATTTCCGACAGAACAACCTGAAAATAAGCCAAATGGAGTACAGCGAGATGATATTCTGGCTGTATATTTTAAGAAAGTATATTCTAATGCTATTTTCTTTTCATAAGATAATGAGGAAAGTTCTGCCGCCCATTTATCTAACTCTGTTCTTAGTTCTGGAGAAGCCAAATTAATAGCTTCTCTTATCACAGAATTATTATTATATAATTCTATTGCTTTTTCTGAAGAATAATTTTTAATTAATTTAAGATAATAAGACAATGGAAATAAAGGCGTTCTCAAAACATACTCTGAAAAACATTTTATTTTAAAATCAGACATCACTTTTTCTGTTTACTCACCTTTTCGGCAAGTTTCATAGCATAATAAACATTTAGTACTTTTCCTGATTTGGATAATTCGGCAAATGAAACTTTTTTATCTTTTGTCCCAGGCACAATTACCTCAAGGTTATAAGGTGTACCTGAATCAAGTATAATTTGCTTTATTTCAACAGCAGTTAGTTTGGGATAATAAGACCAAATAAGGGCAGCTGTTCCTGAAACCATAGGCGCAGCTAATGAAGTTCCCGAATCAGATTCATAACTATTGTCTTTTGTTGTTGTATAAATTTTTTCTCCGGGAGCAAATAAATCAACTTTAATTTTTCCATAGTTTGAAAAACTAGAAACAAATGTACTGTCTAACCTTTCTGAAGTTGAACCAACATTAATAAAATTATTACAAAATTCAGTAGTTTCATTAAAATTGTTGTCACTAGGATAATACGAATTTTCATCAGCATTAAAGCGTCCATTACCTGATCCATGCACTAATAAAACATCATGTTTTTCAGCATATTTAAAAGCATCTGAAACCCAGTGTTGATGTACTGAAAATTCTTTTCCAAAAGACATATTAATCACTTTTGCACCATTATCGACCGCATAATATATTGCCATTGCAATATCCTTATCGTTTTCATCTCCAGAATAAGAGGTAATAAGTGGCATAATTTTTATATTCTCAGAAAACCCTTTAATACCGAGATTATTATTTTTATTTGCTGCTATTATTCCTGTTACTTTTGTAGCATGCCCTTGAAGATTTTTAAATCCCTTTTTTGTGATACTTACATTTTTACTGCCATATCCTTTTTCTAAAACATTAGGGTTATCGCCTATTAGTTTTCTATCATTGAAATTTTTATTTAAATTTCTATTTATAATAGAATCTAATTCAACCTGACTCTTTTTGAGAGCTTCTAAAGTTTGTTCATTATTTCTAATATTAATCATCATATAATAGGTTAATGCGCCTAAGTCTTTATCATTACTTTCTCGCATTTGTCTATAAGTCTTGTCATTTATCTTATGCAGTTTATAAAAGCTATCTAATTGTTTGTAGTTATAATCCTCTTTTGGAAAATAATGTTTTAGAGTATCTTTTACTAGAGGATAAATTGAAATACTATGATTTAAGGAACTTACCCATCTTCCATATGAAATGGTTTCAGTTTCAAAAACTTTAATAGCCCTCTGGTATTCTTTATAGTTAGATAGCTCTTGAGACGGAATTTCAGTTTCTTTTTTGTCTTTAAACAAAGGGTCTAATTGTTTAATTAATCTAACATACTCAAAATTGCCCCAAACTACGTATTCTTCATTTTTATTTGACGTAAAATTCCATCCATTCACATCATCGATATAGCCATTATGATCATCATCAATATTATTATTAGCAATTTCTTTTGGATTTGTCCAAAATTGACCTTGCAAATCTTCATGATTTATATCTACTTGAGTATCTATTACAGCAACAATAATATCTTTTTTTGATTTTTTTTGATTTTCGTTAAACCATTTATCTATCGATATTCCAGGAATTTGATTTAACTGATAATCTTTTTGGTACCAAGACTTCGGTGATAATACTGTTAATTCATTTTTGTTATTAGAAGTAGTATTCTTTTTTTCTTTTAAAGATTTGCAGCCTATAAATAGGCTGCAAATCAACAATAATGTAAAAGGGAATTTCATTGAAATTATTTTTGTGCGAAGTTTAATCTTTTCTATCGTTTCCGTGTAGAGAATCTGTTATAGTTTCATCTCCGGGAGATTTTCCTCCATTGATAGATTGTAAGTTTTTTAATTTTGCAACATTAAATTTTTCTAAATCAAATTTTTTAACCTCTTTTTTACTCTTTTCTGTTTTCATGTTTATAAAATTTATTTTTCAAATATAGGACGGAGTTTTTGCAGAATTTCTTTTTTTCTTTTTTCTTTATCGAAATTCCCGAATTTCGATAAAGAAAAAAATGTAATCATCTAAATATCAGTTCAATGTTTTTTGTCTAGTTCTTGTAATTGTTTGATGAAGTATGTTGGTTTTATACCTGTTTTTTTATAAAAAGCTGTTGAAAATGACTCAGCACTATTAAAACCAAATTCTATTGCGAGAGCTTGGATAGTATATTTTTTTAGTTTGTTATCTTCTTTTAATGCGTTTACAGCGTAGTCAATTCTTAAATCATTTATATATTGAATAAACGTTTTTTCTTTATATACATTTACTATTCTCGAAACATATTTATTATTGGTTTCAAATATTTCGGATAATGATTGAACAGTTATATTAGTTTCTAAAAATCCCTTTGTAATTTCAAAGTCATTTAATTTTTTCAAAATTTGATTTATTAATTCTTCATTTATACCAATAATTTCTGGATTAGATTTATCTGATTTGGATTCTTGTTCTTTTTTTGATATTTTTATTTCATTGGCATTTTCAGAGTTCTGAATTATTTTTTCAAAACGGGAATGATAACTTTTCTTTAATTTATATTGATAAAAAGCTATTGCTATTGTTAACAATGTTAATAAGATCAAAATTCCAATACTCCAATACGATTTGGTATTGTCGTTTTCCAGTGTTTTTATCAAATTTTCTTTTTCTTCAATTAAATTAGGAGTATCATATTCTTTTTGCAATTGTTTGGTCAACTCTTTATAGTTAGTATGAAGAATGCTATCGATATACATGTACCTTGTTAAAAACTTTAATTGGTTTTTTTTGTCATCATTGTTTTTAAAGTAAGAAATTAAATAGGGATATCCACTAACAAATTCAGGCGTAATTCTTTTCGCAATATTATATATGGAATCTACCTTAATAAAATTTTTTACCGCCTCTTTCTTATTATTTAAACCGGTATATACTATGGCAGTATAATAGTAAGCGGCTAGAGTATTTCCTTGATCTTTATAATGGATTATTGTAGGTAATGCTTTATGTATACTATCTAGTGCAACTTTATAATTTCTTTTAAAAGCCTGATTAGCACCCTCATTTAATATAAAAAGAGCGTTGTTAAGCTTTCTTTTCGTTGCTTTAGATTCAAGATAACCTAGTTTATTATAATAGGTTGCCGAATCTGAAAGTTTCAAAGTTTTATATGCATCTGCAAGACCAAAAAGCACTATTTGGTATGAAAAATAATATACAGAATCCCTAACTTTTTTATCCTTATAATAATCAAAACATTCTTTATATAAAGTAAGTGCTTCTTTTACTTGTCCTAATTCTTCAGATCTTAAAACTGCAATAGAAAATTTTGTATCATAATATAAATCTGGATTGTTTTTTTTAGCAATACTTTCAGCAATCAAAAAGTTGTCAATAGCTTCTTTATATTTATATTGTTTTTTATATACATAACCTTTTCCAGAGTAAGCGTAAGCTGGATATTTTGTATCGTTTAATTTTTTGGTGTAATTGATTGCACTATCTAGGTATTGTAAGGCTTTGTCGTTTTCTAATACTAACGATAGTAAATAAGATCCTCGCGCTTTTTCAATAGCATTATTCTCATTTTTTGCTTTTAATAAGTAAGCTTTCGCATAATTTATTTGAAGGCTTTTGTTTTTTTCATTTTGCCAATATGACTCTTTTAATCCCTTGTAAGAAAATTTTAACAAACTCTTTTTTGTTGATTGAGATAAAAGAAGAGTTGGAAAAACTACTAAAAATGTGATGATGATATATTTTAAATATTTCATATGCTTTAATTTCTTTCAAAAATAGAGTATCTCTATAAGATTTTAAGTATAAATATGGCAAAATTAATAGCATTGATAATCATGTTGTTAAGCTTTTTTTTGTACCAAATTCGGGAATTTCATATCGAAATTCCTGAATTCCGATTGACTTAGTTTGCGCTAGATGTCATGTTTATCTAGTTTTGACTTCGAAATATGAGACATTTTTTATGGTAAATGACAACCGAAAGAAATAGCTTACGTTTATAAATTTGAAATAGGAATATTTATCTCAAATAGCAATATTGGTAATTTTTGAATTTTATAAAAAAACAAATTGATTACATGATATTTCAAAGTAAAAAGAATTTAACTACATACTATTTTACAAATGGCCAGTTGTGAAAGAAATGTATATAAATAGAACGCTTGCAAGCAAGCCGATGACACGGTTTATTATGTCAATAAATTTAAAACTATGAAATTAAGTTTAGAAGCTCTAAAAACAAGAGCAGAGGCAATCGCTTCAGAAGAGTTGTTGGAAAGTATTTCAGGGGGAATAATGCAAGACTGTCATCCTAAAGGTGACTGGTTGGGCGATTTTGGACCTTATGAATTACCTCACTAATAAAAATTATTAACCTATTTAAATAAAAATTATGAAACTAAGTTTAGAAGAATTTAAAGAGTTAAATGTAGAAATTCAAGAAGTTGATGTTCTAAGTAAAATCGAAGGTGGAAATATGGTTCAAAGTGACTGCCACGGAATTTGGGGTGGAATTCAGAAATATCTGGAAATGCCAAGAATCTAATTAATCAAATTAAGGCAAAGAATTGTAGATACAATTCTTTGCCTTTTATTAAATGTATTAAAATATATGCACGAATTGTTTGATAATATTGAAAATGAAGTACTAAATCAAATTAGAATACTTCTCTATAAAAAAAATAAGGATATTTTTGAAATCTTAGATTTTGAAAATGAGTTAATTTATAAAGAACCTCTATTATTCGCGTTTTTTAATAGTAAAACTGATACTATTCAAAATATTGAAAGTTTGATTTATGGCTATGCTTCTAAAGATTTAATTTACATGGTTTTTTCTGATGAATACGGACGTATTTATATACCAAATGTAGGATGGCTGCATACGAAATATAAAGATGAAAGTTTTTTATACGATAAGCAGAATTCAAAACTTTTTAAAGAAGGTCAAAAAATTGATTATGAATTTGAGAAACTTCAATTAATTGAAAATACAAAAATTGAATTAGTAAAATACAGTATACCATTGCTTAAAAAGTGTTATTTTAATACTGATTTAAATTTGGTGGATGTAGAGATCGAAAATATTTCAAAAAAACATTTGAACCATCTTACTAACGCGTATAATTTAATAAAGAAATACGTTCCTAAGCAATTTGATTTAATAGAAAAGTATGCTCCTAAGTGTGTGATTTTTGATGTTGATACCTACCAGCGTAACTCATTTGCAACTTTTTTGGCACATGGAATTGGATTTTATAATGCATACCAGAAATGTTATGATGAAGTTTTTTTTGTAGATGATATTGCACATCAGACTGGGCATGTAATTCTTAATTCCATAACTTTTGATGCAGACAAATTCTTTAAGATAAATAAAGAGCATGTTTTAAAAACATTAGAAGGCCCCTTTATAGAAAGACGAAGCATATACATTGTATATCATGCTTTATATACCTATTATACCAGTTTTATTTGTTTGGACAGTTGTATTGAAAATGGCGCTTTTGAAGGAAAGCAAAAACACGAGGCAATAGGTCGGATTGTTTTCTATATTAATAAATGTTATAGTGATTTATTACTTATAGAAAGTGATATTAATTCGGATATAGTATCTAATGATTATTTCACAGATCAGGGCCTTTTAATCTATAAAGTAATAAAGGATAAATGGAAAGAAATGTACAATAAATGGTATAAAGAAGTAAAAATATTAAAACTGGATAATCAGCCTTATAATTTTACTTATGAAAAATTCATAGAATTAAATCCAATAGCGTTGGAATCAAGTGAGTTGAATAAACAATTCTAAGAAACAAAATGTAGAAATGTGTTAAAAATAAATGATCATAGAACCGTATATTTCCAGATACACACACTTTATAACTACTTATACGTGCTTTACTGTGCATGAATGATTGTTTAATAAATGATGGATTTGACTTAAAGTAGAGAAAAGAAGCTCTGGGAAGAGTAGCTTTAATCTCAATAAATGTTCCTCTCATTTAGATAAATTGGAAAAACATAAACTCATTTTATAATGGTATAGAGAATGTTTTAACTCTTAAGGGAATAGAAGCATGTACTTTATTATAGAAAAATATCTTGATATTATATTAAGCAGTCTTACAACTTTGCATTCAAAAATTTTAATCTTCTAAATTACAAAATAATCAATATGATAAAAATAGTCCTTTCACTTGTACTATCTTTTTTTGTGCAGTTTTCAAAAGCTCAGGTGAATCTTGAGACAGTAAAAAAAGGGCAGGAAATCATTATTCAGGAATATTTAACAAATTGTGCTGAACATCATAATTATAATTATAAGATGGTAGAATGGCAGAACTGTCTGGATGAAGGGTTAAAAAAAGACAGTACTATAGCTTATTTATGGCAGCAAAAGGCAATGCCATTTTTTAAAGCCCAAAAGTATGAAGTTGGAATGGCGTTTATTGATAAAGCAGTTCAGTATGACCCAAATGAATGGTTGCCGTATAGGGCATTTATCAAGTGTATTTTTGCTAAAACTTACAAAGATGCAATTGTGGATTTTGAAGATTGTATTAAAAAATATGGAAATGGGTATAGAATGGATCATACCTACAGTTTTTATATTGGATTATGCAATTTACAATTAAATGAATATGAAAAAGCCGAGAATTTATTCAAAGAATATAATGAGGATATTTTTAAAAATAGGCAGGGACTAGAGCATCCTACAGCTTTATTTTATTATGGAATTGCAAAATATGAACTGCAAAAATGGGAAGAAGCAATTGTTTTATTTGATAAAGCATTAAAGATATATCCTAATTTTTCAGATGCAAAATATTACAAGTCAGTTTGTATGGCTAGAATGGGAGCGAGGCCGGAGGATATTAAAGCTTTATTTACAGAAGCAAAAGAAGATGCAAAATTAGGATATACAATAAATGAAGATAATACAGTATACGAAACTTACCCTTATCAAAAAAAATGGCAAAAATAATTGCCATTGAGAATCAAAAGATTAAGATTTTAAATTGTCTAAAAATCGGCTTTACTCACACTCGTTATCTAACAGCAGTGAATTAAAATTTTAATTTGTTAGCCTGTTAACTGACCATTTAATAATAAAAATCAATAAAATAAATTTGCAAAAATATATATAAACGTTGATTTAAGCATAAAACATAAATGACTAAAAAAGAGTTTCCACATTTTAAGCAACTAGATAATAAAGACTGTGGTCCAACTTGTTTGAGAATAATTGCAAAACATTATGGTAAAACTATATCCAGAGAATTTCTCAGAGACAAAGCAGGTATTACCAAAATAGGAGTGACGATGGCCGGAATTGCTGAGGCAGCTGAAGCTATTGAAATGCGTACGTTGGGAATGCGTATTGGTTTAGAAAGTTTGATTAGTGATGCGCCAGTTCCATTTGTTGTACCCTGGCGTCAAAAACACTTTGTTGTAGTTTACAAAACTACAAAAGACAAAATTTTTGTTGCTGATCCTGCATTGGGATTATTAACGTATTCACATCTGGAATTCAAAAAAGCATGGACAAACACGGATGACGGAAATGGTTTTGTGTTATTACTGGAACCTAATGCAAAATTTTACAATCTTGAAGAAGATAAAACCAAAATCGGAGGATTTTCATTTTTGGTGCCTTACTTCAGACCATATAAAAAATTAATATTTCAGTTGTTTGTTGGATTGCTTGTTGGAACTATAATCCAGTTTATATTACCATTTTTAATGCAGTCAGTGGTTGATATTGGAGTAAATCACCGAGATGTTCCTTTTATTTATCTAATCCTAATTTCACAATTGGTTTTAATTTTGTCTCAGACAATTGTTACTGTTTTCAGAGAATGGATTTTAATTCATGTTACAAGCCGTTTCAATATAAAAATGATTTCAGATTTTTTATATAAAATGCTAAAACTGCCAATTTCTTTTTTTGATACCAGAAATACAGGCGAGCATCTCCAAAGAATAACTGATCATACCCGAATTCAAAATTTTGTTTCTTCTTCAACTTTGAATATGCTTTTTTCGATGGTCACTTTTGTTATTTTCAACTTTATTTTGATATACTATAATTTGAAAATCTTTTTTGTGTTTATAGTTGCCTCTGTTCTATATGTAGGTTGGACTTTCTTTTTCTTAAAAAAAAGAGCTGAATTAGATTATAAACGATTTGATCAGACTTCACAAAGTCAAACTAATTTAATTCAAATGATCAATGGTGTCAAGGAAATAAAAATTAATAATTCGCAGAGAAAAAACCGTTGGAAATGGGAGCACACGCAAATTAGTCTTTTTAAAACATCATTAAGCACACTTAAACTTGCGCAATATCAATCCATTGGAGCAACATTGTTAAACGAATTAAAAAACGTCACAATTACTTTTCTTTCCGCAAAAGCAGTTGTTGATGGAGAATTAACAATTGGAATGATGGTGACGATTCAGTATATCGTAGGGCAGTTAAATTTACCATTGGGAAATTTTGTGACTTTTATACAAACCTGGCAAGATGCCAAAATAAGTTTAGAAAGATTAGCACAGGTACATTGTAAAGAAGATGAAGATGATTTGAATGCCCATAAAGTTAATGAACTGTCACAAGTTAAGACTATCGAAATAAAAGATTTATCGTATAGGTACGGTGGGAAATCAACTCCTTATGTTTTAAAAAATCTAAACTGCAGTATACCCGAGGGAAAAACAACAGCTATTGTAGGAGCTAGTGGAAGCGGTAAAACAACTTTAATGAAATTGCTGTTAAAGTTTTATGAACCCACCAACGGCAGTATAACCGTTGGCTCAATAGATTTAATGGATATTAATAACGACTACTGGCGTTCTAATTGTGGTGCAGTGATGCAGGATACATTTATGTTTAATGATTCTATTGCAGGTAATATTTCAGAATCTGAACAAAATGAGGTTATTAATAGAGAGAAATTAAATAATGCTGCATTTGTTGCCAATATTGAAGATTTTATTCAAAAATTACCAAATAAGTACAACACAGAATTAGGGACATCGGGAATAAGATTAAGTGGAGGACAGGAACAACGAATAATGATTGCAAGAGCCGTCTATAAAAACCCGTTTTATGTTTTTTTTGATGAAGCAACATCTGCCCTTGATGCAAATAATGAGAAAGTAATAATGGAAAACTTGGACACTTTTTTGAAAGGCAAAACTGCTATTGTTATTGCTCATCGTCTTAGTACAGTAAAAAATGCTGATAAAATTATTGTTCTTGAAAATGGAGCAGTAGTGGAACAAGGAACTCATGAATACTTAACAATGCTGAAAGGCAAATATTACGAATTGGTTAAAAATCAATTAGAACTGGGAAACTAAGGTATTATGAATGAGAATTAATGATATAATTTTTAGAAACAAAGATCAAGTGTTAATAATAAATAGATAATGTGATGGAATTGAGTGATGGATTAAAAATATATAGCGAGGAAGTAAGAGATGTTCTTTCTGATCCGCCTCATTCAATATTAAAGTGGGGAAACTCACTCTTATTGGGATTTGTTATTATTCTATTAATTTTATCATGGATTATAAAATATCCAGATATTATTGCAACTCCAATAGTACTTACGACAAATATTCCGCCAGAAAAAATAGTAGCAAAATCCTCAGGGGAAATAGAAATTATATTGGTAAATGATAAAGATATTGTAGAGGAAAATACACCCTTAGCTATTGTACAAAACGCGGCCAATTATAAAGATGTATTTTCATTAGAAAAACAAATTCAACAATATTCTAATGGAAGCGATTTTGATTTTACAAAATTAGATAATATACAGCTAGGAGATATAGAAAGTGCTTATTCTCTTTTTCATACTGCTTACGTAGCATATGAATTGAATGCTAATTTAAAACCTTTTCAAGTAGAAGGAAATGCGCAAAATGAAGAAACCGTTCAAATTAGAGAGCGATTAAATCTTTTGGTTCAACAAAAAAAATTAAATGAAAGTGAATTACAATTGCAAAGAAATGATCTTGATCGTTACCAAACTTTGTTTAATAAAGGAATTCTTTCAACTCAGGATTTTGAAAATAAAAAACTTGGGTATATTCAGGCCGAGAAAAGTTATAGAAATTTGTTGAGTAGTATATCACAATTAAAATCTGCTTTAAATGATAATTTTAAGAATAATAAAAACACAAAAATTAATGGAACTAAGGAGGAAATAAATTTAAAAAGAGCTAAAACACAAGCTTTTTATCAGTTGAAGAAGGTTATAAAAGATTGGGAATTAGCTTACGTTTTAAAGTCATCAGTTAATGGAAAAGTATCTTTTTTACAAATTTGGACTGCCAATCAAACTATTTCCAGTGGTGAAACTATTTTTTCGATAATCCCAATTTTAGAAAAAGGTTATGTTGGAAAATTAAAAGCACCAGCGCTAAATTCTGGTAAAATCCAGGAAGGTCAGGAGGTCAATATTAGATTAACAAATTTCCCGGACAGTCAATTTGGTTTGTTAAAAGGTAAAATTAGTAATATTTCACTAACACCGGACAAAGATGGTAATTTATTGGTCGATGTATCTTTGCCAAAAAAACTAGAAACATCATACCATAAAACGATATATTTTCAACAAGAAATGCAAGGAACTGCCGAAATTATCACTGAGGATTTAAGGCTGATTGAACGATTATTATACCAGTTTAGAGATATTTTTAAAAGATAAAGATAATTTTAAAGTGAGAAGGATTATTTGTGCAAAAGTTTTATGAAGCACATAAGAAAAAAGATCATATCGATTACATATATAAATAATTTACGAGAAATCGTTGAACCCTAGACATTGACTTCAGCTAATCAATAATGAACTAAACCTAATTCTTCTAAACGAATAGCCATCGCTTGTCAGAGATTTGCTCACAACCCAACAGATTGATGCAGGGCATTACAGACATATGAAATCAGCAAACAATAGAATCGGATAGTGCCAAATTGACCATATCAAACCACTTAATAGAGCTGTTTTTGTATATCCTAAATTTTAAATAAGCGTGGAACCAAAAAACCTCGCCATCCTATTTCTTCTCCTAATGCATTGGCACAACTCTTTATAATTCCGATAGTACCAGTTAATAAAACGTAAACCACTATCATTATTGATGGGGAAATATTTTTAAATCCAAATGCTTCGGCTTTTAGAACTATAAATTCTTGGTTGTAAAAACCACCAAAACCACCAAAACCACCAAAACCGCAAATCCAAATGATACAATAGGCAACAAATGCATAAAGTAGAGGAATTGAATAGCTCCAAATCTGAAAACTGGTTTTACCCCATTGCCAACCAAGTTCACTAATTTTTAATTTCAATAGTAAGCAAGTTATAATTGCAGTAATGCCTGGCGACCACATTAAGCCAGTTGAAAAAAGACCTGAACCATCTGTATAATCAAAAAATAAAATAGCGAACTTAAAGTTACTGTTATAACTAAAAATAAAAGGATTGGCTTAATTGATTTTGTTTTCATTATTAATACATATTACAATCTATCCATCCAATTTATAATTTCTGGAAAAAAACCAGGTGTAATTTTATTCAACTTATTAACTTTTGCAGCACAAACAGAATTTGTTTCTAAAGCCAAATGCTGGCAGTCTTTTAAAAAATGGATGTTGATGTTTTTGTTTTTTAATTTTAAAATATTATTCTGAACGATTGTTGCAGGTGTAGAATCATCAAACTCCGATACAATTACTAAAGCTGGTTTTTGATATTTTTTCCAGATAGGTAAGGGGTTAAAACCTACTTCCAAGGCATTATACCATTGCGTTTTGTCATTAAAATCTATTTCAGTAGTATTAGGATATAACCACTCTTTAAGTAAAATATCCTTTTTAAGAATTACAGTTATAGCGTTTAATTTATCTCCATTTTTACGATATAACAGGTAGTCAAAAAAATATTTTTGTTGTGAAGTGATTTGTGATTTTTGCAGACTAGTAAATTTATTTTCACATTGCATTTGAGTTTTTACATCATAAATATTTTGTTCAGCAACTGTTATGCCACTGCCTGCTGCATTTATGGCTACAACAAAATCTACATTGTCGCTTTGCTCTATTGCTCTTGCTATAACCCAACCTGCCTGACTGTAACCGCCTAAACCAATTTTAGTTAATTGTAAATCAGTTCTGTCTTTTAAATATTTTATTGCACTTAAAGCATCGTTTGCCAATTCGGTAAAATTTAGTTTTTCCCAATTACCATCTGAACTTCCAACACCTTGTTTATCGAAAGTAAAAACAGTTATTCCTTTTCTAACTAAAACATCTGCCAATATTCTTATGCAAGCGTTGTTGCCATTTCTGTCTTGATTTCCTGAACCGTGTACGATAACGATAGCTTTACCATTTGAACTTACTGGTTTAAAAACCGTCCCCTCTAATTTGATATTATTTTGATTGGTAAAAAATATATTTTCTGTTTTATAAAGACTTAATTTTTCTGCCCTAATTATTAATTTATCATTCTTAAAAACTTCTAATTTGCCTTTATTAAATACAAATTGGTTTATTGAAACACTATCTATAACTGTATTTCCGCCCGTCCAAACGGTGTCATTTATCCTATTCAAACCTCTGTATAATCTTGTTTTTTCAAAATATGCAAACAGTTTTTTTTGAGACCTGCCTATTACAATTATTTCTTTATCGTCAGAAATGTAATCGCCTAATAATTGGTCAAAAAATACAGGATTTAAAATTTCGTTTTTATAATAATCCGATTTATTTACGTTTCCTAAACTTTGCCCACTTAAAGAAAAATAAAAACCAATTATACAGAACAGAACCAATATTGAATTTATTTTTTTCATATTTATTTTTGATAGCATTGATAGTATTTAATGGCGATGTGTCTCCATGATAGCGGGCGTTGTTGTTAATTTTTTTCAGTCCAGATATATGCCCGCCTGGTCGCATATTCTACAGCTTCGTATGGACGTCGTTCTATGGTGTCTATTATTCTAAAACCGGCAGCATCAATCAGTTCCAATATTTTGTCTGTTTGAAAATAATATAAATCAATATCAATGTTCTTATCATGAGCTTTATCAAAATGAACTATCTTGTCCCCGACATGATAGGAAAATAAAAATTGACCTCCTTTTTTCAGCACCTTGTATATTTCATTAAACGCTTTCCCGATCTGGTCGTAATTAAAATGTACAATCGCATAAAATGCAGTCGCCGAGCCAAAATAATCTAATTCAAAAGATAGATCAAGAAGATCACCGGTCTCAAACCTGATTTCAGGAAAAAGTCTTTGGGCATTCTCAATCATTTCGGAGGATAAGTCAACGCCTATTATATTTTTTAAACCGTGATCATGCAGAAATTTTGTGGCGTGTCCGGGCCCGCAACCAAAGTCGACACATAATCCTTTGTGTTTGTTAGCCCTGGCAAATTCCTTTAATAGTAAACGGTCCAAATGTTTTTTAGAAAGTTCGTCAATACGATCGGTTGCGTAACCGGATGCCGTAGTATTATAACACTTTATTATTTTATCCTGGGATTGTGGCTTCGTTTTTTATTTATCAAAACTAATCTTCTTAAAGTTTTTCCTGTTTTAACCATTTCTATTGCTTTATTCATTTCAGAAAATGGCATAACATCCACATTACTTTCAATAGTATGCTTTGCTGAAAAGGCCAACATATCTTTCATGTTTTTCCGACTACCTGTATAATTACCAAAGATAGTTCGTTGAGTATAATCATACAATAAACCGGCGTTGAATGACAGCTTATTTAAGGGTTGAGCTACTAAACAAAACTTTCCCTGCGGTTTCAGCATTTTTAAATAAACGTTCAGATCAAACTCTACATTTTGGGTAGATAGGATAAAATCAAATTTTTTATTATGATCTGTTAAGCTATTTAGATTTAAGCTATCTATATATGCTGCTCCCAATTGCTTAATCATATCTTTTTTCTCAGGAGAATGAGAAAAAGCTGAAACGGTATGACCCATTTTATGAAGAAACTGGACTGCTAATTGACCAAGCCCGCCAATCCCCAGTACTGCAACATTAGATTTTTTTGGCAATTTAGCCCTAACAATTGCCGAGTATACGGTAAGACCTGAGGAAAACAAAGGAACTGATTTTTCTGAGTCTATTTTTCGTGGAAGTTTGAATGCAAATCTTCCATTAACAATAATATTTTCTGCTAAACCTCCGTAGCAATCAACAGCAATTACTTTCTGTTCGGGGCAGAATTGCTCATTACCTTCTTTGCAAAATTGGCACTTAAAGCAAGCTTCCTGCTGATAACCAACACCAACACGATCTCCATTTTTCAAACCTTTTACTGCTGAACCAGTCTTTTCAATTATACCTATAATTTCATGACCGGGTACCATTGGAAATTTTGTATCGCCCCATTCATTGTTAATGCCCTGAATATCTCCTGTTGCAATACTACAATGAGTAATACTGACAAAAACGTCATTTTTACGCAGCGTTCTTTTATAGGAAAAAGGTTCTGCTTTTCCACCTTTCTTTTTAATTGCGTAGGCTTTGATTTTCATAATGATTTAATATCGTTAGCAACTATGGTTAGATCGTTATTGAGTTGATGACCCCCATGGGATATTTCACGAAAAACTGCCCAGGGCATATTTTGCTTATAGATTGTAAAGTGATCAAACGGAACTACATCATCATCCTTGCATTGATAGAAAAAAGTTGGGATGTCTTTCGGTAGGTTATCAGCAAAATCTTCCTGAAGCTTAAGAGGCTGCACCCAGTCTTCGTTACCGCTCCAAAATGGTGGTGCAACGAGAAAAATTCCTGAAATATTTTTTTTGGTCTCCTTTTCGGAAAGATATTTTAACAACATTGAAGCACCAAGAGAGTGGCCAGCCAAAATAACTGCACCTTTTATAGAAGAAATCTCTTCACCTATTTGCTTTGGCCATCCCGAGCCAAAATAAGGTACTTCATCTGTAGGCATCTTTGGAAAATGAACTTTGTAAACAGTTCCCAAAGCTTTTCGTAATGAAGCAACTAACGCAACATCTCCTTCATAACCGCCGTCACCTGCTCCGTGAATAAATAATATGTGCTTATCCATAATCATGAATCATAATTTTTCTTTAAAAAAATTTATAGCCATCTTTTCTACTTCGCTATGTACCTCGTGCCTGTTTACATCTACTGCATCTGTAAAATATAATGGTTCTTCTTTTTGAACGAAATGATTTGCTTCTGGTAGCATTACATAGTGCCCGGTTTTACCCGGGAATTCAAAATATGCAGAACCTTTTAACAAGTGATGATAATGCCTGGCATTAGTTTTAACAGGTGCTAAACTGTCACTCTTTGTACCAATAATATAAACAGGCTGGTCAATTGCCTTCAATTGTTTTCTTTTTAAAAAACCAGAACCCAATGTTGGAGAAATGGCAAAAAACGCTTTAATTCTTTTATCTTTTAATGCGGGTACATTTTTCATCTGATTTAAAAGCTTAACATCATATAAAAATTTACCTGTTCCGGGCATTTCAGGAGTTTCAATCTCCTTCTTACCTATTGTTTTATAATAATTAATGAGTGCATCGTAATCTATTATTCCTCCAGCCAATGCAATAACAGTATACCCTCCAAATGAAAATCCGGCGGCACCTATTTTTGATGTATCAATTATTAATTTTAGTTCAGCATTATTTAACAAACTAGTTAATGCAAAACTAATATCCAATGGTCTTTCCCAAGGTTTAACAAATTCAAGAGGAATTTTATTATCGAATGTATTTCCCCAATGATCAACTGCTGCGACAATAAATCCTTTTTTCACTAAAGCCTGCGCAAGCCATTCTAGAGTAAATCTGCTTCCGCCTGTTCCGTGTGACATTATTATCAGCGGGTATTTAATTGTAGGTAAATGACCGTTTCTGATTGTATAATCTCGTACAAAAGGAGAATTTGCTTTATCGGATGCAATTAAAATATCATCTGTAGGATACCAAATTTCTGTAATAATCTGCCGATTACGGCTGGTATCCATAAAGTCAAACGTGCGTTCCCCAATATTGCTTTGACTAAAACTATAATTTATAATGAAAAATATAAATCCTGATAATAATCGAACACTATTTTTATTAAAATTTAACTGCATCATAATTTGTTTTTAAATTGATAAAACTTAGACAGGCTAAAGTTTACTGGTTAATTCTTTCTATTATTCAATTTGTATTTTAAATGGTTTATATTAATAATCCAACTTCAAAGGCAATGAAGCGGATTTAGAAATACTAATTTTTACCTATACCGAAAATAATATTAAGTATAAAGCTTGATTTAAATACTAATATGCTATTTAGCAAAGCCGATATTTTGCGTTGCTTTACTTATTTGTTACTAATTTCTTCTGCCAGTCCAATAAGAAGTCCTTCGGATCCCCTAATATAGCATAGCCGATAGGAGTTTTCATATTGAACCACTTCTCCGACGAGTTGAGCACCATGTTTAGTTAATCTGGATACCATTTCGTCGATGTCTTCAACGGTAAACATGACACGCAGATAACCAAGAGCATTGACAGGCGCAGTACGGTGATCTGAAATAGTAGGAGGTGCTGTGAATTTTGAAAGTTCGAGTCGACTGTGACCGTCCGGAGTAACCATCATTGCAATCTCCACGCACTGAGAACCAAGTCCGGTAATGCGACCAGCCCATTCTCCTTCTACTATCCCTCGGCCTTCGAGTGTTAAGCCGATTTCTGAAAAAAATGAAATAGCGTCATCAAGGGATTCTACAACAATGCCCACATTGTCCATTCTTAGTAATTTATTTTTTGTCATCAGTAAATTGTCTTTAAAAATCAGCAATAATTAGTTTCTTCATTCTCATCATTTTTTTTAAATGTTCCAGGTTTTTGTTTAGTTCTTCCCAATTATCAGAACACACTTTCCAGTTCCACCCATGTATGTCCTTGAGCCAACAGCAAACACTTTCTTCGCCACCATTTGTCCATTCTACCTATCCATAATAACGGTTTTGAAACTGAATTATTCATTTTTAATTCATTTAAGAGCTTAAATATTCGCTAACTATTCTCCAACTTGATGAAAATTATGGATTAACAATATGTAAAATTGATAATTGCAGTAATTAGCATACAGCCAAAATTATTGTTGATCCTGAAAAGAAGTTGTTGAATTTATATTACTTTATATTTTGATTAGTAGATTATGTAATTGTTCTATATAAGTAGGAATATCCTTGTTGAAATACATTTTTGCTATTTTTTGCAAGTCATCTTATATTGTCGATTAACAATCAGTACTTTGCAGTCTAAAGCCGCCCATGCAATTAGTATTCTATTATTGTAACTAATTAAATTTGTTGAATACGAAATTAGATAAATATAACTTCATCGTATTGGAAAAATGCGACAATTAAAAAATGATAAATCAGTAAAATTAATCCTTGTATAAATATCACTTTGATGCTTATAGTAAAATAAAAAGCAGTTGATTAATTAAAAATATTCACTCAATTTTTATAGTTTTTTATTAAACCTACATATTCTAATTTCTAAATATTTCTAATGCATTTCAGGTAAAAGCCTTACTTTTGAAGTCAAATTGGATAATATATATTTTTCTGGTGTTAATCCAGTGATTTTTTTAAATTCATTATTAAAATGTGATTGATCGTAATAGCCACATGAAAAAGCAATATCAATTAAGTCGTCGTATAAAAGTAAGTGCTGTAATGAATTTTGAAAACGAATATTTGTAATAAATTTTTTAGGTGTTAAGCCAGTTGTTGCTTTAAATTTTCTTTCAAAATTTCTTTTACTGTTTGATACGCTGTAAGCAAGATCATCGACTCTGATTTGTCCTTTTGCATTTGAAATCATATCTATAGAATGGAGAATAGATTTATCAATAACTTTTTTATTTAACCTTTGTTGCAAAAATTCTAGTAGCAAATCTTTTTTATTATTGGCACCTTGAAATTGTTCATTCAAATTTTCGAAAATACTTTTTGAAAATATATTATCCAAAGAAATATTTGTATCTGTAAATTCAGACAAATCAGGAAAGAATTGAGATGCAGTCCATGGTTTAAACTTAATAATAAGAGTTTCACTACCTTCAGTACACAAATACTCTTTCTTTTTAGTTAACAATCCACAAATTCCAAAATTATTTAGGGCTATTGTTTTTGAATTATGCAATTCAGTTATAGGATTTCCAATTTGAATACCCATATATATCGCATTATCTGGTAACACAACTAAATTAGTAGACTTATCAGTATTATTTCCCGCAATTACGATAAAATCAAGGTAGATAGATTTAAATTGCTCTTTGGTCATATTAATTAAATTAAAGTAAGTATATCCACTTTACAACAGAATTTTTGAGTTTCTAGTTTTTTGGCGGGCAGATTAGTCTATGTAATTTATTTTTGATTTTGCGAATTCATCTAAGGTGTGTTGAGTAATTTGATGAACATCCTTGAAAGTTAAATCGGATTTTTCCAAGTAATTTTTAATGTACTCTAGAACTATCCTTTCGATTTTTGCTACTTTTTCAATTTCATCATCTTCATTTGAAATATTAAATATATTCTCAAGGTTTGTTTTTAAATCTTTTTACAATCTCTCTAAATTTTTCATGGTTATTTTCATTTATCAAATATACCTAAATAAAAAAGACACCTACAATAGAGATATCTTAATTTTTTGTAAGTAAGTAACTTAGCTGATTGAGATAGGTGCCTGGTACATTAAGGTGAGTGCCAAGAAGGCGAAAAAGGTACTAATGCTGTAAACGTTGTTGTGGCTTAATCTTCAAGAAGTGATAAAAAAAAGCATCTTGCTCAAAGCAGATGCTTTTTTCTTATGAAAAAACAGTAGGACAGCCACAAAACTTAGACGGGTGAAATGTCTTAAAAACAGCCTTAACTTTTTGTGACAAAAAAGGTATCCACTCTAACCCAAATGTGCCACGATTTTGCCACAAAATTTTTGAGCATTTTTATAAAGATTGAAAAGTGCCGTAAAATAAAAAAACCTGCGAATCCTAGGATTTGCAGGTTTTACCACGTTTTTTATGGGTTTTTGAAAAGTTTGATAAAGTTGCCTTTTTCACTTCTTTTACCCTTTTGTGGGGAGAGCAGGATTCGAACCTGCGAAGTTCACACAGCAGATTTACAGTCTGCCCTCGTTGGCCGCTTGAGTATCTCCCCGATCTCAGCATTGATGCGCTTTGTTGTTCTAAGCGGTTGCAAATATATAAACGTTTTTGATGTTTACAAACTAAAATCGCACTTAATTTTAAGTTATTTTTGAATTAATTTTTAATTAGTTGGTATTGAATAAAATAATAAAGTGTCAATTAGAAATATTTTTTCATCTATACCGAATATTGTTCTTGTTTTTTTTAAAATGGGACTATTTTTGCTTTTAATTTAGGGAGTATAATATATTAAACAAGCATTTTTTCAGATGCATCAAGAATAAGTTATCGAAATTAGTTCAATCTGATATTAAGAAGGAATTGGTTCGTCTCAAAATGCAGCTTCCAAATGCACGTCCATATTAAACAATCTTTTATAATAGCTTTTCTTGCTTACTGTTTTATTTATCTAATGGTAAACGTGCAATATTTGATTCTTTAGAGTGTATTGACTTTAACTAGTAACAACGTCCATTTAAGTTGCTTTCCAATTCATTTTTTAATTCATTGATTATTGGTAAAAACAAAAAAAATCTCCACTAGGGAGATTTTTTATTTTATGCTGAATATTATGCTTATTGGGCTAAAAGCTCTAGAATTTTTGCTCTTAATTCAGGACCTCTTAAGTCCTGAGCAACTACTTTTCCTGATGCATCAAGAATAAAAGTTGCCGGAATTGATTGAACTCCATATTGAGCGGCAATTGGCTCGTCCCAAAATTTTAGGTTCGAAACATGTGTCCAGGTTAAACCATCTTTAGCGATAGCTTCTTTCCACTTGCTAGCTTCTTTATCTAAAGAAACTCCAATTATATTTAATCCTTTAGCGTGTAATTCTTTGTAAATAGCAACAACATTCGGATTCTCTTTTCTGCATGGTCCACACCATGAAGCCCAAAAATCAACGATAGTTACTTTTCCTAAACTTTCTTTAAGCGAAACTACTTTGCCTTCAGGGTTTGGAGCAGAAAAATCTGATCTTCATTTAGCGCTACCAACAGGAGGAGCTGATGCACCAACTGCAGGCAATTTTGCTGCACCGATTTTTGTTTTGATTTCTTTACCAGGTGTAGTGCTTTTTAATGACTCATCTAATGAGTTATATAAAGTTTCTGCCTTTTTAATATCTGTTGTAGGATCACCTAACATACCTTGAATGATCAAAACTGTAATGAATGATTTTGGGTGACCTTCAGCGTACGTAAGATATTTCTTTTTAGAATCTGTCTGAACTTCCGTTTGGATAGCCATATATTGTTTCATCAAACCGTTGATAGTTGCGGTATCCTGAGCTTGTTGAGCTTGTTGCATTTTCTGAGTGTTATTTTTCTGAAAATCGATCAATCTCTTTTGAGTTTTGTTTAGTTCATCCTGGAACTTCACAAACTCTTCATTGCTGTAAGTACCTGCAATTTTAGATTTGTGAATACTGTCTTTATCAATTGCAACAGTAATTTCTCCTGTTTCTAAGATGAAAGGAATTGGTCCCTGTGCATCCTGAAGAATTAATGTATGAAAAGCTGGTTCAGCTACTTTTCCTTTTATTTCAAATTTTTCGTTTTCAACTTTTACTGTATCAAGGGCAACTGTCATTTTTGTTGTTGGATCCTGACCTTGAAGAATGATTGTTTTTCCGTTCGCAATTCCTTTTGCAGTTCCTGTAATTAGGTATTCTCCGTCTTTAACTTTGCTGCATGAAATAATCGCTACAGAAGCTGTAAGTAAAAAAAATATTTTTTTCATTATTAAATATTAATTAGTTAATTGATTTGTGCAACAAAAGTATCTAAAAATATAAAACAGAAAGAATTTTGTAACCTAAAATTTTGTTATAGTTTTTATGACCTTAATGTCCCTAATATCAAGGGATTTGTTTGTTTTGTTCCATTTAAAACTATTAAATATATTTTTATTTTGATAAAAAAGCTACGATTTCTTAATTTTTAGGCATAAAAAAAGCGCTCTGATAATAGAGCGCTTTTGGGTATATAGATAGTAAAAAACTATTCTTGATTTGTTTTCTTTCTCCAGGTAAAAGAGTTCAAAATGTGTCTTTTCGCGAATCTTCCAGGAGAATCAGCGTTGACCATTTTTACGTAAGTTGCTTTAGGAACACTAATGTATTCGTAAACACTTCCGTTAGAAAAATCAATAATTAGACGACCTTCAACAAATTTATAATCAGTAATTGAACAAGTTGAAATCGTTTCTGTATATTCAGGTAAATTTGCTTTAATCGTTTCAGGATTAATACTTACCAAAAAGTGATAAGCTTCAATAATTGCTTTACTTTTTTCTTCAGCCGCTTTCAAACCAGCATCATCACCTTGAAATTTATCAGGATGAGATTCTTTCATTGCATTACGGTAAATGGTTTTTAAATCTTTTAACTCAGCAGTTTTTTCTACGTTTAGTAACTTGCGGTATTCAACTATTTTTTTCATAAATAAAAGGTAACGTATTGTCTATTAGTTTGAAATGAGTGTTTTATACTTCAAAACGACAAATTTTTTGCAAAGGTACACTTTTTTTTAACTTTTTAGTTTTGAAGCAAAAAATATTCGAAAAAATAAAGAATGTGCGTTGATTTAACCGCAAAGTGCGCAAAGTTTTTATCTCTGCAATGTTTTATAAAACGCAAAAGTTCGCAAAGCTATATGGTAACCTTTGCGAACTTTGCGGTTAAATTTTTTTTCTCATTTCAAAACTTGAAACTTGAAACAAGAAAAACCTGAAACAAATTATTTGTTCTCAGGCTTATGATTTGCCTTATCGAAGTTTTTAGACTTCTTTGGATATTTATCATAACTGATATCGCTTGGATTTTCAATTACCGATTTAATGGTAACCCAGTCTCCAAGATTAAAATTCGAATGAGCGATTTTATAATCTAAAAGATATTCACCACAAAAATAATTGTTGTTTTCATCTTTTTCGATGATACCGGTATAAACTCCTTTTTGGGGCATTTTTTCTTGTGAATCTTTAGACATAACTTTTAAATTTAAAATTGATGCTGCAAAGTTAAGCATTTTATGTTTGTTTTAGGGAGTTCGCGACAATCTGAGTATATTTGCACATGCAAAAAAACTTTAAGCCACATCCAAATTCATTTAAAAATACCTTTTGTGTTTTTCATGAAGTGCTTCCGGAAGAAATTGCTGGTTTAAAAAAACAGTTCGAAAGTAAAGCGGGAAGTACCTATTATTATACAGAAGCCGGGATGTATCGCGTTTCGAACCATTGGGGAAGATTAGCCAACAGTAAATGGCGTTTGGTTGCAATGGAACCTGAAACGCCTTCTAAAACTAAAATTGGTTTTGCAGCCTGGAACGAATTTCATCCGGATAATGCTGAAGAAAAACTATACTATATTGAAGCTGATTTTGATAAGAACACGGTAATCTATCAGCATAGAAATAATTCGGTCTATGATAAAAAAGCGATTCTGAGAACGAGTTTTGAAACCACAAAACGTATCAAGCAAATTCGGAATCTGCAGCAATTGACTTCCTGGGCAAAACATTTTGATGAAGATATTGATGTTTTGAGAGAGAGGATTATTACTGAATTGATTTATACCGAAAAAACTTTAGAAGAAATTAAAAGAGAAATATAATGGGACGCAACAACGAAAGAAATATCAAGAAACACAACGACAAATTGCACAAAGCCCAGAATAAAAAGAAACAGGCTGAAGTTGCACGCAAGGAAAAGCTGAAAGAAATTGTGAAAAAGTTTAACGAGAATAAAAAGGAAGAATAAAAAAAAATAATATGAAAAGACAAATACTTTTAAGCATAATTTTATTAGGATCATTTTTGAGAGGTAGTAGTCAAAATGCTACGGTTGCATCACCATTTTTAGATGTTCAAGGACCTCTAAAATTGAGAGGTGATATTTTTATTTTGAATAACGCCCAAAATGATTGGGTTCCGTGGGCCACAAGAGTTGCTACTTTGCCTGAAGTAAGTATAGATTTTACCCATATAAATAATATAGATGTAGGAGGAAGATGTCAAGTAGTTGGTCCATTGTATACCAGGGAAAATTTGTATACTGTAAATAAAGCTGAGAATGCTTGGATTTCTTGGGCAACAAAGAATATTAATACGCCTGAAACAACTATTGATTTATCAAACATTAATAATGCACTTTTTTCAGGTAAATTTGGTCTTGGAACATCTATACCAGATGCAAAAATGGTAGTAGTTGATATGGGTAAAACCTTGACAATAGGTGGAGCTAGTATTGGGTTTAATCGTAATTATATTGATGGAAAAATTTATAATGGTGGTATTGCAGCATGGCAGATCAATGGAGAAAGTACAGGATTTGCTATACAAGGCTTCAATGGTGCATTTAATCAGCCATTTAAAATTTTAAACAATGGAGATGTCGGTATCGGTACCCCTAATCCTAATTATAAATTGGATGTTATAGGAACTATCCGAGCAAGAGAAATAAAGGTAGATTTAAATGGTGCTGATTTTGTTTTCGAAAAAGATTATAAATTAATGCCTATAAAAGACTTAGAAAAATTTGTGAAGAAGAATAAACATTTGCCAGAAATTGCAACTGCGAAAGAAATGGAAGAAAATGGAACTGAGTTAGGAAATTTAAATTCGAAGCTATTACAAAAAATAGAGGAAATGACACTTTATATGATTTTGCAAAATCAATCGATTGAAGAGTTAAAAGTTATGATTAAAGCTCAAAATGATAAAATTTTAAAGTTAGAAACTGCAATAAAATAGTTTTAAATTTTTTAGTTTCAGGGTTTACCCTAAGTAACTTGAAAACTGAAAACTGAAATAAAAAATAAAAACAAGAAAGTATGAAATTCGACGATTTAAAAGTAAGTGTGCAGGAAATCATTGATTTAATCGCTGCAAAAAATGACAGAGAAGCTAATAATAAATTGCTTGAAGTAAATGAAACTTTAGATGAAATGCTGGATCATGCTGAAGAAGATGAAGATTTGAGAGAAATCAGCAGATATCAGGTTTTATTGAATCAGCTGCATGTTAAGATCAATGGTGAAGAGGCAGTTGATGGAGAATAAAAAGTGTTTTTGTGATACTGGATTATTGTTTGAGGATTGCTGCGGATTGTATCTTAAAAACAATCGAAAAGCACCATCCGCATTGGCTTTGATGCGTTCGAGATATTCAGCTTATGCTACTCATAATGCAGAATATCTTTTCGAAACCACTCATGTTTCGGAAAGAGCTTATTATTCAAAAGAAGAAATTCTAAAATGGGCTACTTCCAATAAATGGCAAAAATTAGAAATTTTAAGTTCTTCTGAAGAAACAGTTGAGTTTAAAGCTTATTTTATAGATTCGAATGGAAAACTCCAAACGCATTATGAATTATCGACTTTTAAACAGGAGAATAATACATGGTATTATGTTGATGGAAAGTTTGAATAATTGACAGAAATTGCCTCGATTTTAACCACTTTTGCCTCAATATTTTAACTAAAAATTAATAAACGTTTCTTTTTTCATAATTCTAAAATAGTGTAATTTTAGAATTATGAAAAACGAATTTAAAAAAGGTTTTTATTTTAAGTCGTACGAAGCCCCATTTCAGTCTCCGTTTGAAAAACTTTTTGGCATTTTCAAAGAGCTTATCACCCATACTTCGGGCGATTTTGATGAAGCTATAGACTGGCTTCGGGAGTTAGATAAAGAATATAAACTGACGGATGAGAACTACACTATCGATGATTTTATCGATGATTTAAAAAAGAAAGGCTACATAAAAGACGAAGCAAAACCCGATGGTACGTCTGGTTTTGGAATTACTGCTAAAACAGAAAGAGCGATCAGACAACAAGCTTTAGATCAGATTTTCGGTAATTTAAAACGCTCTGGAAACGGAAATCATAAAACCAAACATGCCGGAAATGGCGATGAACATACCGGAGAATTTCGTGAGTTTAATTTTGGCGACGGGTTAGAGCGAATCGCTTTAACCGAAAGTTTGCGTAATGCACAAATCAACAATGGTGTAGAAGGTTTTATGCTGACCGAAAATGATTTGGTTGTCGAGGAAACGCAATACAAAGCCCAAATGAGTACGGTTTTGATGATCGACATCAGTCACAGTATGATTTTGTACGGAGAAGACCGAATTACGCCTGCTAAAAAAGTAGCCATGGCCCTTGCCGAATTAATCACAACTCGGTACCCAAAAGATACATTGGACATTTTAGTTTTCGGAAATGATGCATGGACAATTCCAATTAAGGATTTGCCTTATTTACAAGTTGGTCCTTATCATACCAACACGGTTGCCGGGCTTCAATTAGCGATGGATATTTTACGCAGAAAACGAAATACCAACAAACAAATTTTCATGATTACCGACGGAAAGCCAAGCTGCGTTCGCGAGCGGGATGGTTCTTATTATATGAACAGTAACGGACTTGACGAATACATCGTTGATAAATGTTACGCACAGGCACAGCAAGCCAGAAAATTACATATTCCGATTACCACTTTTATGATTGCGAACGATCCTTATTTACAGCGTTTTGTGAATCATTTTACAGAAGCCAATCAGGGAAAAGCATTTTACACCGGACTGAAAGGTTTAGGTGAAATGATTTTTGAAGATTATGAAACGAATAGGAAGAAAAGGGTTCGATAATTTTAGGTTCTAAGTTACTAAGATTCTAAGGTTCTAAGGTTCTAAGATTTATATACAACGAATATCGTGGAGACGCACTACTTTGCATCTCTACAAAATACTAAAACAACAACAACTGATATTTCAAAAATGGAAATAAATAATATAAAAACACTCGGTCAATTAAAGGCTTCAGGATATAAGAGCATTAGTATTAAGGATGAATTGCGAAATAACCTTCGTGAGAAAATCAAATCTGGAACGCCTGTTTTTGAAGGAGTTCACGGTTTTGAAAACACGGTAATTCCGGAGTTGGAACGTGCTATTTTATCCCGACATAATATCAATTTATTGGGGCTTCGTGGTCAGGCCAAAACGCGTTTGGCTCGTAAAATGATCGAATTATTAGATGAATATATTCCGTTTGTAACTGGTTCAGAAATTAATGACGATCCGCTAAACCCGATTTCGCGTTTTGCAAAAGATTTGATTGCGGAAAAAGGGGACGAAACGCCGATTTCATGGTTGCACAGAAGTGAGCGTTTCTTCGAAAAACTTGCTACGCCGGATGTAACCGTTGCCGATTTAATAGGAGATGTCGATCCGATAAAAGCAGCGAATTTAAAATTATCTTATGCTGACGATCGTGTGATTCACTTCGGAATGATTCCGAGAGCGAATCGAAGCATTTTTGTAATCAACGAATTACCCGATTTACAAGCCAGAATTCAGGTAGCATTATTTAATATTTTGCAGGAAGGCGATATCCAGATTAGAGGCTTTAAATTGAGAATGCCATTGGATATGCAATTTGTATTTACCGCAAACCCGGAAGATTATACGAACAGAGGAAGCATCGTAACGCCTCTTAAAGATAGAATTGGTTCTCAGATTTTGACACATTATCCAGAGAGTGTTGCCATTGCCAGAACAATTACAGAACAGGAAGCTAAACTAGATGAAACGCAAAGCGAGATCGTTTATGTGCCAAGTTTAGCTAAAGATATTTTAGAACAAATTAGTTTTGAAGCGCGTGACAGCGAATACATTGATAATAAAAGTGGTGTAAGTGCCAGAATGAGTATTACAGCTTTTGAGAATTTAATTAGTACAGCTGAACGTCGTGCCTTAAAAGCCGGAGTTGATCATACGATTTTACGTCTATCTGATTTCATCGGAATCATTCCTGCGATTACCGGAAAAGTAGAGTTAGTTTACGAAGGAGAGCAGGAGGGAGCGGCTGCCGTGGCGCAAAATTTAATTGGTTCTGCCATTCGAATTCTATTTCCTGATTTCTTTCCGAAAATCGAAAAATTAGAAAAACCGGGAGAAAAAACAGCCTATTCTGATTTGATAGAATGGTTTTTTGCAGAAAGTGGTTTCGAATTATTAGACGATGCTTCGGATGCAGAATATCAAAATATTTTAGATGAAGTAACACCGTTGGATACTTTATTGAAGAAATATCAGCCTCAGTTAGATAAAAAAGACCACTATTTTATGAAGGAGTTTATTTTATGGGCTTTGGTAGAATATAAAAAACTAAGCAAAGATCGTTTTGCACAAGGACATCAATTTAAAGATATGTACGGAAGTTATATCAGTAAATTGTAAATTAATATTACGCAGAAATAAACCCGACAAGTTTTTAAAACCTGTCGGTTTTTTTTTTGGTTTCAATTTTGGAAAAGTATGTCATTTCGACGGAGGAGAAATCCTCGCGAGAAGCTCGACAAAGATTGGATCCTCGTTGCGGAGTTACTTGCGAGGATTTCTTCTCCGTCGAAATGACAAGATTGCGCCGAACCTTGCATATTTTTTATTTATTGAAAATAAACCCATTACCAGTTTTATTTCGGCTACCTTGCTCCGTTGGCTGTATTTGCAGTCTTTCCCGAAATAA
This sequence comes from Flavobacterium sp. GQ95, assembly GCF_059758655.1. Lineage (NCBI taxonomy): Bacteria > Pseudomonadati > Bacteroidota > Flavobacteriia > Flavobacteriales > Flavobacteriaceae > Flavobacterium > Flavobacterium sp. GQ95. The sequence goes on from NZ_JCAXEB010000007.1 coordinate 170,306, forward strand.
AAATGGAAGAAGGTTTTGAAGATTTGATTGCGAGTTATATCGAAAATAAAGTGGGTATTTCAGAGTATTTTTTAAGCAACGAATTGGCAGATAATCTAAAACAAAATTTACTTGATTTAAATCAAAGAAGTTTGTTGTCAGAAGCAGGAATAGGGAGTTCAGAGAAACTCTCTTATGATGGCGCAATTAGAAGTGATTCTATTTATTGGCTGGATAAAAAGCATAATAATATTTTTGAAAATGAATTCTTTGCGCAAATTGATGCCTTCATTTTGTATTTAAATGAAAGCTGTTACGCCGGAATAACAGGTTACGAATTTCATTATTCTTTATATGAAAAAGGTGATTTTTATCTGAAGCATTTAGATCAATTCAAAAATAATCCGAGTCGGAAATATTCTATGATCAGTTATCTCAACAATAATTGGCAGGAAAGTGATGGCGGCGAATTAATGATTCATCAGGAAAATAACAATCAAAAAATTTCGCCTACTCAAGGCAAAACCGTTTTCTTTAAAAGCAATGAATTGGTTCACGAAGTTTTGGTTACTCAAAATACCAGAATGAGTATTACGGGTTGGCTGAAAAGTGATTAAATTTAAAAATATTATTTTTGATTTTGATAAAATGAAAAAATGGAAATCAAATATATTTTAGAACTCGACGGTGTAATAATAGGTTATACAGAATTTGAATTTGCAGACCCGCCAATGGGAGTAGTGCATGGAAAAATAATATTTGATGGGATTGATTCTCCGTATAACTTTTTTAAAAATCATTGTAAAAAGTTTAATATTGAAATAACTTCTGATTTTCCAGAAGATAAATTAATTACTACTTACATAATTCCTCAATTGAAAGTGATTTTAGAAAATGGAAATCAATTGCAGGGTTGGGGAGGAGCGATTGAAGGAATGGATTCAGATGAATTTAAAATCGAATTTTCCGGAGTTTCATCTGAATTAATGCAAACGGAATTTAGACATCATTTCAAGAAATATTATGGGCAGGAATGATAAGAAGTGGATAAACCTTATTTTTGTATTCAAAATTTGAACTTATGTTATTCCTTATCTTAAGTATTTTCTGTAGTGTAATAGTTGGTGTGATATTCAAAATCACCAGAAAATACAATGCTAATCCCATACAAATTGTAGCGTTTAATTATGTATTTGCCCTAATACTTTGCTATTTTACTTTTAGCCCAGATATTACTCAGGTTGATGAAAGTGCTCCCTGGAGTATTTATATTGCCATTGGTATTTTATTACCAATCGTTTTCCTGTTTTTAATTGCTTCGATTAAACATATGGGAATCGTAAAAACAGACGCTGCTCAACGATTATCCCTTTTTATTCCGATACTGGCTGCCTGGTTTATTTTTAAAGAAGAATTTAATTCTTATAAAGTTATCGGGCTATTAATTGGCTTCGTGGCTCTTTTATTCATTCTCAAAAAACAATCCGAAAACACAGAAAACAAGTGGATCTATCCAACGGTTGTTTTACTTGGTTTTGGAGTAATTGACATTCTTTTTAAGCAAATTGCACTTTATACTACTTTGCCTTACACAACTTCTTTATTTGTAGTTTTTGATATTTCTTTGGCTATTTCTTTATTGGTAGTTGTTTATGAAACCGTTTTGAAAAAAGTAAAATTAGAAACTAAAAATATTCTTTTCGGAGGTTTGGTCGGACTTTTTAATTTCGGTAATATATTGTTTTACTTAAAAGCACATAAAGCATTTTCAGATAATCCCTCAACTGTTTTTGCCGGAATGAACATGGGCGTTATTGTTTTAGGAAGTCTTGTTGGCTTGCTTTTTTTTAAGGAAAAATTATCTAAAATTAACTTCATAGGCCTCTTTTTGGCCTTGATTGCGATTGTGTTTATCGTTATTTCACAATTTACGTAGATTTTTTCTGTAGCTTAATTCGTTAATTTACAGGTTCTTCAATGTTAAGTTTTAAATTATTTCAAATAAACTCGACTAATTCTATAGAATTTAAGAAATATATTTATAAATTTGTCCCAACAATGAAATACTCTAGTCAATATATCATTCAGGTCATGTGTAGCACCACGTTGTGTTGCATGGTGAACTATACAGTGAAATGGCGTTAATAGAAAATCACTTGTTAGTTATTTTTTTTTTTAGCCTTTCATGCACCATGAAAGGCTTTTTTTAGAACTATTAAAAAATAAAGAAAATGAGATCAAATAGAAATACGAATATTATGATGCAGTGTTGTCTGATAAAAATTCCATGTTGTCGAATGTGCATGTGAAATAAACGCTTTTCATTAAAAGAATGAAAAGGAGTTTTTAATGATGAAAAAAAAATACAAAATCAAATATTCAAATTCAAAAGATATATACTATGAGCGCAGAAATAATTAAACAGAACCCCTTTCAATCGATGATTGACCGTTTTAATGTTGCGGCTGATATTCTTAATTTAGAAGAATCGATCAGAGAAAAATTACAGCGTCCGGAAAAACAAATCGTCGTTAATTTCTCGATTGTGTTGGACAACGGAAAAACGCAAAATTTTGAAGGATATCGTGTTATTCACAATACAGCTTTGGGCCCATCAAAAGGTGGAATCCGTTATGATACCGCAGTAAATCTTGATGAAGTTAAGGCACTTGCAGCCTGGATGACCTGGAAATCTGCCGTAACCGGAATTCCTTTTGGAGGAGCAAAAGGTGGTATTATTTGTGATCCCAGAAAACATTCTAAAGCAGAATTAGAGAAAATTACCAGAGGATATACCAAAGCATTAGCTGATATTTTTGGACCGAATAAAGACGTTCCGGCACCAGATATGGGAACAGGCCCTGACGAAATGGGCTGGTTAATGGATGAATTTTCGTTACTTCACGGCAAACCAATTCACGCTGTCGTAACCGGAAAACATTTGCATTCCGGAGGTTCTTTAGGACGAGTAGAAGCAACCGGAAGAGGTGTGAGTATTATTACGTTATTGGCCCTTCAAAAATTAAAATTAAGACCTGCAAGATCTACTGCCGCAATTCAGGGATTTGGAAATGTAGGATTGCATTCGGCCTTGTTTTTATATGAAAAAGGATTGAAAATTGTTGCGGTTAGTGATGTTTCAGAAGCTTTTTATAATCCTGACGGACTTAATATTCCAGAGTTAATATTGTATTATAACCTGAACAATAAAAACATTAAAGGGTATCCAAATTCGGTTGCTATTAAACACGAAGACTTGTTGCTCTTAGATGTTGATGTATTGATTCCGGCCGCTAAAGAAGATGTAATTACAAAAAAGAATGCAAAAGATATTCGAGCCAAAATCATTGTGGAAGGAGCAAACGGACCTGTTTCTTCAGATGCCGATAAAATATTGCATGACAATAAAGTTTTAGTTGTTCCGGATATTTTAGCGAATGCCGGAGGTGTAACTGTTTCTTATTTTGAATGGCTTCAGAATTCACTTTTAGAATCATGGAGAATTCATCAGATTAATACACGTTTGGAAGATATTTTGGAAAAAGGTTTTGAAACCGTTTTTAGAATTGCATTAAAACACAATGTAACGCCAAGAATTGCAGCCTATATTATCGCTTTGCAAAAAGTGGCTGATACGCAGGCTGTAAAAGAGGTAGCATTAGAAGAGCCAAAATTCAAGCAGAATTAAGTTTTTCTAATAAGAATAAGATTATTTTCATCAGTTAAACTTGCGATTGCAATTTTTTGATTGATGAAAATGTCTTTTTTCGTTTGTATCAAATCAATATAAAGTAATCTTTAAAATGAGACATATTAATTTTCTCGCTTTCGCAATGCCTGCTTTTTTTCTTTTTTTATTTCTGGAATATAAGCTGGCACAACGTAAAAAAAGACCTGAGATTTTCAACTATGAAAGTTCTGTTTCAAACATTAGCATTGGTATTGCCGAAAGATTAATTAATCTTTTTATCGCAGCCAGTTTTTATCAATTGTATTATTTGATTTATGATAATTACAGGCTTTTTGATATTCCGAGTAATATTTTTGTTTGGTTTGCCTTAATTCTCGCTACTGATTTTGTTTGGTATTGGTATCACAGGTTAGGGCACGAAGTCAATTTTTTCTGGGCCGCGCATATCGTGCATCATCATAGCGAAGAATTTAATTTTACAGCAGCCGCCAGAATTACGACTTTTCAGGCAGTTATACGAACGGGATTTTGGTGTGTTTTGCCTTTCGTCGGATTTCACCCGGCAATGGTAATTACAATGCTGATTGTTCACGGAGCATATTCTTTTTTTACACATACACAGCTTATTGGCAGAATAAAATGGTTGGAGTATGTTTTCGTAACACCTTCGGTTCATGGTGTTCACCATGCTTCTGATGAAAAATACCTGGATAAAAATTACGGAGATATGTTTACTTTTTGGGATCGTCTTTTTGGAACTTTTCAGGAAGAAGAAGAAAAACCAAAATACGGATTGACACATCCATTAAAAAGCTACAGTTTTCTTTGGCAGCACTTTCATTACTATTTTGAGATTTATGAGTTGTGGAAACGTTCCGTTGGATTTAAAGCCAAATGGAAAGCAGTTTTTGGAAGTCCGGCGCATATGGATCAGGATATTCGGCCAACATTAGAAAAACGCTTTTTACAAGACAAGGAGAATCCGCATCAACGACTTCGATTCCGAAATTACCTTTATATTCAGTTAGGAGTTTGTACGCTGTTTTTAACCGTTTTTACCTATTATTTTGAGTATTTAAATGGTTTAGATAAAGCTTTTGTGTTGTTCTTTATTCTTATTACATTGGTTAATTGCGGTGCTTTATTAGAACAGCGAAAATGGATTTACTATTTGGAATATGGCAGAATTTTTATGGTTACAACCTACTTTTTATACGAAGAAGATTTGACGGTATTTTTCTTTGTTCCGTTAGCGATAATGATTTTTGCCGAGCAATTGTTTTCGTTGAGTAAACGTTATCAGAATGTGGTGTTGCAGTTAGAGGGTTCAGAATAGAGAATATAGAATAAAGAGCCAAGAGAAAAGAAAAGCGCCATCTGAAAAGTTGCCGCTTTTTTTTTGCCACAGATTAAAGGATTAAAATAATTTTTTAATTTATTGCAAAGAGTCTCAGCTGGACATCAATATTTATAGAAATGTTTAAAATCATGTGATCGCACCCCATCGGGGTTATATGTATTTCGCTCCGCTGGAGCTTTTATTCACAGGCCTATCATATTTTCTATAAACATAGTCCTCCGCTGGAGCATTGAAATAAAATCCTTTTAATCTGTGAAATCTGTGGCAAAAAAACTTTTTAATATTAAATCGTCTTAATAGACATAATCTTCTCTTCAAAAGTATCTTTAAAATCAGATTTGCTTTTGATTCTTGTTTTATAAGTATAGATGGTAGCTACAGAAAGTTCCAGAAATTCAGCCATTTGATTACTGTCCTGAATTCCTAATCGATATAAGGCAAAAATCCTGAGTTCTGTGTTTAAAAGCTCTCCTTTTTTAACGATGCATTTATGATCATTTGGGAATAAATGATTAAAATCCGTCACAAAAGTCGGAAACAATTTCAGAAAGATTTCATCAAATTGATGGAAAAGATTTTCGCGTTCTTCCTTCACATTGTAACGTTTCAAACTCGCAATAACTTCATCTGTTCTTTTGGTGATGATTTTATGTAATGTGCTTTTCTGGATATGGTCGATCTTATTAATGAAAGCCGATGTCGCCTTAATAAAATACGTAATATATTCTTCTTTAATAGCATTGGCTTCACTTAAACTAATGTTCATTTCCTGAAGCTGCGCGTATGAAGAAGCCATTATTTTTCGGGCTTTATTTCTTTCTTTTAATTGTTTGAAGATGATAATCAGAAACAAAACAATAATTATGGTAAGAATCGTCAATAGAATAATGATTCTTTCGAGTTTGTCGTTTTTGTCTTTTACATTATTTAATTGCGCTTTCTCGATAATTGGCAGAATGGACGAAATTTCAATTTTTCGATGTCTGGCATTATAGAAAGTAGCGTCATCCATCGCGATATTGATGTATTCGTTGGCTTTATCCAAATAGCCCATTTTAAAGAGTTCATTGGCTAGATTCCGAAGTGCAACCGTTTCTTTGGTCGCATTTTTAACATCGGCAATAGCGGCAAGTGCCAGGTAATAAATGGCTTTTTTGGTATATCCTCTTTCCGAATAAATATAACCGAGACTTGAAGTTGCAATTCCGTAATAATCGGGTGGCAATTTATAGTTGTTGATCCAGTAGCTGAAGGCAAATTCGGCACCACGCCAATCCTGTTGTTTTAATCTTTTTAAACTTTCGGCAGCCCAATATTCATTAGTATTGGTCCCGATTAATTCTAAAGCCTTTTTCAGAAAATGATTTCCTTGCTGTACATAATGAATGTTAAAACGCTGATCTTTATTGTAATCGGCTAAATCATAATACGCACGGGCTTTAATGGAATAATATTCAAATTTGTTTTTTTGATCGAGTTTTTGGTCATCAATTACGTTCAAAGTATCTATGGCTTCCTTAAAAAGTCCGGAAGAAAGTAATACGAAACCTTCTTTAATTCGGCTTTTAGCCAAATACTTAGGGTCTTTTAAAACAATTGCTTTGACTTTTGCTTCTTCTAAATAATAATAAGCCGAATCGTATTTGAAGGATTTGTATTCATCGAACAACGACATATAAGTATTATAAAGTTGTTCGTTGTTTTGACTTACGGTAAATTTTGATACGTCTTTTTTTAAAGCTTCTATTTTACGATACTTCTGTTTTAAGTAAATATCTTTTTTAAGAAGCACTTTATCTAATTCTTCCAGAACAGGATTTGTCTCTTTCGCAGTTAGAGAAAAACCTGCAATAAAAAAAAACAGAATGTATATTCTTCGCATGGTTTTGTTTTTGGTTTAGGGTAAAATGTTTTCGGTGAGTTTGAGTTAATTCGTTTTTTATTCAGGGTAAAATGGTAATAAATGATGATTAAATAGCGCTGCAGATTTTGGTAATTCTCTTAATAACAAAGCTATAAAATTTAGATCATCAAACAAAAATAAGATCTAAATGTTAAATGTAGTCTAATAATTTGCAATTATACAATAAAAAGCGATGATATATATGTATAGTGAAAAAAATATCGACTTTAATTTACATATTGTCATAAATACTATTATTTAGATGTTAATCTTCATCTAAACAACGTCTTGATTTTTGTAATTTTAAAAATATATTAAAACATTGATTATTAGTGTTTTATGTTGGAATTTATTTGAATTGTATCTTGATTTTTATCAGATATTTTTTTTTAGGTTTTTTTAACATCTAGCTTCGCCTTGTCCTTTTAAGGGATGAAAAACTAACAAACAAACCACAAATTTATGAGATGTAAAAGTATTTATTGGTTAGCTGTTATTATGTGTCTGGTTGCTATTGGCTGTGACAATATTGATGACGGAAGCTATGTTGATCCGATTACCATTTATGAGAAAGTAAACGGAGATTGGGGATTAACAAATTTGAAAATGGTAGATGAAGCTGCGAAAGCAAATAAGATCGAGCCAAACGAAGAAAACTTGAGCACGTATTTTAACTACGAGGATTTTAAAATCAGATTCAGCGTAGACGAAAAGAACCAGCCAACAAGTTACGAGGTTATGGGCAATGTTCCTCCATTATTTGCCCCAAAAGGATATTGGAAATTAAGTTCAGATTTTCAACAGACAAATGCCAGCGCAGTAAGAATCTATCTGTACAGCGATGCTCAAAAAACACAAAAAACAGATGAACTTCGATTAACATCAGTTCCTGGAAGCAACGACGAAATGGAATTTCAATTAGTGCATTCTTCTAACGGAACCCCTTTTGTGTCTTATGTATTCAAATTAAATGCTATTAATTAAGTACTATGAAAAAGTTTATATATACAATTTTATTTGCCCTTTTGATGGCTCCCAATTTTATTCAGGCTCAGGAAGAAGCTGGGGCTGTGGGCAGTATAACGTCATTTCCTGTAGTTTACAAATACGATGAAAAAGTAACATGGTACTTTGATCTTTCTGAAACTACATTTGCTGAAAATGAAGATCTTTATATCTGGATTTGGTCACCATCTGAACCGGATGCAGGACATTGGGAGAACTCATCAGATTTTGCAAAACTTACTCATGTAAAAGATAAAATCTGGAGTTTTACTTTAACTCCAACTACTTATTTTTCTAAAACACCAGCTGAAATTGCAGCAAGCGCAGGATTTTGGTTTCGTTTAAAAAATAAAACCGGATCGAAGCAAAGTGGTGTAGCCAATGTACCATACACTGATTTCTCTTCATTTTATACAGCAAATGAGTTAATCAGGGCGTATCCGACAAAACCAACAATCGACAAAGGAGTTAGTATTTTGTTTAATGCCAACTTAGCTCCGGGATTTGCAGGCGCGACAAGCGTACATATGCACAGTGGTTTGAACAATTGGGATATTAAACAAGAATACCAATCCTGGCTTCCGGATATCGTTGAAAAAACGAAACTAAAAGATTTAGGAAATGGTTTTTATAAAATGGATTTGGTTCCGAAAGATTATTACAATGCCCCAGACGGTTATGTAATGGAAAATCTGGTTTTCCTGATGGTGAAAGACGATTGGGCCGGAACTATTCCGGATCAGGTTTTATATGCTGGAGAATATATTCCGCCACCGCCACCAGTATTTGGATTTTTTCCTTTGCAAATCAGTCAGAAAGATTTTCTTGGAATGTCTCGTAAAAATAACGAGCCGGGTGTAAACAAATTAATTTACACGATCAACGCGGGTAGTAAAGTAATTTCAGGTGAATTTGCCGGAGGAACTGCCGAAATAAAAGGATTTGTCAATTTGGTTTCTGAGCTTAACGGAATTCCTGGCTTAACTGAAATTCATGTTTTGGTAAAAGATAATAAAGACAAAACGATTTCGGATACCACAATTCCCCTTAAAACTTTAGACAAATAATTCACTATCAAATTAAAACATCAATTCTAATGAATAGTAAAAATAAAAAAATAGTCCTGCATCAAATGTGGACTACTAAAACTGTGGTATTCATGATTTTCATGCTTTTTCTTTCGGCAGGAATGTTTGCTCAGGAAAAAAAGCAGGTATCAGGTACCGTTTATGACAATACAGGAACTGTATTGCCGGGTGCATCGGTAATTGAGGTTGGTACAAAAAATGCCACCACAACAGATTTTGACGGAAAATTTACTTTGTCTGTAGCCGTAGGAGGTTCGATTGAAGTTTCATTTATAGGTTCAACAACTCAAAAAGTACAGATTACATCGGCAACGAAAACTAATATAGATGTTCGCCTGCAAAACGATGGTTATCAGTTGGCAGAAGTACAGGTTGTATCTGTTGGTTATGGAACTCAAAAGAAATCAGATCTAACAGGAGCAATTTCAACGGTTAGAGCAGATGATTTAGTAAAAGGAACAATCTCTTCGACAGAACAGGTTTTGCAGGGAAAGGTTGCGGGATTAAATGTTATTCGTCCTTCTGGAGATCCTGCAGCGGGTTCTAGTTTACGTTTGCGTGGAGGAACTTCATTAACAGCAAGCAATAGTCCACTTATTGTAGTAGATGGAATTGCCGGTGTTGATATCAATGTCGTTCAGCCTTCTGATATTAAATCTGTAGACGTTTTGAAAGATGCTTCGGCGACAGCCATATATGGATCAAGAGGAGCAAACGGAGTTATTATTATTACAACAAAATCAGGTACGAAAGGAGTTTCGGTTACCTATAGCGGATTATCAAGTATTGGATATGTAAACGATAATTTAGATCTTTTATCAGCCAATCAATGGAGAGGGTATGTGCGCCAAACCGGAAATAAGGATGCTATTGATTACGGCGGAAATACAGACTGGCAAAAAGCAATAGAACAAACCGCTATTTCACAATCACATACATTAAGTATTAATTCAGGTAAAACGGACAGCGGTTTCAGAGCGTCACTTTCGTACTTAAATAATGAAGGTGTTATCAAAACGACGGGTTTAGAAAGATTAAGCGGAAACGTTAGTGGATATCAATATCTTGGAGACAATAAAGATGTAAAATTTGATATGGGTTTATTTGCTAATATCGATAAATGGCATCCGTTGGATTACAGAATTTTTGAGCGTGCCTATAATTTAAATCCAACTATTCCGATATACGATGCCAATGGTGAATTTACATCAGTTGGAGGAACAATTTATGAAAATCCGGTTGAAATTTTAACCAACAGAACAACTGATAATGAAAGACACAGGCTTTTGGGGTATTTTAAAACGGAGGTTAAGTTTTTAAATGATTTTACTGCTGTTGCTAATATCTCATTAGAACATAATGCAGTTCAGGGAAATACTTACATACCAAGTTACGCGGTTATGGAAGGAAGAACGGAAGATGGTCGTGCTCAAAAAACATATGCAGAATATACCAATGCACAAGGAGAACTTTATGTGAATTACAATAAAGTATTCGGAAAACATAATGTAAGTGCTTTAGGCGGATACTCGTATTTAGAGAATATTTACGAAGGTTTTGGAGCGCAAAGAAGTGGTTTCGTAACCGATGCTTTTAGTTATAACAATTTAGGAGCTGGATATAATTACCGTTTGGGAGATGTGTATTCTTATAAAGGAAAATCAAATTTAGTTTCTTTTTATGCTCGTGCGAATTATAGTTTTGATAGCAAATATTTATTTACTGCAACAGTAAGAAGAGATGGTTCAAGCCGTTTTGGAGAAAATAATAAATGGGGAACTTTTCCATCCGCTTCTGCAGCCTGGAGAATTTCTAACGAAGATTTTATGAGTTCTACAAAAGGCTGGTTAGGTAATTTAAAACTAAGAGTTGGTTATGGAGTTACTGGTAATCAGGACGGAATTGGTGAATACAAATCGCTTTCGATCTTAGGAGTTGGAAATGACAGTTATTACGATCCGGTTACGCAAACCTGGAGTTTGGCTTATTCTCCAAAACAAAACCCGAATCCTGACTTAAAATGGGAATCTACAAAACAATTGAATATTGGTGTTGACTTTACTTTGTTTGACAGAATCACAGGATCATTTGAATATTATTCAAAAAACACAGAAGATTTGTTATACACTTATGAAGTGCCTCAGCCTCCTTATTTAGTAGGGAATATGTTGGCAAACGTTGGCGAAATGTCGAACAAAGGAGTTGAGCTTACGCTGAATGCTGATATCATCAAAGGAGATAAATTTTCATGGAATGCTAATTTAACTTTAGGCCATAACGTTCAGAAAATCGAAAAACTTTCGAATACAACTTATGAAACAGATGTTATTTACAGTGGGTCTTTACACGGATTAGCAGGTATGTCAGGACAATATTCTCAAATTATTGCTGAAGGATATCCAGTTGGAACTTTCTGGGGATTCAAAAGTGCGGGGCTTGACGCCGATGGAAAAATGTTGTACTACAATGCAGCCGGCGATAAAGTTTTAGAAAATGTTTTAGTTGATGCTGATAAAGGTGATTTAGGAAATATTCAGCCAGATTTGACTTTAGGAATCGGTATGAATTTTACGTACGGAAATTTTGATTTAGGTGTTTCCGGTTACGGAATGTTTGGTCAGAAAGCATTAAATGCTACGAATATGATGCTGAACGATCCTAACAGATTACCAGCCTACAATGTTCCGGATGATTTCTTAAATAGTGGTATTACTTCAGCTCCAAAATATTCTAGTTATTGGGTAGAAGATGCTTCTTTCTTCAGACTTCAGACACTTTCAGTTGGGTATACTTTGCCTTTGAAATCGCAATCTTCAAAATTCAGAGTTTATGTTATGGGAGAAAATCTGTTTGTAATTACAAGTTATAAAGGTGTTGATCCTGAGATTGGCTTAAATGCTCAAGACGGAATAAATCAAACCGGAGTAATGGATACAACCGGATTAGCAGCTCCTGGAATTGACAGATACAATAATTATCCGCGACCAACAACGATTTCTGTTGGATTAAATTTTACGTTTAATAATTAAGCGATTAACTCAAAAATAGAACAAATGAAAATCAAAATAACAGCAGCACTATTAATAAGCATGCTTTTTACGATATCATGTACCAATCTGGATGAACAATTATATGATAAGGTAGAAGATGGGGATTTTGGAAATACTCCCAAAGAAATTGATGCATTAGTTGGAGGCGCATATTCTTCATTGAGAGGATTTGCAGATGCGATCTCCAATAATTATCCAACGTGTGAGTATGTATTCTTTTTAAACGAGACGGTTTCTGATGAAGCCACAATTCCTACCAGAGGAACAAACTGGTATGATGGCGGACAATATCAGGATGCACAAAAACACACCTGGAAAGCAGATAATCGTATGATTCTTTCAGCCTGGCGTTATAATTACACCGGAATTGCAAAGATCAATTCTATCATTTATCAAATCGATAAATCTTCATTGACAGATGCTGCAAAAGCACCAATTTATGCCGAATTAAAAGCGTTACGAGCCTATTACTATTACAATCTTTTAGATATGTTCGGGAATGTGCCAATCGTAACCAATTTTGAGGATACGGCTTTGCCATCAAATTCGACCCGCAAACAAGTTTATGATTTTGTAGAGAAAGAATTGCTGGATGCTATTCCACATTTAACTGCAAACGTGGTATATTCTAAATTCACAAAAAATGTTGCCTATTCTCTCTTAGCAAGATTATATCTAAATTCTCAGGCTTTTATAGGAACAGCGCGTTGGCAGGATTGTATTAATATGTGTCAGAAGGTAACAGGATATACTTTAGCACCTGATTTCTTTGCCAATTTTGCAACAGAAAACCAAAAGTCACCTGAAATCATTTTTGCCATTCCGTATGATTCAAAAGCAGGAACAGTAGGAAACTATATGTCCTCTATGTCTTGTCATTACTTGCATAAATTAACGCTTTCACCAGTTGGAGATTATCCGTGGAGTGCAAACGGTATGTGTGCACAACCAGGAGTTTATTCTGCTTTTGCAGACACAGATAAAAGAAAGAAATGTATGGTTGCCGGAGATCAGATCAATTTAGCAACAGGTACAGTAATTATCATGGATAGCGGAGAACCTTTGACTTATACTGAAGAAGTAAACAGTGTTGCTGATGCTAAAGAAAATCAGGGAGTTCGTCTTGGAAAATATGAAATGAAAGCAGGAGAACAATGGGAACGTGACCATGATTTAGTAGTAATTCGTTATGCTGAAATTTTAATGATGCAGGCAGAATGTTACGTTCGGTTAGGGTCTGCTGATTTGGCTAAGCCATTTATACAGCAAATTACAGCGCGTGCCGGAGAAGAAATGCCTGCAACAATTGATCTTAATTTTATTGATAAAGAATTGCTAAAGGAATTCACTTTTGAAGGAAGAAGAAGAACGGATAATATTCGTTTTGGAACATTCTTCCTGTCATGGTGGGAAAAAGGAACTACAGAAAAATACAGAGCAATTTTCCCTATTCCAAGCAGTGTCTTAACTACAAATAAAAACCTGGTACAGAATCCTGGGTATTAGGTTATTGAATGTCAGTCTTCCATGTTGGTTAGTCCTGGAAGGCTGACATATTTTATAGTTTTTTTAGCCACAGATTAAAATGATTCGCACAGATTATTTGCAAACTAAATTGAACTTTAGATAAAATCATTTTTAATCCTTTAATCTGTGGCAAAAAAAAATAACCATCAATAGTTTTAAAAACAAATAGTATCTCAATATGAAAAGATATATCACATTATTGTTTTTTGGTATCATGAACATTTTAGTCGCTTCTGGTTGCAGCAGTGATGACAAAGGTTCAGATCAACCCACAGAACCAGAAACAATTCAGCCTGTTGCGATTGAAAAAACAAATAGCACCAAAATTTATGTGCATTACATGCCCTGGTTTGAAACCAATGAAAGTAGTGCAGATAAAAAATGGGGATATCATTGGACAATGGCAAACAAAAATCCGAATACGATAGGCGCCAACAACCGTCGAGAAATAGCATCGTATTATTATCCGCTGATTGGTCCCTATCATTCAGGCGATAAAAATGTGATTGAAAATCATTTATTATTGATGAAATATTCAGGAATTGATGGTGTTTTGATCGATTGGTATGGCACTTATGATGTTAACGATTACAGAATGGTAAAAGAAAACACAGAGCAACTTATTGCCATGTTGGACAAAGTGGGACTTGAATATGCAATTGTTTACGAAGACAGAGTTACTACAAATGTTGTCAATGCCGGAAAAGCAATTTCAGTAACCAGCGCTGCAAAAACAGATTTGGCTTATATGGAGAAAAATTATTTTGACGATGCCAATTATATCAAAATAAATGGAAAACCATTATTATTAAACTTCGGGCCAATAGTATTGCAAACACCAGCAGAATGGACCAATGTTTTTGGTACGCTGACTACAAAACCAACTTTTTTAACCCTTTGGGATCAATCTGTTGAAGCGGGTGCTAATGCTTCTGGTGAATATGCCTGGGTATATAAAAACAGCACCTATTTGACTAATTTCTATACCAATACAAAACCTAAACTTTCGGTTGCCATGGGAGGTGCTTATCCTGGTTTTAAAGATTTTTATGCCGAAGGTGGTGGCGGTTCCGCCATCGGTTGGACAATTGAACATAATAATGGAGCCACACTTGATGAAACGCTTGCATTAGCCAAAAATGCCAATTTAAGCTACCTGCAATTAATCACATGGAATGACTTTGGTGAAGGAACCATGTTCGAACCAACAGTAGAATTTGGATATACTTACATAGAAAAAGTGAAAGCCTTTGCCGGTGTAAAAAATACCGAATCCTTTTTTACAGATATCAGTAAATTATATAACCTAAGAGTAGAAAAGAAAGGTAATACCGATGCCCAGAAAAAATTAGACCAGGCTTTTAATTATTTTGTTTCTATGCAGCCTGCAAAAGCGAAACAATTAATTAGTGAAATAAAATAAGAGTTGTAATTAATACAATTAAATAATGAAAAACATAAAATATAGATACTGTCTGATTCTTTTTGCGTCGATTTTGATATACGCCTGCAGTGCCAGTACTAAAAAAACATACAAAGTCAGCTCTCCGGGAAAAAACACCGAATTAGTTTTTGAATTAACAGCTTCGGGTCAGCCTCAATACAGTTTTACATCTAATGGAAAATCAGTAATTGAACCTTCATTAATGGGATTTGAGTTTCAGGGAATCCAAAAAATGACCGAAGGTTTTGAAGTCGTTTCTACCGAAGAAAAAACTTCAGATGAAACCTGGGAACAACCTTGGGGAGAATTCAAAAAAGTGAGAGATCATCACAACGAACTGATTGTTCATTTGAAAGAAGCAAAAGGAGAAGAACGTTTGGTTGATATTATTTTCAGGGTTTTTGATGATGGAGTAGGTTTCAGATATTCTTTCCCAAAACAACCTCATTTAGGAAAAGTAAAAATTTCGAATGAAGTTACAGAATTCACTTTTAAATCTGATAATGATGTTTGGTGGATTCCGGTGCATCGTGAAAACAGTTATTATGAGAGCACGTATCGCAAAACGCCAATTAGTAAAACGGATACAATAAATACTCCGGCCACTTTTGAAACCAAAGAGAAATTGTTTGTAGCGATTCACGAAGCTAATCTGACTGATTTTGCTTCCATGACACTTTTAAAAACAAGTGACAAACAATACAAAAGCGAGTTGGTGCCTTGGGCAGATGGCGTAAAAGTATATGCTGAAACGCCTTTTCAAACACCCTGGAGAACTATTGTGGTTGGAAAAACACCAGGCGATGTTGCTACATCAACCATTATGCTGAATCTGAACGATCCGTCAAAAATTGAAGATCTTTCGTGGATTACGCCATCAAAATATATTGGAATCTGGTGGGGAATGCATTTGGAAAAATTCACCTGGGGGCAAGGGCCAAAACATGGGGCAACAACTAAGAATACAAAAGAATACATTGATTTTGCTGCGAAAAACAATTTTGACGGCGTTCTGGTAGAAGGCTGGAACGAGGGCTGGGACGGCGACTGGACAGCCGATGGAACTGCATTTAGTTTTGTAAAAGCGTATCCTGATTTTAATTTGGAAGAAATTACCAAATATGCGGCCATCAAAAATGTTCGGTTAATAGGACATCATGAAACGGCAGGTGCTACTAAAAACTATGAAAGCCAACTGGAAGATGCCTTTAAATTGTATCAGAAAATGGGTGTGAATTCGGTTAAAACGGGTTATGTCAACAAATATTTAGACAAAAAAGAATGGCACGACAGCCAGTACGGAGCACGTCATTACCGAAAAGTAATCGAAACGGCGGCTAAATATCATATTATGATTGACAACCACGAGCCAATGAAAGGAACCGGAATTCAGCGTACGTATCCGAACTTTATGTCTCAGGAAGGCGGAAGAGGGCAGGAATATAACGCCTGGTCCGTTGATGGCGGAAATACTCCGGAACACTTGACAACTTTACCTTTTACAAGAATGTTATCAGGACCGTTTGATTATACTCCGGGGAATTTCAATTTTGATTATAAAACCCCATCGGGAGCAAGAGTACAAACAACTTTGGCGAATCAATTGGCGCTGTATGTCATTATTTTCAGTCCATTGCAAATGGCTTCAGATTTGCCTGAGAACTATGTTGGGAAACCGGAATTTCAATTCATAAAAGATGTTCCCTGTACTTGGTCGTATACAAAAGTTTTAGATTCTAAAATTGGAGAATATACCACAATTGCCCGTAAAGACTGGGACGAGAAAAACTGGTATTTAGGATCTATTACCAACAAAGAAGCCAGAGATCTTAAAGTACAATTGTCATTTTTGGATGCAGGAAAAGAATACGAAGCTGAAATTTATGCTGATGGAGCAGGAGCGAATTATAAAATGAATCCGTATCCGGTAACCATTTCTAAGCAAAAAGTAAATACTAAAACAGTATTAGATATTAAACTCGCAGCTGGCGGAGGAACAGCTATAAAATTCTCTCCAATACAGAAATAATTGAGTTAGTTGAAGTTTATTTTAGTTAAGTTTGGACTGATCAGCCCGATAACTGTAAAAGTTATCGGGCTTGTTTTTTCACCATATAAGTCATATAAGTTCATTTTAACTTAACCGAAAAATGCTTATCATTTTAGATCATATAAGTTATATGTTATGATTGGCTTATCATTTAAACTACAAAAATCATATAAGTTCAATCTATTAAATGAACTTATATGACTTATATGGTGTAAACAAATTTTGGAATTTGGAATTTCTAATGTTTATAAAGCTTAACATGATTTCCGAAAGAGTAGGTAGCGGTTAAAGTTGGACCGTTGTAGCCCCATTTAAAAAATCCGTTAAGTCTTTCTTTTTCGACATCAACTCTAATATTTAAGCCAGTATAACCGGCAGTTAAACTAAAATTTTTGTAGACATTATATAAAACAGATATGTTATAACTTAGTATTCGACCGTCGATATCGTTAATTTTTAGGGCGAAATAATTCGTATTTACATAAAGCCCCCATTTTTGTGCTAAAACAACCTCTGCCCAAAGCCCCAGGTCAGGCAGTGGTGCGGTAAAGTCAAAATTATCTTTATATTCAGCTTGTGCATTTTCTCCTTCAACTTTTAAACCAACATCGCCAAACAAAACATGCGCTCCAATAAGGGCTCCAATTTCATATTTTGGCTTTGATATAAAGGCATAACCATAATATATACGAGCGATTTGACTGTCCTGAAAGGCAGAAATAGTTGTGTTTATATTGTAGGTATTATCACCAAATTGGATATCTCTTTCCAGTTTCTTAGTTGAGGTTCTTTTTAGATAGAAAAACTCACTTCCAAGTCTTGATCTTCTGGAGATTCTCCACTCAAAACTACCAGCAAATGATGTAGAAGTTTTATTAAATCCCAAGTCTTTTTCAAAATCAATCAGGCTTCCAGAGTCACCATTGTTTGTCCCTACTTGTACCTTTGCACTATTTGTGGGAAAAAAAACTCCGGCATTAAATTTAAAGCGTCTTGCATGCCAGGGTAAATCTTCAGGGTTATAATCCTGAGGTGTATCAGAATCATTTTGTAAGGCTGGTAAAGTATTCTCGGTAGAGATTTCAGCAGTATTCTGTGCATTTGCTGAAAACCAAAAAAGGGAAATAATCAATAAAGAAAATAATTTTTTCATAAGATTTATTTTTAAATTTTGGTAGATAATTTTAACAATTAAAGTTAACAAAAAAAATCATGCAATTCGTCTTTTTGCTTTTATTATTTGATTAATTACGTTGATAGTCAGTTAACTATGGGTTTTGTTAAAATTAGTTGACATGTCACTCTTTTTTGTAATTTTGCATCATGACAGATTCAAATACAAATTCAGAATCATTTGGTAAAGCTTTTAGTACTGAAATTGCAGACAGTTTTTTATTTCAGATACACCGCATTAAAAAGGCTCTTTTTCGTCGTACAAATGCTTTAATGAGTGAAGCTGGAATTACATTGCAGTTAGAACAATTGCCGCTCATCATGATTTTGCAGCATAAAGACCTTTCTCAAAGAGAGCTTTCAGACAAGACCATGCGAGACAAATCTTCTATTTTACGAAGCATTACTGCATTAGAAAAAAAGAGTCTACTTATTGTAAGAAAAGATAAAACAGACAAGCGTAAAAATGTCGTTAGTCTTACGGAAGAAGGAATTGCATTAGCTAAAATCATTCGCTCTTTAATGAAAAAATCTGAAGATGAGGTGCTTTCTGTTTTTACTGCAAAAGAAAGAATTGAAGCTTTGCATACCATAAGAAGTTATGCCGATAGATTAGATCAGCCTTAATTTTTTTGAGAATTAAAAGTTGACATATCAACGTTTAAAATAAGCAAGTAAAAAAAATAATGCCACAGATTTTCACATATTACTAAATTAAAAATCATTTAAATCTGTGAAATCTGTGGCAAAAAAAAATCAAAATATAAAAAATGAATAAAAAAGAATTATTAGAAGGACCAATACTTTCCTCATTATTAAAATTGGCTGTGCCTATTATGATAGCGAATCTTTTGCAGGCAGCTTATCAATTAGTTGATGCTTTTTGGGTGGGTCGTTTGGGAGGAGATGCTGTTGCGGCTGTGTCTGTAAGTACGCCGGTTATATTTTTAACGATCGCTTTGGGAACCGGTCTTGCGATTGCAGGATCGATTTTGATTGCACAATATTTTGGTGCCGGACAGCAGGAAATGGTCAATCATGTCGCAGCACAAACTTTACTGATGGTGATAACCGTTTCGGTTGTTTTATCGATTATAGGATATTTGCTGAGTCCGTATTTTTTACATGTACTGAATGTGACACCACAAGTTTATAGTGATGCATTAGGTTTTATGCGCGTGGCTTTTATTGGCCTGGTTTTTAGTTTTAGTTTTATGATTTTCCAGTCGGTTATGCGTGGGGTGGGGCGTGTGACTTTGCCGGTTTATATTGTTTTGGGAACTGTGATTCTGAATTTTGCATTGGATCCGTTGTTTATTTTTGGGTGGAATTTTATTCCGGCAATGGGTGTAAAGGGAGCAGCTTTGGCAACTTTATCAACTCAAAGTTTAGCCATTGTAATTGGTTTTTTTATTTTGTTCAGAGGAAAACATGGCATTCACCTGCAACTAAAAGACTTTAAACCAGATTATAAACACATTAAAAAAGCTTTTAAAATTGGTTTTCCATCGTCAATTGAGCAATCAATGCGTGCGATTGGTATGATGGCGATTACTTTTTTAATTGTGCATTTTGGTACTACGACTGTTGCTTCATACGGAGCGGGTTCTAATTTAATTCAGCTGATTTTGATTCCGGCTTTGGGACTTTCTATGGCTATTGCAACCTTAGTAGGTCAAAATATCGGTGCGGGAAATATTGCACGTGCGGCTCAAATTGGAAAATTAGGTGGTTATTTAGGTTTCGGTTTGCTGAGCGGCCTTGGGATTATTGCCTACGCTTTTGCGCCTTACTTAATTGCATTTTTTGTTCCGAATGATCCCGCGGTTATTGAAGGCGGAACCCAGCTGTTGAGAATTACTTGCCTTTCCTGGGGATTTTTGGGTTTACAGCTTTGTTTAACCGGAGTTTTCAGAGCAGTTGGAAATACAACGCTTCCGATGATTTTGACTTTGGTTTCGCAATGGGTGATTCAGTTTCCACTGGCTTATATTTTATCGCATAATACTTCGTTGGGAAAAATTGGTATCTGGTGGGCTTTCCCTATTTCATCTGTTGTAACGGGATTGATTACTTTAATTATTTATGCTAAAGGCGATTGGAAAAAAGAACGCCTAACCGGAAAAACAAATAAACTTATTGATAAAGTGGAGAAGGAGATTGTTAAGGAGGGATTTGAAAGTGTTAAGTAAAGATTCTAAGTTGCTAAGATACTAAGGGACTAAGTTTTTTTTGAGAGGTTCAAAGGAACAAAGGGGCAAAGGCTCAGAGGTTTTTTTTAAAGGTTCTGAGATTCTAAGTTGCTAAGGTTCTAAGATTTTTTAAAGATATATCGAAGAGGCGCACAGCAGTGCGTCTCTTTTTGTTTATTGAATGTCTTGAAATTTCTAAATAAATAATCGTCTTCTGAAAACTGGATGCGTGAGGGATAGGAGTAGGCTACCGAAGTAGCATGGATAGCCCGACAGCTTTTAAGAAAAGGCCCAATGAACGCAAAATTGATTGGGCCTTTTCTTAAAAGGTGGCACGCCCTTATTGAGTTAAGAGTTATGAGTTAAGAGTTAGGAATGTCAACTTATAACTCATAATTCATAACTTTTTTAAACTCTATTATAATCAGCTTTCCAGTGTACGATGGCTTTTTTAATGGCATCGCCGGTTAGACTGTTTTTTAGGGTGTCTTCTATAAGAGGTAGTAATTCGTTATCTGGTGCAAATCGCAGAGCAAATATTTGATCATCTGTTAATTTGTATTCGAATTCTTCCAGCCTTTTTCCGGTTAGGGTGAAATAACGGTAGCGGAGTTCTAATCTGACTATTCGGTTTTGCAAAATTAAGGCGTAATGTTGGCGTAACATATAGGCAAGGCAAAACAGGAATATAAAAGTAACACTTATAAAGGACCAAATTAATGGCTGATCTGTATTGAACGCAAAGTAAATACTGGCAATAAGAAAAATAATTAAAATGGGATAATAAACAAAATGATGGGGAGTGTAAAAACGTATGTGGTTGTAATAGGTTTGAATTTTCATAGTTTTTGTATTTAGGTTAAAGGTTAAATAAGAAAAAGCTACCCTATGAATAGAATAGCTTTTTTTTCAAAATAAACTAACATAACCAATGTTTCTTTATATATAAACTCTAAAGATTCCTTTTGAGTTTTCTTATGTGATATCTATATTTTAAAAAAGCCTCAATTGCATGTAATCAGTTTCAAATGGCTTTATTTCTTTAAAGTAAAATTAGATTGATTGTTGTAGTTTCTTGTTATATTTTAAGAGGATATTGTTATATGATTTCAATATTTTTTTTTTTGAGAAGATAGAGTATAGAGTATAGAAAATAGACTTTAGAAGCAATGCAAGAAGCAAGAGTAAGGCCTATAGCCTACAGCCTATGGCTTACAGCTATTTCCCATTCTTCTAATTTTGATTGGAATGATTTGCCTGCGTTGGCTGGGCTTGTTGATGGTAGTGTTATTAAGTGATACTCTTTTTTTAAGTGGACGTATTTCTTAAAAAAGACTGCGGCTTTTTGGCCGTTGAAAAGGATGGTTTTTATATTTGGATGTTGTTCTAAAAATGTTTCGAAATCGTTGGCTATTTCGTTTTTTATGGCACTGTCTAAACTTCCGACACGATCGCAGAATTGTAGTACGTCCCATAGTGCAATGTTGTTTTTTTGTAAAAGAGCTTTCCGGGTTTGATAGTCATTTGAGAAATCTTCTTTGAGAATAGGAAACATAAACTTCCAGAAATTATTCTGATTATGTCCGTAATATTGATTTAGTTCTAACGATTTTGTTCCGGGCATTGTGCCTAAAATCAAAATGTTAGCGTCTTGCGAAGTGATTGGGGCGAATGAAAAACTTTTCATGCTTTTAAGATTTTGTTTTAATTCAAATTAGTAAATGTTAAAATAATCATTTATAGGGAATTATAAAACAAAAATGAAAAATTATATAACACATTTGGCTATTGTGTGACGAACTTTGAATTGTAGATTTTTAGAATTCTGCTTCCTTACAAGAATTCGTTTTATTGAAATCTATAATCGTAGAATCTCAATTTTAATTACAAGCAAAATGAAAACAGTTACTATTAATACAGAAAAAATTAATGCTATTTTTGAACAGTTACATTCTAATTTTGGAGGAAAAGTAACGTCTGATTTAGATGAATTTACTTTAGAAATTAATAATAGTACTGCAAGTGGATCTATTATTGGAGCTTCTTTTAATGACAATATTTCGTATGTGCAATTCGACATGAATTTTACTGTTGATGTTCGAATTGATATTACAAATGTAGAATCGGCACCAATTTATTTTGCGTATTGTTCTCAGGGAAGTTTGTCGCATAGTTTTGGTATTTTGGGCGAAGAGAGAACGTTTAAAACCTTTCAGACTGCCATTGCAATCTCAAAAGTAAACCAGGATAATGTTTTGTTTTTTGAGAAAGATAGGAATACAAAATTCACGTTAATTATTGTTGGAACTCAGGCTGCTGATAATCAACTTTATGCTCTGGATAATTCTTTGAGCGATAAAGTAAAAGAAACCTTTTTTGAAAATAGTAAAGATGAAGATTTCTTTTATTTAGGTTCTTACAATCTTCAAATTGCTGAAAAAATTGAACAATTAAATGCCGTTTCTCAAACCGGAATTGTTAGAAAATTACTTAAAGAAGGTATTTTGAGAATTATTCTGGCAATGGAAATCCAACAACATACTGATGATTTGAATGCTTTCTCAAAAGATGCAAATTGTTTGACCTTGAGAGAAATGGAACAAATAAAAGAACTTTCGGAATTTATAAAAAATTCTCCGGAAGAGCCTTTTACCATTAAATCACTAAGTAAAAAATCAGGTTTATCTCCAAATAAATTACAGGAAGGTTTTAAAATGATTCACAATCGCACTGTAAATGATTATATCACACATATGCGAGTTTTAAAAGCCGAGTTGTTAATTAGAACATCTGACTTAAATATCTCAGAAATTGTATACTGCATTGGTTTTACCAGCAGAAGTTACTTCTCAAAAATCTTCAAACAAAAATTCAATTGTAGTCCTAAAGAGTATAAATTTAATTTGAATCCGTTGGCTATTACTGCGTAATTTAAAGATGCTAAGGTTCTGAGGTGCTAAGTTGCTAAGAAAAAAAACTTAGAACCTTAGCATCTCAGAATCTTAGAGCCTAAAAAAAATCACCGTCCAAACTTGTAATACTCCAAATCCTTATTCTTCTTATTATTAATCGAATCCAAAATAGAATTCATTCCCAAAACGCTAAAGGTAATTCCGTTTCCGCCAAAAGCTAAGACGTAATGTTCGTTTTTGTCCGGATTTGGTTTTCCAAAATAGGGAAGTCCGTCTTGTGTTTCTCCAAAAGTTCCTGCCCAGGAATAATCGATTTTGAAAGTAATATCAGGGAATTTTTTCTGGAATTGTCTTAAAAGCATTTGTTCTTTTTTAGGCAATAATTTATCTCTTCTTTTAGGATCTTTAAATTCTTCGTCGCCGCCACCCATGATAATTCGGTTATCTTCTGTGATACGGAAATAAAAATAGGGTGAACCTGTATCCCAAAAAATAGCATTTTTAAAAGAATTTGGCACTTCCGGCAAGGCTTCAGAGGCAATAACATAAGTACTTTTAAGATCTACGACCTTTTCGGTCAGTGTTTCCGTACTCTCGTAGCCACTGCAGTGTATAATATGATCTGCCGTAATGAGATGCCTGTTTTCGGTATGAGCAATTAATTTTGTTTTTTGTTTATGGATAGAAGTTATATTGGTACGATCAAAAATCTGCATTCCTTTTTGCTGGCAGTCATGCAATAAATCATTTGCCAAACGGTACGGATCCATAACTGCAGCCGTATTAGATTCGATGGCCGCCATTGCGTTTAATCCCAATTTTTTTAGATCTGATTCTTCAAGCCAGCTGACATCAAATCCGTGTTGTTTTCGGGTTTTGAATTCGTGTTTTAAAAACGGAATATCTTTTTTGAAGGAACAATAATATATGCTCTTCTTAAATTCAAACTGGCAATCGCTTTTAATATCATCTATTATCGTTCGCAAATCAAAAATAGCCTGTTTTCCATTTTTATAACTGTCAACCGCACATTCTAATCCTCTTAATTTAATGAGTTCATGTAATGGAACATCGATTTCATATTGCAACAAGGCGGTGCTTGCAGCCGTACTTCCATTACAGATATCGCGTCGGTCCACAAGTACTACTTTTTTGCCTTTATTAATTAATTTATAAGCAATAAGGGCTCCGGTTATTCCGCCGCCAACAATTAAAATTTCAGTATTTAAATCCTGGTCAATAGACGGATAACTGTACCTCATGGCACTCTTTAAGGGCCAGAAGGTTTCTGTGGAGCGAAGCTTCATTTCTTAGTTGTTTTTTTTGCAGCTTTAGTAGGTTGAGCGGTTTTTCTGGCGGTTTTTTGTTGACTTCTGTTTCTGTCTTTTCTTTCGTGCTGATCATATGCTTCGCCAATAGAATGGGAGGTTCTGATGCTTTCGTCTTTTTTAGCCAATTCACTTAGTCTTTGGTAGTACTTTTGCACGATAATCATTTCTTCTTCGGTCATACTTTCTATGTCAACCAAACTGTTGCTTGAATATTCGCTCGATGCAACTAATTCGTTTAATTTCAATTGAATAGCAAGCGAATCTTTATTTTGTGCTTTCTGAATTAAAAAGACCATTAGAAAAGTAATAATCGTTGTTCCGGTATTAATTACCAGTTGCCAGGTTTCGGAATAATTAAAAATTGGCCCTGAAACTGCCCAGCCCACAACAATTAAAAACGCACCAATAAATGCAGTTGTACTCCCTGCAGCTTTTGAAACTTTGGTTGCAAATTCTTCGAAGGCACTATTGCCTTTTGGTTTTTTCTTTTCCATTTTATTTTTAACTTTTTCGTTTGCTTACTTTTTCTTCCCGAACCACTTTATTATTTTTTTCATCATAAATGGCATCGTATATTTTTTGTCCTGTTTTACTGAAAATTTTGATTTTCGGTTCTTCATGCGTTCCTGTTATAACAATCGGGAAACCGACAAGTCCACCAGGTGGTAATCCTAATCGCATTCTTAAATCTAATAATCCATCAAAACTTGTTGTACCTTTTATAGTAGGCCTAAAACTCGCTACGCTAAATGTAAAGGGCTCAATATGAATTAAATTATTATCGATTGTGGATATAATTTCGATTCCCTTCATATCAGGGTTATTTAAACCCTTTTGTCCTGTCTGCGAGCTAATCCCGTCAAATAATTTAAGTCCTTTAACTTGTACATCGCGTAAAAGGATTGTTCCGCCGCCTTCAAGAGATTCGTAAATAGGTCCCATATTTCCGTCTAAATCTCCTTTAACTGTATAATCAACAGAAATAATTCCCTGCGCTTTTTCGGCTGCAGTTACCATATCATGAAACATTGGAATTTCTTTGTAAGCTCTTTGCACACTGAAATCTTTGGCTGTGAAATGTGCAGCAAAATGGGCAGAGGTTGGTGTTTCATCTTTGTATGTAGCATCAACTCCTAAAATACAATCAATGATGTCGAAAGTGGTATTTTCTAAAAAGAAGCCGCCTTTTGCAATCCCGACTTTACCGGAAAGTTTGTTTAAAACGAGCCCGTTATATTCTACTTTATCCGCATTTGCAGTAAGCGCTACGTTTAAGTTTTTCGGTATAATAACCACACCGCTCATTTTCGGATGATCTTCTTTAGCATATTCCACTTCAATATTTCGGTCTTTATTTTCGCCTTTTTCAAGCGCCATAAATTCATCTACATTAATCAATTTAGATTTCATGTTGAAGTTTCCGTTCAAAGTTCCATGCGACTCGAGAAAGTAATTTATGGTGTTTAAAAGATATCCGTTAATATCAAAATCAGATTTTCCATAAGAAGCGTAAAATTTTTCAAACCACATTTTTTCATTCTGAAAACGGAAATTTCCTTGTTTGATAAAGAAAGCTTTCGGAAATAGTTCAGATGTGGCTTTGATATTTCTCAACAAAAGAGTTCCTCGATTATCGAGTTTTTCATATTGTCCTGTGGTGGCATAGCTTTGTTTTCCTTTTAGTGAAAGATCTGCTTTCGCATACCCGGTAACATCAAGTCCCTTTTGAGAAAATACCTGATAGATTCGGCCCACATTCAGTTCGCCTTTTATTTTAGCATTATAGGCCAAATCGCTAAAATCGGATAAAGTCGCATTGACATACATCGGATTTCCTTCAAAAACAAAAGAAGCAGGCGCGACAGCAATAATTAAATCCTGAAAAGTTCCTGCTTTGTTCAGGACATTTGCGATAAAAGTAATATCCGTAATTGGGTTAGGATAAGATTCGGTTTTAAGCCAGCCCTGACGTAAAGAAATTCCACCGATTGTTTTAGGAAATAACTTTTTTGAAGTACTAAAAACACCTTTTGCCTGAATATTGGTTTTCAGAATTCCTTTTAAATCAATTGAGGTTAAGCCTAATGCCGCATCAACAGTTGCCAGATCCAAAGCGCCTTTTACACTTGCATCTACGGTCATTTCGTTGAAACCTTTACTGTGTAAATAAGCATTAAAATAATCCTTTTCACCCACTTTAAATTTCAACGTTCTTAAATTAATCAACAGTTTTTCGACATCAAGCGAAGGCAGTATTACATTCAAATTCATTTGAAAATCCTTCAATGGAGCAGGAGCATTCTGATAGTTGATTGCACCTTCATCAATTTTTAAATTAAATGCCAAATCTGGTTTTTGTTTTTTTGATACATTATAATTTCCTCTAAAAGTAAAAAGTAAATCACTTTTACCTGAAATTTCAGTTTCATCCATCCAGGTTAAATATTCGGGAGGCATCACAGAAAATAAATCTTTTACCGTTGTATTTTCTGATGCTGCTTTGATATTTATTTTATATCCATCTCTTAGAATGGTAAAAAAGCCAGTGAATTTTAAAGGAAGTTTATTGATTTTTACTTCGTTTTTCTGAAGAATAAAAGATAAGGCATTCGTATTGATTCGGGTAATCAGATCAGCTCGCAGTTCTTTTTTTCTTAAGTAAGCCGTTCTGTTATAGTAAAAGTCAATATTATCAATTTTTGCATCTGTATTTAAGTCAAAAATATCTTCGCTTAGATTTCCTTTTCCTACATAATTGAAACCTCTTGCATCCACCAAAATTTTAGCAGAACGGTCATTGTATTTAACGTGACAATCTTCAAGATCGATGCGTTCTAATCGAATCGCCGTTCCTTCTTCTGGTTTATCTTCATTTTTTATGTTTTTAGGATCAGAAATATAGATATTATAATTGGCTTGCCCTTTTTGGTTCACCATTATATTAATCAAAGCTTTAGAAACGTAAAGCTTGTTAATTTTAACTTCATTGTCAAAAATCAATCTTTTGAGGTTAATTCCAAAAGCTACTTGTTCTGCTTTAATCAAAGTGTCATTTCGAAAGGGCGCAGAACCCGTCATAGACAAATCGTCAAGAGAAACTGTAAGGGATGGAAAATGGGTAAAAAAGGACAATCTGGATTTCGAAAAATCCATTTTCGTATCCAGACGTTCGTTTGCTATTTTCTTTACTTCAGCTGCGACTGTTCCTGGGAAAAGTAATGGAATTAAAAACAATAATAGCAAGATACTTGCTATTACTATTCCTGTCACTTTCAGGATTTTTAGGCTTATATTTTTATAAGAGGCTTTCATTACATTTGATTCTAAGTTTACGATTTTGCTTTTTCAGATTGTGCTTTTTTGGCGTCTTCTTCTTTTTGCTTTTCTTCTTTAGCTTTTTCCTCTTTCTCTTTTGCTTCTTTCACTTCCTTTTCTTTTGCTTCTTTTTCTTTAGCTGCTTTTTCGGCTTGTTCTTCTTTTTTATCTTTAGCTTCTTCCGCCTGTTTTTCTTTTTGTTTCTCTTTTTTCTTGAAATAGCCTCTAAATAAGAAATTGCTTTTTGCAGCTTCCATATTTTCGCTGAAACCTTTTGTTCCGTTCTCTAAGTTAGAAAGCGTATTCGAAACACTGGCTGCCATTTTATCATCACGAACTAATCTGGCCAAAGCGCCATTTCCGTTATTCATGCTATGGCTGAAAATGGCTAATTCTTCAGAGATAACACCTACGTTATCCATGCTTTTTTTAACGCTTTTCATAATGTCATTCATTTCAATTCCCTTAAGAGAAGCCAATTGTCCTCCATTTTCTATTATTTTAGTTGATTTTACACCCGGAGAAATGGTTAAGACTTTATCACCCATTAATCCGTCAGAACCAATGCTGGTACGGGCATCTGTTTTGATAAATTCGCGAACTTCATCTTTAATGACCATTGAAACGACAACCGAAGAATCGTTTATCAACCTGATTTCTTCGACCGTTCCGATATTAATTCCTGAAAAACGAACATTGTTTCCGACCTCCAGACCGCTCACGGTTTTAAATTCCGAGGTAATGTTGAATGTTGAGCCAAAAAGGTTTTTTTGTTTTCCAATAAAATACACTGCCAGTATAAAAAGCAGTAAACCTATTGTTACAAACATTCCTAATTTCCAAGTATATCCAGATTGCTTCTCCATGATTTCTAATAGTTTATTTTTTGGTTTATTCGAAAAAAGAACGAACCCATTCGTCTTCGTCTTTTTCTAATTCTTCGTATGTTCCTTCAGCGTGTATTTTTCCGTCTTTCAAAACCATAATACGGTCGGCAGTAAGTTTTGCGCAGGCCATATCGTGAGTAATAATGATTGATGTTGTTTTTTGCTTGTGTTTGATATCTAAAATTAATTCGCTGATTTCTCTAGATGTTATTGTATCTAAACCTGTTGTAGGTTCATCGTATAAAATAATTTCCGGTTTCAAAATTAAAGTTCTGGCCAGTCCAATTCTTTTCTGCATTCCACCGGATAGTTCAGAGGGCATTTTATCAATTGCATCGCCTAATCCTACGTTATCCAGAGCTTCCATTACTTCACTTTCAACTTCTTCGGGGGTCAATTCTCTTTTATGCTTTCTTAGAGTAAAGGCCAGATTTTCCCTAACTGACATTGAATCGTATAAAGCGCCACTTTGGAACAAAAATCCAATTCGGACTCTGATCTCGTTTAATCCTTTTTTTGTCAGATTCAAAACATTTTCATCAAACACTTTAATTTCACCTTTATCAGGTTCAATCAGACCCACGATGCATTTAATCGTAACCGATTTTCCTGAACCGGAACGTCCCAAAATCACTAAATCTTCACCTTTGTTTACGGTCAGATTTACGCCTTGCAAGACCTTATTATCTTTACCAAAAGTTTTGTGCAAATCCTTGATTTCAATCATCGGAGTTTTTGCCTTTTCTTTTGTTTTTGCTTCTATATTTTCTTTCTCTTTAATCATTGTACAAAGAATAAATCGGTTATTTGAACTGCGACCATATCAAGAATAAAAATGGCTAAAGATGCTGTTACTACTGCAGAATTTGCTGCCTTACCAACACTTTCAGTTCCATTTGCTGCATTAAAACCTTTGTAACACCCAATCATTCCGATAAAAAACCCAAAAAAGAATGTTTTGATTGTAGCTGGAAATAAATCTAAAAACTCAAGTGATTGAAAAATTTGGGTCATATAACGGTAAAGATTCACATCACCATGAATATTAACCCCAATATAACCTCCAAAGATTCCGATCGCATCGGCAAAAAATACCAATATCGGAACCATTAAGGTACAGGCTAAAATTCTTGTTACCACCAAATAATTATAAGGATTGATCGCCGAAACTTCCATGGCATCAATTTGTTCGGTCACTTTCATCGAGCCTAATTCGGCCCCAATTCCTGACGAGATTTTTCCGGCACAGATTAAAGCAGTAATTACCGGAGCTATTTCTCGTATCAGTGAAAGCGCAACCATTCCGGGCAACCAGGATTCGGCTCCGAATTTGACTAATGTTGGTCTTGATTGTAGCGTTAGCACTAATCCCATAATAAAACCGGTTATTGCTACCAAAGGCAATGATTTATAACCAATGACATAACATTGTTTCAAAAACTCTTTTGCCTCATAAGGAGGAACGAAAACCTCCTTAAAAAACTGCTTCGCAAACAAGGTTGCATTTCCAATTTCGGTGAATGTATTTTTTAAAGTGAGAATCATATTATGTTTTAGTTTTTGTTTGAAAACCTTTAGATATCAACTCTTTATAAAATTGACTATGTCTTGATTATCAAGTATTAAAGATATCTTATAACTAAAGAAATTCCATTACACAACTTTTTTGGAAGTTTATATAATTAACATTGCAAAACACAATAATAATGCGGAAAAGACGTTAGCCGAAACATTATAAAACAAAAAATCCCTTCTTCTAAAAAAAGGGATTTCCTGGGTTTATAGCGTTTTGGCCAGTCTTATTATCGCTATAGTATTAAGAATTAATTGCTAAACCTGAGTTGGATTTCATTAAAGGAATCACTTTAGTATCAGATACTTTAAGGTTTTCCATCAATAATCGGGCTGTTAAATAACATACTGTTGATTCTGCGCCCTGATTTAGGTTTACGTTCTCTTTTTCCAGTCCGTCATAACCACCACCGCTTACAGGATTATACATAATCTGATTCAAATGATTTTTTCCTAAAAACCAATTGAAGGCTGTTTTCATTTTATGTTTGTATTCCGGAGTGCCAAAAGCGTCATAAAATGAATTCAAAGTATGAATGGTGTACGCAACATCAATTGGTTGCTCTCCATATTCTTTTGGCTCTTCACCTTTATGTAGCCATCCGTTATTCGAAATTACCTTGAAGTTTTTATTGACAAACATTTTTGACATTAAGAAATCTAATGAATCCAGTGCTACTTTTTTGTAAATAGGCTTGTTGGTTACTAAATAGGCAAACAACATCGATTCCGGTAAAATACCATTTCCGTACGTCATATAATTTTCAAACCATTTCCAGTCACTTGAAGCGTGAAGCTCATAATTTGAAAGCAATTTTGCATTCAGTTTGTTGATAATCGCCGCAACATATAAATTTGGAACAGCGCTATTGTATAAATAAAGCCCTTTTGTAGCAAAACCAATCGAACGTGGCGACTGAATTGTTTCGGCCCATTTTAAAGAATTCAATAAAACTTTTGAAGCTTTTTTAGAAATGGCTTCCGGTAAAATAGCAGCGATTGAAACCACAGTTCCCAGCGCCCATAAAGCTCGTGCATTTGAATCCTCTAGATTAACCTCTGCATTTTGCTCTATATGTTCTCTATTTTCCTGATCAACGTAATTGATAAAATTACCTTTAGGTTTTTGGCAACGTTCGATAAAATCCAAATAAATTAAAATATAAGGTAAATCTTCTTTATCCTTTGTTAGTTTATAATGCATGCAAAAAGCAATTAAAGCTCTAGCATTATCATCTAAAGTATATCCTGAGGAAAGATCTGGAATGGAGATTTTACTGAATTGTATGATTCCTAAATCAGTAGTTAATTTTTTGATATGTCTTAACTGAATTGAAGGATAAGTGAATTTAATTTCAGCAGGATTCTCCATTAAAGTTTTATATGTGTTCATGTGCGTGATGGCAACGTTTTCCCAAGATGAGGCACGCATTTTTGTAAATGCATTGATTCCCATTTCTTCTCTCAATTTATCATCAGCAAGTAATTTTATTGTTTCCTCTGCAAATTGGTCTACGTTTCCGATATCAACCAAAATACCGCAGTCAGATGTTAAAACTTCTAAAGTATGCGGGATTTTTGAAGCTACCATCGGACAAGCGCAACTCATTGCATAAGAAAATGTTCCGCTTACTGCCTGATTTGGATCTTTTGAAGTAAACAGATATACATCAGTTGCTTTCAGATAATCTAAAAGCTCATTGGTATCCAGATATTGGTTAATAAAGCGTACGTTGTCTTTTAAATTTAAATATTCAACAATGCCTTCCAGTTTATCACGATAAGCATCAACCCCGTCTTTAATTAAATTTGGATGTGTTTTTCCAATAATTAAATACAAGACATTTGGTTCTTTTTCGATGATTTTAGGTAATGCCTGAAGTCCGGTTTCAATGTTTTTTCCTTCTCCTAAAAGTCCAAAAGTAGAAAGCACTTTTCTGTCCTGAATATCGAATTTTTGTTTTGCCTGATCCGGAGTTTCATAAATTACAATATGAGTTCCGTGTGGTACACAAGTAATTATTTTTTCATCTATGTCGTAATCTCTCATCAAAATTTCTTTTGACTGATTGGTCATTACAAAAACCGAATTGCTGTAACTCAACAACAATTTTACAAAAGTTTTCAATTCATTATTCGGATTTTGAATAACAGAATGAAAAGTATAAGTAAGCGGTTTTTTAATAACGTTTAAAAAGTCTAGCAAATAATCGCCATAGTTTCCTCCAAATAAACCAAATTCATGTTGAATATGGACTAGTTTTACCGATTTGTCATTATTGATTTGTTCAGCAACTTTAGCATATTCGGCTTTATCTTTTGTATTTAAGGTAAAGGCCTGTGTTGGTTTTGCTTTTGGCTCATTGACCAATTCGCAAATTTCACAAGTTACTGATTTACCAAAAACATCTGTAATTCCTTTAATGGTATCCTGCGTGTAAGTAGCTATTCCACATTGTGTTGGAGGAAAGGTAGATAGAAAAACTATTTTCGATTTATTTGATATCGTTTTCATTGGGATTCTGTTTTAGTTCCGTTAATAAGTCGTTAAGGTTCAAAGAAGCCACCGCAATCTTGTCATCGGCGGCACCGTAATAAATATATAATTGGTCATCAAAAATGGCTGTTCCCGTTGGGAAAACAACATAATTTACATAACCGTGTCGTTCATAATATTCTGCAGGCGTAATAATGGGTTTTGGCAATCGGGCCAAAACTTTTTGAGGATTTTCAAGGTCTAATAAAACTGCTGAAGCATGATAAACCAATCCTTTTTCCCGCTTTTCTGCTGAATGATAAATTAATAACCAGCCATCTTCTGTTTCAATAGGAGGGGCGCCAGGGCCAATATGACTTGTTTCGTGATCGTATTTTGGCTCCATTACAATATGATCTGGCAGGTTTTTTATATAATCTTTCCAAAAATCAACCGTTAAATCTTTCTTTTTTTCGAAAGTAACGATTTGAATAGAAGGGAATAATCGATGTAAAGCCACAAATTTCCCATTTATTTTCTTTGGAAAAAGCACCACATTTTTATCCCAAACAAACAAATGTTCCTTCATTGTTTCAGTCAACGGATAATTTCTTGCCGTATTAAAAGCCAATATTTTTGCAATACCTGGATTTAATAAATGATTTCTAATCAGATTAGTAAAATCATGCAAAATAAATTTTGGCGTAATAATTCCTTTCTTTTTAAACTTAGTCAGGTCTTTTGAAGTTGCCAAAGCGCCACTAGCATTTATTCCGTCATAAGTAACATACGTCATATAAAAAGTATCATCAATCCTGGTGATACGAGGATCCTCAACGCCATGAATTTCATAAATATATTCTGGTACAAAAATGGGCTCTTTATGTCTTTCTACTAAAGTTGTCGGGCCTTCAAAACGACAATAACCAATAGTTGAAAAATTACCCTTTTTAGCAGCTCTGTAAAACATGTGTACTGTATTCCCGTCCTGATAAATGGCAGGATTTAAAACGCCTAGTTCTTCAAATGCCCTTTCTGTTTTTTCTAAAATTACACCGTGTTTTGTTGCAATTAAACTTTGCGTTACTGCCAATTCCATCTCTTAAATTTTATTAAGCTAAAATTACTTTATGAATAGAGGGGCTATTAATCCAATCGAGCAAAAAATTAACTCAAAAGGATTGATATGGGAATTATGTAATAAGAAGTGGGGGATTATAAAATTAATCCAAAAAACTGGTTTATAAGGTATTGCAAGTAATAAATTAACGTTAACGAATGATGCTTTTGTACTATTCATAAAAAAAGCGAAACAGATTATTAGTTTCGCTTTTTTTAGGTATTAAAAGTTTTGTTTCTGTAAGTTTTAAGCTTCAGGTTTTGGTCTCATTCTCAGTTTTCAGTTTTCACTGTTAACCGCGAATGTGACCTAATATTGTTTAACGGTGCAACGAATAATGTTTTCTTGTAATAAAGGCAATTGGGATTCCGATACAAAAGATTAAAATCAATATAGATAAAATTAAAGGAAAATCGAGGTGTTTTTCCGGAAGACCTGGAAATACAGTTGGTAAAACCACGAGATTCATTATGATCCAGACAAAAATTCCGTATAAAATCCCTGATAGTAAGGTATTCTTTTTTAGAAAATTGAAATAGGGATAAATAGTAAAATAAAACCAGGCAAAGGTAAGGGCAATAAAATAATGTAATAATAAACCATACAACGCCATTTGCGAACCACCGGAATAAGCCTCTTTTTTAAATATTCCAGAAGCAATGGATTGAAGAATTTTGATAGAGGTCGTTTTTTGCAAAATGAGATCATAAATAATAAGAGCTGCAAGTATGTCGAGTGTACCTGCAATTAAACCCGATAAAAATATTGTTCCGCTTTTTGATTTCATATATTATGGTTTTTGAGGTTTGGTTTTGGAGGGTTAAAATTATGATTTTATATTTTGGTCAACATCTTATAAATAGTATTCAATTGATGGGTATGTCGTTGTGTATGAATTAACGCGAAAGAAATCCATTCTAAAATAGTAAATTTTTCAAATCCTGGAACTTGAAAATCAAGGCAAGTTAATGTTAAATCATGAATTTCAGCCAGGGTTAATAAATCAGATTCTTTATTGAGCAGCTCTAGAGTTTGTTCATTTTTATTGTAGTCCGTAATTTCAGGTAGCAGATAATCCGGCGAGTTCATTTTTATGTTGAAGTTTAAAAAAAGAGCTTCAATATCTTTAATGTACAAATCTGGCTTTCTGTTCGTTTTTTCTGTTTTTCCTAAAAATAATGCGGCATAACCAGAACAGGCTTTAAGAATATGCTGCGTTGTTTGCCCTGCCGTCCAGCTTCCCTGATAAGGTACTGTATTGAGCTCTGCTTCAGAAAACTTCGAATGGATTTCGTTTAAATTTTTGAATGTTTCAACAATGTTGGTTTGAAGAGTTGTTTTCATTTTTCTGATTTAAATTGTGAATTCATTTACTGATGTGATCCACCAGACATTTCCAAAAGGATCAGTTACGCCACAAGTCCGGCCATATTCCTGATCGCTTAATCCCATCAATTCTGTAGCACCTTCTTCAAGTGCTTTTTTGAAACTTTCATCGGCATTCGGGACATAAACAAATAAGTTTGCCGTTTGTGGTTTCCAATCATTAGTTGCATCCGTTACCATAATAGTACTTCCGTGAATGGTAATTTCAGCATGTTGAGCAGTTCCGTCGTCACGTAATTTAGGTGCATGCAAGACGGTCGCATTGAAAACGTTTTTTGTGAAGTCGATAAAGTTTAATGCTCCATTTAAAATTAAATACGGCATTACGGTTTGATGATTTTTTGGAATATTCATTTTGTATGATTTGATGATTACTGATTATCCAAATTTACAATTTTAAATTAAATATTTAAAAATCAAATGATTATGTTTTGATTACAATAACACTTCACAATGATAACCGTACGAATCGAGAACTTCAATAATTTTTTTATGTGAAATGGAAGCGCCATGAATTCGCAAAATCCTATCGCAGTCTTCCAAATCAAAATTGATAGCACTGTTTGGAAAATGCTCAAGAAGCTTCCCCACAATCAGTATAGATTGCTCGACTTCCTGAACATTTGTTTTGAAAACTTCTATCATCGTCTAAAAAGTTTATAACGCAATATTTTTATAGCGTTCGATTTTATGATAATAATGGTATGAAATAGCCAGAATAACTAAAAAGATTAAAGGAAAAAAGGATTGAAAATTAACCCCGTCAACAGCAAAATGACTGATCGAAGCAAATATAAAATCGAATCCAAATCCGGCATAAGCCCATTCTTTTACGTTTTTAGGAATTGATGGAATAACCAGAATTAAAACTCCTAAAATTTTAAATACAACTAAAGCGTTTCCAAAATATTCAGGATAGCCCAAATGCCTGATTCCTTCTTTAGCCATTTCAGACTGAGAAGTCAACGCTGGCATAACGCCTTCAAACAAGAAAATAATAGTTGTAGTAATCCAGAAAATAATCTTTGCTTTTTTCATGTGGTTTATTTTTAAATAGTTATCAGTTAATTATTTAATACAAATCTACTACTCTTATTTTTCTTACGGAATAGTTATTTACGACTATTTTGGGGTCATTTGGGACAGATTGAGTGATTTTAGGTTTTAGAGGGTTGATTTTAGATTGAGAGGCGAGAAGCAAGAAGCAAGAAGCAAGAGAAAAGAATATAGAGAAAAGAATATAGAGGAAAGAGGTAAGAAGCAAGAGGCAAGAAGAAAGAAATCTGCTGGATCTGCAAAATCTGCGAGCGACTTTCTGTACGGAGTTTCTAGTGTGACCTTCGTTCCTCAGGGTGACAAAATGCGGATAGAAAAATCCATAAGAAAATAAAAAAAATCCGCGACAATCCGCCAAAACCCGCGTGATCTGCGTGCCATTTTCAACACAATTAAAGAAAAACTTTGCGACCTTGCGACTTTGCGAGAGCTAAACAAAACACTTTGCGAACATTGCGTAACCCCTTAGCGTCCCTTGCGGTTAAACAAAAAAAAACGCTGCAAAACCGAAGTCTCACAGCGTCATCTCAAATAAATAAATAATTAAAACGGGTATTATCTCCAACCTCCGCCCAATGCGCGATATAACTCGGTATTGGCAGAAAGTTGTGCTCTTTTTATATCAGCTAATTCTAATTCGCTTTGCAATAAACTTGCTTGCGCAGAAAGTACTTCAAGGTATTCCGCCATTCCGTTTTTAAATAACAGATTGGCATTTTTAATTGCTTGTTGCAGCGTTTTTACACGTTCTTGCAAGAATGCTTCTTGTTGTTGTAATTTTTCAACAGCAACCAAAGCATCAGCAACTTCACTAACGGCTACTAAAACAGACTGTCTGAAATTGATCACGGCTTTTTCTCTTTCAACAACAGCAATATTATATTGCGTTTTTACTCTTTTATTGTTGAATAAAGGTTGTGTTAAACCTCCCGCAACAGTTCCGAATAAAGAAGCTGGAATAGTAAACCAATTGCTGGCTTCGAACGAATTTACTCCGCCCTGCGCTGTAATTCTCAATGCAGGATAGAAATCGGCTTTTGTGATTCCGACATTGGCATTAGCTACTTTTAAAGCCAATTCAGCACTTTTTACATCTGGTCTTCTGCTTACTAGTGAAGACGGAATTCCAATAGCAGCATTGTTTTTTACAGCAATAGTACTCAAACGAATCGTTCTTTCTTTTGAATCCGGAAAAGATCCAGTCAGCACACTCAAAGCATTTTCCTGAATGGCAATGTTTTGCTCCAATAACGGAATCAATTGCGCTGAGTTTAATTTCTGCGCTTCCGATTGCTGAATAGCCAATGAAGTAACTTGTCCTGCATCATATTTCAATTTGATGATACTGGTTGTACTGTCATTCAGTTTTAGGGTTTGTCTGGCAATTTCCAATTGTGCATCCAGCATCAATAGATTGTAATATCCTTTAGAAACATCAGCAACAATAGTTGTCTGCAACGCTTTTTTTACCTCTTCAGATTGAAGATACTCAGCATATGCTCCTTTTTTCTGATTTTTGATCTTCCCCCAAATATCTGCTTCCCATGAAAGTGTTGCACCTGCAGTGAAATCATTAATGTGATTTTGACCCAAAGCCTGACCCAGATTTTTCCCCGTAAAACTATTGTCTGACGGATTACTAGTGCTTGCTGTGACACCCAAATTCACCTGAGGAACATTATTCCATTTTGATTGTGTAAATCGGTATTGCGCAATTTCGATGTTTTTAGTAGCGATTTGCAAATCGTTATTTCGAACTACCGCACTGTCAATAAGCTTGATAATATCTTTTTCTGTAAAGAAGTTTTTCCACTCCAGATCAGCAATACTTGTCGTATCTTTTGAAACCGATGCATTCCTGAAATTCTCAGGAAGTGCATCTTTTGGAGTTTCAATATCCTTCGAAACAGAACAGGATATTAATGTGGTGATCAAAATAGCGACCATCACGATTTTGGTTATATACTTTTTCATTTTATATTTTGTCATTAAATTTCTGTACAAGTATCTTTTTTAGCTTCAAGATCTTTTGAGATTCTGTACGATATATACCCGATGCCAAATATGATGGCCACCAGAATTGTCGTTATATAATTTTCCATATTTATTTTTCTTCTCCGTTATGAATTACTGCTACCGGTTTTCCGGTAACTTTTTCTTGTAAATGTTGGAATACGATGAATAAAACCGGGATGATCAACAACCCTAGAATTACTCCTGAAATCATACCTCCGGCGGCACCAATACTAATCGAGTGGTTACCTTGTGCTGATGGTCCTTTGGCACTCATCATCGGAATTAATCCTACTACGAAAGCCAGTGACGTCATGATAATTGGACGTAAACGTAATTTGGCAGCATCTATAGCAGCTTTAACCAGGGCCTGTCCGGATTTTCGTTTCTGGACGGCGAACTCGACAATCAAAATCGCATTCTTGGCGAGTAATCCAATTAACATTACCAATGCAACTTGCACATAAATGTTGTTTTCAATTCCTGTTAATCCAATCGCTACAAATACTCCAAAAATTCCTGCAGGTATGGATAAGATTACGGCTAAAGGCAAAATATAACTTTCGTACTGTGCGGCAAGTAAGAAATAGACGAATATCAAACACAGTAAGAAAATCGTTGCCGACTGACCTCCGGAAGAAATTTCTTCACGGGTTTGTCCTGACCATTCATAACTATATCCTGCAGGTAATTGTTGAGCTGCTACTTCTTCAATTGCTTTAATGGCATCTCCGGAACTAAATCCTGGTTTCGGAATCGCATTAATCGAAATCGAGTTAAACAAGTTGTATCTCGAAGCAGTTTCAGAACCATAAATACGGCTTAGTTTTACTAAAGTGTTTATCGGAACCATTTCGCCATTTTTGTTTTTTACAAAAACTCTGTCAATAGCTGATGGATCTGCTCTGTCGGCAATATCAGCCTGAACTACAACTCTGTAATATTTACCAAATCTATTGAAGTCAGAGGCTTGTGCGCTACCAAAATAAGCCTGCATCGTTTGCAGAATATCTTTTACTTTAACACCTAACTGATCTGCTTTTTCGTCATTGATATCCAATTGTAATTGAGGATAATCTGCTTTGAAACTGGTAAAGGCTACAGCAATTTCAGGGCGTTTCATTACTTCACCAATAAAGTTTTGTGAGATTCCACTAAATTTATCCAGTTTACCTCCGGTTTTATCCTGAAGAACCAAATCTAATGCCTCAACGTTACTAAATCCGGGAACAGTTGGGAAACTAAATACGAAGAAACTTCCGCCTGAAATTGCACCTAATTGGCCACGAACCTGATTCATAATTTCTTCAATATTTTTAACCTCGCCACGTTCTTCATTTGGTTTAAGCAATACGAAAACTACTGCTGATGATGGGCTTGTAGAATTCGTCAATAAGTTGAAACCAGAAATAGCAGTTACAAATCGTGATGCACCCAATTTTTTTAAAGTGTTTTCTGCTTCTGTCATTACTTTCTGAGTTCCATCTAATGATGTTCCAGAAGGCGTATTAACAGCAATAGCAATAAATCCCTGATCTTCTGTTGGGATAAATCCGGCAGGAGTAGTTTTCACCATTACAATCGTAGCGAAAGTAATTAAAGCCAATCCACCTAAACTAACCCATTTGTTACGAATTAAGAATTTTAATCCGCCAACATAACGGTTGGTCAATGATTCAAAACTATTGTTGAATCCGGTAAAGAATTTTTCTTTAAATCCTTGTTTTTTATATGGAGCATCTCCTTCGTGTGCAGCATGATTATCTTTTAAGAATAAAGCGGCAAGGGCAGGGGACAATGTCAAAGCGTTTACGGCTGAAATTACAATTGCAATCGCCATCGTAAAAGCAAACTGACGATAGAAAACCCCGGTTGAACCTTCCATAAAACCGACCGGCAGGAATACAGCAGCCATTACCAGCGTAATCGAGATAATAGCACCCGTTATTTCGTGCATTGCTTCATGTGTGGCTACTTTTGGAGACAAGTGTTTATGCTCCATTTTCGCATGCACGGCTTCGACGACGACAATCGCATCATCCACCACAATACCAATCGCCAGAATTAAAGCGAAAAGCGTTAAAAGGTTGATCGAAAAGCCGAATAACTGCATGAAGAAGAACGTTCCTAAAATTGCTACAGGTACAGCAATGGCCGGAATTAATGTTGATCTGAAATCCTGTAAGAAGATGAAAACAACTATAAATACCAGTATAAAAGCTTCAATTAAAGTATGTTCAACCTGTTCGATCGATTGGTCTAAGGATACTTTTGTACTGTAGAAAATATTGTGTTTTATCCCTGCCGGGAAATCTTTTGAGGCTTTCACCATCAATTTATTAATCGCAATCTGAATTTCATTTGAGTTAGAACCTGCTAACTGAATAACACCAATTACAACTCCTTTTTTACCGTTCAAACGAGTTAAACTGTTATAAGAGTAAGCACCAAGCTCCACTCTGGCAACATCTTTTAAACGAAGAATAGATCCATCTGCATTCGAACGAATCGCAATGTTTTGATAATCCTCCGGTTTGGTAAGTTTCCCTTTGTATTTAATTACGTATTCAAAAACTTCTTTACTTCTTTCTCCAAATTTACCCGGAGCAGCCTCTAAACTTTTGTCCTGGATAGCTGCCATAACTTCATTTGGCGTCACATTGT
This sequence comes from Flavobacterium sp. GQ95, assembly GCF_059758655.1. Taxonomy (NCBI): domain Bacteria; kingdom Pseudomonadati; phylum Bacteroidota; class Flavobacteriia; order Flavobacteriales; family Flavobacteriaceae; genus Flavobacterium; species Flavobacterium sp. GQ95. Next base: position 211,500 of record NZ_JCAXEB010000007.1, read on the forward strand.
AAGTCGACATTTGAGTTGGATTTAACCAAACTCTCATCGAGTAATCTTTAACTCCACCAAAAATACTGGCAGCACCTACACCCGGAATACGTTTAATCTCCGGAATAATATTAATTTGAGCATAATTGGCAACAAAAGTCTGATCGTATTTCGATTCGTCTTCTGTGTACATACCAATCGCCATGATGAAACTGTTTTGTTGTTTCGCGGTGATTACACCTTGCTGAACAACCTCTGCAGGCAACTGACTCGTTGCCTGGGCAACTCTGTTCTGAACGTTAACTGCGGCCTGATCGGCATCTGTACCTAATTTAAAGAAAACAGTAATCGCAAGCGTACCATCGTTACTCGCTGTTGAACTCATGTACGTCATGTTTTCAACACCATTTATAGATTCTTCCAGAGATGGTGCAACCGAACGTAAAACCGTTTCGGCATTCGCTCCCGGATAAACCGCCGTAACCAAAACCGAGGGAGGCGCAATATCAGGAAACTGTTGTAAAGGCAATTTTGTAAGTCCAAGTACACCCAGGATCACCAATAAAATGGAGATTACGGTTGCCAGTACAGGTCTTTGTATAAATATTTTGAACATTGTCGTAAAAATTATTTTTTGTTAATTATTTGGGCAACTTCAGAAGTCGATTTTTGAGGTTGGATCACTTGTCCTTCCTGAAGTTTATCAATTCCGCTTAAAACAATTTGGTCGCCAGATTTTACACCTTCACCAATAAGATAGTTAGTTCCGCTTTTACCAATAATCGTGATAGGCATTTTGTTTACTTTATTCCCTTTGTTAAGCGTGTAAACAAATACTTTATCCTGCATTTCTATCGTAGCCGATTGTGGTACCAGAATCGCATCGTCATGATTGATTCCTAAACGAATTTTTCCTGTGTTTCCAGAACGTAATGTTCCGTTTGCATTTGGGAAAGTGGCTCTTAAAGTAATAGCACCTGTGTTTTTATCAAATTGACCATCCACCATATCAATTTTTCCTGATTGTGCATAAGCATTATTATCAGCCAAAATCAAAGTTACAGGAGGTAATTTTTTGATTTTATCACCTAACGTATTTCCTGCATATTGTGATTTGAATTTGATGAAATCAGTTTCACCAAGAGAGAAGTAAACAAAAACTTCGTGTACATCTGAAAGTTTGGTTAACGGTTCAATATCAGTAGCCGAAACTAAACTTCCTTGTTTTTTAGGCAATCTTCCAATGTAACCACTAACAGGGGCTGTCACATTAGTATACCCTAAATTAATTCTGGCAGATGCTACCATTGCTCTTGCTTGCTCGATATTAGCAGCAGCAATTTTTTGAGACGCTTTAGCCGTTTTCAACTGATAATCAGAAACTACTTTGTTTTGAACTAAAGGAGTTAATTTATCTACTTCTAACTGAGCGTTGATCAAAGCCGCTTCAGACGCATGAAGGCTAGCCAAAGCATTGTTTAATTGCTCGCGGAAAGGACGTTCATTTATTTTGAATAAAGTTTGACCTTTACTTACATAAGCACCTTCATCTACTAAAACGCGATCAAGGTTTCCGCTTACTTGTGGGCGAATCTCTACGTCTACAGTTCCTTGTATCGAAGCCGGATATTCAGCATCAGTAACAGCATCAGAGTTTTGAATCGCTAAAACAGGCAGGAGTGGGGCTGCCGGAGCAGGAGCCTGCGCTTTATCTGCACAACTACTTAGTACAAGTGCCAGAATAAAACTGGTTATAATTACATTTTTCATTTTCGTATTAGTTTTAATTTGTTGGACATTCATTTGAGTTAAAATCTTTTGTATTCTGGCATTCCCGGTATTCATAATTAATTGAATTAAATTATCTAACGTTGTTAAGTTAAAGGGCGCAAAATTCCGTAATAGTGAGCCCATTCCGATTGTTTAAAAAATCGGTATTAAATTATTTATCACTGTTAAGTAAATAGTAAAAAAAGGTTACTAAATTACTTTAATTAAATTTTCTAACACTGTTAAGTATAATGGAAAATTTTTTTACTGTATTGATTTGATGATACCACCAATCGCATCTTTCAGGATTTGATTGTTGATGGTTTCCATTACTTCGCTTTTGTTAATGATGTTAATCGCAATTAAACCATGAATAACAGAAAAGAAAGTAAAATATTTTTGTTTGATAACTTCAGGGCTCGGATTACTGTTTTTCATAATTTCAGCAATCACTGCGGTGAACAATTTATAAGGTGCTTCTGCAGCCGAACATTGTTGGGAACAACAATTCATTTGCACACCAAACATAACCTGATACATTTCGGTATCTGTAAAGGCAAAATCCCAATACGCCATCCACATGGCTTCTAATTGGTCTTCCGGTTTATCAAATTTAGCTCTGGCATTTTGCAATTCCTTCGATAATTTAATAAAACCTTTACCGGTTAATTCATTTAAAATAGCTTCTTTATTAGAGAAGTATTCGTAGATAATAGGGGCAGTGTATTCAATCTTGTCAGCAATCTTTCGCATACTCAGACCTTGCCATCCTTCTTCTTTTACGATAGAATAAGCAGCTTCAAGAATGTTATTTCTTGTCTCTTCTTTTTGTCTTAATATACGATCTTTACTTGCCATTTTGATGAGTATTAAATAATCTAACACTGTTAGGCAAATGTAATACCGATTTTCTGATTATAGTACAAATTCATTATAATTTTTTCTTATTCTGTCATAGAGAACATTAGAGTAGTAGTAAAATCAGGCCTTTTGAGAGATTTTATATTTTCTGAAAATCTAATTTTAATTAAAGTTTAACTAAAATTCAATTGCGACTAAGGTCATTTTGATACTTTTCTAATTATAAAAACGTCTCATTTTCTTTCTGAGGAATAAAAATCCATTCAAATTTTAATATAAGTTGATTTTTAAGGAGCAGAAATTTCCGTTTTCTTTACGCGTTTAGTCCCGCTATCCACTTGTATCTTTTATGGTGAACCCCACCATAAAAGGATACCGCTTCTATCGGGGCTAGGAGAGAGGTTTAGTTTTCATAAGATGATAAAAAAACAAATGCAAAACCATACGAGACTGGACTGAAATCCAGCGCTACAATATTGATCATTCCTCCGGAATTTAAATCTATATGGTCAATCTAAAAGAGCCAGAGGCTCTAACAATATTGTAGGGCTGGACTTCAGTCCAGTTTAAATATAGATTATTATAAACGATATAAAGTTTTTATTTTATCATTGACATCATTATAATAAGGAGTTTCGATTCCGTATTTATGAGCGTTTTCAATTACATAATCAACCAAAAATTGTTTTTCAGTTTTATTGTTGTTTTCAAAATCCAATTGCAAAGACGATTTCGATTCAAAAGGAAATTTAATCAATAAATCTTTAGCCGTTTCAATGTCTTCGTTAGTTAGATTGATATTGTTTTTGATAGCTAGCGATTGAATTTCAATCATCATATTTTCCAAAATATGCATTAGATTTTGATCTTCCAATAGCTGACCAAAAGTAACTTTATAGGCAGAAGTTATGGCTGCAACCGGCGCAACAAACAAATATTTCTTCCATAGCGTTTCGTTGAAATTTTCCAGATACGTAATGTCTAAACCTCCGGCTGCTAGCAAATCTATCAAAGGTTTATTTTCTTTTCCGCCAACAAAAATTTTCCCTGGTCCGCCAACATGTTGTACGTGTCCTGGCTTCTTCACATTCGAAGCTACATAAATACAACCTTCCATAATTTGGCCCACCTGCGGCAAAGTCTCACGTATAATTTCTGCTGCATTTACCACATTTTGCAACGTGATTATAACAGTGTCCGCATTGATACAATCTTTATAAGCAGAAAGCACCTCTTTTATAGAATAAGATTTCGAGGTAAGAATCAAAACATCCAAAATTCCTATTGCTGTTGGATTATCAGATACTACATCGGGAAATATAGTTTCTGCTTCGCCTTTAGACTCAAACAGCAAACCTTCACTCTGAATGGTATTTTTGGTTTCACCTCTGCAAATAAAAATGATTTTGGTTGTACTACCTTTGTATTTATTTGCCAATGGGGCACCAACAAAGCCGCCGATTCCACCAATTCCAAGAATTCCTATTTTTATTGTTTCTGAGTTCATGTTGTAGTTTTAGGTTTTAATTATAGATGCAAAGTAAATGGGTTACTACTTAATAGCTGATGTAATAATATAGGTTATATTTGTAAAAATTAAGGATTATGAAAGACACCTTTTTTATATACAAAGATTTCGAAATTTATTCTGTCGAAGAATTAACATGGAAGAAAGAAGTCCACAGACACAATTTTTTCGAATTACTTTACATTGAATACGGAACTGGAAATCATATTCTAAATTCAATTCATCACAATTATAAAGAACAAGATATTTATTTGCTTACGCCAAAAGATTATCATTCGTTCAAAACCTTAAAACCAACAAAGTTTCACTGTCTGCGTTTCTTGCCTAATTTCTTTTCGAATAAAAAAGAAATTGAAGAGATCGAAAAATTGTTTTATTACCACAATCAGACCAATGGAAATTTAATTTTCCTGGAAGAGGACAAAGCTTTTTGCGAAACACTTATTGTAAGAATATTAGATGAGGTTGCTAAGCCAAAAGGGCAAAATGAAGTTATAATCAAAAGTTTAATGACGGCACTAATTCAAATCATTCGTCGAAATGCCATTTTAAATGAAAATAATCTAAGCTTACAAACTACCGAAATACTGAAGATTGATACGATTTTAAGTTATATCCGATCGAACATTGCTAATCCGCATTTATTGAAGAAAAAAGAAATGGCCAGTTATTTTAATGTCTCGATCCATTATATAGGAGAGTATTTTAAAAACCATTTAAATATTACTTTGAGAGATTATATTGTACAAACCAAGCTTAAGGTGGTAACCGAAAAATTGAGCAAAAACAACTTAACTTTTTCAGAAATTAGTAACGATTTAGGTTTTATTGATAGCAGTCATTTTAATAAATTCATGATGAAAAGCACTGGAATTTCTCCATCCGAATTTAAAAAATCATTAAGCATTTCTTAGCAATAATATGCCCTGCCAAGAAATGCTATTCTATTTTTATTTAACCAAATCCATTTCGACATGCTCAATTCCGGCGTCGAGGAAAAAATTGTTTGTTTGTCTGAATCCGTTTTTAATATAAAATGGACTAGCATTAACCTGTGCATAAAGATAAATCTTCTTTTCGTCGTGTAAATCTTCAACAATTTTTTTCAGAATTGCTTCTCCAACTTTCTTTCCTCGATAAGAACTCAAAACCGCAATACGTTCAATTTTTGCTCCTTTCTCCATTATTCTGTAGCGCGCCGCTCCGGCAGGCAAACCGTTGACCGTTGCCAAATAATGAATCGCCTCAGTATCATCCATCGATTCGCGTTCCTGCGATACATTTTGCTCTTCAACAAAAACTTGCCTTCTAATGGCAAATGCGATCGATTCTAATTTATGATCTTCAATTTTTTCTACTTTAATATCGTTTTCTACTGCTTTTTCAGAAGCATGTAGGTTCATTTCTTTAATTGTTGTCATTCGGTCAAAAAGATTTTTTGTTTTTAAGTTTTGATTTACTTCGTTTATGGCTTTGTACAAATTATTTTCAGTATCCGTCAATTCCACTAAAGCCTGCGTCATAACAGCCCACAAGGGTTGCAATTGTTGTATGAGTTCATTTGCTTTTTCTGTAAGTGTAATGAGTCGTTTTCGCTCGTCTTTAGCATCTTTAGCAGAACCAATGAGTTCCTTTTTTTCTAATTCTTTCAAAAGCGAAATTGTAGTGGGGTGAGAGTACCCAATTTCCTGAGAAAGTTCCACCACACTAATTGCTTTTCTTTGCGAAAGGACATAAATTACCGGAAACCATTTCGGTTCAAAATCAATATTCTGACTTCTGTAAAACAGTTGCGCTTCTTTACGCAAGTTCTCCGTCAAACGCTGCAAAAGATTCCCTAATACCAAGGATTTTGATTTTTCTAATACCATAACAAATAATTTGTATGCAAATTTACGTAGTTGACTACATATATTCAAAATCAAAAGAAGAATTTTAAGTTTTATTTATAAAGTTTAGGATCTAATGTGGGGTTCATTTTTAGGAGCAGGGGGAATTGAACATACGCATCCAGAATGATTATACATTAATTATTTCATTCCCCTAACGTTCATTTCTATCGTATAAACACTTTTACCGGCAGTAATAAATAATGTCTTACGTTTTTTTCCTCCAAAACAAACATTGGCTGTCCACGGTTCAGGAACATCGATATGGGCTATTTTTTCTCCTTGTGGATTAAATACCGTAACGCCTTTTCCGGTTAAATAAATGTTTCCGAATTTGTCTATTGTCATTCCATCTGAACCTGATTCAGTAAACAGCGTTTTTTTGCCTAAAGAACCATCACTGTTTATTGTATATGAATATGTTTTGTTGGCTCCTATATCCGCTACGAATAACATTTTTCCATCGGAAGTTCCAATAATGCCATTCGGTTTTACAAGGTCATTGTCAACGTTTGTAATTCTAGATTTATCCGGAGATAAATAGTAAACACATTCTTTCTCTATTTCTTTGGAGGTATGTGTCCAGTAATCTCTTTTGTAAAAAGGATCTGTAAAATAGATACCGCCTTTTGGATCAACCCATAGGTCGTTAGGACCATTAAGCCTTTTTCCTTCGAAGTCATTCACTAATACCGTAATATTTTTGTTTTGGTCTATTTTCCAAATTTCATTTTTTTCATCAGCACAAGCCAACAGATTGCCTGCATGATCAAAATACAAGCCGTTAGCTCTTCCCGCATTTTCCATAAAAATAGAAAGTTCACCATTAACCGACCATTTCATGATTCTGTTATTAGGCTGATCGGTAAAATAAATATTTCCTTTTTTATCTGCGGCAGGTCCTTCTGTAAAACTGTATTGGTCTGATAGTTTAGTGAGAACTGCGCCTTTCGCTATTAAGTTATGTTTTTTTTCTTCTGATAGCTGAGCGTATATAAAATTTGTAAAAGCAAAAGTAATAATGAATATAAGGAGTGATTTTATTTTAATTTGGAGTTGGTTCATTATAAAAAGGTTTAAAGATTGCTTTGAAAAAATGAAAGGCTAATATAGTTTGTTTTTATGGTTCTCGTGTTAATTTCTTTTTGTTCATGAGTAAGGTGCTCCCGCTGGAGTGGGATATTCTTTTTTAGGAGCAGAAGAATTATGTTTTTAAGACGAGTTGTCCCGCTATCCGTTTCAATCTTTTGTGTCCGCCGCGGCGGACACAAAAGGATTTACACTTCTATCGGGGCTAGGCGAGAGATTTAGTTTTTCAAAAATTTATAATTATATATATTTTCCTACTTTTTGTTTTAACAATGCTATCTTTGATTTTTAAAATTTGTAATAAAAAATAATTTTAAGATAGTAATTCTACTATCTTTGTAAAATCATTTAGATAGTGAAATCAAAAGAATTTATTAGAGAAGCTTTGCGGAATGGCTGGGTATTCGTAAGGCAAGGCAAAGGAAGTCATGAGATTTATCAAAAAGATGGTAAACAAGTTGTTATTCCGAATCATGGATCAAAAGAAATTGGAAAAGGATTAGAACAGAAATTAAGAAAAGAGATGGGGCTTTAGCATCTTAAAAAAATAGGTAATTATGAAAACAATTAAAATTATTATCGAAAGAAACGAAGATGGCTTTTGGGGTTATGCTGAAAATGAAAAAGCGATAGTTGGTGGTGGTAACACAGTTCAGGAATGCAAACAAGATGTATTAGACTGTATTGAGACATTAAAAGAATTAGATGAAGAAAATAAACCAGGTTTTTTAGAAAAAGAATACACGTTAGTTTATAAGTTCGATACGGCGAGTTTATTAAATTATTACAAAGGAATATTTACAAACTCAGCACTTGAAAGAATTACAGGTATAAATCAAAAACAAATTCAGCATTACGCATCAGGTCACAGAAATCCAAGGTTAGAACAGCGTCTAAAAATAGAAAGCGCCTTACATAATTTAGGAAAAGAACTTCTAGCAGTAGAACTATAAGATAAAAAAAGCAAACAAGTAAAAATTCCGAAGGAATGATAAATATTGTAGGGCTGGACTTCATCCAGTTTAAGTTCAATATATTAATAATTCAAAAAGACAAACATATACAAATTCATAACGGATTTGTACAATTTCCAGATTCTTCTTTGTGAGTATCTTTGTGTTATTAGTTTAAATCAAAAGATAAAAAAGATGAAAGCAATAGGATTTAAAACCTCATTATCAATAGAAAAAGAAGATAGTTTTATTGAATTTGAAATACCAAAACCAGTTCCCGGAGCGCACGATTTATTAGTTAAAATCGAAGCCATTTCTGTTAATCCGGTAGATTTTAAGATTCGCCAGAATAGTGCCAAAGAAACTGTTTTAGAAACCCCAAAAATCATAGGCTGGGATGCTGTTGGAATTGTAAAAGCAGTTGGTGATCAGGTTAGTTTGTTTAAAGTGGGAGACGAAGTTTACTATGCAGGCGATATTACCAAACAAGGCAGTAATGCCGAATATCAAATTATTGACGAACGTATTGTGGGTAAAAAACCAAAATCTCTTTCGATAGAACAGGCAGCAGTAATGCCGTTAACCGGTTTAACAGCCTGGGAAATATTATTTGACCGAATTCGTATTAATCCGGAAAAAGATAATGGCAAAAGCATTTTAATAATTGGCGGAGCCGGTGGAGTGGGTTCAGTAGCCATTCAATTGGCTAAAAAAGTGGCTGGGTTAACTGTAATTGCTACAGCTTCGCGACCTGAATCTATCGAATGGTGTAAACAACAAGGCGCCGATTTTGTGGTAAATCATAAAAACTTGATCGAAGAAGTTCGTAACGCAGGTTTTCAGCAAGTTGATTTTATTTTAGATTTGGTTGATGCCAATCAGTATTGGCAGGCATTTACAGAATTGATTAAACCTCAGGGACATATTGGTTCTATTAGTACTCCTAACGAAAATGTGAATCTTCTTCAATTAAAAACTAAAAGTATCAGTTTTCATTGGGAATCTATGTTTACACGCTCGACGTTTCAAACAGAAGATAGGATCTCTCAGCATCATATTTTAAACGAATTATCCAATTTATTAGACAACGGTACAATTCAGTCTACCTTAAAGACAACGTTAAACGGCCTGACAGTTTCCAATTTCAAAAAAGCACACGAGTTGCTGGAATCAGGAACTACGATCGGAAAAATTGCGATCAAATTTTAAAGAAAATAATAAAACAAAAACAAGCTAATAAAGCTTGTTTTTTGTTTTTAAGCGCTACGTAAAAGCATTTTTTGTATTATTACAATAAAAAAGAAAATGAAATTAGCGGCAACCATTACGATTGCAGTTCTTGCATTATTCATGCAACAATCTGTACAAGCGCAAGAAGTAAAAAAAGAAACGACTTCAACAGAACTAAAATATACGATTGAAAATTGTGTCAATCACTTTGAGTTAGACAAAGCTACCAAAACAAAAGTGGGTTATCAATATTGGTTTGGGGATAAAAACTTTACTCAGGAAAATACCCTCAAAATGAGTATCGTCGAACCCGGAAAATCTACGCATGCGCCGCACCACCACGTCGAAGAAGAATTCTTTTTCATTCTTGAAGGCACAGCTCAATTCTATCTTGACGGAAAAACCGTAATCGCAGGGCCAAATACCAGTTTTTACTGTCCCTCCAATATGGAACATGGAATTAGTAACGTTGGAAAAACGGATTTGAAGTATTTGGTGATTAAGAAGGATTTGAAGTAGTAAAAAACATGGAATCATTTTATATAGGAATCGACATTGGAACCACGGCCACAAAAGCCATTTGTTTTGATATACACGGAAATGTAATTAAACAGGTTTCAAATGCCTATCCGATGTATCATCCAAAACCGGATTGGAGTGTGCAAAATCCGCAAGAGATTTTACAGACTGTTATAGATTGTATTGCAGAAATTACAAAAGGGATTCAGCCGGAATTTATCAGTTTCAGCTCAGCGATGCAAAGTATTATTGCTATTGATAAAGCTGGTAAACCGTTAACGGATGCTATTTTATGGGCCGATAACAGAGCCAATGCGATTGCCGAAAAAATTAAGAATTCTGAAAAAGGAAAACATTTTTATCGAAAAACCGGAATCCCGATTCATCCATTTTCGCCCATGACCAAAATTGCATGGTTTAAAGAATTTGATTCCGATATTTTTTCTCAAACCTATAAATTCATTAGTATTAAAGAATATGTATGGCATCATCTCACGAATGAATATTGTACAGACACTTCAATGGCATCCGGAAGCGGATTATTAAATATTCATACTTTACAATGGGATCCCGAAATTCTGGATTTTTTAAACCTGAAACCAGAGCAATTATCCACAGTCTGCGAAGTAACACATCAATGCAAAGGAGTTTCAGATGATTTTCTTTATGTAATTGGCGGTGGCGACGGAGCGTTGGCAAATCTTGGAACAGGAGCTATGAATAAAGGCTGTATCGCCCTAACCATTGGTACAAGCGGAGCCGTACGATTACCCATCGACCAACCCTATCTCGACGAACAAATGCGAACGCAGTGTTACCATTTGATAGATGACCAATATCTTGTTTTAGGAGCAGTAAATAACGGCGCGATTATTTTGCAATGGCTCAGGGAAACTTTATTGAAAACCGATCAGTCTTTTGAAGTTCTTTTTGAAGAAGCAGAAAAAATATCGGCCGGTTCTGAAGGTTTGCTTTTTGTGCCATATTTACTAGGCGAAAGAGCACCAATTTGGGATGCAGCTGCACAAGGATCGCTTTTAGGAATGCAGATTACACATACTCAGGCACATTTGGTAAGGGCAACTTTAGAAGGTATTTTATTTGGACTCTTTCAGATTACAGAAATTTTGCTTCCGGATCCTGAAAAAAGAAAACAAACCACAGTAATGGCCAGTGGCGGATTTGGTAAAAGTGAACTTTGGCTCCAAATGGTTGCCGATATTTTTCAGATTGAAGTAGAAACCTCACAAACTATTGAAGGTTCTGCCTGGGGAGCTGTTATGATTGGTATGAAATCGATAGGGAAGGATATCACCAGTGAAAATAAAACCGGAAAAACTTTTTATCCTAATGCAGCATATAAAAGTGTCTATGAAGCCGCTTTTACCAAGTTTAAAAAAGTGTATCCGGTATTGAAAGATTTGTCGTGATTTTTTTTTCACCATATAAGTGATATAAGGAAATTTAAGCATTGGTGCGAATACTGGACTTTAGGGCATATAAGTTTTTTAACTTCTTTACGAAATACATCAAACATAGCCCGCGGTTAAAACCGTGCGCTATGTTTTAAATTGGAAAAAACATTGCTCCCGAAGCTTCGGAACCACCTGATTATTTCTGCGCTTTTCTTTCTAAAACTTTGCGAATCTCCGGGTCTCCTCTGTGTAACTTTGTGGAATTATACAATTTGAGACTGCGCATTTACAAAATTATTTCTCAACCACTATACTTCTCCACTGAATTTCGGATTATAATTGACCATCCACTGAACGGCAAATTTATCCGCAAACATTCCGAAATAATTTCCTGAAGGACCGTCAAATAAAGGCATTTCAATTTTTCCGCCTTCTGAAAGTCCGTTGAATAATTTATCTGCTTCTTCCTTGCTTTCCGCAATGATGGAAACGGTGTATCTGTTGTCGGTTTCGTTGACTTTTCCCATAGCCTGCATGACATCGCTTGCCATTAATACACCGGTTTTGCCAATAGGCAAGGCAATGTGCATAATGCTGTTTTGATCGTTCTCCGGTATTGGATATTGCTCACTCGAAATGTCCCGATACCGACTGATATTGGCAAACTCGCCACCAAAAACAGATTTATAAAACGTAAATGCTTCTTCGGCATTTCCGTTGAAATGGATGTAAGGATTAATAGCTGCCATGATTTCTATTTCTTTAAAGATTCCAATAATTTCTCCAGATTAGCAACAGACATTTTAAAGCCTTCTGTAAAGCCCATTTCAATCATCATCTCTAAACGTTCCAGTGATTCGTTATAAATACTGATATTCACTTTTGTGATGCCATTTTCTTCACTGAAATTATAATCCCAATCAGAACCAGGTAATACACGATTTTCATTTTCGTCTGAAAACGTGTTGTACATTTTGAAATTGGTTTTCGGACTAATAGAAGTAAATTCCTGAACCGCCCAGCGTTCCATGCCTTCCGGACTTACCATAGCGTAAAATCGTCGCCCGCCAACTTCAAAGTTCATGTATTTTGTTCTGGCTGACCATGGTTTTGGTGCCACCCATTGATCTAAAAGTTCCGCTTTTGTAAAAGCATCCCAAACAAGCGGCAATTCTGCAGCAAATTCTCTTGTAATGTAAACCGTTTTGTTAGGTTTGTCAACGGTAAAATCAAATAGCAAATCGTTTTTCATTTTTTCTGGTTTTTTAGTGTTACTAATAGTTCGTCTAGCTGATTAAACTTGGTTTCCCAAATTTCTCTGAATTGTTTGATCCATTTATCAACCTCTTTCATCTTTTCAATTTCAAGCGAATAGTAAATTTCCCTGCCTCGCTGTTCTTGTTTTACTAAATCACATTCGGTAAGGATGCGAAGGTGTTTCGAAACAGACTGGCGTGTTGTATTAAAGTTCTCCGCAATGGCATTTGGTGTCATTGCCTGTAGCGCAATTAAGGTTAGAATAGACCTTCTTGTCGGATCGGCTATTGCCTGAAAAATGTCTCGTCTCATAGTGATTCAATTTAATTAAGAAGCCAATCGGTTGCAAATATACATGCAACTATTCGGTTTCGCAAATTTTTGGTAATTTTTTTTCACCATATAAGTGATATAAGGTAATTTAAGCTTTGGTGCGAAAGCTAAAGTCTTAGAAATATAAGTTTTGATCTTGCGAAATAAAATCTCGAAATCCTTTGCAATAGCAAAAAATAACAACGCGTATATTCTTAAAATTCTTATACTTAACCCAAAGCTTAAATAACCTTACATGACTTATATGGTAATATTTTTAAGTTATTCCTTTGCTATAGCAAAATAATAGAAACGCTTATATTTTCTAAAATTTTAACTTCAGCCCAAAGCTTAAATTACCTTATATGACTTATATGGTTATTTAAGTTTGGTGCGAAACCTATTCGCGCGAATCAATATTTATCGTAAATTGACTAACTTTAATTTCCAAAAAAAACTTTATGAACCAGAAAACCACAACCCGATCATTCGCCAATTTCCTTAGCAAGAATAAGGGAATGACTTTATTATTTATTGTTTTTATTACTATAATCAGCAATAATCTTTATGCAGTTGAAAAAGATTCTCTCAAAGGCAGCTGGGACATAACCATTGACGTCGACGGAAAACCGGCACCAGCCTGGCTCGAAGTCAGACGTTCAGGTCGAACAACGCTTGTAGGACAATTTATGTGCGTAGTAGGCAGTGCCCGTCCAATATCTGAAATCCATTTGAAAGATGGAAAATTTAGTTTTGCAATACCACATCAATGGGAGCAGGGAAGCAACGATCTTCGCGTAGAAGGTAAAATTGAAGGTGAAATAATATCCGGAACCCTACAGACTGTTGACGGTAAAACGCAAACGTGGACAGGTGTTCGTGCGCCTACACTTCGTCGTACTGCTGCACCAGTGTGGGGCAAGCCGATTCATCTTCTCAAGGACAATTCAATCAAAGATTGGCATGCAGAAGGTACCAGTCAATGGGTTATAGAAAATGGTGTTTTGCGCAGTCCAAAATCGGGTGTAAACCTTTTTACAAATGAAAAATTTAATGATTTCAAACTTCATATCGAGTTTCGTATTCCAAAAGGCAGTAATAGCGGCGTGTATCTTCGCGGTCGCTACGAAGTACAGGTAACCGATGGAAAGGGAATGGAACCTGCTTTGGATCAAATGGGAGCCATTTACGGGCTTCTGGTTCCAAATGAAATGGTTGCCAAAGAAGCCGGCGAATGGAATACATACGATATTACTCTTATCGGCAAAATGGTGACCCTTGTTGCTAATGGTAAAACAGTAATCAACAATCAGTATATTCCCGGAATCACTGGCGGAGCGATAGACAGCAAAGAAGCCGAGCCTGGACCTATATTCCTTCAGGGAGATCACGGTCCTGTGGAATACCGCAATATTATTATAACACCAGCTAAATAATTTTTTTTCACCATATAAGTCATATAAGATAATTTAAGCATTGGAACGCAGGCTAGAACCTTAGGGCATGTAAGCTTTGAGGTTGTTTCTATAGTTTTTTCTTTGCGATAGTAAAGAAAAACAACAAAGCTTATATTTCTAAAATTTTAAACTCAACCCAAAGCTTAAATTATCTTATATGACTTATATGGTGGAAATTTTTTTTACTTCAAAATCACCACTTCCTCCGGGACTTTAAACAACAATACACATCCATTTTTCGAAAACACCGAGTGCGTACTTCCGGGTGGCATGTACATATAATCGCCTTTTTTTAATTCGTCTTTTCCAGAGCGGACTTCGCCTTCAACTACGTAAATTTCTTCTCCGGCGGGGTGAATGTGATTCGGATACGAAGCGCCGGCTTCAAATTTTAATAAAAAGGCATTGGGTCTGTTTGCAATTGTATCAAAAGATAATACTTTTGAAAAAATACCATCCGTGTTTATACCTTCTTCAATAAGAGGTTTCCAGTCTATTTCACTGCTTTTTGTGATTTGTTTTTCCATTGTAATTTAATTTTAATTGTTTTTATTTTTCATACTAATTTCATCTAAACTCCATTTATAGTTATCCATAGTCGCCAAAAGAAAAGCGCCCATAGCAAATACAAATACAGAATAATCAAGCGGATCTTTTACACCAAAAGAATACGTCATGGCAAGCGCAAACAGCAAAGTCAGAATTACGGCGCCAATCGAAGCCAATCGGGTTTGATAGCCAATGAGTAGGAGTAAAGCCAAAACCGATTCGGCAATAGTGGCGGTAATGGCGATGGTTGTAATACAATTTTTTGGAGCGAAAGAATTTACTTTTTCGGCGTAAGCCAGAAAACTTTCCCAGCCCGAAGAATAACTTCCCCAAAATCCTAAACGACTCGAAACGGCGGACATAAATCCTGCTGCTAATGCAATCCGCAAAAGAAAAGCCGCATAATCCTGATATCTTTTCATATACTAATTTGTTAGTAATTATTGAGATACAAAGATGTTGCAAGTACGCTTGCTAAAGAATAGAGAATCTTGGAAAAAGCATGTAATTATGAATTAACAGCTTTTTCTTTGAATGATTTAGGAGAAATCTCCGTGTGTTTTTTGAAGAAATTGGAAAAATAAAAAGGATCATTAAAACCCAGGGCATAAGCGACTTCTTTCACCGAAAGCTTTTCATAAGTAAAAAGTCTTTTGGCTTCAGAAATAACCAATCCGAAGATAACATTTTGAGCTGTTTTGTTGGTGTGGAGTTTCGAAAGCTCGTTGAGTTTAGATTCGGTAGTACCAATTAAAGTTGCGATTTCGTTTACCGATAAATTCTTTTCGAAATTCTGTAAAGTGGTTTCCAGAAAATGAAGAAAAAGTGCATCGGGTTTGTAGATTTCGTCGCCGCGATTAATTTTGGTACGGTTGATTTCGATCAAAATCAATTCGATTCGGCTGTGAATGGAAATTAAATACTGATACGGCGTTTCGATTACTTCTTTGCTGATTTCCTCTAATTCCCTAACAATAATTTCAGGATGATCCACCGTAATCATTTCGTTCATTGCAAAATGGCAAAACAAACCATTGTGGAAAATCAATTCCATGTCATTATCATCTTTGCAAAAGAAAGCGTAGGTAAATTCCAAAACAAATCCGGTTGCATTTTGGATGTTTTTGAAATAATGAATTTGCCCGGAAGTAATTGTAACTACAGCTTTTTCAGTCAATAGAAATTCATTTTCATCTACAGAAATAGTCGTTGCACCCGAAGTACAAAAAACTAAAACGTATTTTAAAACACGTCTTGGTTTTTCTAAATCTGTCGCCTGATCAAATGTTTTTATTGAAACCATATTGGAATAATTCTTTATCAAAAATAAGAATTATTTCATACAGTAACCACAATCTTGTCATTTCGACGAAGGAGAAATCCTCGCAAGTAGCTCGACAAAGATTGGCAAATCAAGATGCTTACAACTACAGTTTGTCATCCTGACGAAGGAAGGACCACACACGTAACTCGACAAAGATTGGTTTAAGATTTTAAATATCCTGACATATATTTCTTATTTTTACAAAAACTCAAAACCCCATGATCAAGATAAATTATAAAATTCAATTTGTGTTATTTGTTCTTTGCTTATTCTTTATTGGTCTTGGTATATTCGAGACTCTTGATGAAGGATTAAAAACAGGAATGGATCTTTTTTGGCAAATTTCTCATTTTGTTCCATTTGTTATGGGAGCCATTATTTTTGGTAATAATTTATATTCCAAACGAGTTGAAAATTTCAAAATTTCAGAAACTGTGAATCCGTATTCAGATAAAAAGTAATTGCTCAGAAATTATCGCCTAACCACCGTTTAGTCAGTCCGTTCCAATCAGAAGTTGCACTCCTTTGTCAAATGCTTGTTTGACGATTGTTGTGAATGTAATCTGTTTTTTGCCTGATAAAAGTGTTACCCTAAATATGTTTTGTGCAACGTATTACTCTAAAAGTTTTGCAAGTTTTTCGAGTGACGATTTTGTCCCTTCTTCATTATCTTTAGGATTAATTCCTTTAGGAATATTTTTAAAATTAAATGTTACCGCAGTACCTGTTTCCACTTTTTCCAAATCAATTTGCATTAACATTTCTCCAGCGAAATCTTTATCTTGAGATTCAAATGTTACGCATTGCACAATTTTTTTATTGTTTTCGATTTCCAGAAACTTTGAAGTAAATCTATCTTCGTTGCTTTCCGTTTTTCCTATACCTTCGTCTGAAGAATAAAAAAGTGACATAGAATAACCTCCGCCAATCCTAAAGTCAAAGAAATGAATTTTTCCAGTCATATCTCCGGCAACTTGCCATTTTACTATAGCATCAGGATTTGACAAAGCATTAAAAACTTTCGATAAATCGGCTTTTATAATTCTGGTATTTGAAGTTTCCTGTTTCATAATCGAAGTTCTAAATTGCTGGCTAATGTCCCACAGATTAGATCAGTGGAGACTTTTAAATAATGTATTCTAAGATAATAAAAAAAACTGCAATTGCCGGATAAGAAAAGCTGGTAATCAATTTTACGCTGACGTTTTACAGATCTGCCAGCCGGTATCTTTAATTTTCCATCCAACTACGGAATTTGATATTGTTCCAGCTGTAAATGGAAATAGTAACACCAGAATTTTTTTCAATATTTGTAGCAGAATAATTGTTTAAAATAGTTGCCAGTTTGTTAAATTCCTGAGCATCCTTATATTTAAAAAATCGCGTAGTATGATTGACCCAATTTCCACTCGTTGTTTCAGGATAAGGAATTCTTCCTTCGCCCTCGAACGTAAATTCTGTAAAATCCGGGTTTTGCTTTATTAACGCATAAAAATCAGTATAAATTTGCGTATTATTTTTATTTGTTCCGCACAGGTAGGCAAATGAATTCGTCGGAATTCTAAAAGTTTTGTTGTATAATGAGGTTGTGAAGTGCTTTTCAATGAGTGTAATAGATATTTTTTGGGCATTGATGTCTATGGAATACTGATCAATTTTGTCTCCGTTTATAAACGTAATTTTGTCTGTGTTTTCTGGTAAGTCGATGTAGGAGATTGCTGGCCCAATTGCAGTAAAACAGCCACCGGATTCTGTTATTTTGTCGAATCTTACGACTAGTTCGTTTCCTTTTGCAAACTGAGTAGTGCTTAAACCATAATTGATGCAGGGAAATTGATCTTCGGTAATTAATTTTAATTTTAAAACAGGCGGTTGTGAGGCGTTGATAACAGGATAAACTTCCTCCGGCATAAAATTAATAGCTGAGACATTAGAATTTTTGGTAATGTACTCACGATATTCGGAGCTATTGTTCTTATTGTCATCAGAACTGCAGGCATTAATCATAAATCCAATCAGGATCAGTAATGTTATTTTTTTCATAACAGCTGTTTTATTTACATAGATGAATTTTTTTACAAAAGGTTGCGTAAAATGGCTAAAGTGTTTATTTAAAATTACATATAATTTTATTGCCTGCCTATTTTTTATTATATCTACATTCAATCTCATTATTAGGAGACAACACTCAGAGGCATTTGCAGCTTTTTATAAGAATATTTTTTCTTAGCTTTCATGCTATAAAATAGTAAACTAGATGGATGTCAATCTTATATAATTTCAATTTAATTTTTCATAAAAATTTGAATTTCAGTTAATTAACTTTTATTAAAGAAAGGTTTAACAGGATCTGTTTTCGCTGGCTGTCTGAAATAACTAATTTTAGGTAAATCAAATTAATAACGTTTTAAAACTTAAAATTATGAAAAAGAATATAGCCATATTAGCAACAAACGGTTTTGAAGAATCAGAATTATCATCGCCTAAAGCCTATCTCGAAGAGCAAGGCTGGAATGCAGATATCATCAGTTTGAAATCAGGAACTATCAAAGCCTGGAAAGACGGCAATTGGAGCAAGGAATATAATGTTGATGTAGTATTAGATCAGGCAAATGAAGCCGATTACGATGCTTTGGTTCTTCCGGGAGGAGTTATAAACCCTGATTTATTGAGAAGAGAAGAGGCTGCAGTAAATTTTGTACGTTCCTTTTTTAAAAGTAAAAAACCAGTAGCGGCTATTTGTCATGGGCCTCAAATTCTGGTAGATGCTGATGTTTTAGAAGGTCGAAAAGTAACTTCGTTCTTCTCTATTAAAAACGATTTAAAAAATGCCGGAGCACAATGGGAAGACTCAGAAGTAGTCGTGGACAATGGATTGGTAACCAGCCGAAACCCGAATGATTTGCCCGCTTTTAATAAAAAAATGGTGGAAGAAATTAAAGAAGGAAAACACGAGCGTCAGACAGTGTAAAAGATTTCCTATTTAGATTTATTAAGTTACAAAAAATGCAAGATCAATTTTGGTCTTGCATTTTTTTTGTAATTGTAAGTTTAATTATTAATAATTAAATAGTTATCGCTGTTTCCATTGTCGCCATCTTTTTTTAATCGATTAATATGGTAATTGATATCCCCTATTATTGTAATTGATTCATCATAAGAAGAAAATTTTTGAAAAAATGCTCCAGCAATAGTTACCTCTTTATTATTTGAGTTGTAGGGAACGTATAAATCGTTTACTTTGTATAAATCAAAAATATAAGGAAGGAATTTCACTCCTTTATATTTATCAACAATTGATTGATATACTTTAAGAAAAACTTCTTCATAATCTCCAACAGGTGAAACAATTATATTTTCAATAGCCCAAATCTTTCGTTTGCCAAAAAGTGGATGTGAAATTTCCTTACTATGGATGTTTTCTAAAACTTCAATAGTAAAATAATTCCCTATCAAGCTTTTATAAAAATGTAATTCTGTTTTACTCTCTAAAGTATTTTTTAATCTAACAACTCCCGAAAAATTAGGAACTAATCCCGCTGTTGTTCCATATACGTCAGAAAAATTTGATTTTAATTTTTCCAAAAAACCAATATTCCATTCTTTTTCATAATAATCTACTGTACTATTTTTTTTAATTATTTCATTTAATTTAACTATTCCTGAATAAGAAAAGTAATTTTCATCTTCACTTGTTAGTCCTATTGGATAATATTTCTTTATACAATCACTTATCTCCGAAAAGTTGTGAGAAAGATCATCAATATTAATATTTACAAATTTATTATTCATGCGAAAATAATTTATTTACAATATACAGCAGTTGAAGAAGGAATGCCTGAACATGTACCTGTGATTACAGAAACACCTGAATTTAAACCTGCTGAATAATTCAAATTAGTGATTAAAAACTCTAATATTAATTCTCTAAGATTCCACTTCGCCAGCAAGAAAACGACAGTAAGGTCAATAGTAAACTGATAATTTTTTAATTTTTTTCTTCATCTTTTAAAGGTTTTAATTGGTTAAATTCTTATAATTATTTATCCTTAAATTAGATGAAAGTAGAAAGAAGAATCTGGTAAAAAAGCCTAAAAAATATCAAAATAAGTTTTTATTTACATAAAAAACTTTTGTAAGGATTCCAAATTTTAATTTTCAAGTTAGAATGTAGCCATTCTTTTGCGTTCACGAGCGAAACGCTCGCGCGGGACCAGCCGAAACCAGAATGATATTGCCCGCTTTTAATAAAAAAATGGTGGAAGAAATTAAAGAAGGAAAACATGAGCGTCAGACAGTGTAAAAAGATGTTTTTTAATTAGATGTATCAAGTTGCAAAAAATGCAAGATCAATTTTGGTCTTGCATTTTTTTTTGTAATTGCCAGTTTAATTAATAATCAATCATTAATTCAATATATAAGACTTTATTTATCGTACAAAATATTACAAATTTTAGATCTGGTCATCTTTGTATATTATCTTTAGGATCTAAATTACCCTTGCCACACGCTTATTTCAGAGACAATTCCATTATCGAACGTTAAAACCAGTGAGCCCGTATTTATTCCCGTATGAGTGTAGCCTAGATAATATTTAAAAGTACTTCCTGTTGTTAAACTTCCATCTGGTGCTCCTAACAAAGTAATGATTTCACTTTTAGACATTCCAATTAAGTTATTATTGTTTCGCAAACTATTCATCATATCCCAGCGTAATGACCAATTATCTTCTAATTCTAAATCAGCAGTTTTCCATTTTTCAGAATCGAACTTTTCACCGGATATTTTTCCGCGTAGTCCAAAACCGCAAACAATTATGACAATTGCAATTAGAATGATTTGATTTATTTTCTTCATGTTTTAAATTAGATTGTTGTCATCTCTGTATGCACTAGTTAACGTTACTTAATTTTCTAACATTAAAAACCCTAACAAAATTCCTTTTAGCTCCTTTTCGTCAAAATATTTAATTGTTAAATCTATTTCGGTTTTTGAAAACAATTTTTGAATGTCACTTTTTGGTATTATTAATTCTTCGTTATTTTCAAAGTTATATTCTGAGATTAAATTTTTCCCATTAAAGAATTGTATTTTTTGTTTTTCATAGGATTTAGTATCGCGAAAAAAAATAATTCTCAAATCTTTAAATTCATCCATTTTCTTTATAACGCCAGTTGGTTTATAACAATCAAATTGATTGCTACGAAACAATAATTCAGAACCGTTATAAATCTGCCAGTTCGTAATGGTATCAGTTTTGGTTTCTGCAAAACAAATTTTAGAAGAAGTTAAAAAACAGAATAGTATTATAATTTTCAAATATTTCATTGTGCTGGATTTTATTTAACGTCAGCTAGTGTTTCACTCGCTCATACAATCAAAGAAAACACTTTTTCAGTAAACTTTGATTAGATTTTTTGTAATTTCATTTTTAATTAGGAGCTATTTCCTGCTGTCCTTCCAATCTTTTGTGGTGAACCCCACCACAAAAGGATTTTCCCTCCCATCAGGGCTAGGGGAGTTGGTTTCATAAGAAGATTTATTGTATTAAAATAAATAAATTGTGTAGGAAAAAGAATATAATTTAATTGGTTTTTCTTATATTTGGTATTCCTATTATTACGACTTTAAGGCTAAAAGAAATTTGCCCTTGTATTATGTGTACGGTATCGGAAACGACCGTAAGCGCTGTCGTAAGCGTTAGGAACACTAAGATACAGGGGCTTTTTTATTCCTAACTTACGACATTATGAATACAAACACCCTTTCAAAAGAAGCCGAAACCAGGCTGATGAATTTTTTCAACAAAACAATAGAGCCAGAAACAATGGCTAAGACACTAAGACAAGTAAATTATATACTCGCTTTAGGCGTTATGAGAGAACATGAAACACTTCAAAACGAAATTGCCAATTTAGAAAACGGCTATTATTGGCTGAATGAATTAGCCGAAATCTTAAATCCTTATTTGGATAAGGAATAGAAGTTTCTTTAAAATTTAAATAAAATAAAAAACCTCGATTTTTTAAAATCGAGTTTTTTTTTGTTTTGGATTTTGTTTGCGTTCACGAGCGGGACGCTCGCGCTAGCAGGGGAATTATTTTTAGTTTGCTTTTCGCTTTCCTCGTTTATTTAATCTAACGTTAATATCAATTATAGAATGTATAAATTCTTCAAGTTCTTTTCTACCGAGTTTTACCTCTAAATATGCAAGAGAAAGTTTCCTGCAAATATGATTATTAACTAGAATTTCTATATTCTCAGGAAATTTCAATTTTGTTGTTGCTTTTGCAAAGCCAGGAATATCACAATAGAATCTTTCACCAATTGTTCTTCTTATTGTATGTTGACGGCTATCAAGTAAATCTTTCATTCTACCTCTTAAGTTTCCTGTTTCTCCAACATAAACTATTTTGTCTGAATCTTTAAAGACATAAACCCCAGCAACGCTAGGGATTTTTGTTGCCCAATCTCTTGTCATAATAACTTCTTTAAAGTTATTTTTTGATAATAATTCATCGCTCAATTGTTCTAAATATTCGTCTGTATTCATTCTATAGCTTTCTTATGATGTCATGATAGCCAATTCGATCTATCGTTGCGTTATTATATTTGATTAAATCAATTTTAATTGTTTAGCAATATCTTGTGAATATTTTGCCATTGGTCTTTTGTGAATTTCTGACTGATCAGCATAATTTCCAACGATTAATCTATCTAATATTAATTTATCAGGAAATAAACGTTTAAAGGTGTCTACTAAATTTTTTTTATAAGCGTCAGTATAGATTTTTGCTTTATGAACAAGTTCTTCTGCTATATCAACTTGAGTGTCGTATATACCTTGAATACCAAACATCTTGTTATATTCATTTAAAAAATCAGAATCTCCATTTGAACTTTCAAAATGAACTTTTAAACTACTACTGTCTAATGACAGCCAATAATCTAAAATTGATTTTTCATCGATTGAAAATTTAAATTTATCGATCTCTTTTATGTCATTTGAATACAATTCAAAATCTATTTTATTATCACTTTTAGCTCTGTTGCAATTTCCGCAAACAGGATATAAATTGTAAAAAGAAGTACTTAAAAAAGGATATTTAGATTTTGAATAATAGTGATCTAACTCCAATTTAGCCATATTTTTAGATTTTCTTTTTTTTTCTTTTTTGTCGTAATAAGAAAAGTTAATCACAACTGTTAATTGAGCGTTACAATAGATACATGATTTAATTTCCGAAGCTTTAATATATGAATGAAATTCTGAGTCCCTTAAATCTTCGTATCTCATCGCTTTTACAATAGCTTCGTGAAATTTTACTTTTTTGTCTGGAACATATTGATTAAGAATTAGACCAGTGTCAATTTTATTAAATTCAGATATTAAATTTTTAATTACTGAAGGTTCTGCTTTAATAATGGAAGGGTATTCATTGATAATCTTATCAAGATACTCTCTATGCTTTTTGTGTTTTATTTTTCCTAATTTATCATATAAGTTTTTCAAAGCTTGTTTTGGCTGAATGAAATTAGCTTGTCTCTTTTTGAATAAATTGTCATAAAATATCTCGACTCTATTTTCTAATACTTTATCAATTAAAATTTTTCTCATTGTTCGAATTTTTTTAATTCTTTTTCTAATTCTTTCATTTTTGCTAAAATCGATTCTTTTGTTTTGATCGTAAATTTTTTATCAAATAAATCTAAAAGACGGTCTTTAATAACTGATTCACCAATAATATTTATAACGCTTAATGCTTCGTTTTTAGACCATTTTTGCAGAGGTTTAATGTTTAATCCATTTTCTATAGTTTGCTCATCAAATGTCAGATATTTAATCAAATCAAGAATTTTATTTTTTGCAAAATCTCCCATAAACCCTTCGTTTAAGAAAAAACTATCCACTAATAATTCATGAATATTAGAAGCGAATGTTTGTTCTCTTTCTATATTGGAAATTTTGGTATTTCCATTTTTATCTTTATCTAGAAATAATACATTGCTTTTAGGAATATCTGATAGTACAAATGGGCTATGTGTAGCTAAAATTAATTGAACTTTTTTGTCAATAAATAAATTACTTAAAAAGTTTATTATTTTATCAAAAAAAACTCTTTGCCATTCTGGATGAAGAGCGACCTCTCCTTCGTCAATAAAAATAGTTATTGATTCTCTATTAATGCCATGTGTACTATTTTCAGAGTTTTTAATTTCTTTACTTGCCCAAAAAAATCTCGAATATAAAGTTAATAAATGCTTTTGTCCCGAACTAAATTCGCTCGAAGGTTCATAAGTAAAAATTCTTCTTTTACTTAATAATTCATCCATTAAAGCAATTGACTTATTTAAGAGAATTTTATTTTCTTGTAGTGGAATTTTTAAGTATCCTAAATATTCATAAATATTTGCTTTTTTTGAATCATAAGTATCTGGTAATGGTAGTTCAAAGTTATTCCAGTTTGCATTATTTATAATTTGTATTATATATTCTTTTAAATCTAGAAGTTTCTCTTGTATTAGTAAGTCATCCATTTGATCTGATAGCTTTTCGTTATGTACAAAATCACCAAAATAATTTTCAGGAAATAAAATGTCATTATTTAAAAGTGATTGGAATATATTTATAAAAAATAATCTGAAAAAAAATTTTTTTTGCTCCTCAATTGGAAGCTCATAATATTTAACAGTTGAATTTTCAGCTTGTTTTGTGAAATATTTTTCAAAGTCATATTCTATCAATTGAGATTCTAAATCATCTAATTGATATTGATGTGTATTTATTATCTTCTTCTTGGTATCATTTAAATCATCTCCGTAAAAATGTCTTTTAGCGAGAAAATTATTATTTAAAATCGAGATTGTAATGTTTTTTGGTAAAAATTCGATGTAATTGTTTACCATTGGATAATTTAAAATAAAGTCGCAGATTCTTGAATTCTCCATGTCATTAAAAGCATGTAACGGAGAAATATTCGGGTTATCATTGTTTATTGGATATACAAATTTAGAATTGTATAAATCGTTGTATAGTAATAATGTGGTAGATATGTTTATTAAATTATTTTTTACTGAAATACCTCTATGATCAAAAGTTGGATTGTAATAAATATATTTATTTCGTTCCATTTCATGCCATCTTATTCCCATTTGACCTTCATCTAAAGGGGCATATTCATATCTTAATATTTTATAGCCTGATTGTGTAATAAAATCTTCATTATTGATTATAATTTCATTTTGTACAAATATCCATTGATCTAGGATAATTATTCCTTTACTTTTACGATGTGTTTCTAGACTGCCATTTGTTGCATGAGCTAAGTTGTAATTTATGAACTCGGTTAAATTTGTTTTGCCTGAACCATTTTTACCAACAATAACTGTTACTCCAGAAATATTTTCTTTAAAAAAGTTTTTAGGAGTCTTAATTGAAGGAAAAATTTTAAATTCATTATTTATAAATTGAATTTCTTCTTCAGTACTATGATCGAAGTTAAAACCTGTATTCTTTATGTTTTTATATTCTTCTATCCAAACAAATTTTAATTCCATAATTTTAATTCTACTAATTAATGCTGTTAAATTTAAAGATTTTAATTAATTGCTTTTGTGGAAAACCATATTGTTGTAAAATTCAATCGAAACAAGTTTAATAATAAATATAATAAACTGACCACGTACTTTTACCTGTTTATTCTTTATAAATACTAATTTTCTAACTCTGATAGAAAGGGAAAAGCTTTTTTATTGTTTTCCCTGCTGGCGCGAGCGTCTCGCTCGTGAACGTAATCTAAATCAATTAATATTATACCTGCTTAATATAAATCTTCTATCAAAAATATCACTGTAGCACTCTAAACAAGCAAGTAATTATACCTGATTATTTCTTTTGAAAATGAGTGCCCTAGCCCCGATGGGAGGGAAAATCCTTTTGTGGTGGGGTTCACCACAAAAGATTGGAAGGAACAGCGGGAAATAGCTCCTTATTAAAATTCCAATCTTTTAAAATTCCAAATTCCAAATTTTTTACGTCTTTGTTAATATTTGAGTTTTGGTTTCATAAGCCTTCGACTTCGCTCAGGGTGACAATTGGGTTTAGGTAGAATATCAATCTTTGTCGAGCTACTTGCGGGGATTCCTCATTCCTCGGAATGACAAACTGTACGTGTAGATTATACTTATGGAATTTTTGGCAGTTGTTCGGGAGGAACAAAAGATATTGTAGTTATGTTTTATATTTGCCGTTACATGATGTAATGATCAGAATAAATAACCAATTATAATAAAATGACTAACTCACAATTTACAAGATATGAAGACAACAATACGGTATGGTTGTCTCAAAATAGCAAACAAGAATTTGATTTTACTGATTATGGCATAACGCCTGTTATTCTTGACAGTGAAACTCAGGTTGGTCAGGCGATGTTAAATGAACTTTATAGTACTGCGAAATCAAAAGAAGGTGATATTAATATTGCGCTTCTGGGTGGGAGAGGTGCTCAGGAGTTACACCGTTTGTTGGGAGCCTTAGCGAAGTCAACGCAACAGGATGAGCTACTGGCCAGGTTGAATGTATTTACTCAGGATGCGCTTGCTCCTTTGGGCATGAATAATGATTTAAGTTTTGTTAGAGATTTTGAGCGTATTTTAGGTGAGGCCTTTTTCAAAAAGATAAAAAGCTTTACACCCATGCGAACCGATACAAAAGATTTAGAGTCTGCGCTTGTGGAATATTTGACTAAATTGGAAGCATTAGGTGGTTTGGATATCTTTTTTATTGGTCATGGTCCGGAAGAAAACCAAGCTTCACATTTGGCTTATATTAAGCCTTTCTCTGGAGCGCAATCGCATCATATTGCAGGGATTATTCCAATATCGAGTAGTATTTTGGAGCACCACATTAGCAAGTTTAAAGCGGGTGGAAGCCTTGTTAATGAAAACGATGAAAAGGAATGTCGATCTGCTGAATATATTCTCACTTTAGGGCCGGCTGCGATATTACAAGCCAAAAAGATCGTGCAATCTGTAGTAGATGCTGATTCTGCTCCTGCTAAAATTCAAACGTATGCAAATGTGCTTAAAACAGAGATAAGTTCAAATAAAGAGGAAGCGTTACAGCAATTGAATAAAAATCCTGGGTTGTGGATTAGGTTGCATGCTAATGCTAGGTCTTTTGTGTTGCCTGGTTTGGGGGTGTAGTTGAGTCCAAAGTCGAAAGTCTAAAGTCCAAAGTCCAAACTTTGTCGAGCTACTTGCGGGGATTTCTCTCCCGAAGCCTCGGGATCGAAATGACAAAAATGAGAATACTTTGCGTGCTTAATACACGAGTTTGCAATAAAAAACTTTGCGACTTTGCTCCCGATAGCTATCGGGATTGCGCGATTATTTCGACAGCTTTAAACAAAATAACTTAGTCAATCTTTGTGGAGCTACTTGCGAGGATTTCTCCTTCGTCGAAATGACAAAAATGGGGAAACTTTGCACGCTTAATACACAAGCTTTGAACAAAAAACTTTGCGCCTTTGCGCCTTTGCGAGATTAATTCTTCGCCACAAAAAAGGGCGGTACCAATAGCACCGCCCTCTTAGGCAAAATTTTAATTTACATTTTAAAACCAAATCAAATTTTAAAATGCCGCATTGAAGCGTACAGTTTTTGGTAATCACTAAACAGAAAGCAAAACGCAGGTTATTCGTTTATGATATCGCCTTCTTTAGTTTCTTCGCTGGCAATTTTTACCAGTTTGTCTTTTCGATTTAAGTCGCCAAATATTTCGATTTTATCTTCTATTTCTCTTCCTCTTTTTACATTGACTCTTGCGGCTTTGTGATCGATTACTTTAATTACAAAAGTACCTTCCGCAACATTTACCAAAGCTGTTTTCGGAATTACGAAAGTGCTGTCTTTTGCGTTAAGCGGTAATAACACTTCGGCTACCATTCCAGGTAATAAATCTTTTTTAGTATTGTGAACGTCCATTTCGACACGCTCAGAACGCAGTTTTAAATCTAAAGCGCCAGACATTCTGGTGATGGTTGCTTTAAACGTTTCCGGCAATGATTTTACATTAAAACTCATTTCGTCGCCGGTGTGTAAATATCCCGTGTACAATTCCGGAACAGAAACCGCCAAACGCAATTTATCCTGCTGTTGAATCGTCAATAAAGGCAAATCGGAACCTTTTCCTGCCGGACCAACAAATGTTCCTAAATTGACATTTCTTGCTGCTACAACACCATCAAACGGAGCACGGATTTCAAGATAACCTCTCATAATCGAAACTTCTTTGTGTCCTGCAACTGCTGCCTGATATTGTGCGTAATCAGAGTTTTTCTTTCCGCTGGCCATTTCTAAATCATTTTTAGAAATCGTTCCTTCCACTTTGCTGGTTTCGTACAAACGGTTGTAGGTACTTTTGCTGGTCGCGTAAATGGCTTCCATCGATTTCAATCTTGATTCGGCTGCGGCCAGTTGGGAACTGATTTCAGGCGCTTCTAAAACGATCAAAAGCTGTCCTTTTTTTACTTTAGTTCCAATATCAACTTTAAGTATTTTTACGAAACTGCTTACTTTAGCATACAAATCGACTTGTTGAAAACCGGTTAATTCGGCTGGCAAACGCAATTCGGTTGTTAGTTTTTCTTTTTCTAACAGAAACGTTTCTGTTTTAGGTTCCAATTCTGCAACAGGCGCTTCTTCTTTTTTAGAATTACAGCTGTTCAGGAAAAATAGTGCTGCAAAAAACAGCGCGCTAAATTGTATTTTATTTGTCATTTTTCGAGTTTAATGATGAGATATAATGGATGCTTTCTTCGTCTTCAGGATCTAAAGAAACCGATTGTGTCGTTGTTTTTTCTTGCGCCCACGCAAAGATAAGTGGCAGGATTAGCAATACGGCAAAGGTCGAGAATAATAATCCGCCAATAACCGCTCTTCCTAACGGAGAAACCTGATCGCCACCTTCGCCGTGACCAATTGCCATTGGCAACATTCCGGCAATCATCGCCACCGAAGTCATGATAATCGGACGAAGACGCAGCGCCGCCGCTTCACGAGCCGATTCTAAGGCGTTTCCGTTTATTTTACGCAATTGCTCAGCATTGGTAACCAATAAAACGGCATTCGCGATCGAAACCCCAACCGACATGATGATTCCCATATACGATTGTAAGTTTAGGGTTGAACCTGTAATGGTCAGCATTAATAAGGCTCCTAAAACCACCGCCGGAACGGTTGTTAAAATAACCAGCGAAACCTTGAACGATTGGAAATTAGCGGCTAACATTAAGAAGATTACAAAGATGGCAACCAATAATCCTACTTGTAAACTACTTAATGTTTCTTCCAATACTTTACTCAAACCGATTGGGGTGATGAATAAACCTCGCGGTAATTCTCCCAATGAATTTAGTGTTGCATTCACATCTTTAACCGCCGTCCCCAAATCGGTCTGGTTGATGTTTGCTGTAACAGTAATGTATGGCATTGCCCCTAAATTGTCATTTTCACCGCTTACAAAGCCGGGTGTGATTTTAGCAACGTCACTTAAAACGGGACGAAGCGAGTTTTTCAATACCGGAATTTCTCCAATATCGGTTTTGCTTTTCATTTGGTTTAACGGAACCTGAACCTGAACGTTGTACGACAATCCGGCTCTTTCGTCAACCCATGTATTTTTTTCTGTATATCTTGAAGATGAGGTCGAAGCCACAAGTGATCTTGAAATATCATTCATATCAACACCCAATTCGGCAGCACGGGTTCTGTCAATATCAATATTCATCGCTGGATAATGAATAGGCTGACCAATTTGTACGTCTCTGAAATACGCTATTTTTTGTAGTTTTTCTACAATTTTGTTGGCGTATAACTCATTTCGTTTTTTGTCTTTTCCGGCAATACGAACTTCAATTGGAGTAGGAGAACCCTGGCTCAAAACTTTGTCCGTTAATTCGATTGGCTCAAACGACAGTTTTACATCTGGTAATACCTTTTTGATTCGCGCTCTGAAATCGTCTTTAAAGTCGTCCATATCCGTGTGATATTCTTTCAAACTCACTTGGAATACCGCTTCGTGTGAACCGGCCATGAACAAATAAATCGGGTTAATCGAGAACAGCGATGGGTGCTGACCAACATATACAGAGGATATTCCGATATGTTCTTTACCAACCATTTTTTGCAATTCTTTCAATACAATTACCGCTTTTTCTTCGGTGCGTTCTAAACGGGTTCCGTCTGGAGCACGCATTCTCAACTGAAACTGACTGGAGTTTACTTTTGGGAAAACATCTTTTCCAATGAAAGTAAGAAAGCCAACAGCAAGAAGGGTAGCAGAAACAAGATACACCAATGCAGCTGTTTTTTTGAATGGAAACAAGCGATCTAATGTTCGCATGAATCGGATTCTGAAACGCTCGAAAGCGCCTATTTTTCCGTTTCCGTCTGTATCGGTTCTTTCAACGTAATCTTTTTTCTGAGTAATCAGTTGTTTCTCAGATTCCGGTGTTAATCCGCAAGCATTGAATTCTGCTTCATCATCTGTAATATTTGGCTCGTGTTCATGTTTGGCATGACCTTTCATCAACCAGTTCGCCATTACAGGTACAAAAGTTTGTGATAGTAAAAACGAAATTACCATTGAGAATCCAATTGCCAATGCCAGCGGCAAGAACAACGCTCCCGGAATACCAACCATCGTAAATGCCGGAGCAAATACCGCTAGTATACAAAGCAAGATCAATAATTTAGGCAACGCAATTTCCTGACAGGCATCCCAAATGGCGAGTGCCTTGGGTTTTCCCATGTCGAGATGCTGGTGAATATTTTCGATCGTTACGGTACTTTCATCAACCAAAATTCCAATTGCCAAAGCCAATCCGCTTAAAGACATTAAGTTGATGGTTTGTCCGAATAATTTCAGGAATAAAACTCCCGAAATAATCGAAATTGGAATGGTTAAGATTACGATCAAAGCCGCACGTCTGTCGCCAAGGAAAAGTAAAACCATTAATCCGGTTAAAACCGCACCAATAATTCCCTCTGTAATTAAACTTTTAACCGAGTTGATTACATAAACCGACTGGTCAAATTCGTAGGATAATTTTACGTCTTCCGGAAGTGTACTCTGAATTTTAGGCAATTCTGCTTTTAATTTCTGAACCACATCCCAGGTCGAAGCATCTCCGGCTTTTGCAATACTGATGTAAACCGAACGTTTTCCGTTTACCAAAGCGTAACCCTGTGTAATATCGGCACCATCTTTTACCGTTGCCACATCGCCTAATTTTAAGTTTTGAACACTTCCCTTGAACAACGGAATGTTTTCAAAATCCTTAACTTCTTTAATCGTATTATTCGTTGGTGTAATGTAGTTCACATCGCCCATTCTCACGTTTCCGGATGGAGCAGTTTGATTGTTAATACGGATCGCCTCCACAATTTGATCTGGCGTCATATTGTGCGAACGCAACAAATCCGGATCTACGTTAACCTCAATTGTTCTTGGGCTTCCACCAAAAGGTGCCGGTGACAATAATCCCGGAATCGAAGTAAACGAAGCACGAACGTAGACGTTGGCTAAATCCTGTAACTCATTGTTCGATCTGATTTTACTGCTTAAAACCAATTGCCCGATTGGCAAAGAAGAAGCATCAAAACGAATGATGAACGGAGGCTGTGTTCCCGGAGGAAAGGCCGCCTGGATTCTGTTGGAAAGCGAACTCAACTCGGCAGCAGCCTGTGCCATATTCGTGTTTTCATAATAGGTTAATTTCATAATCATTAACCCCTGAATATTCTTGGTTTCAACCGATTTTACACCGTTTGCAAAGGGTAAAATGTTGACATAAGTCTTAGCAAAATAAGCCTCCATCTGGTCTGGTGTATAACCTCCAAAAGGGTGCGCGATATAAATTACCGGCAAATTCATTTTCGGAAGGATATCTACCTTAATGTCCTTGATGGCACCAATTCCGAAGAAAAATAAACCAGCCACCATAACTAATATGGAGATGGGTTTGCGGAGTGCAAAACGTATTAAATTCATTAGGATCTATAATTAAAATTCATTTATAAATAAGTCGAAATTGCCACTCGCGGCTACTTTTAGCAAATACGATTGCCACACATTGTTGTTGACGATATCACGGTCAATTTCGGCACGGTTTAACGTATATATTGTTTGTGTCAAATCGGTTAAATCGGTTAAGCCGTTTTTGTATAAAGTCGATTTTTGCAGATACGCTTTTTGAGCTGCGTTCACCTGAATCGGTGCTTCTGCAAAATTCTCCAGCGTGATTTGTATTTTATCTTCTGCAAAACTCATTTGCGATTTTAATTCTCTGTCCGCCTGATTGTATTCTTCTTTCAAAGCCTGAGAAACGAATTTCTGAGCGCTTACCTGTCTGCTCATTCGGAACGGTGTGGTCAAATTCCAGCTAATTCCAATTCCGACTAAATAATTAGAACGATCTGGATTTACGCCATCCCAGTAATTTCTGGTGAAAGCCGTTTGATCCTGAATATAATTCGTATCAAAACCAGAAGCACGGGTTTGTACAACACCAAACGCACTCATGGTTGGATAATAAAAACGTTTGTACAGTTTCGTTTGCTGATAACTGTAATCAATTCTTGTTTTATAATATTGAAGTAACGGATGAAGGCTGTCAGTTGTTTTTTCGGCTGTTAAAATGGCTTTCGGAATCTGGTTTACAAACAAGGTATCTGTTTTGAAATCCTGTGGCGCAACGCCCATTAAATCTACCAATTTATTGTTTTGTTCCTTAACGAAATTACGAGCCAGGTTCAAAGCAATTTTAGCTTTTGAAACTTCGGCTGTAGCCAATGTAGAATCTACTCCCGCCAGTAATCCGTTTTTAACACGTGCAACAGCTGTCTTTTTGAAAACTTCTGCACGGCTTAAATTCTTTTGCTGCGAAATCAGTAATCTTTGGCTTGCCAGTAAATTCAAATAAGCAGCAGAAATTTTGATTTCCTGTTGAAACATTTCCTGTTGCAAATCTTTTTCCTTGGCCTGAACGTCGACTTTAGCCAAATTGATTTTTTCCTTTGCTTTTCCGAAAGTGAAAAAGTCCCAGTTCATATTGACTAAATAAAGGGCACCAAAAGCAGAGTTCCAGTTTTGATTGGGTAAAGCAGGACCTGAAGAAGCAGCAGCCAAACCATTTAATCCGTAAAGAGCACCATTTTGCCCGTTGATCGTTCCGTAATCCTGTTGCGCTGATAAGTTCAGATTCGGTAAGTAATCACGTTTGGATTGTTTTAGAGTCTCGCGCGAGGCATTGGTATAATTGCTTTTTGCCCGGATAGAACCGTAGTTTTCAAGACCTGTTTTTATAGCTTCTTTTAAAGACAAGGTTTGTGAATAACCAATTGAGGCAAAAATCAAGAAAAATAATAAAGTAATTTTTTTGAAATACATAAAACTCAAAGTGTGAAATTATGTCCCAAAATTATTTCTCTTACGCGGATATAAGCCTTCTTAAATGATGTAATGCGATTAAAAATGACCAATTGAATTTGTCATTTATTGGGAATAATAATTAAATATTTGTGGTTAATTTGTAAACTATTTAAAAATTAAAATGAATAAAAAGTTTGATAACATCTTGGATAACAAATGGTGGCAGGAAATTGCCGTCGTCGCGTTTTCCTTTACCATATATACACTGAAAAACGACTGGATGTTATTTAGCTCCATGACATCAGTCTTAATGGGCATATTTTTCTACTTCATCTTATACATGCACGCCCAGTTCAATCGCTTTTTTCTTCTTCCGATATTATTCAAAACCCGACGTCCTTTAACTTATGTTTTTCTAACGCTTTTTGGAGTGTTCGTGTTTTCCGTCATTTTGTACGAGATCACAATGCTCGATATGTTCAGCAATTGCCGCTTGTATCAAAACTCACATCAAAGAAGTTATGTGTACCAACTGGCGAGTGTTTTAGGAACTTTGGTTTGTATTTTGAGTCCGATTATTGTTTTTAAATTCTACAGAATCCACAGAAAACAAACTGACGAAACGTTGTTGTTCAACCAAATGCAGTTGAATGCCTTAAAAGGACAATTGAATCCGCATTTTTTATTCAATACTTTCAATACACTTTACGGAATCAGTTTGGAATTCCCCGAAAGAACGCCGGATCTGATTATGAAAGTATCGCAACTAATGCGTTATCAATTGGAAAGTAATAACAAACAATGCGTATCTTTAGAAGACGAACTGGAATTTATAAACAGTTACGTTCAACTTGAAAAAGAAAGGGTAGGATACCGTTGCGACATAACTTACGATTGCAAAATTGACAATGAAAACGCTTATAAAGTGTCGCCAATGTTGTTGATTGCCTTTATAGAAAATGCCTTTAAACACGGAACCTGCGCCATTGAAAAATGTTTTGTTCGCATTATTGTTACAGTCGAAAACGGTTTACTGCATTTGCACGTTGTGAATTCAATTCCGAATAAAAAAACAGATGTTGTTTCGACTAAAATTGGTTTAAAAAATACCATTGAACGTTTGAACTTACTTTATGGGAAAGACTATAAATTAAACATTCAGGACGATAAAAACACCTACATCGTAGACTTGAAATTACAACTGAAAAAGTTTGTGTAATGAAAGAAACCAAAAAATGCATTATTGTAGATGATGAGCCGGCGGCACATTATGTTTTGGCGAATTATATCAAACAAAACCCGGAATTAGAACTTGTTTTTCAGGGTTATAACGGAATCGAAGCGATGAATTACCTGCGTGAAAATAAAGTCGATTTGATGTTTCTGGATATCAATATGCCGGAAATCTCAGGAATGGAATTATTAAAGATTATTCCAACACATCCTAAAACTATTTTAACGACAGCTTATTCTGAATTTGCTTTGGAAAGTTATGATTATGGCGTGATTGACTATTTACTGAAACCGATTTATTTTCCGAGGTTTTTGAAAGCGGTTGATCGTTTTTTTTCAACAGAAAATGCAGCAATAAAAGAAGAAGAAGCAATTGTAAATTCTGTTAGCGTAAAAGTTGATGGTTATTTTATGGATATTGAATTAGACCAACTTTTATTCGCTCAGAGTTTTGGGAATTATGTGAAACTGCACACGATCAAAAGAACGTATCTGGCCTCAATCACGACAAGCGAATTAGAGAAATGCCTTCCTGAAAAGAGTTTTATGCGTATTCATAAATCGTATATCGTGGCTTTGGATAAAA
The DNA here is from genome assembly GCF_059758655.1 of Flavobacterium sp. GQ95. NCBI lineage: Bacteria > Pseudomonadati > Bacteroidota > Flavobacteriia > Flavobacteriales > Flavobacteriaceae > Flavobacterium > Flavobacterium sp. GQ95. The sequence continues at coordinate 246,888 of NZ_JCAXEB010000007.1, forward strand.
TTGATGCGACGGAAAAAGACTTTGTTACCATTAAAAATGAAAAACTCCCAATTGGGATTACCTATAAAAGAGAACTCTCTGACCGACTTAAAAAATAATGAATTGCGGAAATATCAGAGGCAAGATGTCAGATGCAAGAAGCACGAGGAAAGATGGCAGATTTAGACGCGCAACTTTTACAATTCATAACTCATAATTCATAATTCACAATTCAAAAAAGACTGCTTACTAATTCAGTTATTTAAGGAAGAGCCTGTAGAAGATTAATTTCTTCGCAGGCTTTTTTGATTTAGGTAAAATCAATTTTTTGAAATTTGCCAAAAGAGTATTTATACTTTTTAAAAATAACATGAATTGTAAAAAATATCTTTAAAATCTAGTTTTTGTTATAAAAAAAGTAGTAATTTTAATACGTTGATTTGGTTGATTATTTTAAAAATTGAAATCATGAAAAACGTACTTGTAGCTGTTTTCTTTTTATTCAGTGGCTTTTTAATAGCGCAGGAAGGAGTTAATATGAAGGAAAAAGTGACACCGCCAGAGAAAGTTTTATTTACATTTCAGAAGGAATATCCAAATAAAGTACCCGTTTGGGCAATGGAATATGTGGGAGATGATAATGATGAAGTGCGATACGAAGCGAAATTTAAAACAGATACAAATGTAGAAGCCTTGGCTGTTTATGACAATTTAGGAGTTTTAAAAGCTTACGAATTACAGATTCCGTTAAGTCAATTGCCGCTGAAGGCACAGACTTATTTAAAGAAAAATTATCCGGCAAAAGCCATTCGTGAAATTGCAGTTGTAGTAGATTATAAAAGTAAAACAACCTATGAAGTTATAGTAGAAAAGGACTCCAGATTTTACGACGTAGTTTTCGATAAAACCGGAGGCTTTGATGTCATCATAGAGAAAAACTAAAATACGCTTGCTTACTAATTCAAATATATGTGAAACGACAAACCCGATAGAGTTTTAAAGTCTATCGGGTTTTGTTTTTAGTGCTGTTTGTCATTGCGAGGAACGAAGCAATCTCATTTGCTGAGTTAACAAGAGCTTGTGTAGTGTGGTTGCTTCGTTCCTCGCAATGACATACTTTGAGAATACTTAAAGATAAATTACAACATCATTCCGCCCGAAACCTCAATTCGCTGCGCATTTACCCAACGTGCCTCTTCAGAACATAAAAACGCAACAACACCTCCAATATCGTCTGGTAAACCAACTCTTCCTAAAGCAGTTCCTGATGCAATTTGTTGATTCACTTGCTCGTTGTCACGAACAACGCCTCCGCCAAAATCGGTTTCGATCGCGCCAGGAGCCACAACATTTGCCCTGATTTTTCTTTCGCCTAACTCTTTCGCCTGATATTTAGTCAACGTTTCAATTGCACCTTTCATTGAAGCATAAGCTGCATAACCCGGGAAAGAGAATCTCGCTAATCCTGTTGAGATATTTACGATTCCGCCACCGTCATTCATTACGTTTAGCGCTTTTTGAGTCAGGAAAAACGGACCTTTAAACTGAATATTAGTCAATTGATCAAATTCGGCTTCCGTCGTTCCGATGAATGAATTATGAATTCCGATTCCGGCATTGTTTACCAGAAAGTCGAATTTATCGGTTTTAAAAGTGTTTTTTAAAGTAGCTGAAACATTCCCGAAGAAAGAATCAAAAGTACCTGAATCAGCTACATTTAATTGAAGCGAAGCCGCCTTCTGACCTAAGTTTTCGATTTCTTTTACAACCAAATCAGCTTCTTCTTTTTTGCTGTTGTAGGTTATGATGACGTCAATTCCTTTTTTAGCAATTGCGATTGCCATGTTTTTTCCTAAACCCCTGCTGCCGCCTGTTACTAAGGCGATTTTTGTATTTACTGCCATTTTATTTTAGATTTTAGATTGTTGATTTTAGAATATAGAATATAGAATATAGATTGTTGATTATTGAGATATTTGCCACAGATTAAAGGATCACATGATTAAAAAATCTGCCAAATCTGCTGAATCTGCGAGAGAAAATTTAAACACATAGAAACATAGTGTTTCTTTGGCTTGTAAAAGGGTGTCGAAAGAAACTAGTTTCTCACACATAGCTTCTATGTGTTTTTTAGTTAAATGAAATGCCTTTTTTTTTAAGCGTTCCAATTATCTATGTTTCTATGTGTTTAAATTATAAGCTGCCGTGTAATGCCTCAAATGAAGCTTTTAATTCCGGGACACTTGCGTTTACTCTTGTTTCGCTCGTACCAAAAGTTAATTCGTTTTTACCTTCTTTTAATTGTTCAAAAATGGAAACTATAAAGTCAGCTACGCTTGGATGTGCATTGTGTAAACCAACTCCACCCAAATCGGTGTTTAATGCTGGGGGAATAATTTCAATAACTTCAATATTTTTTGATTTTAAAATATGACGAAGTGAAAGCGTAAACGAACGAAAGAAAGCTTTTGTAGCCGAATAAACCGGAACTTTTGCAAAAGGAGAAAAAGCCAATCCGGAAGTAACATTCATTACCGTTGTAAGGGATTTTAATTGAATAAATAAAGAAGTTAAGTGTACAGGTGCTTCAATATTCGTATCAAGCTCCGTTTTCATGCTTTCGTAGAAATCAGCATCGGTAACAGAAACCCATTTTTGGATTCCGGCATTGTTGATTAATACATTTAAATCAGGATGATTTTCTGCAATCCATTCGTAAAGTGCGATGCGCTCTTTTTCATCCGATAAGTCACATACTTTTGTAATTACAGTTGGGAATTTTGCTTTCACTTCATTTAAGACAGCTTCTCTTCTTCCGCAGATAATTACGGTATTATTCTCTTCGATAAAACGTTCAGTCAGGCCAAGTCCAATGCCGCTTGCACCGCCTGTTATTAAAATTTTGTTGTTTGCTAAATTCATCTTTTTGATCTTTTAAATTGATAAGACAAAGGTAGGAGCAAAGCAGTGTTGGGGAATTGTAAATATCAAATGGAAGTTTGCGAAATTCAAATTAAACAATTTTAAATTCCAATTTTTAAATTCCAAATTCCAAATCGGAAAACCTGAAACTTGAAACCTGAAACAAAAATCAACTTCTAAATGCTAAAGGCGTGAACGATGTTTGTTTTTTAAAGAAATTGGAAAAATGCGCTAATTCTTCAAAACCTAGTGAAAAAGCGATTTCAGAAATGTTCCAGTCCGTTTGTTTTAAAAGGATTTTGGCTTCGTTGGTTAATCGGTTACTGATTAATTCGGTTGTGGTTTTTCCGGTATTTTCTTTTAAAACTTTATTTAAATGGTTCACGTGGACAGATAATCTTTCGGCAAAATCTTTCGCTGTTCTTAGTTCTAATCGCTGATGCGGCGATTCAATCGGGAATTGCCTTTCCAACAATTCAGCAAATAAAGAAGAAACTCTTGCCGCCGAATTATGTTTGGAATAAAGAGCCGTAATAGGTTGTAATTTTTGTCCAAAGTGAATTAACTCCGCCACATAATTGCGGATTAAATCGTATTTATAAATATAATCGGAGTTGATTTCTTTTTGTATTTTGTTGAAAATCAATTCAACTTCGACAACTTCTTCATCGGTAAGCTGAAAAACAGGATAACCGTCTGAAGCAAAAATGGGAAGATCGTCCAAATCAATTCCGCTTTTACTTTTGGATAAAAACTCACTTGTAAAAACACAAAATTGTCCGGCCTGATTGGTGTCTTGCGGTATGTAATTATATGGAATTTTCGGTGTTGCAAATAAAAGCCCCTGCTTTTCGATTTCGATTATTTTATCAGCGTATTCAGATGTGTTTTTGCCTCTTATCAAACTTATTTTGTAATAAGCTCTTCTGTCATAAGGCATAGCCGATTTACCCTGCATTCTCTCCAGAAGTTCTTTGATGTCAAATACATTAAAATGACCAATTTCTTTTTTGATGTCGTTGGGCAATAAGGAGCTTGGTTCAATAGAGGTGCCTTTGGTAATATCCTGGTAAAATGAATCTAGGGATTTCATAGGTGTGAATTGTAAAATTCAAATATACGAAAAATAGATTTTAGTTTCAGGTTTCAAGTTTTTCTTGTTTCAGGTTACTTGGTTTGTGTGGATTTAACCGCAAGGTTCGCAAGGGTTTTACGCGAGGTGCGCAAAGCTGCATTATTTAATCGCGCAAAGACGCAAAGTCGCAAAGTTTATTTTCTTTGCGACTTTGCGTCTTTGCGCGAAATTACTAGCGCCCTTTGCGTAAATCTTTGCGAACCTTGCGGTTAAAATAAACTCCCCTGAATTAATTCTGGAATGGGATTACTTCCGAATGGAATAGTATCAATTACAAAAAACTGCTTTTTAATTGGATCCAATTCTCGTAAGACTATTTCACAACATAAAACATTAATATCAATTGTAGTGAAAAGTTGTACTGCTATTTTAAGATTTTCGGGAGTTAATCTTCTTCCAATAGACAGATGAGGATCGTCGCTTTTTTTCAGACTTAAAGGTTTTAATGTTTCCTGCGTTTTTTTAAGGATCGGTTTTAGTTTTGTTTTAGAATCTTCATTTGGTGCAATAAAAAAGGCTCCGCTATTTTCATAAGATCCAAAGTGATCTAAATAAACAGGAAAAGGCGTAAACGTATCACAAACCTTAAAAAGTTTTTGTTTGATTTTATCGATTTCAGATTCAGCAATGGTAAACTCACAAATAGTAATATGTGCAACAGAATTACAGCTGTTATACCAATCTATTTTGCTTTTTAGATAATCCTTCATTGTTTTGACGGAATCAATAACTTCTTGTGAGGGATAAATGGCAACTGAATATTTTTTCTCCATTTTAAGATTTGGTTTTATGCAAATTTAAAACTTAAACTGAGCCGTCAAAGCTGCATAAAAATAATCTTTCCCTGTTCCGACCTCTTTTAAGAATGAACCGGCATTAAACCAACCAGATTCTAATGTAAATGCAAGGAAATCATTTGCAGTATAATCTAAATTAGAGATTAACTGAGAACCTATAAAACGCTCGCTTGTATCTTTTCCGGAATATAAAAGTTGCATATTAGGGGCATAAATACCATCACTTAAAGTTTGTCTCCAAAATATATCATAATCAAATCCAAGGCTGAATTTTTGACTCAATTCTAAATTAATGGAAGGATGAATGTCAATTAAATTCGATGGCCCAATTAAAGCTACTAATCCAAAATAAGCACCTCTTGGATACAACGGATTAAAGGTTTGCAAATGATTATCGTCTGAATGTTTATCTCCTGAAATAATTTCAGCTTTCAGGCCAATTTCAGGCTTGAATTTTACTTCTGAAAAAGTATAACAGGCAAAAGAAGAAATCGTCCAGGCCGATATGGATTTCTGATTTATGTTTCCAAATTGATATAATCCTTCAAAATCATATTTCCAGTTTCCTTTGTTTTTCCAGATTCGGGTCCCAATAGACTGACGATTTTCTTCTCCGATGGCATCATCAAAAACAGCTCTTTTTTTCCATAATCCTAAATAATAAAAATCGATATTTTGGATGAATGGAACTTTATGAATGACAGTATAACTTCCCCAGAATTGCGCATTTTCATTGAAACCGTCATTAAAAGTTCCGGGTTTATTGGCGATTGGATGCGTGTAAAATGCGTCTGTCTGCCAATTGTTTTTTTTATAAAATAATTTGATCGCATCAAAAGCAAGTCGACTGTTTGGACCTTCGCGAACTGCTATTAATCGCTGTGAACCATACGACATTTCCTGTCTTCCTGAACGTAAAGTCAATCGTTCGTTTTCATTCTGAATAAAATCGATATCCAGAAAAGCCTGATGAAAATCCAATTCATTTTCATCCACCGGACTCGGATCAATTTTGCTGTTGGCCAAGCTGCTTTGCAGTTCAACAAAAGTTCTGAAAGCTCCTAAATGAACATCGGCATGAAGCAAATAGCGAGAAAGTAAATAGCCATCGCCTTCGTCAGAATCATCGCCCCATTTATCATTTACAGTGTAAGTATATTGTAATCTTGCTTCGCCACCAATAGTGGCGTAATATTTATTGTTTTGGCCAAGTGGAATATATTTGATTTTTTCATACCAATTTCTGGTAGAATCTTTCAAATAAGTTACATCATCGTCATATCGTAACTTTTGGAATGTCATTTTTTGTTGCGCATTTGCGGTATAAAAGAATACCAAAAGCAACAATAATCGGAATAGCATTTTCATAACTTAGTTTTTTTGATAACCTCCAAAATAATTTACAGGACTCCATTCCGGAATAGCTTTCGGAATTGGATTTGAATAAGTTCTAAAGTCATTGTCGGCATAAACTACTTTGCCGTTTACAACAGTAAGTTTTGATTCTATGTTTAGAATTTTTTCTTCAGAAGTATTGAAATAATCATCAGAAAGAATAACGAAATCAGCTAAGTTATTTGCTTTCAGCATGCCGCGGTCTTTTTCTAAATTAATCAATTGTGCACTTCCGTAAGTGAATAATTTTAAAGCTGCAGTTCTGTCCTGAATATTTTCGTCCAGCATGTATTTTGTGCCGCCCAACGTTTTTCCGGTAGTCAGCCAATACAAACCAACCCATGGATTGTAGCTGGCAACACGGGTTCCGTCGGTCCCCATTCCGACTTTGATACCCATTTCAAGGATCTTTTTAAGCGGAACCGTGTTTGCAGCAGCCGTTTTCCCATATCTTTTTATAAAACTTTCCCCTTGATACGCCATTCTGTGCTGAATTGCCAAACCTCCGTTTAAAGCTTTGATTCTTTTTAGATTTTCAACTGAAACGGTTTCTCCGTGATCGAAAAACCATAATAATCCGTTTAATGGTGTTTCTCTATCAATTTCTTCAATGACATTTAAAAATCGAGTAATGCTTTCGTTGTAAGTCGCGTGAATTCGAAACGGCCATCTGTTTTTAATCAATAATGATAAAACCGATTTTAATTGCCCTTCCATCGCCGGACTTAATTCGGGTCTTGGTTTGTCGAAATTTTCAAAATCTCCGGCACTCATGACCAGATTTTCTCCCGCACCTTGTGCATGGTATTCTACTTTATCGTCGTCGTGATCGTCACAGCCTTCGCCAATTTCGACGGTGCTGACCCATTTGGTATAATCGTTTAATTCGTTTCCTGCTTTTTGGGCAAATAAATAATAAGGCATTCGCACTGTCAAATCGCTTTCTTTGCATAAACCATTTGTTACACCATAATCGTCAGGAAAGTTTTGAAATCCGCCACCTGCATCGATAATTGCGGTTACTCCAAGACGATTCATTTCAGACATAAATTGTTTGGTCGAATTTATTTTTTCATCCGGAGTTAATTCAGGAAGTTTTGAAAGGGTAGAGTATAAGATGAATGCGTTTGGCTCTGCCACTAATAATCCTGTTGGATTTCCTGCTGCATCTTTTTCAACCAATCCACCGTTTGGATTTGGCATATTAGAATCGATTTTTAAAGCCTGCAAGCCTGCTTTATTCAAATAAGCATGTCCGTATAGATGTAAAACGAAAGCTGGAACATCGCCAGTTGCTTCGTTTATTTCTTCTAAAGTAGGTAATCTTTTTTCTTCAAACTGATAAGCATTCCAGCCACCAACAACGCGAACCCATTGTCCTTTTGGTGTTCTCTGTGCCTGTTCTTTTAGCATGGCCAAAGCTCTTTTTAAGGAACGAACGCCGTCCCAGCGTAATTCGGTATTAAAAAATCTTCCTCCGCGGATAATGTGCATGTGAGAATCAAATATTCCCGGAATAATTACTTTTCCTTTCGCATCAATTATCGTGGTGTTTTTGTTTTTTAATTTTAAGATTTCATTGTTTTTTCCTGTTTTCAGGATTTTTCCATCGGCAACCGCCATGGCTTCCACGATAGTGTTTTTATCATCCAAAGTATGAATAACCGCATGATGAACGATAAGTGTGGCACTTTTGCCCTGAGCGAAAATTGGTAAATAAAGAATTAAAAGTAAAGCTGATATTATAAGTTTAGGTTTCATAATAGTGGTTTGTTTAGGTTTTGGTAGATTTAATTAAAAATTGAGAATTAAAAATTAAAAGTATTTAAAAACATATTTTAATATTTCTCGCAGATTTAGGAGAATTTTTTAATTTATAATTCCCAATTTTTAATTTATAAATAATTTAGTGTTTTAGCATTTCGTGAGCATATTGAACACCCACACCATAAGCACCACCATATTTTTTAACCAAATCTGTAACGGCAACATAAGTCTCCTGACGTGCCCAGTCACGTTGTAGTTCTAATAAATATTGCAGTGAAGTGATTGGGTGAGCACCAGCCTGAACCATACGTGTAATAGCCATTTCGTGTGCTTCTTTAGAAACGTCTGCACTTGCATCTGTGATTACATAAACGTCATAACCTTCGCTTATAGCTGATAATGTTGGCCCAACGATACAAACGCTTGTCCATAAACCACCAAAAACAAGTTTCTTTTTACCTTTTTCGGTAATAGCTTTGTGAGCAGGAACATCTTCCCAGGTATTCATTGAAGTACGATCAATGTAGTTTGAAGTTTTTTGTGGATAAAATTCTTCGACTTCACGGAAAACAGGTCCGCTAAATGATTTTTCGGCAACAGTGGTTACTATTGTTGGAACTTTAAATATTTTTGAGGCACCGGCAACCAATGCGGTATTGTTGCGAAGCTGATCTATAGGTGTACTACCAACTGCAAATGCCATTTGGCTTTCATAATCTATAAGAACTAAAGTATGATTGGTTGGATTTAATAATGCAGCACTTGGTTTTTGTGCGAATCCAATAAATGTTACGAATAATAAAACTGCTGTTGAGATTAATTTTTTCATGGTAATTTAATTTTGTGTGTTAATAAAAAGGTTTTTAAAATTTATATTCAATTTGATTTTCAGTTTATTGCGTTCAAAAGCAGTGCCTCGTTTGCAAGGCGTTGATTTATAACGATTTTTTAAAAAAAGGCAATAGTGATTTTAACGATATATCGTCAATGGTTAGGCGATCTTCGTAAATGTTTTAATAAAATGGCATTGGTGAGAAAAATTCTGGTACCTAAATTTTTCCTTTAAGATGTAATCTGTGTTGTATTTCTGATTTTAATAAACCGCTTCCTCCGCCAAAATGCTCAATTACTTCGACATCAGGTTGGTGTTTTAAACAAAAAGAAGTAAACTCTTTTTCGACATGATCTTCGATTCCGGAACTCAAAAGAACAATATCGATTTTGTTGTTTAGAAAATATTCCTGAGCTGTTTTTTCGTCATTAAAACCTACTGCATTCCAGTTTTCATAAGCATTTACCAGCCTAAGAAGAATCTCCAAAATGGGTTCGTTTTTTCCGAGTATTAAGAATTCAAATATTTTCATTTTTTCCTGTTTTAAAGGTTCTAAGGTCCTAAGGCTCTGAGCTACTAAGTTTTTCTTTTCAGTTCTAATTTACTTTACAAATGTATTTCATAATTTCTAAGTTGAACTTAATCTAGAATAAGAACGAAATCTTAGCATCTTAGTCCCTTACTAGCTTAGCTACTTTATAGAAACAAATGTATTTCTTAAATTCTTATTTTAACTTAATCTAGAATAAGAAACAAATCTTAGCATTTTAGCGACTCAGTATCTTAGCAACTTTAAGAAACAAATGTATTTCTTAATTCATAGTTTCAACTTAATCTAGAATAAGAAAGATTCGGAGTTTCTAAAATCTCAAGTTTCTAAGTCTTTTCTTTTTTCAGCTTATAACAGAACTTATAATCTACTATGCAAATGTATTTCATGATTCACAATTCTAACTTAATCTAGGATAAGAAATAAATCTTAGCATCTTAGCGACTTAAAAAAACTTTGAAGTATTTTACTTGCAAAGTTTTTAAGAAATATTTTTTTTTATTTTTTAGAAAAAAGTTTAACTGGAAGAAAGACAACATATTGAAAAAACACAAAATGTTAAAAGTGAAAAAAATGCATAAAAATGAGGAAAACCGTAAGTTTTTCTTAAAAGTTGCTTGTAGTTTTGCGGCGTAGAAGATCAAAAAGTTATGCTGCTTTGCCTTTTTTTACAGCATAATATTCTTCTTAAAACTGTTTTTGGAGAAACAATTTTTTTAATGAAAATTTGACGAATTCATTTGATCGTGGATGCATTGTGTAAGTTTGCAAGACATACAAGAGAGTCTGATTTTTATGGGGTTTTTAGATTTGGTTACACGTTAACTAAATTTAAAAACCCTTTTTTATTTCACAAATTCTGAAAACCTAAAGCCTAACCGCAAGGAACGCTAAGATTTACGCAATGATTGCAATGTTATTAAACTCTTTGAGACTTGATTTGTGTTCAAACGATTGAAACTGTTGGCTATGGTTCAATCAAATCGGATATTTTTGACGGTAATTCAATATAGCCCGAAGTTTCAACCTTGGGAGACAGATCCTGATGATGAATTGTGATCATACATTGCGTCCCAACGGTTGAAACCGTTAACTATTTTAAAAAGACGAGCAAATATCAAAATCCATGGCTCTTAAGCCATTCTTCACAATCCCTGGTCCAGAATTTACTGGTATCTTTTACCCCTAAACCGAAACCATGTCCGCCACTTTCATATAAATGTAACTCAGATGTAACTCCATTTTTTTTGAGTGCCAAATAATAATTGATACTGTTTTCCGGTAAAACCGCTGTATCATCAGTAGCATGTACAATAAAAGTAGTTGGAGTTTGGGCTGTTACTTTTTTCTCATTCGAAAAGGAATCGATTAAGTCTTTTGATGGATTATTTCCCAGTAAACTCGTTTGCGAACCTTTATGGGTTATGTCGTTTTCCATAGATACAACAGGGTAAATCAGAAGAGAAAAATCGGGACGAGCGCTTATTTTTGATGAAGTTTCATATACTCTTTCATCATAATGAGTTGATAGCGTTGATGCTAAATGTCCGCCTGCCGAAAATCCCATAATACCAATTTTATTCGGATCAATATTCCATTTTGGGGCATTTAGGCGTACAATACGCATGGCTTCCTGCGCGTCCTGTAAAGGGCCAACAGTTTTGTTTGTCATGATTAAATCGTTTGGTAATCTGTATTTTAAAACAAATGCTACAATTCCTAAACTATTAAGCCATTCCGCAACTTTTGTTCCTTCCTTATCAATTGCTAAATGCGAATAACCACCACCAGGCAGAATAATTACGGCGGTTTGATTTTGTTTGATTTCTTTTGTGAAAAAGATACTTAAAGTAGGTATTGAAACCTGACTAGTACTTTGTACTTTTCCGTCTTTTATAATTTCTTTTTCCTGATAGTCAGTAGCCTTGATTTCTTGTGGAATCGTTTTCCAAAGTGGGACTACCTGATTTTGAGCCTGTAATTGATTTGTAAGTCCAAAAAGTAGTATCAGGTTAAATATTGATTTTGCAGTTATTAAATGTGTTAGTTTTTTCACTTTATAAAGTTTAATTTAAGTTGAGTTGTTATGGAAAGACTCAAATTTAGAATTTTTTATTGATTTTTCAATTTTATAACATATTAGATAATTGTAATATTCAATAGGAATAGTCTTTATAAATCAATTTGCAAATAGTGATTTTAGTACAATTTTGACATACGAAACGGACAAATTTCACATGTCGATATTTAACATATATATTGTTTAATGTGTAATTTTGGGTTCATTTTTTTATGCGAAATGTTAATTTAACGTATTAAAATAATTTTTTAAACAATTTATTTGTATTATTAAGATTTAAAAGTATATTTGTGCAATCGATTACATTAATTTGTTTTTATTGCATTAACCTGTTGATTTTGAAGATCTGAGTCAGAAATAAATTGATTAACCCGAGGACCAAAAAATATAAATTTAGAATAAAACCGTTACCATGAATCAAACAAATGAAATTTCTAGTAAAACTACTAAATCAACAGGAAGATATCGTTGGAGTATATGTGCATTGTTGTTTTTTGCAACTACTATCAACTACTTAGACAGACAGGTTCTTTCCTTGACATGGAACGATTTTATAGCTCCTGAATTTCATTGGACAAATAATGATTACGGAAATATCACCGCATTATTCTCCATTTTTTACGCTGTATCATTACTTTTTGCCGGAAGATTCGTGGATTGGTTAGATACCAAAAAAGGTTTTTTATGGGCTATTGGAATTTGGTCCATTGGAGCATGTTTACATGCTTTTTGTGGAATTGCAACATCTGGAATTATCACAGGAAATTGGTTTGTAGGTTTTGAAGGTGCAAAAGAGGTTATTAGAACGGTTAACGATACCGGAATGGTAATTAATGTAAGCGTAAGCTTGTTTATTTTTGCCCGCTTTGTTTTAGCGATAGGTGAGGCAGGGAACTTTCCTGCAGCGATCAAAACTACTGCAGAATATTTTCCTAAAAAAGACAGAGCATTTTCTACCAGTATTTTTAACGCAGGCGCAACAGTTGGGGCACTGGCTGCTCCAATTTCGATTCCGTTTATTGCGAAATCTTTTGGATGGGAAATGTCGTTTATCATTATTGGTGCTTTAGGTTTTGTGTGGATGGGATTTTGGGTTTTTATGTATGATAAACCAGAAAGACACCCAAAAGTTAGCGCTGCCGAATTAGAATATATTCAACAAGATGACATTGCTGATAGTAAATTAGTTGGATATGTTCTTGATACCAGAACAAAAGTTTCATTTATAGATTGTTTTAAATACAAACAAACATGGGCTTTTGCTTTCGGAAAATTTATGACTGATGGTGTTTGGTGGTTCTTTTTATTCTGGACACCAGCCTATTTGAGTTCAGTTTACGGAATGGATTCTACAGAAGCAGCTTTACCATTATTTGTACTTTATATGATTACTTTACTTTCTATCATTGGAGGTTGGTTGCCAACTTATTTTGTCGAAAAGAAAGGAATGAATCCGTACGAAGGAAGAATGAGAGCGATGTTGATTTTTGCATTTTTTCCATTATTGGCATTGATAGCACAACCTCTAGGTTATATCAGTTATTGGTTGCCAGTTATCATCATTGGTATTGCAGGTGCTGCACACCAATCATGGTCAGCAAATATTTTTACGACAGTTGGAGATATGTTTCCTAAAAAAGCAATTGCGACGATTACGGGTATTGGTGGCTTGGCAGGAGGTATTGGTTCGACTTTAATTAACAAAGGATCAGGAATGTTATTCGATTATACAAAAGAAACTAATATGGCTTTTATGGGCTTTAAAGGAATTGAAGCTGGCTATTTTATCATCTTTTCAATTTGTGCTGTTTGTTATTTGACAGGTTGGATTGTGATGAAATCTTTGGTTCCTAAATACAGCCCAATTACGGATTTATAATAAAATCCAAACCAACTAACTAACCAACCAAACCAACTCAAAATTATGAATCAAACCAACGAAGCAATCGGAAAGTACCGATGGACAATATGCGGTTTAGTATTTTTTGCTACTACAGTAAATTATTTAGATCGAAATGTAATAAGTTACCTCCGACCTTTTATGGCAGAGGCTTTTCACTGGACACCAGAGCAGGAAGTTATTGATTATTCTAATATTGAATTGGCTTTTAAAATTGCCTATGCACTAGGAATGCTGGTTGCAGGAGGTATTATTGATAAATTGGGAACTAAAATTGGTTATGCTATTGCAACCGGTTTATGGAGTTTGGCAGCAATTGGTCACGCATTGGCAACAGGAACACCTGGTTTTTTAATAGCTCGTATATTTTTAGGAATTACAGAAGCAGGAAATTTTCCTGCTGCGATCAAAGCTACGGCTGAATGGTTTCCACAAAAAGAAAGAGCTTTAGCAACAGGTATTTTTAATTCAGGAAGTAATATCGGAGCTATAATTGTTCCGCTTTCCGTGCCATTTATTGCTGAAAATTATGGCTGGCAATGGGCTTTCATCTTAACCGGAATTGTTGGTTTTGTCTGGCTGGTATTATGGTTTATTTTCTATGAAGTACCGGAAAAACAAAAACGTTTATCTCAGGCTGAATTAGAATATATCAATTCAGATAAAGTAGTTACAACTGAAGTTGAAGATACGGAGAAAGTTTCATGGTTTAAGTTGCTTACTTTTCGTCAAACCTGGGCTTTTGCCATTGGGAAATTACTGACAGATCCGGTTTGGTGGTTCTATCTATTCTGGTTACCTGATTTCTTAATGAAGGAATATAAACTTTCGGCTACAGAAATTATCTGGCCTTGTGCTTTGGTATATGTTATTGGAAGTGTCGGAAGTATTGGTGGAGGATGGTTACCATTAAAATTAATTGAAAAAAACTGGCCAGCTTACAAAGCGCGTAAAACAAGTATGTTGATCTACGCTTTCGCCGTTTTACCAGTATTATTTTCTCAATATTTAGGATCAATAAACATGTGGTGGGCTATTTTGGTAATTGGTTTTGCAGTTTCTGCACATCAGGCCTGGAGCGCTAATATCTTTACAACAGTATCGGATATGTTTCCAAAAAAGGCAACTGCTTCAGTAACAGGAATTGGCGGAATGTTCGGAGCACTTGGCGGAATTTTACTAACTTTAGTGGTTCAAAAAAATATGTTTGTTTACTATACTAAATTAGGAAAAATAGAAACAGGCTATTTTATTATGTTTTGTATCTGTGGAGGCTCATATTTACTGGCTTGGCTGATTATGCATATTTTAGTTCCCCGAATGAAAAAAGTAGAAGTGTAAAATTTACACAAATAAATTTTCATTTGTATTATGATATTTGAAGATAAAAATATAATTTTGTGCAATCGATTACATTAAAATAAAAATTATGACAAAATATAGTTCAAGATACGCGTCAAGCCCTGAAGCAGTAAAACAATATGACACACAACAATTAAGAAATGAATTCTTAATTGATGATTTAATGCAGGAGAATGAAATCGTATTAACGTATTCTCATTATGATCGATATATTGCTGGTTCTGCTGTTCCTGTAAAAGATCTGACTCTGGAATCTATTGATCCTCTTAAAGCGGGTTATTTTTTAGAAAGAAGAGAAATGGGAATCATCAATGTTGGAGGAAGTGGTTCTGTTGTTGTTGAAGGAACATCTTATGAATTAGATTTTAAAGATGCTTTATATATCGGAAGCGGAAATAAAGAGGTAATTTTTAAAAGTGCTGACAGTAAAAATCCAGCTAAATTTTACATAAACTCTGCACCGGCTCATACGCATTATCCAACTGTAAAAGTAAGTTTAGAACAAGCTAATAAATTACAGTTAGGTACAATGGAAACGGCGAATCACCGTACAGTAAATCAAATGATTATTGGTGGTGTGGTTACGACTTGCCAATTGCAAATGGGAATGACGGAGTTACGACCAGGAAGTGTTTGGAATACAATGCCAGCTCACGTACATGATCGTAGAATGGAAGTTTATTTCTATTTAGATATTCCGGAAAATCAGGCTGTTTGCCACTTTATGGGACAACCACAAGAAACAAGACATATCTGGATGAACAATCATCAGGCAGTTATTTCTCCACCATGGTCTATACATTCTGGTTCTGGAACTAGTAATTATACTTTTATCTGGGGAATGGCCGGTGAGAATTTAGATTATGGTGATATGGATGTTTGTAAAATAACTGACTTAAGATAAGAATCATGACAAACTTATTTGATATAAAAGGAAAAGTTGCTTTGATCACAGGAAGTACACACGGACTGGGAATGGCAATGGCAAAAGGATTAGGTGAGGCAGGAGCGACAATTATCGTAAATGGTAATTCTTCTCAACAGAAAATTGATGATGCTGTAAAAGAACTTCAGAATCAAGGAATAAACGCTGTTGGTTATAGATTTAATGTAACCGATGAGCAGGAAGTTATGGCTGCCGTAGCAAAAATACAAAGTGAAGTTGGACCAATTGATATTTTGATTAATAACGCGGGAATCATTAAAAGAATTCCGTTAATAGATATGGAAGTTGCCGATTTTAAAGAAGTTATTGATATTGATTTAGTTTCTCCTTTTATTGTTTCAAAGCATGTTGCCAAAGGAATGATTGAAAGAAAACAAGGAAAAATAATCAACATTTGTTCGATGATGAGCGAATTAGGTCGTAGTACTGTTGGTGCTTATGCTGCTGCAAAAGGCGGTTTGAAAATGCTGACTAAAAATATGGCGACGGAATGGGCAAAACACAATGTTCAAATCAACGGAATTGGACCTGGTTATTTTGCTACTGAGCAAACTAAACCAATCAGAGTTGACGGACATCCTTTTAACGACTTCATCATCAGCAGAACTCCAGCAGCAAAATGGGGAGATGCAAGTGATTTAGCCGGAGCTGCGATATTTTTATCATCAAAAGCAAGTGATTTTGTTAACGGGCATATTTTATATGTTGATGGCGGAATTTTAGCAACTATTGGTAAACCATCAAACGAATAATTTTCTCAATTATATTTAAAAAGAAATGAGCTCAAATAAAACATTCATAAACGACAATTTTTTACTTGAAAATAAATACGCTGAAGAGTTATATCACAATTACTCAAAAAATCAGCCTATCATAGATTATCACAATCACCTGAACCCACAATTTATTGCTGAAGATAAAATTTTTGACAATATCACACAGGTTTGGATCAATGGCGATCACTACAAATGGCGTGCGATGCGTACCTTGGGGATTAACGAACAATTTGTAACCGGAAATGGTTCAGATAAAGATAAGTTCTTAAACTGGGGAAAAACAGTTCCGTATACAATGCGTAATCCTTTGTACCACTGGACACACTTAGAATTGGCTCGTTATTTTGATATTTATGATTTATTGAATGAGAAATCAGCTGAGAAAATATATATCGAAACTTCTGAAAAAATAAAATCAGAAGCTTACAGCACACAAAACTTGCTTAAAAAAGTAAACGCTGAATTAGTTTGTACTACTGAAGATCCAATTGATACTTTGGAGTTTCATCAAAAACTGACAAAAAATCCAATTGGAACAAAAATGAGCACTGCTTTCAGACCAGATAAAGCGATCTTAATTTCTAATGATGGCTATAACGCATACCTGGATACATTGGGGGATGTATCCGGTATTGCGATTAATACTTACGCAGATTTGCGTGATGCTTTGAGAAAAAGAATTGAATTCTTTAATCAAAACGGATGTAAATTAAGTGATCATGGTTTGGATCAAATTTATTTTGAAAACTTTACTGAAGCTGAAATAGCTTCAATTTTCAAAAAGAAAAGAGAAAATCAAATTATAACTCCGGAAGAAGCATTGAAATTTCAAAGCGCAATTTTGTTGTTCTTAACAGAAACATACCATGAATTTGGATGGGTACAACAATTTCACTTAGGTGCATTGAGAAATAATAATGCCCGTATGCACAGAATTTTAGGTCCTGATACAGGTTGGGATTCTATTGGAGATTATCCGCAAGCACAAAAACTATCTTCTTTCTTAAATGCATTAGATAGCAAAGATAAATTAACAAAAACAATTATTTATAACCTGAATCCTGCTGATAACGAAGTTATGGCTACGATGATTGGAAACTTTAATGACGGAAGCGTTAGAGGTAAAGTACAATTTGGTTCAGGATGGTGGTTTTTAGATCAGAAAGACGGAATGACAAAGCAATTAAATGCCCTTTCAAACATGGGGTTAATTAGCTGTTTCGTAGGAATGTTGACAGATTCAAGAAGCTTTTTATCTTTCCCAAGACATGAATATTTCAGACGTATTCTTTGTAATCTTTTAGGAGATGAAATTCAAAGAGGGGAACTTCCTGCTGATATGGAATGGATTGGAAAATTGGTTTCTGATATTTCATATAACAATGCAAAAGAATATTTTAAATTTTAATTGAGAATATAGAATATAGAAAATAGACGAAAGAGGCAAGAAGAAAAATTTTTCTATAGTTTGATTAATAAAACTTTACTGGTAAAACAATAAAACAATATGAGTAAAATAGTTGCATTCGGTGAAATTATGTTACGTCTTTCGACAGAACGACACCTGCGTTTTTCACAATCTACAGCATTTGGCGCTTCTTATGGAGGTGGAGAGTTTAATGTTTGTGTGTCTTTGGCAAATTATGGCTTAAATGCTGAGTTTGTAACAAGACTGCCTGAGAACGAAATTGGTGGATCTGCGTTGAAAGAAATGCGAAAAATGAACGTAGAATCTAAAAATATCATTTTTGGAGGAGAGCGCTTAGGAATCTATTTTCTTGAAACAGGTGCCGGAACAAGAGGAAGTAATGTAGTGTATGACCGCGCGCACAGCTCGATGGCAACTATTGAAAAAGGACTTATTAACTGGGAAAAAGTATTGGAAGGTGCTACCTGGTTTCACTGGAGTGGAATTACACCTGCAATTTCTCAAAGTGCTGCAGAAGCTTGTTTAGAAGCTATTAAAGTGGCACATAAAATGGGAATTCCGATTTCATGTGATTTAAATTACAGATCAAAATTATGGCAGTATGGTAAAACTCCAAGTGAGGTGATGCCGGAAATGCTGCAATATAGCAACGTTATTTTAGGAGATATTGATACAGCTTATTTTATGTTGGGAATTCCTAAAGTGAATCCAAATTATCAGGATGAAAAATCGCTTCCTGTTTTATACACGAAGTTGTTTGATTTGATTCCGAATTTAAAAACTGTGGCAACAACTTTACGTTATTCTGTAAGTGCTTCACACCAACGAATCGGAGGTGTTTTATTTGACGGAAAAGCAATTTATCACGCTGCTGTAAAAGAAGTAACACCTGTTGTAGACAGGGTAGGAAGTGGAGATGCTTTTATGGGAGGATTGATTTACGGATTGTCGCAATATAAAAATGATAATCAAAAAGCATTAGATTTTGCAGTGGCAGCTTGTTGCTTAAAACACACAATTGCAGGAGATTATAATTTAGTTACATTAAAAGAAGTTGAAAATATGCTAGGTGGTGATTCTGCCGGATTAGTATCAAGATAAAAAATAAAAAATGGCAAAATATTCAAGAATTGAAGTAGCGCAGCAAATGAAAGACAACGGAATGGTACCGTTATTTTTTCATTCTGATATAGAAATAAGCAAGAAAGTTTTAAAAGCCTGTTATGATGGTGGTTCACGATTAATGGAGTTTACCAGCAGAGGGGATTTTGCTCATGAAGTTTTTGGAGCTTTAAACAAATATGCTTTGGCTGAATTGCCGGGAATGATGTTAGGAGTTGGTTCAATTACTGATGCTGCTTCAGCGTCCTTGTATATGAGTTTGGGTGCTAATTTTATTGTAACACCGGTTTTTAGAGAAGATATTGCAATTGCATGTAACCGTCGTAAAGTATTGTGGTCACCAGGTTGCGGAACACTTTCTGAGATTGCAAGAGCTGAAGAATTAGGTTGTGAAATTGTGAAATTATTTCCTGCTGATATTTATGGACCAGAGTTTATTAAAGCAATAAAAGGACCATGCCCATGGACGAATATTATGCCAACCGGAGGTGTTTACCCAACAGTAGAAAGTTTGTCTTCATGGCTGAACGCGGGAGCAACTTGTGTGGGTCTTGGATCCCAATTAATTTCGAAAGATATATTAGATAAAAATGACTTTGACGGATTAAAAAACAAAGTAAGTCAGGTTTTGGATATCATCAAAAATATTAGAAAATAAATAAGGAGTAATCATACCGATTCCTTATTTAGATTGCAGTTTTTTTTAGATTTAACGTTTTGTAATTGAGCATTACGCTTGCTAAATACAGTTTGTCACTCCTCACAGCAAATTGTATTTTACTCTTACAAGTGTAATGTTTCTTTTACAATTAAAAAGAACTTCTTATAAAGCAATAAGGTATTTATCGTGGTTATTTATAACACTTTAATGAATTAAAATGAAACAGTTAAACAGAAAAAATACAGGATTAGAAAAATTACAGCCAATTAAAGTAGTTCAGTTTGGAGAAGGGAATTTCTTGAGAGCTTTTGTTGATTACGCTTTTCACAAACTAAATAAAGAAGTTGATTTTAATGCCGGTATTGCAATGGTTCAACCTTTGAAAGACGGTATGGTAAACATGATTAATGATCAGGACGGTCTTTATACTTTGTTTATGAACGGAATTAAAAAAGGCGAAAAAATACAAGATATTGAGTTAATTACCAACATTGTAAAAGCTATAAATCCATATACTCAATTTGCGGATTATTTAGCTTTGGCAAAAGAAGAAGAACTTCAATTTATTGTTTCAAATACTACTGAAGCTGGAATTGAATTCATTGAAAGTGATACTCCGGATATGCAACCGCCAGTTTCATTTCCTGCAAAGCTGACTGTTTTATTATATGAAAGATTCAAACATTTCAATGGAGATGCTTCTAAAGCAGTAACTATCATTCCTTGTGAATTGATTGATTATAACTCAGAGACGCTGAAAAAATATATTTTGCAATATGTTGATTTATGGAAATTAGAGGATGCGTTTAAAACATGGGTATCAGATGCTTGTACGTATCACAGTACTTTGGTTGACAGAATTGTTCCTGGATATCCAAGAGCTGAAATTGAAGAATACAATAATAAATTAGATTATCAGGACAATTTAATTGTTGCTGCTGAACCTTTCTTCCTTTGGGCTATTGAAGGTGGCGATGCTTTAAAAGCAAAATTACCTTTTGACAAAACAGATTTGAATGTAAAAATCGTTGATGATATTCGTCCTTTTAAAATGATTAAAGTTCGTATTCTAAACGGTGCACACACGGCAATGGTTCCTTTTTCGCTTTTGTATGGTAACAAATTAGTAATGGAAACGGTTAACGGAGATTTTACCGGAAAATTCGTAAACAGCGTTATTGGTGAAATTAGTGAAACGCTTGATATGGACAAAAATGAAATTACTGCCTATTCTGAGGAAGTAATGGACCGATTTAAGAATCCATTTATCAAACATGCACTTGCTGATATTGCCCTAAATTCTATCTCAAAATTCAAAGTAAGAGTTTTGCCTAGTTTATTAGGATATTATAATGCTAACAAAAAATTGCCTGTTAATTTGACTTTTTCATTAGCGAGTTTAATCCAGTTCTACAAAGGAACCTGGAATAACGAAGCATTACCTGTTAAAGATTCTCCAGAGATAGTTGAAGCATTTAAAAACGCCTGGCAATTAGGATCTGCAGATTTAGTTGTAGCTAAAGTATTAGCTAACACTGACTTTTGGGGAGAAGATTTAACTCAAGTAAAAGGTTTATCGGAAGCTTTAGTATTGGCCTTAAATGAAATTGAAGAAAACGGAATAGAAAAAGGTTTTGCTAATTTCAGCAAACAGTATTAATTGGAATAGTTTTTAACTTTTTGAGACACATCTTAGCAACTTAGTATCTTAGAAACTTAGCAACTTTAAAAAAAAACGATCATGCAAAAAAAATTAATAAAAGTAAACCCTTCAGATAACGTTGCTGTTGCATTAGTTAATCTGGTTGCTGGCGAAGTAATCAACTTTGAAGGACAAGATATCACTATCGAATCTGATGTAAAAATGAAACATAAAATTGCAATGGATCCTTTTAATGTAGGAGACCGCATTATTATGTATGGTGTATTGGTTGGTAAAGCAAGTGCAAGAATCGAAAAAGGAGGATTGCTTTCTACTGCAAACGTAAAACACGAGAGTGATAAAGTAACTGGTAAAACAGAGACTATTGGCTGGAATTCT
This sequence comes from Flavobacterium sp. GQ95, assembly GCF_059758655.1. Classification (NCBI taxonomy): domain Bacteria; kingdom Pseudomonadati; phylum Bacteroidota; class Flavobacteriia; order Flavobacteriales; family Flavobacteriaceae; genus Flavobacterium; species Flavobacterium sp. GQ95. The sequence goes on from NZ_JCAXEB010000007.1 coordinate 268,582, forward strand.
CCAAATATTGATAAATGGAAAGACAGAACATGGCAGGGCTATCACAGAGAAGACGGACAGGTTGGAACTGAAAATGTTTGGTTGTTTTTTCCACTAGTTTTTTGTGAAAACAGAAATATCGAAATCTTAAAAGATATTTTTGAGAAAGAATTAATGAAGCCAAAAGAGAACGATTATCAATTGTTACTTCGTTCTTTGGTAAAAACAGAAACAGGTGGTGCTGGTAATGAAGCGGCTTCTAACGATGCTAATTTATTCAATAATATCGAAGTAAAGTTTATCACGCATCAAGGTGGATGTGGTGGAATTCGTCAGGATTCGCATAGTTTAGCTAAGCTATTAGCCGGTTATGTAAACAATCCAAACGTTGCAGGAGCTACTGTTTTGAGTTTAGGATGTCAGAATCTTCAAATTCAGATCTTCAAAGATGCTTTGGATGCGATTAATCCAAATAGTAAAAAACCTGTCTTGATTTACGATCAACAACAAATCGGAACAATTGAAACGATGTTGAGTAGTGTTGTAAAAGATACTTTTGAAGCAATCAAAAAAGCGAATGAAATAAAAAGAGAACCAGCTCCTTTATCTAAATTAAGAATTGGTTTAGAGTGTGGTGGTTCTGACGGATTCTCCGGAATTTCAGCTAATCCAACATTAGGAGTGTTATCTGATCATTTAGTTGCTTTAGGAGGAACTACAATTCTTTCTGAATTTCCTGAATTATGTGGAGTAGAACAGGAATTAGTAAACCGTTGTGTAGATGATAAGGACGGAAAGCGTTTCTTAGACCTAATGCAATGGTACGAAAAAACAGTTGTAGATGCAGGTTCAGGATTTGATATGAATCCATCTCCAGGTAACATTAAAGACGGTTTGATTACAGACGCAATGAAATCGGCTGGTGCTGCTAAAAAAGGAGGGACTTCACCAATTGTAGGTGTTTACGATTATGGAGAATATATTAATGAAGCAGGCTTTACATTGTTATGTACGCCAGGAAATGATGTTGAATGTACAACTGCAATGGTAGGTTCAGGAGCTAATATGGTGTTATTTACAACAGGTTTAGGAACTCCAACAGGTAACCCAATTGCGCCGGTTGTGAAGATATCATCTAACACGGAATTGGCTAGAAAGATGTCTGATATTATTGATATTGACACTGGTGGAATCATCACTGGAGAAAAATCAATCGATGAAATGGCAGACGAAATGCTTGAGTTTATTATTGATGTTGCAAGTGGAACGATCAAAACGAAAGCTGCAATTTTAAATCAAAACGACTTTATTCCTTGGAAAAGAGGAGTTTCGCTATAAGATTTTTTTTCACCATATAAGGCATGTAAGTTTTATATGCGATACTTAGTAAAGGCAGCTCATTTAAGGGCTGCCTTTCGTTTTTATTTTATGCCATTTCGGAGGATACTCGAGCGACAGCGACAGGCGAAGCAAATCACACATGAAACTCTACAAAGATTGGCGACATAATTTGGACCCGAGCGACAGCGAACAGGCGAAACAATTTAAACATCAGTAACCTAAATATAGCCCGTGGTTTCAACCACGGGGACACAATCTATGGGACACAATCATCATGACAATCCGGATCCCCGTGGTTGAAACCACGGGCTATGTTTTAATATTACGGACTTACAGTTCGTCGCTCTCTGGATGTGATTTCTCGTTCCTCGAAATGACAAACTCTGCGATAACTTCGCTTAAACAAAAAAAGCAACCCTTCTATGAGCTGCTTTTTTTGTTTAATTATAAGTTCTATAATTAAATTTACTTATAATCACTTATATGGTGGAAAAAAATTACGATGTTGTTCTGGACGAAGACTTGCGAATGTGTAATTCTGGTGCGAGAACTACCTTTTTTTCGATTTTAATGGTATCTGTTTTGTCTACCTGTTCAAGGAAAACACGTGCTGACATTTTTCCCATTTCAAGTGGAGACTGATCTACAGAAGTAATTGATAATTCCATGAATTTGGTAAAAGGCTCATTACTAAAACCTGCTACGCAAAACTCTTTTGGAATACTAATATTTCTTTCTTTTAATTCCTGAATGGCTCCTAAAGCAGCAAAATCACTCGAAGAGAATATAGCGTCTGGCGGAGTTTCCAGTTGTAATAAAATATTAACGGCATCTTTTCCGGCTTCAACACTACTTCTAACCGGGACAACATATTCTTCTTTAAATGTCATTCCGCTATCTAATAAAGCCTGTTTATAACCTAAGAATCTATTTTTGAAAATTTCAAGCGATTGATCTCCTGATAAATGGGCAATACATCTGCAACCTTCACTTATTAAGTGTTTTGTAGCAATGTAACCACCTTTAAAGTCATTAATAGTTACGGAGCTTACACCATCAATATGTTTACTACGGTCAAAAAAGATAAGTGGAACGTTTTTTTCTAATACATTACGAAAAGCACCATCATTCTCAGTGCTTACAGCAGTAACAGACATAAGAATTCCGTCTACCTGTGCGTCTATTAAAGTATATAAATTTTCACTTTCTCGTTTAAGATCTTCGTGAGTTTGGCATATAATTACCTGATAACCATGAGGCTGCAGTTCTTCTTCAATACCTCGGATTACCGAAGCGAAAAAATTACTATCAATACGAGGAACAATAACACCTATATTATTACTTCGACCACTTTTTAATGCTAAAGCAAGTTTGTTTTGCTTGTAGTTCATTGAAGCAGCGGTTTTAATTACCAGGTCACGCGTGCTCTCTTTTATCTTGGGATTGTTGTTCAATGCCCTGGAAACAGTAGCTGCAGTGATATTTAATTTTTTGGCAATATCATAGATGGTTATTTTTTCGCTCATTCAAAAATAGTTTTTGATTAATTTATAGACAAAAATACATTTTTTTTATATAATCTAACATATAATGTTATCGATTACCATAATTTATAATTAAATCGTTTTCGATTCTACAATGATAATAAATTATGTCTTTTTTTACACAAAGTGTAAATAAAATTACTAATAAAAATTAAATATATAAATTATTTCTAAATTAATTTGGTGCATCCAATGTATTTTTCTATTTTCGTGTAATCGATTACATGATTGTTGAATTTTATTTCAAAAAACACTAAACCCAATGCAAATGATTACATATAAGGCTTTAAGGTTGAAATCAATTGTGGTATTTAGCGTTGTAACTACGCTGGTTTTATCTTGTGGCAAACAAGTTTCTACAGTTTCTGAAACTAGTCCATGGAAAAAAATGGATTTAATCATAAAAAGTATTCCTGAAACTCACTTTTTGAATAAGGAATACAACATAAATGATTTTGGGGCTGTAGCCGATGGAAAAACAATGAATACTGCTGCTTTTGAAAAAGCAATTAAAGCATGCACTGAAAATGGCGGTGGAAAAGTAATTGTTCCAAATGGGAAATTTCTGACTGGCGCAATACATTTAGAAAGTAATGTAAATCTACACTTGGAAGATAAAGCTGAAATCCTTTTCAGTATAAATCCAAAAGATTATCCAATCGTTCATACTTCCTGGGAAGGAACTGAAGTAATGAACTATTCTCCTCTTATATATGCTAAAAATAAAACAAATGTCGCCATATCTGGAAAAGGAATCCTAAATGGTCAGGCAAACAGCACAAACTGGTGGGTTTGGTCTGGAGGTAAAAGTTATGGATGGCAAAAAGGAATTCCGTCACAAAACGATCCGACAAACAGAGAAGTTTTGGTGGATATGGCAGAAAAAGGAGTGCCGGTTTCAGAAAGAGTTTTTGGTGATGGACGCTATTTACGACCAAGTTTTGTTGAATTCTTCGAATGTAATACGGTTCTAATTAAAGATGTAACCATAATAAACGCTCCATTTTGGATTTTACATCCTTTAAAATCGAATAATATAATTATTGACGGAGTTACCGTAAATAGTCATGGTCCTAATAATGATGGCTGTGATCCTGAATATTCTCAAAACATCATTATCAAAAATTGCACTTTTAATACGGGTGATGACTGTATTGCTATTAAAGCAGGAAGAGATGCTGACGGCAGAAGAGTGGCAATACCAAGTAAAAATATCATCGTTCAGAATTGTAAAATGATTGATGGTCACGGAGGAGTTGTTATTGGTAGTGAAATTTCTGCAGGAGTAAACAATGTGTTCGTAGAAAATTGTGTAATGGATAGCCCAAATCTGGACAGGGTAATTCGTATTAAAACAAATTCAAAAAGAGGAGGAGTTATAGAGGATGTCTTTGTTCGAAATCTTGAAGTAGGAACGGTTAAGGAATGTGTTTTAAAATTGAACATGTTTTATAATGTATACGGATCGCAAACGGGGAATTTTATCCCAATAATCAGAAATATAAATCTTGAAAATATAAATGTAAAAAACGGTGGGAAATATAGCGTTTGGGCTGAAGGCTATAAGGAATCTCCTGTGGAGAATATCACACTTAAAAATGTGGTAATTCATAAAGTAGATTCCCTTTATAAATTGAAAAATGTAAAAAACATAAATTTTATTAACACTTATATCAATGAAAAAAAAGTAGAACCAATTAAAAATTAATAACTATCACTTTAACCAATAACCAAACTTATGAAAATTAAAACATTCTTAAAGAAAAGAATAAAATACAATCTTGTATTTTTATTTTTCTTAAATCTCCTTTGCAGTAATGCAATAAATGCTCAGTCGAGTGTAGTAGAAGGAAAAATTACAGATGCTGCCGGATTATCTTTGCCGGGTGTGAACATTCTTGAAAAAGGAACAAAAAACGGAACTTCAACAGATTTTGAGGGAAGTTTTAAATTAAACGTATCAAGCACTAAAGCCATCTTAGTAATTTCATATTTAGGCTTTCAGACACAAGAAGTTAGTGTAGCCGGAAAATCTAAAGTAAATGTAAGTCTTACAGAGCAATCAAATGCACTTACAGAAGTTGTTGTCGTAGGATATGGATCTGTAAAGAAAACAGATCTTACGGGTTCTGTAAGTACAATCAGCGCTGCAACAATTACAGAAAGAAATACCATAAATGCATTAGAAGCTATTCAGGGAAGTACACCTGGGGTGCAGATTTCATCTAGTTCAGGACGCGCCGGTGACGGATTTAAAGTGGTGATTAGAGGAAATAACTCATTAGTCGCTGATTCAAGTAATCCAAAAATGGTTGGTTCAACTCCTTTATATGTTGTTGATGGTGTGCCAATGGATGGAATTGATTTTTTAAATCCACAGGATATTGCCAGAATGGATGTATTAAAAGATGCTTCTTCTGCTGCAATTTATGGATCGAGAGGATCAAATGGAGTTATCATCGTAACAACTAAAAGTGGTACAAGCGCTAAAGCTGGTATGAATGTTACTTTTGATACTTCTTACGGAACTAAAACTGCTGCCAGATTACCAGAAATGATGAGTGGAGCAGAATGGTGGAAATTTCACCAGGTTGCTTATATGAGTGCTACTCCTTTAACTCAAACGCCTGCACAACTTGCTGCATTGGCAGGAAATCAAAGCCCATTATTAGTATCAAGAGCAAATAGTGGTTATAATTTTGATTGGTATGATGCCGTACTTCAACCAGGGATGACTCAAAATAATTATTTGAATGTTTCAGGACGTTCTGATTCCGGATTAAGCTATAACTTAGGTTTTGGTATCCAAAGTGATGAGGGACTTATTGAAAATGATTCAACAGATAAATACTCTTTTAAATTAGGTTTAAATCATAAAATAAATGACAAATTTTCTACAGGAGCAAATATTACTGTAGCTCGTCTGGATACTCAATTAGGTAGTGATTTGGCTATGCAGGATGCTTTTAGATTAAGTCCGCTTATGTCACCATGGGCTGTTGATGCAGCCGGAAATGAGCTAGTTGGAACGAACTTTTTTCTTCCTGGAAAATTAACATACCCTGATGGTTCATGGGCAATCAATAAAACAAGTGCAGTCAATCCATTAGTAGAGATTGCAAATTCTTCTCAAACTGAAAAAACATGGCAAACGGTTGGAAATGTTTATTTTCAATATCAACCTATTAAATGGTTGTCTTTTAAAACAACTTTTGCTGCCGGAATTAACAATACAAAAAGAGGAGCTGCATACGGGGCGCAATCTAATGCAGGTGTAACATTAAACGGTAAAAATTCAGCATCAATTGAAAATTTAGAGAACTTTAATTACACTTGGGATAATCAGATAGATTTGAAACATACTTTTAATGAAGTACATGATTTTAGTGTTTTATTATTGCAAAGTTTGTACTCAAATGTTGATGAAAGTTCTTACCTATATTCAAATACACAACCTTTTGATACTGATATAAATAATATTGGTTCAGGAGTTCAGACAAGTTATGTTGTGAAATCAGCATATGCAAAAAATACGCTTAACTCATATGCAGTGCGTTTAAATTATAGTTTTAAAGATAAATATTTATTAACGGCATCTAATAGATGGGATGGCTCATCAGTATTGGCAGAAGGCGCAAAATGGGAAAGTTTTCCATCTTTGGCTTTAGGTTGGAAAATAAGTAAGGAATCATTTTTAGCTGGTAATTCTACTGTTTCAGATTTGAAATTGAGAGCTAGTATTGGATATACAGGAAATGATAACGTTGCTCCATATACTTCACAGGCATTATTAAATCAACAAACGTTTTATGCAAACAGTTCTAGTGTCGTTCCGGGATGGCAATCAGAAACCTTAGCAAATCCACTTTTAAGCTGGGAGAAAACAAGGGAATTCAACTTAGGTATTGATTATGGTTTCTTAAACAACAGAATTACAGGTACAATTGATGTTTATGACAGATTATCAGAAGACTTGATTTACAAACAACAATTACCTTCAGAATCAGGATGGAAAAACACTTATGCAAACGTTGGTTCAGTAAGTAACAAAGGTATCGAGGTGTTATTGACTACAAAAAATATTAAGTCTAAAAACGTAAGCTGGGAAACTACATTTACATTTACTAAAAATGTGAATAAATTAGAGTCAATTTACAATCAGGATAAAGTAAGTGATATTGGAAACACATTAATTCTTGGTTCTCCGTTAAACCCTAATTACAACTATGTGTATGATGGTGTTTGGCAGGAAAGCGAAGCGGCTCAGGCAGCTAATTACGGTATGGCGCCTGGACAGGCAAGACCAAAAGATCTAAATGGTGATGGCAAATTTAATCAGGATGACAGAACGGTAATTGGGAATCCGAATCCGGAATGGCAAGGAAGTTTTTATTCAAAATTGAATGTGGGTCAGTTTGATTTCAATTTCTCTGTATTGACAAGTCAGGGACAGACAGTATTAAGTACTTTTCACCAGAACTTTGCCGATGTAAGTGACAGAGGTCGTCAAAAAATTGCAATGGATTATTTTATTCCAACAAACGGGGCCGGTATTGAGGCTAATGCAAATGGTACAAATCCACGTCCAGGACCAATTGCAACTGGAGCTGGGGCTTATTGGACTTCTTTATTTGCTTATTATAGAGACGCATCTTATGTAAAAATTAAAAATATATCTCTAGGATATACTTTCAATTCAGAATTGCTTAAAAGAATGAAAATGAGTAATTTAAGAATTTATGTAAATGTTTTAGACCCATTCGTATTTACGAAATTTGATGGATACGATCCGGAGTGGGCTGGTTCAGCTTTTGGTGTAAACCGTCCGGCATCTGTGACTACGCAATTGGGACTAAGTGTTAAATTTTAATAAGATATAAAATGAAAAAAATAATATTAATTATAGGATTAATCGTTACGGTTTTTAGTTCATGTAATGATTATATTGAAGAAGAAAGTCTTTCTAATGTTCCTGCTGATGCAACTTATAAAACAGCATCTGGATTTCAATTATTAGTAAACACTAATTATGCATGGCTTAAAGGAATCTATGGAGGAAATCCATGGTTGTTTGAATCAGGTACCGATATGTATGCTGAAGGAAGAACTCCTGAACCAGCTGGTTTAAGCCAATATACACAGTTAATTCCGTCATCTTCAAATGTTGATGAGTTGTATAACTCCTGTTATCAGTTAATTCAGTCTGTAAATAAGACAGTATATTACTCAACTGTGACGGAACAAACATCGAATTTAAATACGCTAGTTGGTGAAGCAAAATTTTTAAGAGCCAATGCTTATTTTTTATTGGTTCAGACTTATGGAGGTGTGCCAATTGTTTTGGATAATATTACCACTCCGGTTTTGTCCTTTAAAAGAAACACAGCTGAAGAAGTATATGCTCAGATTATTGCTGATTTAGATGCCTCACTTGCTAGTGTTGGTACTGGAGTTTACAGTACAACAGGAAAAGTAAACAAAAGAGCCGTAAATGATTTATTGGCAAAAGTTTATTTGACAAAAGGTTACGAAACTTTCGGTACTGCTGCTGATTTTACAAAAGCAGCTGCTTATGCAGATGCAGCAATTACAGGTCAAGCTTTAAATGTAGCTTTTGATCAGTTATTTAAACCTGGAAATGATTTGAATGCAGAAACTATTTTCTCTGTACAATATGATAAAGCTTCAACAAGTACTGATCCAACAAAATTAGGAAACAATCAGTTTTACTATTTCAGTTCTTATTTAGGTGGTGCAGAAACAGGAGCTCCATTAAGAAGCTACAATTTATGTCCAACAGATTATGCTTTAGGACTATATGAAAAAGGAGATAAAAGATGGGAAGCTACGTTCATGACAGAAATCCTTGAAGGACCTGAAACGACAAACGGAGTAACAAAAAATATTTTGTATTATCCATATTACAGAAGCACAAATCCTGCTTCTCTAAAAGTAAGACACTTTTATGCACCAAAATGGTTTACCGCTGCAGACAGACTAGCGTGGGAAACAGCTAATGCATCAAGAAAATCAGCTACTTTTGTATATCACCCTTATGGAGAATATTCAGCGGCATATACATTAATTAAAAATTTGGATTGTTATACTATTCCGGTTAAGAAATTTGATGATCCGGATCCGACAACTCCATCTAGTACAGGTCCTGTTAGTACAAGAGATATTATTGTTTCAAGACTTGGAGAAACCTATTTAATAGCTGCGGAGGCTTATTTGAAAGCGGGAGTTCCTTCAACAGGTTTAGATCGTTTAAATGAGGTAAGAAGAAGAGCTGGTGTGGCGAATGCAACCCTTGCACAATTTAATATCGATTATATATTAGACGAAAGAGGAAGAGAATTGCTTGGAGAATACAAACGTTGGTTCGATTTAAAACGTACTGGTACGCTTGTTGCAAGAGCTTCTGCACATAATTATAAAATTAAAGCTGCTAATTTTGTGGGTGTTGATGGTAAACTTAAAATTTTAAGACCAATCCCACAAAGTGTATTAGATTTAAATCAAAATAAAGATTTTCCTCAGAATCCTGGTTATTAGTAATTGGATGATTTTTTGAGAAATTGTTTTTTGAAGAAGTTAAGAAGGAGTTTGGCAAATTGTCCAAACTCCTCTCTTAACTAAATTTTTTTTTAAGATGAAAAAGATACTTTTTATAATGTTGTTAATCTCAAATACTATTCTTGCTCAGAGCAATTATAGTATCGATACTTCTTATACTATAAAAAGTACTTACAAAAAATTAATCAAAAAATATCCTCTTATAACGATTCCGCAGAAGCAAAATAATACTGCAGTTACTGAAATTAAAGAGGTTATTTATCAGGAAGATAAAAACAGAGCATTGCATTTTGATGCTTTTTTCAATACTAAACAAAAACAGAATCCTGCCGTAATCATGATTCACGGTGGTGGCTGGAAATCAGGAAATAAAAACCAAATGCACGACATGGCCAGAGAAATTGCTTCAAAAGGCTATTCTTGTTTTGCAATTGAATACAGATTATCATTAGAAGCAAAATATCCGGAAGGAATCTTTGATGTAAAAAATGCAATAAAATTTATAAAAGATAATGCAATAAAATTCAATGTAGATCCAAACAAAATTGCCGTTTTAGGTTGCTCTTCAGGAGGACAAATGGCAGCTTTGATTGGTACAACAAATGAAATTTTAGATTTTGAAGATAAATCATTTAAAAGTAAATCTTCTTCAAAAGTACAGGCAATTATTGATGTAGATGGCGTTTTAGCATTTAAGCATCCAGAATCTTCAGAAGGAGATATGGCTTCATTTTGGCTTGGTGGAACTTATGATGAAAAACCTGAAAACTGGAAGAATGCTTCGGCTTTAAATCATACGAATAAAAGCTCGCCTCCAATACTTTTTATAAATAGTAGTTTTGACAGGTTTCATGCCGGAAGAGATGATATGATTGCTGTCTTAAATCAATATAAAATTTATAATGAAGTAAAAACAATTCAGAATTCCCCTCATTCTTTTTGGTTTTTCGAGCCTTGGTTTACGGAAACAGTTGTTTATACCGTACAATTTTTAGATAAAATTTTTAAATAGCTCTCATAAAAATGAAAACAAAAATCACAATAACAAGTTTATTTTCCAGATCAGTAATGTCGATTTGTTTGGTGTTATTCTTTTGTTTTAAAGTTATCGGTCAGCAACCTGAAAAAAAAGAGGTCGTTATTTTCAAAGATTTAAAATGGTCAGAGAGAATGGCACTTTCTATCATCAAACGTGATCCTAAAGCCTGGCAAATTGATAATAATGAAAAGCCAAAGTGGGATTATAAATTAGGACTGTTAATGACTTCTTTTGAAAAATTGTATTATAAAACAAACAATCCGGTTTACGGTGACTACATTAAGGACTATGGAGAAACAGTTATAAATACTTCAGGCGAAATTCTGAATTATAAGCTTGAAGATTATAATATTGATAATATCAATGCCGGAAAAATGCTTTTTGATCTTTATAAAAGAACAAATGACGAACGTTATCTGACTGCAATAAAGACTTTAAGAAAACAATTAGAAACGCATCCAAGAACAAATTCCGGTGGTTTTTGGCATAAAAAAATCTATCCAAAGCAAATGTGGCTGGACGGCTTGTATATGGGAACACCATTTTATGCTCATTACACTTCGGAGTTTGATGGAGGAAAGGATTTCAATGATATCGCAAAACAGTTTGAGCAAATTCATTTACATACCATCGATAAAAAAACAGGTTTATTATTTCATGCCTGGGATGAAAGTAAACAAATGCCCTGGGCCAATAAAGAAACAGGAACTTCACCTAATTTTTGGTCCCGCTCTATTGGCTGGTATATGATGGCTTTGGTTGATGTGTTGGATTATATGCCAAAAGAGCATCCGAAGAGAAAAGAATTGATTCAGTTTTTAAATGAAATTTCAGTAGCAGTTGCAAAATATCAGGATGCATCAGGATTATGGTATCAGGTTACTGATTCGGGTTCAAAAGAAGGGAATTACCTGGAAGCTTCAGGTTCAGAAATGTTTGTTTATGCTTTTGCAAAAGGAGCAAACAAAGGATATTTACCAAAAGAATATAAAGGGCTGGCAATAAAAGGTTTTGACGGTATTACAAAGAAGTTAGTTACAGTTGATCCTGATGGTGAAATACATATTACACAAGTTTGTGCAAGCGCAGGGTTAGGTGGTAATCCTTATCGTGACGGCTCTTATGAATATTATATAAAAGAAAAAATAAAAGTAGACAACTCTCACGGATTAGGGCCTTTTATTTTAGCCGCATTAGAATTAGAAAAGTAGTAGAATTTAAATATATTTAAAATGAAGAACAAGAGAAAACAAGGTTATTTTGTATCGGCTTTATTGGTTTGTGTTATGGCTTTTACGAGCTGTAAAGTAATTTCGCAAGAGCCGGCAAGTAAAGACATCGTAATTTCTAAAGATTTAAAATGGTCTGATAAAATGGCGTTAACTTTAATGAAACGTCATACTGAAAGTTACATGATAGATGATTCTAAAAAACCTAAATGGGATTATGTACATGCTTTAGTTTTACATTCATTCGAAGAATTATACAAGAAGAATCCAGATCCAAGATACAATGCTTATGTAAGAAGTTACGTGGATAATTTTATTCAGGAAGATGGATCTATTAAAACGTATGAGTTTGACAAGTACAATATCGATTTGGTTGTGCCTGGACGCTTGCTTTTTGATGTTTATCAAACTTCTAAAGAAGAAAAATATTTAAAAGCAATGCAATTAGTGCGCAAGCAATTATTAGAACAGCCAAGAACGGCAAGCGGTGGGTTTTGGCATAAGCAAATTTATCCAAACCAAATGTGGCTGGATGGTTTATATATGGGAGAACCATTTTATGCACAATATACACTTACTTTCGAAGAAGGTAAAAGTTTTGATGATATAGCAAAACAATTTGAATTAATTCAACTACACGCAACAGATCCAAAAACAGGATTATTATACCACGCCTGGGATGAAAGCAAACAAATGCCTTGGGCAAATAAACAAACCGGAAACTCACCAAACTTTTGGTCAAGAGCTTTAGGATGGTATGTAATGGCCTTGGTTGATGTATTGGATTATATGCCGAAAGAGCATCCAAAGCAAAAAGAATTGGTCAAGTATTTAAACAATGCTTGTGCAGCTTTGGCTAAATATCAGGACAAATCTGGTTTATGGTACCAGGTAACAGATAAAGGTGGAGAAAAAGGAAATTATTTAGAAGCTTCAGGCTCTTCAATGTTTGCTTATGTTTTTGCAAAAGGAGCAAACAAAGGATATTTGCCTGCAAAATATAAAAAACTGGCTAATAAAGCATTCGATGGTTTGACTAAAGTTTTAATCAAAAAGGTAGACGAAGATGGTGGTATCACATTAACAAATTGCTGTCAGGTAGCTGGTTTAGGTGGAACTCCTTACAGAGACGGTTCATATGAATACTACATAAACGAAAGAAAAAAAGATAACGACCCTAAAGCAACTGGCCCTTTTATTTTGGCAGCTTTAGAATTGAACAGATAATTTGATTCAATTTTTTGATTTCATACCAATAGACCTGATCGTTTTTTTAAACTATCAGGTTTAATTAAAAAGCCTTTAATTATTACAGAATGAAAAATATAAAAGTCATTATTCTTTTATTATCAGTGTTCGCAACACAAGAGAATTACGCCCAGGTTTGGGTGTCTGATAATGGTGATGGAACGTATACAAATCCCATAATTCATGCTGATTATTCAGATCCCGATGCTGTTCGAGTAGGCGATGATTTTTACATGACTGCATCATCTTTTAATTGCATTCCGGGTTTACCAATTTTGCATTCGAAAGATTTGGTAAACTGGAAAATTATCGGATATGCGCTGACCAAACAAATACCAACAGAAACTTTTGATAAAGTGCAACATGGTAATGGAGTTTGGGCGCCCAGTATAACGTTTCATAATAATGAATTTTATATTTATTATCCGGATCCTGATTTTGGAATTTATATGATAAAAGCCAAAAAAGCGGAAGGACCATGGTCAGAACCTGTTTTAGTAAAAGGCGGATCAGGATTAATTGATCCTAGTCCGCTATGGGATGATGATGGAAAAGTTTATCTGGTTCATGCCTATGCAGGAAGTCGTGCAAAAATTAAAAGTTTAATCACGGTTTGCACAATGAATGCCGAAGGAACTATTGCTAATAATGATGAAGTGATGGTGATTGATGGCCATGAAAGTGAAAGTACTATTGAAGGGCCAAAATTTTATAAACGAAATGGTTACTATTATATTTTTGCTCCGGCTGGTGGAGTTTCCACAGGCTGGCAGACCGTTTTAAGATCAAAAAATGTTTTTGGACCTTATGAGAAAAAGAAAGTTTTAGAACAAGGTAAAACTGCTATAAATGGTCCACATCAGGGAGCGTGGGTACAGACGCAAACGGGCGAAGATTGGTTTATCCATTTTCAGGATAAAGGAGCATATGGAAGAATTGCTCATCTTCAGCCAATGAAGTGGGAAAAAGACTGGCCTGTAATGGGACAGGATTTTGATAAAAACGGAATTGGAGAACCGGTAACGACTTTCAAAAAACCAAATGTTGGGAAGAAATATCCAATCGAAACTCCGGCAGAATCAGATGAGTTTAATGAACCAAAGTTGGGATTACAATGGCAATGGCAGGCAAATGCTCAGGTACAGTGGGGATTTCCAACAAGTTTAGGCTATCTGAATTTGTTTTGTTTACCAACAGTAAAAGAAAGTACTAAAATCTTTGAAGCACCGAATTTATTATTGCAAAAATTCCCTGCTGAAGAATTTACAACGACAACCAAATTAACTTTTAATACAAGATTAAATGGTGAGTCAACAGGACTCTTGATCATGGGATTGGACTATAGTTATTTGTGTCTTAAAAATGATAATGGAAAATTGTATTTAAGCCAGAAAACAGGAACTTTTGATAAGAAAATTTCTGAAACACAAACAGCTCCAATTTTGATTTCAAACAATACAATTTACCTTAGAGTTCAGATTAAAAAAGGAGGAATTTGTAGTTTTTATTACAGCTTAGATGATAAAAAATACCAACCAATTGGAATTGATTTTACTTCAAAAGAAGGAAAATGGATTGGTGCGAAAGTAGGACTTTTTGCCTTGAGCGAAAAAGTGACAAATGACTCAGGAAATGTGGCAGTAGATTGGTTTAGAATTACTAAATAATAATGAAGATGATTCAATTTAGAAAAATAGTAGTGCTTTTTTTATCAGTGGTAAGTTTGGGCTTGCATGCTCAAAACACGTATAAAAACTGGCCGGACGTTATTCGTAAAAATGATGCAGCCTGGTTTGGTACTGCAGAGGCAAAAGCTATTGCAGAAAACGTGTTGCTATACCAAAGAAACATTGGTGGATGGCCAAAGAATATCCAAATGCAAAATCAGCTTAGTGAAGCGGAAAAGCAAAAACTCATCGCATTAAAAAATGATGAACATGAGGTTACAACTGATAATGGAGCAACCAGTCAGGAAATGCTTTTTATGTCCAGAATGTATGCACAGGTTAAAGACGAACGTTACAAAGAATCTTTTCTAAAAGGCTTAAATTATTTATTGGAAGCGCAATATGCTAATGGTGGATGGCCTCAGTTTTACCCTTTGAAAAAAGGCTACTATACGCATATTACATACAATGATAATTCGATGGTCAACATCTTAATTATATTGAAAGAAATCAGTGAACAAACAGATTATTACAGTATAAAACCTTCGAAAGAAATAGTCGAAAAAACGAAAAAAGCTTTTGATAAAGGAATTGATTGTATTTTAAAAACACAATACAAACAAAATGGAGTTTTAACGGCCTGGTGTGCACAACATGACGAAGTTACTTTGGCTCCCGCGAATGCAAGGGCTTTTGAATTAGCTTCCCTAAGCGGATTTGAATCTGCAAAAATTGTACTGCTTTTGATGTCGATTGAGAAACCTTCACCGGAAATCATTACAGCCGTTAAAAGTGCACAGGCATGGTTTGAGAAAACAAAAATCACGAATTTAGAAGAAAAAAGAGTTTTAAACGATGCTGGAAAAATCATTGATAAAAAAATGCTTCCGAAGGAAAATACTGATCCTATTTGGGCCAGATTCATGGACCTTGAAACAAATGAACCTTTCTTTTGTGACCGTGATGGAATCAGGAAAAAATCTTTAGACCAAATTGGCTCCGAAAGAAGAAATGGTTATTCCTGGTATTCTGATGCACCAAAAGAAGTACTAAAGAAATATCCGGCATGGGCAATCAAAAATGGGGTTAAAGTTTCTTCTAAGGAAGTTCCTGCAAAAAAAAACGATAATGTAGTTTTAACGGTGGCACAGGACGGAACTGGTGATTTTACTAAAATACAGGAGGCAATTTATGCAGCTCCGGCCTTTCCATATGAAAAGGTTACTATAAACATCAAAAATGGAATTTATAATGAAAAAGTGCGTGTTCCGGAATGGAATACGCATTTAACCCTAATTGGAGAAAGTAAAGAAAATACCATTATTACTTTTGATGATAATTTTAAGAAAATCAATTTAGGACGAAATAGTACTTTTTACACCTATACACTTTTAGTTGAAGGAGATGATTTTTCGGTCTCCAATTTAACGATTAAAAATACTTCAGGAGATCATGGTCAGGGGATTGCATTGTCAGTCGTGGCCAATCGTGCAAAAATTTCAAATTGTACTATTTTAGGAAACCAGGATACATTATATCTTTCAGGAAATAACGTAAAACAATACTTCAAAGATTGTTATATAGAAGGTACAACCGATTTTATTTTTGGAAGCGCAACCGCTTTATTCGAAAATTGCACTATTAACAGTATCAAAAGTTCTTATATAACAGCGGCCTCAACTCCGGAAGGAATCCCATTTGGTTTTGTTTTTAAAAATTGTAAACTAACGGCAAATCCTGAAGCTACAGTGGTTTATCTTGGAAGACCCTGGAGAGTTTATGCAAAAACTGTTTATATAAATTGTGATTTGGGAAAACAGATTAGGCCTGAAGGTTGGGAAAATTGGTCTAAACCTGATGCAGAAAAGAATTCTTTCTATGCGGAATATAATTGTAAAGGCGAAGGTTTCCAGCCGACCAAAAGAGTATCATGGTCACATCAGCTTAAAAAATCAGAAGCAGACAAATATATTATAGAAAACATTCTTAAAGATTCAGATGCAAAGTGGTATTCCAGATAAATTTTGACTTCAAAAAAATAAAAATTATGAATTTTAAATGTCTCGTTTTTTTATTGCTTTCTTGCTTTTCTTTTGCTCAGAACAGGGAATTTCCAACGGCAAAAATAGATTCAATTGTCAATAGAATTCAGTTGCCGGTTTTTCCTTCCTATCAAATAAATATCCAAAAATTAGGGGCAAAAGGTGATTCTGTAACCAATAATAAAGTTGCTTTTGACAGGGCAATGGCATTGTGTAAAAAGAACAACGGAGGGACCATTATTGTTCCTAAAGGAATCTATAAGGTTAACGGACCAATACATTTTGTAAGTAATGTAAATCTTAAGATTGAAAAAGGTGCAAAAATCAAGTTTAGTGATAATCCACAAGATTATTTACCAATGGTTTTAACAAGTTGGGAAGGCACCATGTTGTACAATTACAGTCCACTAATTTATGCATACGAATGTTCTAATATTGCCATAACGGGTGAAGGAACAATTGATGGAGAAGGAGGTAAAACCTGGAAAAGTTTTAAGGCTAAAGAAGAATCGGGTAAAAACAGAAGCCGCGATATGAATCATAATAGCGTTCCTGTAAAGGATAGAAAATTTGGTGAAGGTTATTTTTTGCGCCCACAGATGATTCAGTTTTTTAATTGCAAAAACATTTTAGTTGAAAATATTCGTATAGAAAATTCACCTTTTTGGTGTCTGCATTTATTAAAGTCGCAAAGTATAACAGTTCGGGGTGTTAGTTATAAATCGTTAAATTATAATAATGACGGAATTGACCCTGAATATACTAAAGATGTTTTAATTGAAAAAGTAACTTTCGATAATGGAGATGATAATGTCGCTATAAAAGCAGGAAGAGATCATGAAGGAAGAGCAAATACAGCTACTCCTAGTGAAAACATTGTAATTAGAAACTGTAATTTCAAAGGCCTACACGGAGTAGTTATTGGAAGCGAAATGTCTGCAGGAGTCCAAAATGTGTATGTAGAAAATTGCAAAACAGTTGGTTATCTAAAAAGAGGAATTTATTTAAAAACCAATGCAGATCGTGGTGGTTTTATAAAAAATATTTTTGTTAGAAACATTCAGCTAGATGAAGTAGAAGATTGTTTATACATGACCGCGAATTATCATGGAGAAGGCAAAGGATTTCAATCAGAAATTTCAAATATACATTTTTCAAATATTACCTGCAATAAAGCATCAGAATCGGGAATTGTGATTCAGGGATTTCCAGACAAAAAAATCAAGAATATTTCTTTAACTAATATTGAAATAAAGTCAGCTAAAAACGCCATATCAAACGAAAATGCCGAAAATGTATTAATGACCGATGTCTTTATTGGAAAAAAAGCAACTGTTCCTACGGCAGCAAAATAGGTTTTTAAAGGTTCATAGGGGCAAAAATTCAAGGGAACAGAGGTTTCTTCCGAATTTTTTCATCCAAAGTGCGAGGGATTACAGAAGAAACTCTCATCATGTTTATCATTTTGAAGGTCCGGTTTGTCATCGTGACGAAGGAAGGAACACGCAAGAAACTCGACAAAGTAAAGCAACAAAGTTACCAGAATTAACCAATCTAAGAAGTCTAAAGTCTAACAATCTAAGAAGTCTAAAAAAATGAAACACTACATACTAATCCTCTTCCTGATAACAACAACTTGTTTCGCTCAAAAAACAACAGTCTATTGTATTGGTGATTCAACAATGGCAAATAAAAAAGATCCGGACCGCAACCCGGAACATGGCTGGGCTCAAGTACTTCAGCCTTTTTTCAGCGATAATATTATTGTAGAAAATAAAGCTGTTAATGGCAGAAGTACCAAAAGTTTTATCAATGAAAAAAGATGGGATTCGATATATAAAAAGCTAAAAAAAGGAGATTATGTATTGATTGAGTTTGGGCATAATGATGAAAAAATAGAAGACTCGACAAGATATACTAATCCTCACACATCTTATAGATATAATTTAATCAGGTTTGTAAAAGAAACGAGAGCTAAAGGTGCAACACCAATATTGCTTACTTCTATTGCAAGACGAAATTTTAATGAAAAAGGAGTATTAGTGCCAACGCATGGCGATTATCCGTTAGAAACAAGATTAGTAGCTCAGGAATATAAAGTACCATTTATTGATTTAGAATATTATACTGAACTGCTGGAACAATCTTATGGACCAGAAAAATCAAAACAATTGCATTTGCATTTTAAAGCAGGCGAGAATCCTTATTATGATAAGGATAAAGCTGATGATACACACCTGTCTTCATTAGGTGCTACAAAAATTGCAGCAATTGTTATTAATCAGCTTAAGATTTTAGAAGACTCTGCTATAGAAAAACTAAAAAAAGCTATTAAATAGAGATTCTATAAATACTAGGACTTCTAAACTATAACAGTAGAAATAATTTCTATGTTATAGTTTTTTTTATGCTCATCAAATCAAAATAAGGATTGCCTTAATCTATAAGTATTATAACTTTAAGAGGTAATTTTTGTTTCCTTTAAATCTCAATTTTGCCTCACCTTATTAAGGTTCATTGCCTTATAGAATGTTTATTGTTTTTTTTATTCTCAATATTTTAACCGTTTAAATATTTTGATGTTTTTTTCGCAAAGATGGGAGAGCTTATGTTCTCCCATTTTTTTGTTTTAAAATCTTGCTTATAAATGTTTCATTATTTATAAAAACTGCAATTGTATTCAATGCCTTAGTAATCAATTAATTGTTTCATTTTCTCAAAAAAATCTTCACATCTTATTATAGATAACAGGGTTATTCTTCAAATACCCTAATCTATAACTTTAAAAACTTATGGTGGTAAAGCAAAAAGGTATTTAGGGGGAACTTTGCATCTTCAAACTTAGATGTTTGAAATATAAACACTTAAGAAACTAATTAAATACATAATAATTAAGATGTTATGAAAAATAGATTACTCCCTTTATTTTTTGTTTTAGGAATTTACGCTGCTCATTCGCAGGTAGGTATTGGAACAAAAAATCCAAATGTCTCATGATAATAAAGGAGTTTTCCTAAAGATGTTTAAAAGAAAGTTTAAAGATGAGTTTGATTTCTCTGGAAATTCATTTCTGATCGAAAATGAAAATGATTATAAAGATTTCGATCGTTCGATATTTGTGGTTTATGATAAAACTGAGATGATCGACTATCTGAAATTAGAAAAGAAAGGATCAAATGTTTTAGTTTGTTTATTCAATAAGCAGTTATATGGCAGTTTAACTTTTTTTCAGGAAATTAATAATCTAATTCTATTAGATGAATCTAAAACAAAGCCAGAGATTGTGAAAGATTTAAAAGCCTATTTTAAAAAGACTCAAGAGCCTGTTGAGCAAGAATCTAAATCTTTATTTGGAAGTTCTGCGATCTTTCAAATGCAATTTCATAATTTATATAATGCGCTATTTTTTCTGCTTTAGCTTGTATTAGAGGGCTTTTATAAACTAAAAGTTATTTTAATTAATTCACTTTAAAATGTAGGATAAAGGTTGCTCAATATCCTACATTTTTATTTTAGAGAGTTTTTAATATTTCTATTCTTTTTT
Organism: Flavobacterium sp. GQ95; assembly: GCF_059758655.1. Taxonomy (NCBI): domain Bacteria; kingdom Pseudomonadati; phylum Bacteroidota; class Flavobacteriia; order Flavobacteriales; family Flavobacteriaceae; genus Flavobacterium; species Flavobacterium sp. GQ95. The sequence continues at coordinate 288,791 of NZ_JCAXEB010000007.1, forward strand.
CAGAGCAGCAATTTCTTCTCCGGAAACTTTTATAACCGTACCATGGCGTGTTCCCGCAGGGAAACTAATTTGTTTTGAAATATCTTCCCAACCTTGAGGAGTTTCTTTGACTGCTCCATATTTTTTTTTGGTGTACTTATCAAAATAAACAGTCCAATTATTGTTTATTTTAATTGCTGTTGGGCCTTCTGCCCAATAATTGCCTGTAATAGCATCGCTCGCTTTACTATATGGACCTTTTAGTTTTTTACTAACAGCTATTTTAATGTTTTTTTGAACCGGATTTCGGGTTTCATCTTTTAGATACATTACAAATCCCTGTTCTTGTTTTAGAATTGAAGCATCTATAACATTAAATCCAGGTTCATAAAGTAATTTGGTTTTGGAGAATTTTTTAAAATCTTTTGTTCTGGTGTAATAAATTCTATGGTTATAGCCTTTTTCTTCCGCTGATTTTGTCTCCAAAAATTTTCCGTCGATTGTAGACGCCCAATAGATCATGTATTTTTTAGAATTTTCATCATATGTAATTTCAGGAGCCCATGTATTTCTTGTTTTTTCTTCAGATGCCATTACCGGAATAAATTCCTGTTTTGACCAATGGATTAAATCTTTTGATGAAGCATATCCAATTCCTTTATCTGTCCAGCTAACGGTCCAAACCATATGATATAACCCGTCTCCACCTTTTATAACACAAGGATCTCGCATGAGTTTATCTTTACCTACTTCAGGAGTTAAGAATGAAGCGTCATTTTTTAAAGCTGTCCATTTATATCCATCTTCACTGTAAGCTAAATGCAGACCGTCCTCACCGTTTCCTTTAAAATATGTAAATACATAACCATCGGGTTTTAACATGAAATCATTAGCTATTAACCATTTTTCACAGGTTTTGGGCCAGTACGCATTTGTTCCTTTCACACCCAAACCAAAACCATGGCCCCCATTTTCATATAAATGCATTTCAGCAGAAACTTTTTCTTTTTTCAAAGCCAGATAATAATTAATGCTGTTTTCAACCGGTACCGCTTTGTCATCTGTGGCATGAACTAAAAATGTTTTTGGTGTGTTGGTATTTATCTGTTTTTCATTTGAATATTTATACGCTGTTTCAGTGTCAGCGTTTTGGCCTAATAAATTATCTTTAGATCCCTGATGCGTAATTCCTTCCTGCATTGAAATAACCGGATAAATTAAAATTGAAAAGTTTGGTTTGGCACTTGTAGTATCTGCCGAAACATAAATTTTATCATTGTAATGTGTAGATAAAGAGGAAGCCAAATGACCGCCAGCCGAGAATCCCATAATACCAATTTTGTTAGGATTCAATTTCCATTTAACGGCATTTCGACGAACTAATCTTACTGCTTCCTGAGCGTCCTGCAATGGACCAACACTCTTATTTTTCATAATTAGATCACTAGGCAATCTATATTTGAGAACAAAAGCATTTATGCCCAGACTGTTAAGCCATTCTGCAACTTTAAATCCTTCTTTATTGATAGCCAGCATGCCATAACCGCCTCCAGGGCAAATTATAACCGATGTTCCATTAGATTTTTCTGAATCAGCAAAATAAGCTGTAAGGGTAGGTTTTGTAACTTTTCGAACATCTTCTGCAATTCCGTTTTTATCCATCACTATTTTTTCTGAATAATCTTTGGATATAATTTCATCCGGAATTTCATTCCATAGAGAGATTTCCTTTTTTTGCGAGAAAACAGTAAGGCTCATTCCTAAAGAGACAAGAATTAAAACTGTTTTAATCGTGTTTAAATTATTTGATTTTTTCATAAAATTCTATTTCAACAATGCGTAATTGTCCAGTAGCATCTACTGATGTTTTATCTTTATATAAATCTAATTCCTTTGTTGGATCTACTTCAACAATTTTAGAAAAACCGTCTTTTTCCTTGTTCGCACCACTTAATTCGATTGTGATTTTTTCAGCCAAAACTGGTTCTAACGAAATTGTAATGTATCCCAAACTTTGGGTTGTATTTCCTTTAAAAACTTCTTTTCCATCAGCCAAAATTCGAATTGGATATATTTTAGTTCTCCAACCCGTTAATTTCATAACAACTTCATTTACAATTGAAGGTTTTGAAAGTGTATAAATTATAGTTCCTGTATTAATATTTCCATCATTTTTCCATTCCGTTAGTTCGTTATCATCATAACTTTTGTAGGTATCGCTATTATTAGCTGGCGAAACAGCATTTGAAATATTTATAGAAATCCTTTTTTGTGTGTAAGACGCCGTTTTTGGAGTTGGCCCACGTTCTAAATTTGATGGAAGATCTGTTCCCGGAATTTCTTTTGAAAGACCGTTTGCCACTATTACAGGCTTTGTTTCAAAAGACAATTCAGATGATTTTAATCCGGTTGACGTTGCTGTAATTTTTATTTTTCCAGCTTTCGCCAAAGATTGAATCATAACACGATTAATACCGTTTTCTACCGGAATTTCTTTTGAAAGGATATAATTTTTAGGTCCTTGTGCAATTCCACCCAGCCATGTTGCTGGCCCCTCAATTGAAAATGAAATCATATTATTACTAATCGGGCAACGATTACCATTTTTATCTACAACTTCAATATTAATTAAAGCAACATCGGCACCGTCCGCCAGCATGCCTTGTGGCTGTGTTCTTAATTGTAGTCTTATTTCTGACGGTTCGTCTGAAGTTTTTTTCTCATCTTCGCTTAAAACAGTTCCATTTTCATTATAACCAATCGCTTTTACTATTCCAGATTTCCAATTGATATTTTCAAACGTAAAAAGAAATTCATTACTTCTTTTTCCAAATCCTTTAGAAAATCCATTGATAAATAATTCAACGTTAGAGGCTGTTGAAACTACGTAAATGTTTTTTGTTACAGTCTCATTATAATTCCAGTGTCCCAAAATATGCGTACGATGTTTCTCAACATCTACCCAACCATTCCAGATGACCTGATGTGCCCAATAACCGTCTTTTGGTATACGCATAGCATCGACTTCACCACTTGTTCTGTAATTTTCCTCACCACGATGATGTGTGTTTGAGTCTGAGAAAATAATGTTTACGCCGCCGGAGTTTACTCTTTTTCCGGTTCCTGGTCTTTCTTTATAATAATCATACCAACGTATAACATCTTCAATAGCATGACGATCCTGATTATGGTTGTAATCATTTGCTGGATTTCCGCGATATAAAGGACCATCGCCTTCTTTGTGATAGGGAGGTGAGAATTCATCCCAATATTTGCGCAAGCCTTCATCTCTGGAATATTCGGTTGCCCAAAATGGTTTCCTGGCGCTTTTGTTTATATAAAGCATCTCTCCTCCATATTCGGCTTCCTGACTGTCCAGCATTTCGCGAGAGCCAATTGCGCGTCCTCCAAAAGGATCATAAGTATCTCTAAGGCTTTTCATTTCATGCATGTGAGCTTCACTGATCGATTCATTACCACTTTCATAAAAAATAATACTCGGATTATTTCGGTTGTAGATAATAGCGTCACGCATTAAATTTACACGCTGTTTCCATGTATCGCCCTGGGCATCTTTTTCAGCATCACCGGCAGGCATTGCCTGTAATAATCCAACTCTGTCACAAGATTCTATATCTTGTTTCCATGGCGTTACATGCATCCATCTAACTAAATTGCCATTCCCTTCAACAATTAATCTATTGCTGAAATCACTTAACCAGGCAGGAACTGACATTCCAATTGCAGGCCATTCATTACTGGTTCTTTGTGCATATCCTTTTATCTGAAGCACTCGGTCATTTAGCCAAAATTGACCTTCCTTAAAATCTGTTTTTCTAAAACCAGTTTTGGTTGAAACTTCATCAACAATTTCCCCATCTACTTTTAAAATCGTTTTTACAGTATATAAATAACCGTAGCCCCAGCTCCAAAAATGTAGATGATTAACTAGATTATTGGCTTTTAAAATTTTTGTTTCATTTGGTAGAATAGTCGTTTTGTCACCAGAAAAATTAGCGATTTTTTCCCCGTCTAAATTTTCAATGATAACATCATATTGAATTGTTTTTGAGGTTTCAAATTCATTATGAACTTCTGTTTCAGCATTGATCACAGCGCTTTCAGTCCGAATATCAATTTTTGAAGGATAAATATAAACCCCCGAAGTTTTTAAATTGGAGTAGAATGGAAGTGTTTGATATAATTTGTTGGTAATATGCAGAAAAACGTTTTTTGGAATTCCGCCATAATTTGCATTGAAGTTGATGTTATTCCATTGATAGGATGCTCCTGTAGCTTGTTCTTTGTATTTCCAGTCGTTATCAATTCTAAGGGCAATTGTGTTTTCTTGTGGAAAGGGTTTTGCCAAATTTGAAATATCAAAGCCAAAAGCCATTACACCATTTTCATGGAGACCAATTTTTTGACCGTTTAGATAAATTACTCCTGCTTGACGAATTCCTTCAAATTCTAAGAAAACTTTACAGTCTTTGATTCCTTTTGGAAGTTTAAATTTCTTCCGATACCAGACAATCCCGGTTGTAAGATGTTCAATGTCTTTTTCGAAAGCTTCTTCCTGGTTATAGGCATGAGGAAGTGTTACTTTTTTCCAGGAATTATCATTAAAAGAAGGAGACTCTGCATTTTTAGAGTCTCCTGTTTTTAGTTTCCAATCGGCATTGAAATTGTATTTTTCTCTCTTAAATTCCTGAGAAAATAAAGTTGAATTAAAAAGAATTAAAACAAAATACAATAACGCTTTTTTCATTATTTCATTTTATAAATTTCTGAACCGGCTAGTAAAAAACACCCTAATCCGTAATCTTCAAAATCCGGAATTTTATCGTATGATAAAGGTTGACCATCTTTAGGTTCTTTTCCTGTTGATTGTAAAAAGCCTAAAAAGCCATTTGCATGTAGACTTTCAGTAGTTACGGCATTCCATGCTTTTTGAACGACTGGTAAATAAGTTTCTTTTTTCAAAATTCCACTGTTTATACCGTAGGTTATTCCGTATATGAATAAGGCAGTTCCTGAAGTTTCCTTTTCTCCAAAGTTTGTTGGATCATGTAAACTTACATTCCAGAATCCATCAGGTCTTTGAATAGGAACTAATGCAGCTGCCATAGCTTTTAAATCCTTTACATATTGTTCTCTGTGAGGTGCATTTTCAGGAATGATGGTCAATACTTTTGCCAAGGCACCAATAACCCATCCATTTCCACGACTCCAGTAACAATCTTCACCATTTGGTTCTTTGTATGGAGGATCAAAATCGGCATCGCGCCACCATAAACCATCTTTTGGATTAAAAAGTCCGTTGTCTCCATGTTTGTTTCTGGAATACATGTACATCTGGTACATTTTTTCGAAATAACGATTGTCTTTTTCTAAAACTCCCATTTTTGCAAAAACCGGCATTCCCATCTGAATGGCGTCAATCCACGACCAATCGTCCAATTGAGCTGTACTTAAGAGCATATTAATATTCGCTTTTGTATTTTTTAGTTTTTTAGAATCTGGTTCTAAATTATATAAATCAATATAAGTTTGAGCAGCACAATAATTGTCAGCATTGCGGGTTGTGTTTCCGCCATTAAATCCCCATTTATGAAATTCTGACCAGGAATAAGCGTAGTCATAATACGCATCTTTCGGGAAAATTTCGTGTAAAGCCATTAATCCTTCATAATAAACGCCTCGTGTCCAAATATTGCTCGGGCGTTCTTTATTGGTAATAATTGTTTTGCCTGTTTCTGGCCATTTCTGCATAAAATAATCATTAGCCAAAATCATTTGTTTCAGCACCAGTTTCTTATCAAAAGGCTGTTGTGCGCTTGCGGTATATAAAAAGCATATAGCGAAGATTAAAAGTAATTTTCTCATTTTAGTATTCGTTATTTAGTAGTTAGTTTTGTTGTTTTAATGGCGTCAACGTTACAGGCCCTAATAATCCTGAAGGCATCGGACTCCATTTTGTTGCATCGAATTTTTTATAATCTTTATCAACCATATTGATTTCGTAGAAAATTTTCCATTCTTCGCCTTTTAATTCTTTATTTCTAATTCGGTTGGCAGAAAGGTTTGTAACCTGAATTTTTAAGGTATTTTTTCCTGATTTTAATTTTCCTATATTCAAATTAAAAGGAACAGACCAGGCAGTACCGATAAACTCATCGTTAAGCCACACTTTTGCGCTTTCGCGAACATCTCCCAGATTCAAACTCCAGAATTCTGTTTTGGTATTCGGATTATCAAATTGAAGCGTGTATGTTGCAGATCCTGAAAAAGCTTCTGCCTCAGGACCTAATTTTGTCCAGGATTCTAAATTTGAAATTGTTGCGTTTGGAGGCAATTGAGGACCGCCTTTATCAAAAGTGATTTTCCAATTTCCTTTTAAGGGAATCGCATCAGCAGTTGGTTCGTAATATTTCCATTTCTTTTGTGAAGCTGTGTTTTCTGTTTTTAGAAAATAAGATTGTCCTGGTTCTATTTTGATTTTTACTAATGTTGTATTCGCGTCTTTTTTTACAATAGCATTCCCATAATTTCTATTTAGCGGATCAAAAATTACAACCTCTTTATTCCCAATTTGAAGTGGAATAAATTCATCTATTGTTTTAGGAGTGTGATTCACTAAATAATATATTTTTTCCCCACCAACATTTCTTCGAATGAATTTTAAACCAGTATTTACAAGTGTTTCAGGATATATTTGAGTGTTTTCTAATGTTTTAAAGATATCAGTTGTTGGCTTAACCAATTCACTGTTTGCAGTCAAAAGCGTTTTAAGTTCCTGTTCCTGTTTTTGGTAATCATTAAAGCCGGGAACAGATTCCGGAAGTCCTTCAAAGATAATATTCGCACCTGCTTTTTTCAACTCAATAAGTTTCTGCAAAGTGGCAAGCGGCATTTTTTTGCAAGCAGGAATAATCAATGATTTGAAAGTTCCGCCTGGCAGACTAACTTTTCCGTTTACCACTTTGGCTTCAGAAATAAAATTATCAGAAATAAAGTCAACACCATATCCTTTTTTCATAAGGATTTTGGTTGTATCATAAAATGAAGTTTCGTACAGCCAATCAGATAAAGAATGTATTTTGAATTGAAAAAACAAAGTTCCATTTTGATACTTGTCCCAAGTATCAAAAATGGGCCAATAAAGTAATATTTCATTATCTGATTTTCCTTGTTGCAACATTGACTGACAATTTGCGATATAAGAGAAAAGGGCAGGAGCATCTTCCCAGATACTATTATTGGCATTAAAATTTACGGATGCATAAAATTTCCATCCCGGCCATGCAGCTCTTTCCGGAGAATAAGTGGAGCCATGAAGGAAAATATGATTGACTCCGTTTAGCATTAAATCTTCTGCTTCAGGTTTGCATTGTGATAAAGCTGTTTTAAAATGCTCTCTCAACCAGGTAAAAGTTTCAGAAGAAACAAGGTTTTTTCCTGAAACATGCGCTGCAGATGACGAGAATTTCAACATTACTGGGTCTGCATCTCCTTCACGAATATCTTCTTTTTCACGTCTGAAACCCGGAATGTCAAATGGCATGGAACCAAAAGTTTCACATTCAGGAATATCCGCGGAAGCGTATAAATCAATTAAATTTCCTGGAGATCCGTGTGCCTGAAGTTTGGTTTTAAAGTTTTTTGAATTTGCCCATTGTGTCCAGGGTTTGTCAAATTTATTCAATAATAAATCGCCAATAGTTTGTCTGTAATCACTTTTTATTCGGTTATCAACTTCATTATCAGTTTCACTCAGTAATAAATTCAATTGCTTTTTTAAATCATAGCCTCTTAGTTTTTGAAATTCTTCGAAAAAATTAGGCGTAAAATCAGTTCCATAAACTTCGTAACTGTCATTAAAAATCGCTCTGATTTTTCCTTCACGACCTTTAAAAGCATTATTAAACGGAACGACATAAGTATTTAAGGCTTCTTCTGAATAATGGTCTAATGTAAAACCGCTTCCTCCAGGAGCAGATCTTTTTACTTGCTGTCCGGTTTTACCACTAAAAACAGCGTATACGGTATAATCTGTTTTTTTGGCTTTCCATTTTAATTTATTTGGTTCTGATGGATTAGGAATAGAAACTGATTTTCCATCGATACCTTTATCTTTTGGTTTGGAAAGATTTTTATTCAAGTGATTTGTCAGATCAATAACAGATCCGTCACTTCCATAAGCAACTACATATAAAAGCTCTGCCGGTTGTTTTTCTTTGGTATTTTCCAGTTTAATATTTCGATCAATTGTTTCGTTCTTTTTCACCTGGTATTTTTCGACAACCAACTTTGTAGCGGCATAAGGCAAAGTGACATGTGAACCTCCATAAGGCCAGCCCGTTCCTAAAACCATATCAACCTGCATATGAAGACTATCTGAAATATGAATAGTATAATCTAGCATTTCCAGCCATTTTGGAGAGAGATAATCAATGAAATTGCTTTCTTCTCCTTTGACACCGTAGATTGGGGTAATTTCTACACCACCAATTCCGGCCTTATGAAAATCTACAAGACTCTTCTTTAAGTTTGGTTTGTCTACAGCACTTCCCATCCACCACCAGCGCGCCCATGGCTGATTAATATTTGTTGATTTTGGCCATGGAGAAGTTGTTTCCTGAGCAAATGAATTTATAAAGCAATAAAAAAACAGAAGAATAAGGGAGTAATTTGGTTTAGTAAATCTCATCATTGTCGTTTCAAATGGTTGTCAGTTAGTTAAAAGTAAAAGTAGCAGTAGTTCTTAAAATTGCTATCCTGTAGCATCCTGTTTAAAATGAATTTGTAAAAAGTAAAATGAATAATAAATTTATATTATTTATTATTAATTCTTATTTTTTGAGTAAAAAAGATGTGAAATACTGAAAATTATTTCAATAAAAGTTTGTATAATATATTTACGAATTTGACACTTTAAAACAAATAGGTTAAATTAATTTTAGTTACAATAAATATAAAATAATCAAAAATACCAAAGCTTTGATCCTTAACGATGTATCAAAATAACAAACCTTCAAAGAGACTTGATTTATTTTTCTCAGCAGTATTATTTATTAAAAATATCGTTAAAATATTTAAATCTTAAACGAGCAAGTATAGAATTTGAAGCCAAATTATAATGGGTTTTTTATAAGGAATTCCGTTCTATGTACTGGAAGGGGTTTTTAATGAATTCTTTTTTACCACTAAGGAGTAGTTTCGCAGCTTGTTCTCCCATTGCTTGAAAATCAGTACTAATAACTGTTATCCCTAAAAGCGCTTTGAGTGGGGTTTCGTTATACGAAATAACGCCTACATTAACGCCCATGGTCAAATTTTTCGCCCTGATCTGCTGTATCAAATTTACAAGGTCACTATCTTCAAGTGTGATATAAGCTTCACTGGAATCAAATTCCTGATCAGGATAGATTTCGTCAAGAACTTCAAAATCCATTTGATGTTTTTTGCAAAATTGTACAAATCCTTGTAAAACTGCCTTAGGGTAGGGGAAAAGAGATTTGCTGGGGTATACTAATATAAATTTTTTATATTTTTTTACTTTCTCCACACCTTCTTCCAGAGCCTGAGCAATATCTTTTTTATAATCTTGATAAATAGCTGTAAAAGTTCCTGATATTTCAGAATAAGAATTGTCAAGTATTACTAATTTTTCTTTTGGAATAGCTTCAATAGCTTTAATCACCTTTGGAGTATAGTTAACATGGCTTTTCCCTTTGCCTATGAAGTGAGGCATAATGATGAAGTAATTGTAATTATTAATGTTTTTTTTAAGGGAATTAATGAAGAGTTGCTCATCACAATAATAAATATACATATTTACGCGTCCTTTTAGACCTATAGTATCAACAAAAGCATTATAAACTTCCATTTTATAAGAACTGGGTTTATTGATGAGAAAGAAAACATCAGTTTTAATATCTGAATTTATATCACGCACAAAGTTTCCAACTCCTTTTACAGAGATAACGAGGTAACGGTCACGTAAAACTTTGTATGCTTTTTCGGCAGTATCCCTTGACATCGAATTTTTATCACTTAATTCATTAATTGATGGGAGACGCTGCCCTGTTTTTATTATTCCGGACTCGATATCAGCGGCTATACTGTTTGCTACCTGAATAAATTTAGGAACACTTGAATGTTCTTTGATTTTGACTATAATGTGTTCTGTCTCTGGAATCATACTGAATAATAAATGTAATAATTTGACAATAAACAATAAGATTTAGACTGATTGTAATACCACAAAGCATTTGCAAGTACTCTTGAATTTATTTCTGTAAAACAGTTAATTTTTTGATTTAGTTGCATTGAAAGTCTTAAAATAAGCTTATTAATTTGCCGCAATATATTATATAATTCTTTATATAGTATCCCGTACTGTATGTTAAAATTTAAGCTAATAAAAAATACAAAAAGGTTAACTACTAATTCAGAGGAATGAAAACGAATTGAAGCTATTCAAATGTGGAAAATATTTTAAAAACGTCTTTGTAAATGTTTTTATTTCTCAGTTTTTTTAGAAGATAAATATGATATATGAAAAAAAAATGATCTTTTATTTTGATATTATTAGTTGTTGCTGTAATACTTTGTTTAATATTGAAAATCAATAAGTTGAATAGTTTTTTTAGTTAAAATAAGCATAAAATAATTTATAAGATACTGAGAGTTAACAGGATACTACAGGATGCTGTGCAATCTTCTTCTAAATAGATTTGGGTAAACTAATTAATTAACCAAATTTAACTTTTTATGAAAAACAAATTTAATCTTTTGCTGATCATGGCCTTGTTTGCGCTTTTGCATACATCAGGCTATGCGCAAAACAAAACGGTTACAGGAACAGTTACGGATCCGTCCAAACTCTCTATTCCGGGAGTTAATGTAATTGTTAAGGGAACAAATCGAGGAGCGAGTACCGATTTTGATGGAAAATACAGTATTTCTGTAGCTCCTGGAGAAACTTTGATTTTTTCGTTTGTGGGATTTATCAAAAAAGAACAAGTAATTGGAGCTTCAAATAGTTACAATATTTCTTTAGATGCTGAAAGTTCAAATTTAAATGAAGTAGTAGTTATTGGTTACGGTACCCAAAAGAAAAAGTTAACTAGTGGTGCCATATCCGGAATTAAAACAGAGAACTTTACAGAAAGGCCAATCTCAAGAATAGATCAGGGTTTGATTGGTCAGGTAGCAGGAGTTCGTGTTAAACAAACGACAGGTTTACCAGGACAGCCTTTTAGTATCGAAATTAGAGGTTCTGGTTCTATTACTGCTGGAAACGAGCCATTGTACGTTGTAGATGGATTTCCCATTTATACCGAAGGATCAAATTCTAATGGAGGGTTTTCAAACGGAAGTCCACTGGATAATATGAACCCTAATGATGTGGCTTCTGTTGAAGTTTTAAAAGACGCTGCTGCAGCTGCAATTTATGGTTCCCGTGCTTCTAATGGTGTGGTTATCATCACAACAAAAAAAGGTAAAAAAGGAAAACCACAATTTACTTTTAATACTTATGGAGGAGTTAATAAAGAAGCAAACAGAGTTGATATGCTCGATGCTCAGGGATGGATTAACCGTGCAAAAACAATGATTGACGGACAGTGGCTTGGATCTGGAATTGCAGGTGCTTCTGCCAGTCAGACTAATGCTGAAAGAATTGCTGCTTATAATTTAAAGAATCCAACAGCGCCTCTTATTCCAAGTAACAGCAGATATTATACCTATTTGTATGACGACAGATGGGATATTCCAGGTCACCCGGGATTGGATTATATTGATTGGCAGGATAAAGTTTTTCGTACCGGAGAATTTAGTAATTATCAATTAACTGCTTCTGGTGCTACGGATGCTGTGAATTATTATGTCTCTGCAAACTATCAAAAAAATACCGGATACATTGTTGGTACTGACTATACTCTATTTTCAGGAAGAGCAAATATTGATGTTAAATTATCAGAAAGCTTTAAGATGGGAATCAATTTAGCGCCATCTTATTCTATTAAAAATGATCCGGGAGTTGAAGGTAAAGACAATACTTTGTTTAAAGCCCTTACTGCAACTCCAGTTTTTGAAAGTGCTTCAAATGCTGCAGGAGAAAAGTATACAACAAGATATGCATGGGGATCAAGTACAACCAATATGTTGAATGCTTTAGCCAGAACAGGTAGAAACTCGATGTATAGAACTTTGATTTCTGGATATGCCAATTATCAATTTGCTAAAAGTTTTACCTTCAAAAGCACCATTAACTTTGATAACTCAGATAATGTGAACGAAAGCTATACTCCAAATGATGTAATTGCAAGTATCAGAGGAGCTTATAATACATACAGAAGACAAAATATTGTCAATGAAAATACACTTACTTATGATAAAACTTTTGGAGATCACAGTTTTAACGTGCTTTTAGGACAGTCTTTTAATAAGTATGAAATTACAAAATCTACGATGTCTTCAGGTGCGCTTTATAATAGTTCAACTATTGAAACTCTGCCTGCGGGATCTATTGGTTCAACAACTGCAGAAAAAAATACATTACTTTCTTATTTTTCTCGTCTTCAGTACAATTTCAAAGAAAAATATATTCTGGCAGCTAGTATAAGACGTGATGGTTCTTCTAAATTTGGTACAGATAGAAGATGGGGAACTTTTTCATCTCTTTCTCTGGGATGGAGGGTAAAACAAGAAGCATTTTTACAAGATGTTGACTGGTTAACAGAATTAAAATTAAGAGCCAGTGCAGGTACAAACGGAAGTAATAATATTGGAAGTTATGCTCAGTATGCAACTCTTGGGTCATTCAATTATTCAGTTGGTGGTGCAGCTGCGGCAGGTCAGGGAGCAGCTTCGATTCCAAACTCAGACTTGCATTGGGAAGAATCAAAAAGTATAGATTTTGGATTGGATTTCGCATTCATAAAAAACAGACTTAGCGGAACATTTGAAGTCTATAGAAAAAATAATAATGAATTACTTTTAAGGGTTCCGACTCCAAGTTCTTCCGGTTTTCAAACGTTTCAAACCAACATTGGGGAAGTACAAAATCAGGGATGGGAATTTGAGATGAACTCTCTAAACGTTAAAACACCTAGTTTTGAATGGAGAACATCTGCAAATATTAGTCATAACGAAAATAAAGTGGTGGCTTTAGGTCCGGGTCAGGACAAAATTGAAATTAGTAACTCTTTTGATGGAGGAATCCCTTTTATAAAATTAGAAGTTGGCAAACCAATGTATACCATTTTTGGATTAAAACAAAATGGAGTAGTTAGTCAGGCTGATATCGATACAGGCGGAACAACTATTGGAGGAAACAAATTGGTTCTTGGAGATCCAAGATATGTAGATCAGAACGGAGATAAAAAAATTAACTCAGAAGACCGTATAGATTTAGGGAATCCAACTCCAAAATATACGTGGGGAATTACGAATACTTTTAAATACAAAGACATTGATTTGAATATTTTAGTTCAGGGACAAAATGGAGGAACAGTTTATGGATTAACAGGACGTGCTATTGATCGTACCGGAATGGGATCTGTAGAGAATTCTCTAAACGTTGACCCTGCAGTTAGAGGAAACTGGAGAACTTCTTTTGGTTATCAAGCAAACTCTGACTGGTTATATAAATCTGATTATATAAGTGTTAGAAATATTTCTATCGGATATAATTTAAGACAAGCATTAAAAGGAATTAAAAGAATTGATAACGCAAGATTATATGTGACAGGAGAAAACTGGTTCTATTGGAATAAATACAAAGTTGGTTTCAACCCTGAAGCGGTAAATACTTCAGCAAGTTCAAGCTCTGATTTTGCTGTACCAGTTGATTATGGTGGAGCTCCTTTGGCAAAATCTTTAGTTATCGGACTTAACATTAATTTTAATTAAAAGAAAATGAAAAAATATATTTATTTAATGGCAGGCGCTGTATTATTTGCGCTGACATCTTGTACAGATGAGTTGAATCAATTGCCTTTATCACAAGGGACAATTGAGAATTTTTATGCTACCCCGGGTGATTTTGCCCAGGCAAGAAATGCAACTTATTCAGTAGCTTTTCACGGAGCAGGAACGTATGGTTATGCAAACAGGGTTTTAAATTTAAGTGAAACAAGATCAGACAACTTATTGGCAACAACAACAGCATCAAGAGATTGGGAAGGGATCAATAGTTTTTATACTTCTATCAGTTCTAATACTTATGTAAAAGAGGCTTATACAAGTAATTACAATGCAATATATAAAGCAAATCAGTTGTTGGAAAAACTTGCAGAAAAAGGAGACGCAATCTTTACCAATCCTGCAGATAAAGCAGCAATGGTGGCTGAAGCTCGTTTTCTAAGAGCGTTTTGTTATTTTGATTTGATCAGATGGTTTGGAAGAGTTCCATTAATTGATCGAACAATGACGGTTCAGGAAGCCTCTAAAGTTGGCAGAACTCCCGTAACTGAAATTTATGATTTAATTATTTCCGATTTGAATTTAGCTATTGCAGATCTTAGTCCAACTTACGATGCAGCTAATTTTGGAAGAGTAACTAAATATGGTGCAAAATCATTACTAGGGTTGGTTTACATGACACGCTCTAGTCCAAAATACGGAATTGATGGTGCTATGCTTGGATTAAACGAATGGGATAAAGCGTATAAAGAGTTAAATGATATTAAAATAAGCGGATTATATACTTTTGGAACAGATTACGCAACCATTTTTAAAACAGAAGGTCTTGCAAACAAAGAGAATGTATTAACTATTCCTTACACACAAAATATTTCAACCCCGGTTGGAGGAAATTTTATGGTTGAAGTTGGATACGAGCCTTATTTTGCTTCCGTAAATTTATCTGCACAGGGATCTTTAGAAGCTAAACCAATTTCGAAAGGGTTTTTAAATATGTTTGCTGCGGATGATAAAAGAAAAATTGCCGGTATTGCCACAAGTTATACAGTAGCTTCCGGAACTTATAAGGGAGATTATACGGAACCGGTTTTCAAAAAATATATAGATGCGACACGATACGGAAACGGTCGTGAAGATTGGGGTGTAGATTTTATGGTAACACGTTATACTGATGTATTGATGTTAATGGCAGAATGTACATTACATGGCGGTGGTGGAACTCAGGCAGATGTAGATGCAATTGTTAATCAGGTTAGAACCAGAGCGGGCGTACCGGCAAATGCTGTAAATATCAATTTAGACCAATTGTTTGATGAAAGAAGAAAAGAATTCTTTTCAGAAGGTACAAGATGGTTTGATTTAATCAGATCTGGAAAAGCGGTAACGATTATGAATGCCTGGAGAATAGCTGAGGATACCGGTAATAAAATCAGAGTAATCGATAATAACTCATTATTGTACCCTATTCCGTTGCAGGAACTTTTGGCTGTGCCTGGACTTTACGATCAAAATCCTGGATACGATTAATAAATAAACTTTTATTTTTTTTTGTTTAGAAGGAAGCCGTCTCATTTTTGGGACGGTTTTTTTGTATAAAGTCTTGTGAAAAGAATTTATATTGGTAAAGATTATATACTTTTTTTAGAACGGCGTTTTGAAAAATATCATGTATTAAATAGTATATATGATATTTCTCTATTTCTTAATTTTTTTAGAACATAAATATCATATATGAAAAAAAAATATTCAATTATTTTTATATTAACAACTCTTGCTTTTATATTTTGTTTAATATTGAAAATCAATTAGTTCTGACTTTTTTTTCGTAAAAATATGTTAAAATAATTTGTAAGACACTGAAAGTTAGCAGGATACTACAGGATGCTGTGTGAACCCCTTCTAGATAAATTTGGATTAACTATTAATTAACCAAATTTAAACTTTTTATGAAAAACAAATTTAGTCTTTTGCTGATTTTGGCCCTGTTTGCATTATTGCAGACATCGGGTTATGCGCAGAACAAAGTTGTTAAAGGTACAATTACAGATGCCTCGGGATTACCTATACCAGGAGCAAATGTGCTTTTAAAAGGAACAAAACAAGGAACCAGTACTGACTTTGATGGGAAATACTCAATTAACGCAAGTGCTGGTCAGGTATTGGTCTTTTCTTCTACTGGTTCAAAAACAGTTGAAATGACTGTTGGACAAAATTCAGAAATTAATGTAAAACTTGCTGAAGAAATATCACAACTGAATGAGATTGTTGTTGTTGGTTATGGAACTCAGAAGAAATCTGATGTAACAGGATCAGTTTCAACTATTTCAGCTGAGAAATTAATGAACAGGCCTGTTTCAAGTGCAACTGAGGCTTTACAAGGTAAAGTTGCGGGGGTTGATATAACCACAAACGAGCGCCCTGGATCTCTTGGTACAGTGCGTATTAGGGGGAATCGTTCTACAACTAAAGATCTTAATGATCCTTTGTATGTTGTAGATGGTGTGCCATTGTTGTCTGGGTCTGCTATCGAAACCCTTAATCCAAGAGATATTGAATCGATGGATATTCTTAAAGATGCATCTGCTACGGCAATTTATGGATCCCGTGGTGCAAATGGAGTTATAATTGTAACAACCAAACAAGGGAAAGCAGGCAGATTTACTTTAAATTATGCAGGTACAGTAACTACTTCTCAAATTGTTGACAGATCACCATCAATGAGCGCCTCTGATTTTATCACGTTCAGACGTTGGGCAGCCTACAATTTGGATCCAACTAAATATGCTAATCCGGCTACACCTACTTTGGCAAATGACAGATTGATTTTTGATAGTGCCTTAGACGGTCAAACATCAAGAGATAATGTCTTAAAAGGATGGGCCGGCGGAACTTGGGATGCTTCAAAAGTAACCAATACAGACTGGACCGATTTAGTAACTCAGGGAGGAATAAGTACGGAGCACGTTATAAGTGCTAGTGGAGGTTCTGAAAAAGTAAACACTTACGGATCTATAGGGTATTTGGATAACCAGGGTACTCAAAAAGGACAATGGTATAAACGTTATACAGCAAAATTGACTTCAAATATCACTCCGGTTCCATGGTTTAAAATGAATGCCTCTTTTAATGTTTCATGGAGTGAACAAGATTATGGTATGTCAACTTTGAATGCAAGAAGTGGTACAGCGCCAGATGCGATCTACGGAGCTGCTAAATCTGTTTATAATATTGCTGTTCCTTATGATGCAAATGGCAATTTGATTATTAATCCAGGTGGTGAATCGGGTATTTATACCATTATGAATGAATGGGATAAAAGTACGCAGCAATCACAAATTATGCGTGTTTTGGCTAATTTTTCTGCTACTTTAGATTTTGGTAAAATGACCAAATCATTGGAGGGACTTAGTTATAAAATAAATTTTGGACCTGATTTTCGTCATTGGAGAGAAGGAGTTTATATTGATGGAACATCATCTCTGAAAATTAATTCAAATGGTAGTACAGGTGTTAACTTTGCCCGTCTTAAAAATCGTCGTGATCTTTCATGGACTCTGGATAATATTATTAGCTATGACCGTACATTTGCAACTAAGCATAAAGTTGGTGCAACTTTGTTACAAACAGCATCATCCTGGGATTATGAAACTTCTGAAATGAGCGCTAATAATATTCCTAAGCCTTCTTTTTTATGGAATGCAATGGGATCGGTAGATGCTACAAATGCTGCTAATAATGCACGTATGAGCTCTGGTCTTAATCAACGTGCAATTACTTCTTATATGGCCCGCGCCAATTACGGATTTGATAACCGTTATTTATTGACTGTTTCAGGACGTTGGGATGGAGTTTCGCAGTTGTCTGATGGACATAAATGGGACTTTTTCCCTTCTACGGCTGTGGCTTGGCGTATCAATAACGAAGAATTCTTAAAAAATGTAGATTGGATTGAGAATTTAAAATTTCGTTTAGGTGTTGGAGTTTCTGGTAACTCTTCAGTTGATCCTTATGGGACACTCGGAAATATCAGTCAGTTATTCCTTCCTTTTAACGGTATGAGCAATCAGCCAGGTTTTACGACAAATGAGCCTTATTATACCAATAGTCAGACTGGGATGCCTAATAAAGGTTTGGGTTGGGAGAAAACCACACAATATAACGTTGGTGTTGATTTTAGTTTCTTAAATAACAGAATCAGTGGTACTATTGATGCTTATAAATCTAGTACGGATGCTTTGTTATTACAAGTAAAAACACCAACTGTTTCAGGATATCCTTATATCGTTGCAAATGTTGGTGAAACAAAAAACCATGGGGTCGAAGTAACGCTAAATCTTATTCCAATACAAACTGCTAGTGGCTTTACATGGGAAACTAATTTAAATGGCGCGTGGCAAAAAGACGAAATTGTGGGTCTAGCAAATGGCGCACAAGACATGGTAAGTAACTCATGGTTCATTGGACAGTCAATCAATGTTCGTTATGGGTATGATTATCAGGGTATATGGCAGAACACTCCTGAAGATCTTGCTGAAATGGCAAAATGGAATGCTAATAGTTATAAGTTTACACCTGGTAACGTGCGTCCTAAAGATCAAAATGGTGATTATAAAATGGACGCTGCCGACCGTGTAGTTTTAGGTAATAGTAATCCTAACTGGACCATGGGATGGAATAACAACTTTACTTACAAAGGTTTTGATCTTGGAATAAACCTTTACGGACGTACAGGATATACCAGTGATTTAAAAGGAGAAGCGCTAACTGCTCATTCTAATCAACGTGAAACAGATTATTGGACTCCGGATAATCCAAATGCTGAATTCCAAAAACCAATTCTTGGACAGGCATCTTCAGGTTCACAAGATCCATTTTCTGGACTTGTTGGTTTTCAAAAGGCATCATTTGTAAAAATTCGTAATATTTCTTTGGGTTATAATTTATCTAAAGATGTTGCAAATAAAGTTGGATTGGCAAACATGAAACTTTATGTGCAAGCTGTAAATCCTGGAAGTATTTACCAATCTTTAGACTGGTATGATTTTGACACGGATAAAACTTATTTCAATCGTAGTTTTGTTATGGGTATTGAGGTTGGGTTTTAATAATATATTGTGGCGAATTGAAGTATAACAATAAAAGTAAAAAAATGAATAATATAAAAAATATCGGAATCGGTCTTTTATTAATGGCGGGACTGTCTTTTACCTCGTGTACAAAGGATTTTCTGGATGAAGAACAAACAAATGCGTATTCGACCGCTTATTTTGATACTCCGGAGGGTCTTCAGGCTTTAACAGTATCTCTTTATGGTAATATCCGCTGGCATTTTGGTTTTGAATGGTCGTATGGAAATACGCTTTATGGTACCGATGAGTTTACCAATGCAAATGACCTTACCAACGAAATGTGGAATACCTATGATAACCGCTTTGGACCAGTAGGCGCGTCACCAGCAACGGGAGCGGCTAATGGAAATGCAACTAACCCAGATGCACTTTGGGATGAAATGTACTATGGTATTGCCTCTTGTAACACGATCATTGCTAAGGCGGAAAAAGTAATTCCGGATCTAAAAGTGAGAAATCGTTGTTTGGCTCATGCCTACTTTTTAAGAGGGTATAATTATTATAGGCTAGTTGCGCAGTATGGAGGTGTTGTTCTTCAAACAGTACCTGTTGAAGGAGTTGTTCGTAACTATGAGCGCGCTTCAGAAGAGAAATGCTGGGAGCAGGTAATCTCTGATTTCCGTAATGCCTATAGTCTTTTTGAGGGTGAAGTTTTTACTTATGGAAAAGGTATTACCTGGACAAAAGCAACTGCTGCACATTTTTTGGCAAAATCATTATTGTTCCGTTCTTCAGAGCGTAATGATGCCTGGAATAGCGCTTACAAAGATGCAGATCTTAAAGAAGCAATTGATGCTTGTTCGTATGCTATTACAGCGCGTGGTCCATTAACACCTAATTATAGTGATTTATATGCAAACTGGACAGGAATTGATTGTCCGAATGAGCAATTGAATGAAATTTTGATGGCTGCTGGTCACAATGGTGATGCTGCTACAGTGGGTCGTTTTGGAAACCGTACTTATAACTATTTTGCTCCTCAGTTTTCTAGTTTTTCCGGAGGATGGGTAAAACGTGGTGTTTGGATTGGAAGTATGGATTTTCAACGTTGTCGTCCTACAGAATATACGTACTCGGTTTTTGATCACGTAAATGATGCTCGTATGTGGAAAACTTTTAGAACTGTTTACGGAGCAAATACTGTGATAACTCCTAATCCGGCTGGAGTTAAAATTGGAGATCCGGCTATTGTAATGATTTTAAATACTAAAAACGACAATACTTATAACACTGCTAAATTTGGTGCCACAGTTCAGGGTCCAACCTGGACAGATGCAGCGGGTCGTTTACCAGAATGGAATACAGGAGCAAGACAAACTCCTACTTCAGGAACTTTAGCAGTTAAAAAAGGACAATTTGTTCCAAACTCTTTGGTATTGTATCAAAACGGAACTTATGTTGCCCCTACATTTAAAAACCAGCCAATTTGTAACTTCTTCGCTGGTATCAATAAAACAGAAGATGGTTCTCGTACTGCTGAAAGAGGTGATGCGCACCGCGATGTAATTATGGCTCGTCTTGCTGAAACTTATTTAGTACGCGCAGAATGTTATGTTCGTTTGAACCAATTCGGAAATGCAATGCAGGATATTAACGTAGTGAGAGCCAGAGCACAATGGAAAGCTGGAGAAAATAGATCTTATTATAATGATGGTTCTCAGGCGTTTAAAGTTAATGCTTTAAATACAGGAACGAATGCGACAAACTTTACGGCTTCAAATTTAGATATGAATACGTATTATTTGTCTAATCCAACGATTCCTGTTACAACAACAGCATCTGATTTAAGATTAACAACATTCCCTGGTAGCCTGCCGGCAGAAGACGAGGCGGTTATTGCTAAAGTTGGTGCTGCAACAGATAAGGAACGTGCAATAAACTTTATTCTTAATGAATCAACTCGCGAATTATTAGGAGAATGGCAACGTTGGGAAACACTATCTCGCACAGGATTGCTTATTAAACGTGCAAAAGCATTCAATGCTGAGGCAGCCACAAATATTACTGCCAATAAACACGAGCTACGTCCAATTCCACAATCATTTATTGATGGATTATTGAATGAGGATGGTTCTAACTTATCTGCTTCGCAAAAAGCAGAATGGCAAAATCCAGGTTATAAATAATATTTAAATTTTTGTTTTTTTTAAACCGTCTCAATTGTGAGACGGTTTTTTTATGTTTAATCAGGAATAATAGAAATACAATTTCATAGCATTTAATAGTAAGTTTTTATAAGGTTTTTTAAAATGTAAAATATGTAGTGTTTTTAGTAATATTTTTTCTATTTAATAAAAAATTTTGAACAAAATTATGGTATGTTGAAAAATAATAATATTTGATTTTTATATGTGTATTTATTGTTTTTTTAAATGGATTTTACTTGAAAATCAATGCTTTGAAGGTTTTTATGGTTAAAAAAAACTTAAACAAATATTGTAAAACACTGTAAGTTAGAAGGATAGTATTGTACTATACAGGATACTACAGGACGCTACGGAGTTTACTTCTGGATAAATTTGATTAACTAATTAATTAACCAAATTTTAACTTTTATGAAAAACAAATTTAGTGTTCTGTTGCTGATAGCAATGATCGCATTATTCCATGCATCAGGCTACGCACAGAGCAAAGTAGTTAAAGGTACCGTTAAAGATGCATCAGGACTACCGGTGCCAGGAGTAAACGTCCTCATTAAAGGGAGCCAAAATGGAGTTAGTACAGATCTTGATGGTAGTTATTCTATCAATGCTGCTCCTGGAAATGTTCTTACTTACAGTTTTATCGGTTTTAAAAAACAGGAAATCACTGTTGGAAGCGCGGCTACTGTTAATGTCTTATTACAAGAAGAAGATAATTCTCTTGAGGAAGTTGTTGTTGTAGGTTACGGTACAAAGAAGAAAAAAGATCTTACCGGATCTATTGTCAGCGTAGGTGCTGAAGAAATTGCTTCACGACCTGTTGTTAATGCTGTTCAGGCGGTACAAGGAAAGGCTGCCGGGGTTGATGTTACTACTAATGAGCGTCCTGGAACTGTTGCGAGTATTACCATTCGTGGAGCCCGTTCTATTTCGGCTTCCAATGAACCACTTTATGTAGTAGACGGTATTCCGTTAAATACAAGGCTTAATACCGATGCAACAACTGGAAAAAATAGTGTTGATGCTAATTCAGGAGGAATTGACTTTTTAAATCCTACAGATATTGAATCAATCGATATATTGAAAGATGCTTCTGCTACAGCTATTTATGGCTCTCGAGGTGCTAATGGTGTGGTTATTATTTCAACAAAAAAAGGAAAAAACGGAAGATTTACATTAAATTATGACACCTCAATTGTAACGGAAGAGATACATGAAAATGCTCCAATGATGACTGCCGGAGAATATATTGATTTTCGTCGTTGGGGAAGATATTATTCTAACCCAAGTGCTTTTCCAAAAGGAGATGCACCAAATATAGAAAATGATAAATTAATTTTCCTGGCTTCTGCTGATCCGGCTGCATGGGCAAACATCGAGAGAGGATGGGCTGGCGGAACCTGGGATGGTTCTAAAGTAGCTACTACAGACTGGACCAAATTTGTAACCCGTACCGGAATTACAGTACAGCATACATTAGGTGTAAGTGGTGGTACTGAAAAAATGAAGGCTTACGGTTCTTTTGGATATTTGAACAACACTGGAACATTATTTGGGCAAAGTTACAAGCGTTATAGTGGTACTGCCAATGTTGATATTACACCAACAAAATGGTTTTCAATGGGAGTAAGCATTAATACTAGTTATGGTATAAATGAATACGGACAGTCAAACACAGGAAGAACTGCTGTTACAAGTTCTACGGGAATATACGCAACAGCTCGTACAAACCTCCCTTACGCAGTTCCTTATGATCTTAACGGAAACAGAATTGATAGTCCTGGAGGGGATTCAACGATTAGAACTCCTGTTGATGAATATAAATTATCTCAGGATCAACGTATCACAATGCGTGCTTTTGGTAGCTTATATGCACAATTTGATTTAGGTGGTTTCAATTCTAAACTTGACGGTTTAAAATACCGTGTAAATTTTGGTCCTGATCTTACTTCTTACCGTAATGGTGTTTTTTTAGATGGTAAATCAGCGATTCGTTCAGGAACAAGTTTTGCTTCTTTAGCCAAAGAACAAACAATTTCATATACATTAGATAACTTGCTTTTTTATAACAAAACTTTTGGTAATCATACTGTTGGTGGTACTTTGTTATTAAGTCAGACACAATATCATAATGAGCAAAGTGCAATGTCAGCTAATGATATAAAAGATCCAAGAAACAAATGGAATGCTTTGACTCCTTCTAATGTAACTCTTGCAGGTTATTCTTCCGGTTTAATAGAATCGGGTTTATATTCTTATATGGGTAGGGTAAATTACAGTTTTGCAGATAAGTATTTGTTAACCGGATCGTTTCGTAGTGACTCGGCTTCTCAATTAGCTCCAGGGCATAAAGAAGCGTTTTTTCCAAGTGCTTCCGGAGCATGGGTATTAAATAAAGAAAAATTTCTTGAGGATGTATCCTGGATTAACCAATTAAAAATGAGAGTTGGTTATGGTGTTACCGGAAATTCTGCAATTGCTGCTTACGGTACTCAGCCTCCGTTGACAGGAATCGTTTATCCAAACGGATCTGGTGTTGTTAACAATACATCATTAGGGAATTTAGATTTGGGCTGGGAAGAAACAGCACAGTTCAACTATGGGATTGATTTTTCATTGTTTAACAGCAGAGTATCAGGTGCTTTAGATTATTATACAAGTAAAACAACTAATTTATTGTTTAAAAGAGGTATTCCAACAGTAAATGGTGCAAAAGATTCATATCAAAACGTTGGTGAAACTGAAGGAAGCGGAGTAGAACTTACTCTGAATACAGTAAACGTAACAGTAAAAGATTTTGAGTGGACTTCTACTTTTAATGGTTCATACCAACAAAGTAAAATTGTATCGCTGCAAAATGGAAAATTTGATGATATCACTAATAATTTATTTATTGGGAATTCGCAAAATGTGATATATGGTTTCGAATCAAACGGAATCTGGAAACCTGAAGATGCTGCCGAAATGGCAAAATTCAATGCAGCTGCAGGTTCTACTATATTTACTTTTGGTAATGCAAGACCAGTAGATCAAAATGGTGATTATAAAATTGATGCTAATAATGACCGTGTGATTATAGGTTCTAAAGACCCAAAATATATCATGGGATTAACGAATACTTTTACTTATAAAAATGTAGAATTATCATTCTTTATCTATGGACGTATGGGGTATTATTATGATACTTTAGGAGAAAACGAAGGAGCTAAAGGAAGTCAAAGATCAATCGATTATTATACAGATAATAATACCAATGCTGAATATCAAAAACCAATTTATTCTGCAGGTACAGGAGATCCTTACTACCCAATATTAGGATATCGTAGTGGTTCTTTCTTAAAAATGAGAAATGTCTCCTTAGCATATCATTTCGATAGAGATTTAGTGCAAAAACTAGGACTTTCTAAATTGAGATTATACTGTCAGGCAACAAATCCCGGTATGATTTTCACAAAAGTAAAATGGACTGATTTGGATACACAGACAACAGCGTCAAACAGAGGTATGACTTTAGGGTTAAATGTAGAATTCTAAATTAATTTTAAAAAAGATCATTATGAAAAATTATAAAAAACTATATATCAATTTAATGCTTGTTGCAGCATTGACTTTAACAAGCTCTTGCAACAAAGATTTTCTTGATGAAGAGCTGACCACAGCTTATAGTAAAGACTATTATAAAACCGAAGCAGGTATTCTGGCATTAGCAAATGGTACCTATTATCAGGTTTTTGCTGCAGAATTTCAAGGTGAAGTTCCGCTTTCGGCAACAGAATCCGGTACAGATGAATTTCACGCCGGAGGAGATCCATCAAACTGGATTTGGAATTCTTATTCTTCAGGTTTCAAGGCTTTTGTAACAGTATCAAATGCTAATACTGTAGCTGCAAATACCAATTGGGACAATTTATATATTGGAATTGGAAATGCAAATCAATTAATCGAAGCTGCTACAGATATCGTTTCTTCAAATGATGCGATCAAGAAAACAGCACTAGGAGAAGGATACTTTTTAAGAGCTTTCAATTATTTAAAATTAGTAAGTCAATACGGTGCAGTTCCTTTACAATTGAAGACAAGCTCTACTGTTCAGTTAGAATTTACAAGAGCTGCACCGCAAGAAGTTTTAGGACAAGTAATCGAAGATTTTAAACAGGCTTATGCTTTGTTGGGTAATGCGGGAGCTCCTGCTAAAATTACTAAAGATGCTGCTGCACATTATTTGGCAAAAGCCTATTTAATGCGTGCCAGTGAAATTAATGACAGCTGGAACGGAACTACAAAAGCGGCAGATTTGCAACAGGTAGTTACGCTATCAGATGAGGTAATTTCGCATCATCCATTAGCAGCAAATTATGATAATTTATGGAATTATACCATTGCAGATGGTGCAAACGAAAAACTTCCTGAGTTAATTTTATCTGCTCAGTTTAATGCCAGTACATTGACTACGGGAGGAAATCAACAGCACTTATATTTCCTTTCTACTTATGATCAGTTGCCTCAAATGAAACGTAATCTTGCAGGAGGCAGGCCATTTAGCCGTTTGGCACCAACTTATTTTGTATATGATACTTTTGATCATGTAAACGATTCTCGTTTCTGGAAAAGTTTTCAAACAAAAAGTATCGTGAATAACCAATCAGGAGCTCTTTATAAAAATGGCGATTTAGGAATTATGTATATTGTAAATACACCTGCTGATACACGTTTTGCCAAAACTAAAAATACTGATGTTATAGTTTATCCAAAAACCGGAAAAACAATTCCAAGTGCTTATGTTGCTTATGCAGCTGATAAAGTAGGCTTAATGGCAGATGTTAGATTCCCGTCTCTAAGCAAATATATGGATGGAAACAGGATAGATTTAAGTAATATTAAAGGATCTCGTGACGTCATTTTGGCGCGTTCTGCAGAAACTTATTTAATGGCTGCTGAAGCAAAAGTGCGTTTGGCAAAATTAGGATCTGCGTCATTTGCTGATGCGTTACCATATATCAATACAGTTCGTACTCGTGCGGCTTACAAATCTGGAGAAAATCGTGCTGCTTATGTAGATGGTTCAGCAGCCTGGACGGTAACTGGTCAGGCTGGAATCCCGATTTCTTACATTCCTGAAAATTCCTATTACGAATCTAATAATATCGCAGTTGCTACAACAGCAACAAGTTTAACAATCGCAAGCACTAATGCTTTACCAGCAGAAGATATGGCGGTAATTGCAAAACTGGGATACGGTAGTGATTATGACAGAATGTTATGTTTGATACTGAATGAGCGCACCAGAGAACTTTGCGGAGAATTTCACCGTTGGGGAGATTTGAGCAGAACTAAAACTTTGGTTGCAAGAGCAAAAGCTTACAATATTGAAGCGGCTGCCAATATTCAGGAATTCCATAATTTACGTCCTATCCCTCAAACTTTTCTTGATGCTGTTTATGCAAACGGCAAACCATTGACTGCTGAAGAAAAAGCAACTATGCAAAACCCTGGTTATTAGTATACTATTTTATATTTTTGTTGTTGAAAACCGTCTCAAAATTGAGACGGTTTTTTTTATATCAAGGCAGGGTACAACAGGATAGTTATCAGTTATTTAATAAGTAAATTTGATTATTAAATTTTTCAATAAGAATGGTTTGGAATTTAAGTGGTAATTGGTAAAATTAAGTGGTTTTAATTTTACAAAAGGCAGTAACTCGGTTACTGCCTTTTTTGTTTTAATACATGGTAAATTTGCAGGACTAAATGTAAAAAATAAATACATTTTCGTTACCATATTTCAAACATAGCCCAAGGTTTCAACCTTGGTAGCGCAATATATATATCTGTATTTTACTATATCACCCAAGGTTGAAACCTCGGGCTATGTCTATAAAATGGATAATCAGCAATTTTTTTTCATCATATTAATAGTAACCACTTGTTTAACAGAGGAAACAGATATTTGCACACGTGTCATTACATGTACCTTCAAACATAGCCCAAGGTTTCAACCTTGGGAGACCTGGTGAAGATACGTGATTAATGTACGCACAAACCTTTGGCCATGTCTATATTAGAATGTGATTTTAACAAAAATATAGTTCCGATTTACAGGGCACAACAGGATACCGATATCGTTTTAGTGACATATCTTTAAAGCTTTAGTATAAAAATTAAATTACCTATGATTTATTTGAAAAAGCTTTCTTTATTATTCATTATTTTAGGATTTAAATTGACACTCCATGCTCAGGTAAAATTGCCTGCTTTAGTAGCAGATAATATGGTTTTACAACAAAATTCAAAAGTAAATTTATGGGGATGGGCTTCTCCAAATGAAAAAATAAACATTCAGTTAGGCTGGCAAAATACACCTGTAGAAATTATAGCAGATTTAAATGGAAATTGGAAAACTACTGTAAATACACCAGTTGGAAGTGAAAAACCATACGATATCACAATTGAAGCTTCCAATAAAATTATACTAAAAAACATTCTGATTGGTGAAGTTTGGATTTGTTCTGGTCAATCGAATATGTATTTCCCTGTTGGGAAGGAAGATGGAACCTGGAAAACAGGGGTGAAAAATTATGAAGAAGAAATTAAGAATGCCAATTTTCCATCCATCAGATTGTTTACAGTTCTAACAAAAGCTTCTCAAAAACCATTAGAAGATGTTACCGGAAGCTGGGCAACATGTTCACCATCTACTATAAAAACATTTTCGGCAGTTGCTTATTTTTTTGGCAGGGATTTGTATCAAAAATTGAAAATTCCAATCGGATTAATTTCGTCTTCATGGGGAGGAACAAAAGCCGAAGCCTGGACTCCTCAAACGGTTTTAGAAGGAAATACGGACTTTTTACCTATCCTGGAACAAGATGCAAAAAATGAAAAACTGTTTCAGGAAAAATTAGAAACGTATTATGCCGATTTGAAAAAAGAACGATTGGCAAACAATATAGAGGGTTTTAAAAGCCAACTAAAAAAGCCGAAAAAAGAAGAAAATAAAACATCATATGTACTTTATAATGCGATGTTACATCCTTTGGTAAATTACACCATGAAAGGTGTAATCTGGTATCAGGGTGAAAGTAATGCCGAAAAAGCATTTTTATACAGAAGCTTATTTCCAGCAATGGTAAAAAGCTGGCGAGATGAATGGAAGCAAGGCGATTTCCCTTTTTATTATGTTCAGATCGCACCACATAAAGGTCAAAATCCGGACATTAGAGAAGCACAATTAATTGCGTCAAAAACAATTTCAAATACCGGAATGGTTATTACTACTGATGTTGGAAATGCGACCAATATACACCCAATCGACAAACAAACTGTAGGTTATAGATTGGCTTTAATTGCCAAAGCCAAAACATACGGCGAGAATAAATTGGTATATTCAGGGCCAACGTACAATCACTTGAAAATCAAAAAGGATAAAATTCAATTGTTTTTTGATGATGTAGATTCGGGTTTTAAAAAGCCATCAGAAGATTTAAAAGAATTTGAAATTGCCGGTAATGATCAGGTTTTCTATCCTGCAGAAGCAAAAATTGATGGAAAAACGATTGTGGTTTCGTCATCAAAAGTAAAAAATCCAACAGCAGTTCGTTTTGCCTGGAAAGCTGTTCCGGAACCCAATTTATTCAATAACGAAAATTTACCTGCATCACCTTTCAGAACAGACGATTGGGAAGTGGGAGTTCAAAAGAAATAAAATGAATCGAAGAAAATTTATAATAGGAAATTCACTTGCTGTTATGGCACTTTGCCTTCCGTTTCCGGTTATGGCAAATGATTTTATGGATGATCCAAAACTTTCAGATTTCGAGAAAAGGCTTCGGCCAGTTGGGCGCGCACTCGAATTTGAAGATTATTATGTTTGGTGCAACAGCCCAATTGAAGGTCCGGATGGTAAAATTCATGTGTTCTTTTCAAGATGGCCAAAAGCAAAAGGAATGAGCGGATGGATCAGTAGTTCTGAAATTGCCCACGCCGTTGCGGATAAACCGGAAGGTCCATATGAATATGTAAGCACTATTTTAGCCCCTCGCGGTGAAGGTTTTTGGGATGCCACAACCTGCCATAATCCGAGTATTCATTTTGTAGACGGAAAATATGCGCTGTTTTTTATGGGAAATTCTAATGGGAAAATGAATACCAAACGTGTCGGATTAGCTACTGCAGATTCGCTTTACGGGCCATGGGAAAGACCAGATAAACCTTTATTGCTTCCGGGAAAACAAGGGGAATGGGACGATCTTTTGACCACAAATCCTTCTTTTCTAAAACATCCAAATGGTGAGTATTGGCTTTACTATAAATCTTTGGATACCGAGAATTACGAACATCCAAAATTCCCTATTAAAGGGAACAGAAAATACGGTTTGGCCATTTCAAAATCACTCCACGGTCCTTATGAAAAATACAAGAACAATCCGGTAATTGATTTTTCTAAACTGGGAGATAATAAACAATGTGAAGACGCTTTTGTCTGGTATGAAAATAAGAAATTCAAAATGTTAGCAAGAGATATGGGCGTTTTTGGAATTGATAATGGCTTATATATGGATTCTGACGATGGTATTCACTGGAGCGATCCTTTGATTTCATATCAGCCTTTAAATAAATATATAAAACAGCCTGAAGCACCGAAACATTTAAATAGATACGGTCGTGGAGAACGTCCGCAATTATTATTTCAAAACGGAAAAGCAACGTATTTATTTATGGCTTCACAAGGAGGAAAATATGAAACCTCTTCCGGATTTATTTTTAAAATAGTTTAATTAAATAATTTTTAACCCCAAAAAAATGAAAAATAACCAAACTATCAGAAACGCTTTCAAAATGCAATTAAAACCTGGTTTTGAAACAGAATATAAAAAGAGACATGACGAAATCTGGCCTGAATTGCAATCGTTACTTTCAGAAACGGGTATTCAGGACTATAGTATTTTTTTGGATGAAGAAAGTTTAACTCTTTTTGCAGTTCAAAAAATTAGCCCCAATTTTGATGAAAAGCTGTTGCCCAATCATCCAATCGTAAAAAAATGGTGGGCCTATATGGCTGATATAATGGAAACATATCCTAATAATTCGCCAGTTACTGTTCCATTAAAAGAAGTTTTTCATTTGGATTAATTAAATTGTGAAATGCGAAACAAAGAAAACCTGAAACAAAACAAAATGAAAACGAATCTTTATCTGTCAATCGCTTTAACGGCAACGATATTGACAAGTTGTAAAGCGCAACAGAAATCAACAGGAACGACAATAATCTTAAAAAACACTTCAGAATTGACAGTGCCCCAAAAAGCTATTGTAATTAAAAGAAGTCAGTTTTCTATAAAAGAAGATTCGAAAGTTTATCCAATTTTAATCCATAAAAAAGATACGATTCCAGCGCAATTAAATGATTTAGATGGAAACGGAAAATGGGACGAACTTTTTCTGGTAACTGATTTTGCTCCAAATGAAAAGAAAACGGTGGAACTAAAATGGTCTTCTCTTGATCCTAAATTTCAAATAAAAACAAGTGTTCGTTTCGGAAAAAGAGAAGCTAAAAATTTGCCTGTTCAACCCGCAACAGAAGAAGTTTTGATGGCAAATCAGGTATACAAAAAGTTAGGTTTCCAGAAATACCAAACAGACGGACCAACCTGGGAAAATGATAAAGTAGGTTTCAGACATTATTTAGATGGAAGAAACTCAAAAGATGTTTTCGGAAAAAAAATCCCTGCAATTACTCCTGAAGATGTCGGAATCAATAGTAAAGGCGAAGTAGAAGATAATTATCATCAAATGTACGACTGGGGAAGAGATATTTTTCCGGTTGGAAGTTCGGCTGGTTTAGGAGGTTATGCCTTATTGATCAACGATAAAATCAACCGACTTGGAATTTTGACGAATGACACTTTGAATAACGTCGAAAAAACAACTTTTAAGATCGTAAGTGAAGGCCCGGTAAATTCGGTTTTAAGTTATAGATATCAAAATTGGGAAGCTTCGGGAAATAAATATCAGGTTCAGGAAACTACCTCAATCTGGCCGGGAATGTACGGTTATGAAAACACAGTTAAAATTGACGGTCTTAAAGGAAAAGAAATTTTTCTGGCAGCAATTTCAAACCTGAATAATAAAAATCCTTTGAAAGTAGTTGAAGCCGGAGATTGGGTTTGTTTTATTCAGCATGATTATTTAACCTATGAGCACACATGGATTTTAGGGACTGCCATTTTGGTTCCGAAGAACATTTATAAAGGATATATCGAAGCTCCTAAAACCGGGCAACTAACAGATTCTTATCTGGCAAAACTATCAATAGAAAACAATAAAGAAATCAGCTATTATGCGATAGCAGGTTGGGAATTGAGCGCCGATCCAAACTTTAAGGATTCCACTTATTTCAGCAATTATGTAACCACTTTGGCGAAACAACTGTCTGCCAAAATAAATGTTGAAATAGGAAAATAAAACAATCTCATTTTAAACTAAACTAACACTAGCTATGAACTATAAATCGACCAAAATTATAACCTTATTTGCGTTTGGAATCTGCACTGCCATAAACGCTCAAAAAACTGATGCAACAGCGCCATTGCACTTAATGCAGCCAGATTATCCAACACCATATGTTATTCCACAGAAAGAAAACATAAAAGTGGTGTTAGACAGAGTCTATAATTTTTTGGATAAAAACTCGGCTTCCAAAATTGTAGATGCTACTACTAAAGCTGTAATTACAGATTATAAAAAAGGCAATCAGGACATTGTATTTGAGCCAGGTGCTTTTCGATTAACAAGTTATGAATGGGGTGTGACATACGCCGGAATGCTTTTGGCGTCTAAAGCCACAGGCGAAAAATATTTTGCAGATTATTCCAATAAAAGAATACAATTGATTGCGGATATTGCTGCCAATTACGACGAAAAAAACATCAAAGACAAAGACATGCTCAAAACGCTTCATCCTGAAGCATTAGATTTTGCAGGAGCGCTTTGTGCAGCATTTATTAAAGCCAAAAAAGAAGGTTTAAAAGCAAATGCTGATCCTTTGATAAACAATTATATTGATTTCATAAGCAATAAACAGTTTCGATTAAAAGACGGAACCCTGGCCAGAAACAGGCCTCAGGACAATACACTTTGGTTAGATGATATGTTTATGAGTGTGCCGGCCTTAGCCCAAATGGGGAGTTATACCGGAGATGTAAAATATTTTGATGACGCTGTAAAACAAGTCAATCAGTTTTCTAAAAGAATGTTTAACGAACAAAAAGGCATTTATATGCACGGCTGGGTGGAGTCGATGACAGTGCATCCTCAGTTTCATTGGGCGAGAGCCAATGGTTGGGCGGTTATGACCATGGTTGAATTGTTAGAAGTTTTACCAAAAAATCATCCGGGATATCCTCAGGTTTTGGCGCAATTACAAAAACATATTGCAGGTTTAGTACAATATCAGGACGGAACTGGTTTTTGGCATCAGTTATTAGACAGAAATGATACCTATTTAGAAACATCGGCAACAGCTATTTATGCCTATTCGATTGCAAGAGCTATTAATCGCGGTTATGTCGATAAAATGACATATGCTCCGGCTGTTTTATTGGCATGGAATGCAGTGGCGACAAAAGTAAATGACAAAGGCCAGGTAGAAGGAACCTGCGTTGGAACCGGAATGGGATTTGATCCTGCATTTTATTATTATCGTCCTGTAAATGTTTTCGCGGCCCACGGTTACGGCCCGATTTTATTAGCTGGAGCTGAAGTAATTTTAATGTTGAATGATAGTCAGTTCCAAATAAATGACAGTTCAATTCAGTTGAAAATAGAAGGGAAAAATAATTTGCATAAGTAATGTGAAGAGTTAGAAGTTAGGTGTTTTGCACTATGCAGAAGTGATTTTGCAAAGTCGAAACGCAAAATTTTCAGAGTTCAGTTTGTCATCTTTAGGAACGAAGGATCACACTAGAAGCTCGACAAAGATTGGCGATTCCAGGAACGGAATTCCTTGTGTGATCCTTCGTTCCTCAGGATGACAAATAAAACTTCGCTCGATTAATTCAACCCAAAAGATTTAATTTATGAAACTCAGCCCAACAATAAATATACTTTGCTTGTTGTTCACCGTAACAACTTTTAGCCAGATTGGAACCCGATTTCCATCAGAAAAAAAGACCATAAAAGATCCGGTCACCGGTGTTGATTTGATTTTTCTAACGACAAAATCTGCGGGTGATTCCAAAACCTATCCAACGCATCCGCAATGGACTGCCGATGGACAATGGCTAATTTTTAGAAGCAAAAGAGCCAATGATGAAGCTATGGCGGTAAACGAAAAATCAGGAATAATGGTTCAGGTTACCGAAGGCGGTTATACCGGAACATTATGCATGGCTCAAAAATCGATGAAATTGTATTTTATGCGCAAAGCAGAGGGCGATAAAATGCAAATTATAGAAGTCAATCTGGAAGCCGTTTTTAAAGACAGTCAGGATGGAAAGATGAAACCGGTTTCGGCTTATGAACGTGTTTGCGGAATTACAACTCCAGAAATGGGTGCTTCCGGAGATATGGCTTTGGATGCTGATGAAGATCGCGTTTACTTTAGAATTGGAAAAGAAGAAGCAGCAAGACATATAGACGCAAATGTAAAAATTGAAAAGAATTTTGGGCCAAGAAATATGGGGGCAGGCCCGGGCGGAATTGGCAGTATGAATATAAAAACAGGCAAATTCAAACATGTAATTTCTGTTCCATTTCAGGTTGGACATATTCAGTCGAACATTTGGAATCCGGGCGAATTGGTTTTTTGTTGGGAGACGGGAGGAAAATCGCCTCAAAGAACATGGACGGTTATGGCAGATGGAACTGGTTTAAGACCTTTATATCCCGAATCAGATTTTGAATGGGTAACGCACGAAGCCGTAATTTCGAAAGATGAGGTTGCCATGGCGATTATGGGACATCGCAAAATAGATATTCAGAAAGAAACTCCAGTTGAAGTTACCACAAGTACAGAAGTTCGAAATCCTCAAAATCCGGGTCAGGAAAGTAATTGGGGAAATTCGGGAACACGCGAAAAACCAACTGGTTTGGCTATTGTAAACTTAAGAACGCGCGAAATGATTATCGCCGGACAAACCAAAAGCGGAAGTGGTTTGTGGCACGTTCATGGCTCTGCTGACGGAAGATGGGCAGTTGGAGATGACTTCTCCAGAAGTCTTTATTTAATCGACAGAAAAACAAATGAAATGATTATGCTGACGACCGGACATAAAGACACCGCGGCAGATCATATTCATCCTACTTTTAACAGAGACGGAACAAAAATTCAAATTCAGTCCGCAATGCTTTCTGCAGATAATAAAACGATGAATATTTGCATTGTAAATGTTCCGAAAGAATGGCTGAAACGTAAATAGAGAAGAAAGAGAATAGAAGAAAGAAAATAAAATGGTTATTAAAAATTGTTCCAATTTACGAGGCTTGAAAAAAGAAATAAAATTTATTATTCTTTTGCTGAATTCGGTTTTCGCATTTGCGCAACAGCCTGGAAAAATGGACGCCATTTATTCTGGAGTTCCCTGGTTTGATCAAAACGGAAATATTGTAAGCGCTCATGGTGCCAACATCATTAAAGAGAATGATACATTTTATCTTTTCGGAGAAGCACATACTAATGACAGTAATGCTTTTGCAGGATTTAATTGTTATTCGTCAAAAGATCTTTATAATTGGAAATTTGAAAGCATCGCACTACCGGTAGAAGAATCTGGAAAATTAGGTGCCAATAGAGTGGGAGAAAGGGTCAAAGTAATGAAATGTCCTAAAACCAATGAATATGTTATGTATATGCATGTTGATAGTTTAACCTATAAAGATCAGTTTGTTGGCTATGCCGTTTCAAAAGAAATAAAAGGCCCTTACGAATTTAAAGGCCCGCTTTTGTTTGAGGGAAAACCAATTAAAAAATGGGATATGGGAACTTTTCAGGATCATGATGGTTCTGGATATATTTTGGTTCACGGCGGTGAAATTTATAAATTGAATGATGATTATAAATCGGTTACAGAGAAAGTAAACGAAAATATCACCACGGGATTTGAATCGCCAACACTGTTTAGAAAAGATGACCTCTATTATTTTATTGGTTCGCATTTAACGAGTTGGGAGAAAAATGATAATTATTATTACACCTCAAATTCACTAAAAGGACCATGGACATCTCAGGGTTTGATTGCTCCGGAAGGAACATTGACATGGAATTCCCAATCGACCTTTGTATTGCCAATTCAGGGTTCAAAAGAAACGACTTTTATGTTTATGGGTGACCGTTGGTCTTTTCCCAAACAGGCTTCTTCAGCAACTTATGTCTGGCAACCGCTTGTGATTTCGGGAACTTCAATTTCGATCCCTAAATATCAGGAAGCCTGGCAACTCAATACTTCAACAGGAATTATTTCTAAAACAGAAATTAAAGATGAAGTAATTAAAAATACGGATAAGCAAATTCAATACAAAGGAAATTGGAAACATCTCAATAATGAAGTTCCTGAAAGTAAATCGGATGAAAAAGAGGCTTCGTTTTCAATTCGGTTTAACGGTCGACAAATTGCATTCAATAGTTTTGTTGGTTCTGAAAATGGTTATGCCAAAGTGGTTTTAACCGATGAAAAAGGAAAAGAAATTGTAAAGGCGATTATTGATATGTACAGTAAATTTTCAATGGAATCGCAAGTGTTTGTTTCTCCAATTTTGAAGAAGGGGAAATATAGAATAACCGTTTCTGTAACCGGAGAAAGACCAAATTGGTCGGATAAAAGAAAATCGCATTATGGAAGTACAGGATATTATGTTTCTGTAAATCAAATAAAAATAAAAAAATAGATATTAAATAAAACAACGACAATGAAAAAGTTTTTCGCTTTAGCCCTATGTGTTCTGGGAATTTCTCAGGCCTCATTTTCGCAAAAATATGCCAATGATAAGTTTCCTGATGGAAGTGAAATTACGCCTTGGTTTAAAGATTATACCAAACTTCAATTAAAAGATTTAGGTAAAAAATACACGATAACCGATTTTGGAGTTGGTAAAGACAGCACCAAAATCCAAACCGTTGCGATTCAAAAAGTAATTGATAAAGCGTCTGCAAATGGCGGAGGCGTAATCATTATTCCGAAAGGAGTTTTTCTGAGTGGTGCTTTATTTTTTAAGCCAAAAACAAGTTTATACGTTAGTGAAGGCGGAGTTTTAAAAGGTTCTGATGATATTGCCAATTATCCAATTATGCCATCCAGAATGGAAGGTCAGAATCTGGATTATTTTCCTGCATTGGTAAATGCTTATGGTGTTGATAATTTTTCAATTTCGGGAAAAGGAACCATCAACGGAAATGGGAAAAAATACTGGGATGCTTTCTGGGCGCGCCGTAAAGAGAATCCAAAATGCACGAATCTTGAAGTTTCCAGACCAAGATTGGTTTTTATATGGAATTCAAATAACGTACAATTGCAAGATGTAAAACTGATTAATTCTGGTTTTTGGACCAATCATTTCTACAAATGTAATAATGTAAAAATGCTGGATTTGTATATTTTTTCACCACATCTTAAAGACAAAGCACCAAGTACAGATGCTATCGATATTGATATTTGCAGTAACTTTTTAGTAAAAGGATGCTTCTTGTCGGTTAACGATGATGCGATTGCTTTAAAGGGTGGAAAAGGACCATACGCAGATCAGGACAAAAACAACGGACCAAATTCAAATATTATTATTGAAGACTGTAATTTCGGATTTTGTCACTCGTCTTTAACCAACGGAAGCGAATCGATCCACAACAGAAATGTAATTATGCGTAATTGTAAAATCGACGGAGCTTCAAGATTATTATGGCTAAAAATGCGTCCCGATACGCCTCAAAGATATGAATACATTAGAGTAGAAGACATCAAAGGTTCAGCCAAAACTGGCCTGGCGGTTTTTTCCTGGAAACAGTTTTTCGACTTAAAAGGCCGTCCTGATATTCCGCTTTCCTATGGCGATAATGTGACGCTAAAAAACATAGAATTAAAATGCGAGACTTTTTATGGAGTTGAAAATGACCCAAATGTGCGTCTTTCCAATTTCACTTTCGAAAATTTAAATATCGAATCCACTAAAACAGAGATTAATAAAAGCCTGATAAACGGAGTAACTTTTAAAAATGTTTATGTGAATAAAGTGCTTGTTGATTAAAAAGAGATTCTAAGTTACTAAGATTCTGAGGTTCTAAGGTTTTTTTGGAGAGGCGGATAGCAGTGCGTTAATATCGAATGGCTTTACTCAAAGTATATTTGAAGTTACCACAAAGTTTGCCATTCCTCGGAATGACAAAAAATGAGAATAAAATCTGCGTAGATCTGCCTAAATCCGTTTAAATCTGCGTGCAATGACAATTCAAACAATACCATCAAAATGAATAAGATTCTAGCAATTATCTGCGCAATATCAACTTTGACATCCTACAGTCAGGATAAAAATGCTGTGGAGTTTTCAATTGCGGATGCCAATCAAACAGCAACTATTTATATTGATAAAAATGCCGATGCACTAATTGTTTGGGCGGTAAATGATTTAGCAGATGATATTAAAGAGATAACAGGAAAACGTCCGGAAATTATCCCAACAGATTTATTTTCTAAAAAAGGAATTTATATTGGAGAAGCTTCTTCCAATTTATTTCGATCTCAAAAAAGTAAAAAAGAAGTAGCAAATCAATGGGAGAAATTTTCCATTCAAAAAGAAAAAGAAAATTTAATAGTCATAGGAAGCGATGTACGTGGAACTGTTTACGCAATCTTTGAAATTGCTGAACGACTCGGAATTTCTCCATGGAAATGGTGGGCAGATGTACATCCTCTAAAGAAAGAAAATGTAGCATTACAACTTCCCCGTAAGGGAATAGTTTCATCGCCATCAGTGCAATATCGAGGCATTTTTTTAAATGACGAAGATTGGGCATTACAGCCTTGGGCGGCGAAAACATTTGAACCGGAAACAGGTGATATCGGTCCAAAAACATATGAGAAAATATTTCAGTTGTTACTGCGATTAAAAGCGAACACGATTTGGCCAGCAATGCATCCGTCCACAAAAGGATTTTTCACCCTTCCGTGGAATAAAGAAATGGCGCAAAAATACCATATTGTTATCGGATCTTCTCATGCAGAACCAATGCTTCGGAATAATGTGGATGAATGGAAACTAAAAATTTACGGCGAGTATAATTATTTTACCAATAAAACCCAGGTCGATAAATATTGGCAGGATCGTTTGGACGAATTAAAATCGGCTCAGAATGAGACTATCATGACATTGGGAATGCGGGGCGTGCACGACAGCAAAATGGAAGGTGCGAAAGATTTAGCAGCATCAATTGATATGGTCGAAAAAATCATTGTCAATCAACGTGAAATGCTTTCGAACACTTTCAAAAAACCTCTGTCATCCATTTCGCAAGCCTTTGTTCCGTATAAAGAAGTGTTGGAATTATACGACAACGGACTCAAAGTTCCGGATGATATTACCTTAGTCTGGCCCGATGATAATTACGGCTACATTCGTCGTTTGAGTAATGAAGAGGAGCAAAAAAGAGCAGGAGGAAGCGGTGTTTATTATCACATCAGTTATTGGGGAAGACCTCACGATTATCTTTGGCTGAGTACAACACAGCCAGGTTTAATTTGGTACGAAATGAATAAGGCTTACGAAAACGGAGCGAAGAAAATGTGGATTGTAAATGTCGGTGATATCAAACCTGCAGAATATGACACCGAACTTTTTTTAGATTTAGCCTGGAATATCAACAGTATAAAATCGGATGGATTAAAGGAATATTTGAAAGATTGGGCTTCACGGGAATTTTCGCCTAAAATCAGTTCAGCAGTTAGTCAAATTTTTGAAGAATATTATCGTT
Source organism: Flavobacterium sp. GQ95 (assembly GCF_059758655.1). Taxonomy (NCBI): domain Bacteria; kingdom Pseudomonadati; phylum Bacteroidota; class Flavobacteriia; order Flavobacteriales; family Flavobacteriaceae; genus Flavobacterium; species Flavobacterium sp. GQ95. Next base: position 327,922 of record NZ_JCAXEB010000007.1, read on the forward strand.
TGGCGTTCCTTAGAAAGCCCGAATACATGGGTTGGAGTCAAACGGAACCGACAACTCCTGTAAAACTTTCTGATCTCTCTGAAGAAGAAATCTGGGACAGAATTAAAGCATATAACAGACTTATTGAAAAAGTAGATAAGTTGTCTGATTTGATTCCGCCAGAACGAAAAGATGCATGGTTTCAATTGGTTGTTTATCCTGTAAAAGGTGCCGCTTATATGAATCATAAATTTTTATATTGGAATTTAGAAGCGACAACTTCTGATGAAAATCAAAAGGAAAAGTATCAGGTTTTGGCTTTAGAATCTTATCAGAAAATTGAAGGGTTGACCAATTATTATAATACTAAACTGAGTAACGGAAAATGGAAAAACATGATGTCGATGCATCCGAGGGATTTACCCGTTTTTGATGCGGTTAAAAAGAATACATTTTCTAAAGAATCGTCAAAATTAAGTTCAGACAAAATTGTTATTCAAGGGAATCAATTTGCTTCTAAAAAAGAGGCGGAAGAATATAAATGGAAGACGATTAACGGTTTAGGATACAGTAACAATGCGGTTACTTTATTTCCATTAAAACAACAGGATTTTAAAACCGAAAAGCCTTTTGTTTTATATGAATTTAAAATAGAAAATGCTGGCGAATATGAAATTGAAGTTCATTTGCTTCCGACGCATTCCAATAATTTTGATCAGGAAATCGGAGTTCATTTGGATGAAAAAACAATTCAGTTTTTCAAAATAAATACCAAAGACCGTGATAAAACATGGAAGAAAAATGTGCTTCGAAATAGTGCTATTGTAAAAGTATCAGCATCAAATTTGCAGAAAGGGAGACATACAATTAGGATTGAAGTTAATCAAACCGGAATTGTATTGGATTACATAACGGTAAAAGCTAATTAAAATGATGAAAAACAGGAATACAAGAATACAGTTGTTAATCATGCTATTGTTTTGTTTTTCAATTTCGTATAGTCAGGGAATTCAAAAGAAATTAGTAGAAAAACCTAATATTATTTTGATTATTGCCGACGATATGGGATGGAATGACGTTGGCTACCATGGCTCAGAAATCAAAACACCAAACATCGATTATTTAGCCCAAAATGGAGTAGAACTCAATCGGTTTTATGTTAATCCTACTTGTTCTCCCACAAGAGCGAGTCTCTTAACAGGAAGGCCTTCGAGCCGTATGGGAATTGTAGCGCCAATTGGAGATCGGGATCAGACCAAATTACCGGATTCAATACCAACTTTGCCGAAATTATTGCATCAAAATCAATATCAGACTGCACTTATCGGAAAATGGCATTTAGGATTGCAACTCGCCAGTGGCCCAAAAGCGTATGGTTTTGATTATTCGTACGGCTTTTTACACGGACAGATAGATCAATACACGCATTTGTATAAAAATGGAGATAAGAGTTGGTATAGAAATGGTGAGTTTATAGAAGAGACAGGTCATGCCACCGATTTGATCACAAATGAAACCATCAAATGGATTTCTGAAATAAGAGATCCTAATAAAAATTTCTTTTTGCAGGTTGCCTATAGCGCACCGCATTTTCCTTTGCAGGAAGAACAAAAGTGGAAAGACCCTTATATGAATTCCATTAAAGACAGTTCACGCAGGGATTATGCCGCTGCAGTAGCTCATATGGATAACAGCATAGGTTTGTTGCTTGAAAAATTGAAACAGCAAAAACTGGATGAAAATACATTGGTAATTTTTATGAGTGATAATGGTGCTATGGAAAACTGGGATTCCAAAAACGAATACAACGGTGTCCATCCATCGAATACCACTCTTGGAGACAATAAGCCGCTTAGGGATTGGAAAACATCCAATTATGAAGGTGCTGTGAGGGTGCCGTGTGTGATGTACTGGAAAGATCATTTGAAGAGTTATAAAAACTCAAATTATATTTCAGTTATTGACCTGTTGCCAAGTATTTTATTTTTGACTGGAGAGAAGACTTTACCTCAAACTGTAGAAGGAAAGAATGTCTGGTCAGCAATTGCTGAAAACAAAACGATCCCCAATCAGGAAATTTATATAAGAGGCCATTTGCAGGAAAGTTTAATCAGCAAACCCTGGAAAATAATCAGAACAAGACATCCCAAAGCAATACCAGCGGACTATGAATTGTATAATATTGAAAAGGATCCAGAAGAAAAGAATAATGTCTGGAAGCAAAATGAAGTAATCGCAGCACAAATGGAAACTGCTCTTGAAAATCAGTTTAAAAAGGATGCTAAAAAAGTTAATAATGAGAATATTAAATAAAATAGGGATAGAAAAAGTACTGTAAATAGGTGTTAAGACGTTAATATTAAGTTTTAAGAAGAAAAAAAATAGTAGTATTTATTTGATGTAAGTAATTGATAATAAAGTGAAAAGCTTTGAGATTAATTTATTATTAACGGGAAGGGTAAAAAGAGTTATAATTTTAACATTAAAGATGCGTTATCTATCAAGCAAACTTTTATTTTTGCGCCTTAATTTAACACTTATAAGCATGAAAGATCTATTAGTAAAAATCAACGCCGAAATTGACACATTCAAAGCAGAAGCTGAATCTTTAACTGAAAAAGGTATTAAAGCTGCTGGAGCTAGAGCACGTAAATCAACTTTAGAACTTGAAAAACTTTTAAAAGAGTTCAGAAAAGTTTCTATCGAAGAATCAAAAAAATAATCTTTTTTGAATTAAAAGATAAAACCTCGTTTAAGCAATTAAACGAGGTTTTTTTTAAGTTATAAGTTATGAATTTTGGCATAGCCCAAGGTTTTAACCTTGGGAACACAATACAAAAAACAATATGATTTATCTATCCGTCACCGAAGGTTGAAACCTTTGGGATTAGTTTGGTGATCTATATTGCGCACCCAAGGTTGAAACCTTGGGCTATGTTAAAAGAAATTAAATTGGGATTTTTTGAGTAAATAGTATAACTTACAACTATTTAGAAATTTCAATATAATCCTTCAAACTACATTCCTTAATTTTTTTAATGCTTTCGGCAACTGTCAATGCATTCAAAGTCGCACCTTCCAAACCTGTATGCGTGTGGTCTTTCGGGAAGAAGTCTTTTACTTTTTCTTTTCCTAAAGCTTCATATTTTAGAGCTACAATTTCATTCAAATCAATATAATAAGCGCCTTCCTTATCGGCAGTGGTTTTAGACCAGTTTCCGTAGGTATCAGTTCTGCGTTCGACTTTATCGTTTGGCCATTCGTTTCTTGGCGTCTGACTTAAAACAATCGGAATTGCACCTTTTTCTTTCGCTTCTCTGATGAATTTTGCCATGTACCAGCCAAAAGTATGTACGATTCCTTTTGAACCGTCAGGGCGTATTACTTCTTGTGTTTCTTCCCCGTTTCCTTTTAGGGAACCTCTAAATTTTTCTTTGTCTACAGCGCCTGCATCGTTATGTCCAAACTGAATCAAGATAAAATTTCCCGGTTGTAATTGGTTTTTAACTTCATCCCAAAGACCTTCATAAACAAAAGTTCTGGTGCTTCTTCCGCCACGCGCTTTATTGACAACTTCAATTCGGGTCGTATCGCAATACTGCGGAAAAGGAACGCCCCAGCCCACAGCATCAGGATTACCGTCGTTACTCGCCATGGTAGAATCCCCAATTAAAAACACTTTTTTCTTAGCTGGAAGTACAATTTTAGGATTTTCTAAAATGTAATTTTTTAAATAATTTTTACTCGTTTTCAATTCATTAATAATAACCGAAGCCGAAAGTACAGCACCTTTTGCAGAAGTATGCGTATGATCTTTTTTATAGAAATAAGTTCCGGTTACTTTTGCTTCGCCGAATTTTTCCATTTCAAGGGCCATTTTTTCATTCAAATTGATGAAAGTAACCTTTTCCTTTTCAGCAATTTGTTTGGCCCACAATCCGTATGATTTGTCGTTACGAGGTACTTTGCCTTCCTTCCAGTCGTTTCTCGGAATGGGAGAACAAATAATCGGAATAGCTCCTTTTGCTTTGGCCTCCTGAACCATTTTTTGAATGTACCAGCCGTAGCTGTGAACAATTTCATGTTTTTTGGTTATTAAATTGTCAATTTCCTGGGTTTCATTTCCAATTCCTTTAATGGTTCCTCTGGCGCGAATAGTATCATTTACAGGTCCATCATCATTATGTCCAAATTGAATCAGTACATAATCGCCTTTTTTTAATTTATTTAAAACTTCTATCCATAAACCTTTGTCCTGAAAAGTTCTCGAACTTGTCCCTCCCAAAGCATGATTTTCAATATGTACTTTGGTGGTATCTAAAAACTGGCCAATAAAATCTCCCCAGCCCCAAAGTCCGCCGGTTCCGTCGCCTTTGCCATTTTTAACGGTTGAATCTCCAACCATATAAACAGTTGGTTTATTGTCTTGTTTTGAAGTAAAATTGAAAAATAATACCGTAAGAAATAAGACAGAAAGTATTTTAACTGATTTCATTTTCTTAATTATGAGTTATGAATTGTATGTGTTTATTTAACCGCAAAGTTCGCAAAGGTCTACGCGATGTACGCAAAGCTTAGCGAACTTTGCGGTTAAATAACACAGTATTAAATCTTACTTCTGAAATCAAACCACAAATTCATTTTTATCCCATCATCTCCGCTTTTGATTCTGATGTTGGTTGGCTGACTTTGAGGCCCTTGTTGTTCCAGAGGTTTGAAATCTCGCATCGCTGGAATTTCATACATAAACGAAATATCTCCTTCCGGGAATGCCGGCTGAGGATAACTTCCCGGGAAACCATTTTTAGGCAAATCAGGAGTAAATAATCTCAGGAACAAATTATCATTTTCACTGAAAACTTTAAATGATGAGGCACCTGCTTTTAAGTTTGCACCCAATAAATTGGCATGATAGCCTTTAAATTCAGGATAAATCAAATTCTCAAAACTTTCTCCCGTAATCGTGGTGTTATAGTCCTTCTCCCAAATGCCGAAAGTAGTTCCTTTAATTCTGTTTTTCCAAACATGATACGGACCTCTTCCAAACCATTTAATACCCGTAACTTCTTTCTCCGGAAAACTGAATGTAATTCCAAAAGAATTGATTTTATCTTCAAAAAAGGCACCGTCAAAACCTTCTCCGCCAGAAGCATTTTTAAGCGCGACCAATTCCATTTTAAATCTTCCGTCTGGCTCCATAATCCATTTAATAGATGATAATCCGCCAGAATAATTTACAACACAAATGGCTTTATCGCCATCCTGCGAAACCTGAATGTCTTTTAATTTGGCTTTCATTCCAATTGGACGTGGGCCATTTGTTAACGGAATAGTTGAGATTCCGTTTTTAACAGCAGTAATTTCTCCGGTTACAGCATCTAAAGAAACCGTGATATCGCTTCCTTTTAATGTAATTTCATTTCCGGTTTTTACGGCTGAAGCTTTTGCTTTTGTATTTTGAACAGCTAAGAATTTATTTGCATAATATAACGCTTTATGAATTGGCCACGTCCAGGTATAAATTTCTTTATTGAATTGATCGTAAGCCGTTATTGATAAAACGTCACCTTCTGCAAAATTATTCGGAACAGCGAATTGAATTTTACGGGTTTCCCCCGGATCAATACTCGGAAGTTCAATTTTCCCTGAACTTATTGAAGTTGAAACTCCATTAGAATAAAGCACATTATTGTCGGCTTTCATCACTTTAAATTCCATTTTGCAGGTATTCAAATTGCTGAACAAATAATCGTTTTTGATGAAGAAAGAGCCGTCAAAATTTTCAGAAACCTGTTTTGGCTGAAACTGAATGGGCGACCAAACTTCTTTTACGGTATAATAACTTCCTTCTCTTTCACGGTGCGGTCCTAAAATTCCGTCAGCCGCCAATGAACCTTTAGAATCAAATTTTACATCTCCGGTCCAATCAGAGCGTTTTACGGCTTCGTCTAACATCGCCCACATAAAACCTCCGGCAAAAAGCGGACTTTCTTTGTAACGATTCCAAAAGTCTTCCAGTGCAGCTCCGTGTCCGTTATCGTAAGTTCCGTGCATGAATTCAGTTGGGAAAAACACATTTTCGCCCGCATTAAAACGGTGCATTCCGGTTAAATAAGTAGGATAGTGGTGTGTGTCCCAGCCGTTAAAATCGGCCCAGGGGTGAATCACAATTCTTTTTTGCGGATCCAGATTGGCAAAAACTTTATCGGTATCATAATTCCAACCGCCCTCATTTCCATTATCCCAAATAATTACTGAGGCATGGTTAACATCGCGCGTAATCATTTCGGTTGCTAATTTCTTTCCGGTTTCAGTATCATAAGAGTTTTGCCAGCCCGCCAATTCATTCAAAACAAAAAGCCCTAATGAATCACAGACTTCTAAAAAATGTTCATCCGGCGGATAGTGCCCGCGAACCGCATTCATATTCATGTCTTTGATTAATTTCCCGTCCAGTTCACTGATGCGTTTACTCGTGCTTCGACCGCCTTCTGGCCAAAACGAGTGACGGTTAATTCCTTTCATGATAATTTTAGTACCATTCACATAAATTCCGTCTTGTTTTTTAAACTCTAAAGTTCTAAAACCAATGCGTTTATCATATTGATGAATTATAGTTCCGTTTTGTTTTAAAACCAATTGTAAGTCATATAAATTAGGAGTTTCCGGAGTCCACGGTTTTATATTTTTCCATTGTGCTGCAATAGTTGCTGCAATACTTTTTGTTTTAATCGGAAAAGTAAAAGTTTCGAAATTTTCTCCATTAATACCTTTTAATGTTGCTTCTAAAGTGTTGTTTTTTGAAATATTTTTAAGACTTAAATCGACAGTAAGAGATCCATCCATTTTTGGATTTACACCAATATTCTGAATATGTGTTTTTGGGGAAACTTCCAGCCAAACCGGACGATAAATACCACCAAACAACCACCAGTCTGCTCTTCTTTCTGCGGCATTAACTGATTTATTAGCAGAATGCTTCCAGACATGAACTTCTAAAAGATTTTTAGAACCGTATTTCAGTAAAGAAGAGATGTCATATTTAAATTCATAAAAACCTCCCTGATGAATTGCTCCGGCCAGTTTTCCGTTTACTTTTACTTCGGTATCTGTCATGGCACCTCCAAAAGCAATTACAACGTCTTTGTCTTTATAATCCGCAGGAACTTCAAATTCATATTTATACAAACCTTCTTCTTTGCTTGGCTCTTTTTGTTCCAATTCCTTGTACCAGCGCCCATACGTATACTCACCAAAACCTTCCAATTCCCATTGCGATGGCACATTTATTTTAGACCATTTTTGACTGTTGTTACCACCCGTACAATAAAAATCCCATTGTACAGGATGTTCAAAATCTTTTCCGGAAAGATAAATTTTATCCGTTTGTTGTGCGTGGCTATTTTGGGTCAGAAAAAGCGTAAACGCAGCAATAGAAAGATTTTGGATTGTGTTTTTTAGTTGCATAATTGGTAGATTCTTCGATGGTTAATTGCCATCTGGTTTAGTAATTTCAAAACGGTCGCTCATTGGGAGTGTCCAACTCGAAATATAGTTTGGTTTCTTTGGATCGTAATTTGGTGTTTCTTTTTTGATTTGTTTTTTTAACGGAATATCAAGTTCTTTAATTCCTTTTATTACACAAAGTGAAATTTCGTTAGCGCCAAAACTATTAAAGTGGGTATTGTCGTCTAATGCTTTCTCTTGTCCCGGAAAAGTATTGGCAGGATACTGCACAAAAGCTTTTCTTGAAGGTTCATCGCCCCAGGTTTCATATAATTCGGTTGTCATTTTAGTAACGTCGATAAATGCAATATTATTTTTTTGAGCTACTGCACGCATGGCAGCAGGAAAATCCCCATGGGTTTCTTTTAAAGTGCCATTTTCATTGAAGAATCGGCGTTGCGTTGGGGTTACCAAAACCGGAATTGCGCCTTTATCTTTAGCCGATTGAACAAACTCGGTCAATAAATCTGAATAGGATCCCCAGGCACCATTTCCTTCGCCTTTTATTTTTTCGTCATTATGGCCAAATTCAACAAACAGATAATCTCCTTTTTTAATTTGATTAAGAATCTTTTTTAAACGATTTCCGTTTTTAAAAGAACTTAATGAGGATCCCGAATAAGCGTAATTAGCGACAGCAACACTATCATCAAAATAGTTGGTAATAAATTGCCCCCAGGAAGCCCAAGGCTCTACATCCTGATCGGTAACGGTTGAATCTCCAGCCAAATAAACAACCGTCAAATTGTCTTTAGCAGTGATTTTTATATTCTGAATTGAAACTTCACCTAAAAATTCAAGCGTTAATTTATCATCCCAATCTAAAATATCTTTTTCTCTGTCTTTAAGTGTAACATTTAATTGATCATCGATTTTGGGTGTTCTGATATTTATATTGAACGTTTTGGTTATTTTTTGTCCTTTTGGTACTGACAATTGATTTAACATCAACCTTCTTGATTCGGCTTTTATAGAAACGTTTGAAGCTTTTTCGTTGCTTCCCATGGTAACTTCGACCTGATAATTTCCTTCGGGTAATTGTACGGAGAAATAGGTTGGTTTTTCAGTAGAAAAAGAATTAGTATTGATTTTTACTTTTGAAGAAGAATTAAGATCAAAACCATATCCTGTTTTGGTATCATAAAGTATAGGTTTATTGATTATAATTCCTTTTGTATTTTTTGAAGTGCCAAAATAAAACGAAAGTGATTTTGTGTTTTTAATGCTGTCAGATGAATGTGTTTGCGTTAAAAAGCAATGGTTATTTAAATGATTGTCAACATGCATCGCAAAAAAAGGCGCAGGCATAACAAAACAAAAGACACATAAAAAAGTACTGATTTTTATCAATTTTTCTGAATTTAAGTTTATTTCAATTTCAAAGCTAACAGTTCCGTTTTTATATAGTATCCTGTACTATGATGTTAAAATATTATGAGATTGTAAATTATTATATTATAAAAATCAGGTAGGTACAGGATGCTATAACATAAAAAAACAGAGAAATTGCGGTTGAATTATCAAACAATTAGGAATAAATTGATAAAGATGCTTGTTTGGTAAATATTGTTAATACGCCTTTTTTGAATGAATTTTATGAAAATCAAAATACAACATTTTTTCTTTCTTACAGCAACATTTTTTCTCTGTTCAATGGCCTCATTTGGTCAGGAAAAAAATGCAATGCGTAAAATACATTATGCACCTGAAGGAAATAGTTTTGTATTAAAAAATGGAACCCGAAAATTCAATCGTGCCTTGTACGGTTCAAACACTGGTTTTAGGGTTGAAACCGGAGATTTACCTGAGTTTGCAATGTACATGCCAGGAATGGGAGGGAATTTCAAACTCGGAATTATAAACGGAAAAGAAAGCAAATGGATTACCGAAGCCTCTAAAATTGATACCAGATATGTTTTGGGAACCATGCATTATACAATTGAAGATGCTATTTTAGGGAACGGAAAATTATTTGTTGATGTCGTTGCCCTGAAAGAAAAAGAAGGTTTTATTTTAAAAGTGTATGGGAAAAATATAGCTAAAAGCACTAATTTAATTTGGGCTTTTGGTGGTGCAACAGGAAAGAAATTCAGTCGTGATGGCGATATTGGTGCTGATCCGGAATCGGTATTTTATTTACAGCCTAATTATTGTATTAATAATAAATATACGATCCAAAAACAATCTTTTCTGTTGGAATACGGTTCTGAAAACAACAAACAGAAAACAGGTAACAACAAAAGCCTTGTTGGATTTTTTCCGGAATCAGAAACACATTTAGCCAATGCAAATCAGCAAAAAATACCTTTGGAATTGTTTAATTCTACAGATGAAACATTGCCGGTTATTACAGGAAAAATAAATTCAATTACTGAAAAAAGCAACTACTGGCTTTTGGCGACCGAAGATCTAAAAATTGATGTTTCGCAAAAAGGATTGGCTGCATTATATGAGAAATCAGTTCAACAAACACAGGTTTTAGCAAATAGAGTGAAGGTAGTAACACCAGATCCTTATATCAATACTTTAGGTACAGCATTGTCCATCGCTTCTGACGGAATTTGGGAAAGTCCTGCCTATCTGCATGGAGCGATTGCGTGGAGAATGTACCTGAATGCGTGGCGTGGTGCTTATACCGCAGATCCGTTGGGTTGGCATGATCGTGCAAAATCACATTTTGAGAGTTATAGTAAATCGCAGGTTACGACGCCGGAAAATGGACCGGTGGTTTTTGATGAAGAAAAGAATTTAGCGCGTCAGAAAGAAGAAATAGGAACGGCAATGTTCAGCAGTGGATACATTAGTCGAAATCCGAATAAAAATACGGTCGCACATCATTACGATATGAATTTGGTTTTTATCGATCAGATGTTGCGTCATTTTAAATGGACGGGCGATACTGCTTTTATGAAAGAAATGTGGCCAACGATTCAGCGACATTTAAATTGGGAAAAACGAAATTTTGATGCAGACGACGACGGACTTTATGATGCATATGCTTCAATTTGGGCAAGTGATGCGCTACAATATAGTGGCGGTGGAGTCATCCATTCTTCTGCCTATAATTATTACGCCAATAAAACAGTAGCGGAAACGGCAAAGAAAATAAACGAAGATGCAAATCCATTTTCAAAAGAAGCCGATAAAATTTTAAAAGCAACAAACGATGAACTTTGGATTCCGAATAAAGGAATTTTTGCCGAATATAAAGACGCACTCGGAAACCGATTATTACATGACACGCCTGGCATTTGGAGCATTTACCACACGATAGATTCGGAGCTATCGAACCCATTTGAAAGTTATCAAATGTTGGGTTATGTCAATAATCAGATTCCGCATATCCCGATTTCGGCTGAAGGATTGGATAAAAAAGACCTTTATGTAATCAGTACAACGAATTGGCAGCCTTATACATGGTCGATTAATAATGTGGCTTTGGCCGAACAATTGCATACGGCATTGGCTTTCTGGCAAGGAGGTCAAAGTGAAGAAGCGTACAAAATGTGGGAAAGTGTCTTGATTGAAAGTATGTATTTAGGAGCTTCTCCAGGAGGTTTTGAACAGCTTTTATATCAGGATGCCATTCGTGGTGAATTGTATCGCGATTTTGCTGATCCAATTGGTATGGCGTCACGAACTTTAGTGGAAGGATTATACGGCATCCAGCCCGATGCGCTTGCAGGAATTTTAACAATTAAGCCCGGTTTTCCATCAAAATGGAAGGAAGCGTCTTTAGAAATTCCGGATATTTCTTTTTCTTTCAAAAGAGAAAATAAGAAAGATACATATAGAATTGAGAATCGTTTAGCATCAAAAATGAATTTAAAATTGATTCTAAACGCACCTTTTGACGGAATAGAAAATATCAAGGTAAATGGAAAGGAAGTGAGTTGGAAAGCGATTTTGGAAAGTATTGGAACTCCCAAAATAAGTATTGAAGTACCTTATAATTCAGTTTATGATGTGATCATTAATTGGAAAGGAAATGTTTTGGAAGACCTAAAAACAGAGACAATTTATACTTCGGGAGAATTATTAAATCTTACTGCTTCAAAAGCGAAAATTGTATCCGTTAATGATCCGCAATCGGTTTTAACTGAGATTTTAAAAACAACAAATTCGCTTAAAGCGAAAGTAAATGGAGAAGGTCATAAAACATTTTTTATTGAATTGAAACAAGGTGAATTATCATGGTGGAATCCGATTAATTTGAATATAAAAGCAGAAGAGAAATCCAATAAAAAAGAAACAAATTGGGATGTGCCTTTGGATAAATCCGCAAAAACAGAAACCGTTTCCCTTACTTCCTTTTTTAATTCGAAAGTGACTGATATTTTCAACTATGAATATTTATCACCAAGACCAAAAACGGCAACCTTACAATTACCAAAACAAGGAATCGGGAATTGGTGTTATCCAAATGTATCTGTAAAAATTGATGATTCAGGCTTACGCCAAAAAGCAAAAGCAAACGGACAAATTAGAACTTCAAATGGGATTCCGTTTGAAATGCCTTCTGATGAAAGTCAGAAAAATATAGTTTTTACTTCAATGTGGGATAATTTCCCCGAAAGCATTAAAATTCCGCTTGACGGAAAAGCTTCACACGCTTATTTTATGCTGGCCGGAACAACCAACCCAATGCAAAGCCGAATCGTAAACGGTGAAATTAAAGTGGAATATACAGACGGAACATCAGAAATTTTACAATTAAAAAATCCGGAAAATTGGTGGCCAATTGAACAGGATTATTTTGTAGACGGATTAGCGTTTACGACTGACGCTCCAAAACCTCCAAGAGTATATTTTAAGACAGGAGAAATTTCGAGAACATTCAAAGATTTTAAAACGATAAAAGGTTTTTCAAGTTATGGAATTGATGGCGGTGCAGGAACGATTTTAGAATTGCCTTTAAATAAAAATAAAACATTAAAGAATCTTACTTTGAGAACCATTGCAAATGATGTGGTGATTGGTTTGATGAGTCTTACGTTAATTAGATAATATGGGTAGTATAAAATTTTCACCGCAAAGCACGCGAAGTTTTTATTTTGGTGTGTTTGAAGTTGGCTTTAATAAGTTCGCAAAGCTTTGCGTACATCGCGTAAACCTTTGCGGACCTTGCGGTTAAATTCTTTCTCATTTCAACTTGAAACCTGAAACCTGAAACAAAAAATAAAACTTGAAACTATCAAAATATAACCAAATGAAAAAATACCTCTTACTTATTACGGCATTATTTTCCTTGTCGTTGTCGGCACAAAAAATAGACAGAAAAGCTTTGGTAACCAGACATAACGTTCAAATAACCGCCATCGATACTTTGGCTTCTCTGACTGTTGGAAATGGTGCTTTTGCTTTTACCGTTGATGCTACCGGATTGCAGACTTTTCCGAAAAAATACCAAAACGGAATTCCGCTTGGGACACAGTCAGAGTGGGGCTGGGACAGTTATAAAAATACCAAAGGATATAAATTCTCAGAAACTTTACGCGATTACAAACAGTACGGCAGAGACATATCCTATACGGTTCAGATTAAGGAACCTACTCGAAAAGTAGAAGCTGTAAACTGGTTCAGACAAAATCCGCATTTGTTGCAGTTGGGGAACTTAGGTTTTGAAATCACCAAAAAAGATGGAAGTCTGGCAAAACCGGAAGATATCAAAGCGATTGCTCAAAAACTGAATTTATGGACAGGTGAAATCGAAAGTTATTTTGAAGTAGAAGGAATTCCGGTGACAGTTTTGACGGTTTCGCATCAGGAAAAAGATGCGATTGGTGTAAAAGTAAAATCAGATTTATTGCTGCAAAAACGTTTAAAAATCAGTTTAAGAATTCCGTTTCCAACAGGAGATTGGGCTGATATGGGAACAAAATGGGAAGGGAAAGACGATTACAAAAGCACATTGGTTGAAAAATCAAAAACAGAAGCGGTTGTAACGCATGTGATGGATAGTATTTCGTATAATGTCAATTTAAATTGGAAAGGAAATGCGCAAATTAAAAAGACTGCCGATCATTATTTTGTGATTGAAGCATCTAATACGAACACATTAGAAGTAAGTTGTCTTTTCGCTTTAGCGGATAAAAAATCGGCTTCAAATTCTTCTTTTGCTGATATTGATAACAGCAGTATAAAAGGTTGGGAACAATTTTGGAAAAGCGGTGCAGCTGTAGATTTTTCAGGAAGTACAGACAAACGTGCTCCTGAATTAGAACGAAGAGTTATATTGTCGCAATATTTAACAAAAGTGCAATGTACAGGGAAAGTTCCGCCTCAGGAAACAGGTTTGACCTATAACAGTTGGTACGGTAAACCGCACTTAGAAATGCATTGGTGGCACGGTGTTCATTTCGCACTTTGGAGCAGACCGAAATTATTAGAGAAAAGCCTTCCGTGGTATCAAAAGGTTTTTGATAAAGCTAAAAATATTGCCAAAAGACAAGGTTTTGAAGGAGCAAGATGGCAAAAAATGACAGATCCTGATGGAAATGAAAGTCCGTCGTCTGTAGGTTCGTTTTTGATTTGGCAACAGCCGCATTTTATTACGTATGCTGAGTTAATGTATCGTGATAAACCAACAACTGCAACTTTAAATTTATACAGTGAAAGAGTTTTTGCAACAGCAGATTTCATGGCTTCGTTTGCCAATTACGATGCTAAAAAGGATCGTTATGTGTTAGGACCGGGCGTGATTCCAGCGCAAGAAAGATTCAAAGCGATGGAAACGTTTAATCCAACCTATGAATTGGCGTATTGGAACTGGGCGCTAAAAACAGCAATCGCCTGGAAGAAAAAATTAAACCAAAAAGTACCGGAAAAGTGGGAAACGGTTTTAGCAAAATTATCGCCATTACCAATCGCTGATCAGGTTTATCTGGCTACAGAAAGTGCAACAGATTCATACACAAATCCGGAATTCAAAACAGATCATCCATCGGTATTAGGAACTTTCGGAATGCTTCCGGAAACTTCTTTATTAGACAAAAAAATAATGAAAAATACGTTTGATCTGGTTTGGAAAACATGGTCGTGGGATAAAACATGGGGTTGGGATTTCCCAATGACCGCAATGTCCGCTGCCCGTTTAAACATGCCGGACAAAGCAATTGATGCTTTGTTTATGAATGTGACTACCAACACCTATTTAAAAAACGGACATAATTATCAGGCAGAAAGACTGACTTTATATCTTCCCGGAAACGGAGGATTACTAACTGCAGTTGCCATGATGTGTGCCGGTTGGGATGGAAACACAGAAGAAAATCCGGGCTTCCCAAAAGATGGAACATGGAAAGTGAAGAGTGAAGGATTTAAGAAAATGTTTTAGTTTAAAGCTGCTAAGTTGCTAAGATTCTGAGAGGCTAAGTTTTTTTACTTACGTTTTATTGAAGCTCAGGATGACAAGATTGCGTTAAAAATAAAAATCTGCGCTAATCTGCATAAATCTTTTAAAATCTGCGTGAAACTTTATAATTCAAAAAATAATTATGAAAAATAAAATTCTATTCTTGTTATTGTTTTTCTCTTATTCCATTTTTGCGCAACGACAAATGGAAAACTTAGACCGTGGTATTATTGCCGTTAAAGACAAAGGTCAGTTTTTTATTGGCTGGCGTGTTTTAGGAACCGATACTGATGATCTGGCTTTTAATTTATACCGAAAAAGTGGCACTAAAAAAGCAATCAAATTAAATGACAAGCCAATTTCCGGAGCAACCAATTTTGTTGATACCAAAGCAAATCCGCAAGAAGAAAATACCTGGTTTGTAAAAACGGTTTTGAAAGGAAAAGAAATGGATGCAAAAGGAAGTTTTACTATTCCTAAAGCAAGTCCGGCTAAAGATTATTTATCAATTGTCTTAAAACCGGTTGAAGGATATATTCCGAATGATCTTTCTGTTGGGGATTTAGATGGCGATGGAAGATATGATTTGATTGTGCATATGACCGGAAAAAGTTTAGACAATTCTTTTAAAGGAATTACAGATCCGCCGATATTTCAGGCTTATACTTTGGACGGGAAATTTCTGTGGCAAATTAGCTTAGGAAAAAACATCCGCGAAGGTGCACATTATACTCAGTTTATGGTGTATGATTTGGATGGTGACGGAATTTCGGAATTTGTATGCAAAACGGCTGACGGAACGACGGACAGTCAAAATAATGTAGTAGGAGATGCTTCGAAAGACTGGGTAGACAGAGATCCAAATTCTCCTATTTATGGAAAAATTTTGAAAGGCCCGGAATATCTTTCGGTTTTTGACGGAAGAACCGGAAAACTGATTACAACTGTAGATTATATCGCAGAGCGCGGTGATCTTGGCGGTTGGGGCGGACATGGCGGAAGCGGTGGAAATGATACCAAAGGAAACAGAATTGATCGTTTTACAGCCTGTATTGCTTATTTAGACGGAATTCATCCGAGTGTTGTAATGTGTCGTGGTTATTACGGTAGAACGGTTTTGGCTGCCTGGGATTTTAAAAATGGAAAACTAACTTCAAGATGGGTTTTTGACAGTAAAGATGCAGAAAATCCGTATTCCGGAATGGGAAATCACGGACTTTCAGTAGCCGATGTGGATAATGATGGAAAAGATGAAATTGTCTACGGTTCCATGTGCGTTGATGATAATGGTCAGGGATTGTATACAACGGGTTTCAGACATGGTGACGCTTTGCATGTTACCGATCTTGATCTGGACGTTTCGGGTTTAGAGGCCTTTGGAATTCATGAAATTGAAAACGGAACAACAGGTCCGGGAGTAACATTCTTTTCAGCAGCAGATGGAAAGGTTTTGTTTACAGCTTCTCTTAATGAGGATGTTGGTCGTGGTGTTGCAGACAATATTGACCCAACCAGAAAAGGGGCGCAATGTTGGTGGTCTGGCTCTCCGGATTTGCATGATATGAAAGGAAACGCGATTGGAAAAGCACCAACATCAACTAATTTCTTAATTTATTGGGATGGCGATACTTCAAGAGAATTACTGAATTCAAATTACATTGATAAATACAATGCAGGAAGATTGTTTACCGCCACAGGAGCCGCATCAAATAATGGAACAAAATCAACACCGGGACTTTCTGCTGATATTCTGGGAGACTGGCGAGAAGAACTAATTTTAAGATCGGAAGACAATAAAGAACTAAGAATTTATTCGACCACCATTCCGACAGAAGTGAGACAATATACACTAATGCACGACTCACAATACAGATTAAGTATTGCCTGGCAGAATGTAGGTTACAATCAGCCGCCACACACGAGTTTTTACATGGGTAAAGACATGAAACCGGCTCCGAAACCAAATATTGTTTTGATGAAGGTTAAGGAGTAAAAAATTTTACGGTTTATCTTTTATTCTCTTTTTCATTTTTGAAGTTCTCTGTAAAATTTCCAAAATCAAACCATAAGAATTTTGTGTTTTAAATGCCATCATTAAAATTACAATTTTAAGTCAGGATAGCGAAGAATGATTTATATGTTGAAAAACTTACCATAACCTTAATTGAGAATGTTGTTTGATGGCTTATTTAAATTTATTCAACATCTTGTTTAGAGTTTTTCTTTTTTCAATACAAAAAAACCTCGCCTGTTTCGGGGCAAGGTTTGATTTTTTTTTTGTCCTTTTTGTTGATTTAGTCCACTACTTACTAACTGCTGGACCAACACATCTGGAACACTATCAAATAATAAAAAAAGTAATTAGATTACTGATGAATCATTTAGGGGTAATCAGTTCCAATTTTCCGTTCTTATATATATAAAAGCAAGTGTAGGTATGAGAAACATCTTTTTTGCTAGTTATTGCTTTTGCCCTGAATGTGACGTCAATTAAATCTTTAAAAGCAGATGCATCGGTCGAATAAAAATAGACCGTTATTTTATCCGCATTGGTTTTACCCAAGTAATCCCGATCTTTAAGCTTTTGTGAGGAGTAGAATCCGACCCGGATTTCATTACTATCTTTCCAGAAAGCCACCGAAACAGTATTGTCTGTATTTCTTCCCATGTAATGCTTTGCATCCAGGTCAAACTGCAGTATTTTATTCTTCAGATCGGCATTTTTTATCCTGATATTATCATCAATATTTGCTTTATTACAGGAATAACTTAAAATTAAAAAAAGTAAAATCATTATATTTTTCATCTTATCTAATAATTTAGAATTAAATTCATTTAAATTGGCAGGTGTAGGTGTTTTAGCAGGAATTGTCCTTTTTACGATATTATCGTTGAAGTTCAATTCGATGCCCGGCCTTTTCGATACAAAAATATTGAACGTTTCAGGAACCCTGATAAAACAAATGTTGAACAAATGAGGCTTATCAAGCAACTAGAAGAAAAAGACAAACCATCTTTAAGCTTATTGACAAGATGCTAACCAATAAAAAATTCAAAGACTTTTTTGTTAAAATGTAACAACACTATAAAACAAAAAACCTCGCCAATTGATGAGGTTTTCTTTTTCTATGCTTTATCGATTCCCTTTGCGCCACACAAAAAGAATTCGTACGGGAGCTGTGATTTAGAATTCAGGGTATTTTACAAATATCTGTTTTTACATATACTGTTTTTTTAGCTTTACCAATTTCATAAATAAACAATTTCTGACCATTTGAAAGATTATATATTACCTTTTTAGGCAATCCTTTTTCATAAAAAACATAACACCCTTCAACTGGGCAATCAATTATATCAATGTTGTCCTTTTGACAATTTAAATCATTTATGATTTTATTTAGATTATTTATTTCTTTTTTTGATAAAATACGCTCTAGTTCAAATTTATCTGAATTCAGATTCTCATCAACATCGCCTTCAATAATAAATTCGCCTTGTTTTATTGATAAGTAAACAGTTTTATTATTAACAAAAACATTGTTATTGTTACAGCTGATTAACAAAAAGAACAAAAGTAAGTACAATTTATATTTAGTATTTTTCATTTTCTAGTTCCTTTTTCTGTTTTAACGACTTCATTAGCGGGTAATTCCTTTCTTGCGGTACTTTCTCTATTTTGCCAAGGAAAATAATATTCTTGTGTATTTCCTCTGTACGTACCTAAACCTCCTTCTCCCCAAATAACGGTCGAATTAAAGCCCGTAACAGTTCCTTTTGTTTTTTCTTTCATTCCTGAAAATAGGCTTCCGTGACCAGAACCGCAAGAGTTTAAAAATATATTTGCGTTTTCATCAAATGCCTTTGTATTCAAATCACTTGGAGTAATTCCATCACTAATGATTATTGAACCACCACCAACTAACATTGATTTAGTCCATCCGTGTCCTACGTAGGTAAAATCTGTGATTAAATCATTATCTCTGGCACTTGACGAAAATGCAAACTCACTTTTCTTGTTAACATAATCTATAATATCAGCATCATCAGAGATTACTTTTACGTTTATTCCAGATTTTGCTCCAGCTTCTTGATATAATTTTAATTCATCATTGGTATATTGTCCTTTGTATATTATCATAGTAACCATTTCATCTCCTGCACTCTCTTTATATTTTCTTGCTGAATCTAAACCAGCCTGCAAGAAATGTCTTGAGTTTTCTTTGTACTTATATCCTGTGTTATTATCCCTATTTTTTCTATCGGAATTCGGACTGCCTTCTTGGTCTCCAACTACGACTATTTTTTCTTTACCGTCTGGGTCAATGTAAATAATCGGATTATTAGCACAATACACATAAGGGCTTTCATTAGGATACTTCTCTGTAAGAGGGTCAACATTACTCCAACCTGCTCTTGCAGGGTCATATAATCTCGCTCCATAATCATACATGTTAAGCCCTAGTTCGTCCTGCAATTCTTTTCCGTTGTATTTATATTTATAACTACTATTAAATATTACTTCTCCGGCAACTTTTTGTTTTAGCCCAAAAGGGTAGTAGTTACTTTCTTCCACGATTTCTGCGCTTGTTACTGCCCCGTCATTATTATTATCGGCATAACTTAAACGTACATTACCCAAATGATCTTTGTATTGGTAAATGTATGTAAAAGTTCCCAAATTGTAACTGGCATATCCTTCTGAAGTTGAGTAAAATCGCAGCACATTATTCTCATATTGAAACCCGCTGGCATAATCAGTGTTTATAGTACCAGCTATTTTTCTTTGTTTTGTACCTGTAGCATCATACACATAATTAATTGTACTGCCAGCCAAAGTTACCTGAACAGGCAAATTTAAATAATTGTATGTAATGTTTGTTATTCCTTTGTTAGCATCAGTTTTCATGTTTCCATTGGCATCATAAGTATATTCTACAGTTGTATTGCTGCCATTTTTAAATCCTTCATTACTTGCGGTATCTTCTACTTTAAAGAGTTTATTTCCTGAATAGTTATAGGTTAAATTGTCCATTTGTCCAAAAACAGTAGCATTTGCATCAGTATTTCCATTACGTTGTAAAGATGTGATGTTGCCATTTTTGTCATATGTCATGCTTTCATTGTAGCGATTCAAATTATCTGTTGCGAGGGTTAGTCTATTAAGTGCATCGTAGCTATAATTATAGTTTTTTAAACTGCTGTCCGTATTTTTAGTTTTCCAAAATGTTTGGCTTATATTTCCATTATATAAAGCAGTTCCTGTCGCTGTAGGATCATTATAATTTATTTGAAAACTAAACAAATCATTGCCTATTGCATTAGGATCATTAATACTCTTGAGCCATCCTCTAATATTGTATTTATAATCAACAGTTTGTAATCTGTTTTGTGTGATTTTGCCCCCTACCTCTTTAGTAATAAGCTTCCCTATTTCGTTATATGTATTAGAGACTATTATTTCTTCTGTTTGAGCGTTTATTTTTTGTTTTTGAGTAGCTAACCTATCAGCATTGTCATAAGTATAAGTATCAACAATGGTATTAGTTACTCCCGCTCTTGTGTGGGTTTTGGTGGTTTCCTGCATTTTCCCTATAAAATCGAGCTTGTATTTTACTTTGTCTATGGTGACTAAATAATCATTATAGCTGTAAACATAAATAAGTTTTGCTTTATTATCATAGTAGTTAACATTGGTAATCCATTTATCTGTATCTAAAATACGTATTTTACTTGCTGTGACTAAACCTTTTACATTTGTTGTCGGTGTAATAGTGTAAGAAGTCTCTGAAACGCCTCCAGCGAGATCAAACATATAATAATTATCATAGTAACTGATTGTCAATAAATCGATTCCCGAACTTGGAAAAGCTAAATTACTGTAATATTGTGATATACCATTTATTACTGTAATTGAAATCTGTTTCTTTTCGTGTATAACAAAGCTGGTTTTAGCCAGGATTTGCATAGCAGTACGAGTAATTTCAGTATTATTTGTGTAAAAGCCTGTATAAACAGGTCTGTTAAAAACATCATATTTTGTAAACAACCATTTGTTACTTGCTCTCAGATTTGCATCCTGAGTTAAAATAGGTCTGCTTAGTATATCATAAACAATATATTCCCAGTCTTTTCCTGGTAGTTTCTTTTCGATCAAACGGTTACTGCTGTCATATTTATATTGATAGCATAAATCGTTCAAAATATCAGAACCGCCTGCTTTTATTGACGCTGTAAAATTACTTCCGGATTGTGCATAAAAACCGGGTAATAATGTTATGGAATTTGATGCCGTAAGATTTACGGTACTACCACTTGTAATAGTATTTGCTGCGGTAACATCCGACGTAATA
This sequence comes from Flavobacterium sp. GQ95, assembly GCF_059758655.1. Classification (NCBI taxonomy): domain Bacteria; kingdom Pseudomonadati; phylum Bacteroidota; class Flavobacteriia; order Flavobacteriales; family Flavobacteriaceae; genus Flavobacterium; species Flavobacterium sp. GQ95. Next base: position 349,111 of record NZ_JCAXEB010000007.1, read on the forward strand.
TTTTTTAAAGAATTTACCAATAAATCAGTTGCAGCTGGTGGAATTACATAAGTTAAATTACCATATATATCATAGACATACTGGGTATCATGAATCTGATCTGCGTTTAAGTTTCGTTTTAGTATTAACCGGTCATTAAGATCTCTAAATTCAGTATTTCCTAAAACATCATTATAATTATTATAGTATTGTATATTGGCAGTTAAAGTGGTATTAAATCTGACTGCGGATGTTAAGGTGCCAGTATAGGTTCTTTTAATACAAAGAGCATTTTTTTCAATATAAACATTATATAGAGTAAGACCTGTAGTAATATCTACCAGATTGCCCAAATTCATATCATTAATTTCAAAATCTAAAGTTTTTACTGGCCCCGTTTTTATTACACTCCAAGGATTAACATTAAGATTTACCCCGAAGCTTAATACTTTGTTATTTACATCTAAAACAATATTTGAACCCGTTACAGCACCATTTAAATAACTAAAATCGTTACAATTCCATTCTACATGATATTTAGGTTTCCAGTTTTCATCCCTAACGATTGTTCTATATAATTTACTTTCATTATAAAAATCTTTATATAATAGTTTAGGATTTCTATCAGAATCTAATTCTACTTCATATTTTATAACCTGGCTTAGCTTGTTTGTTCCATTTTCAATTTTTATGGTATTTGCAGAACCAAGTCGAGTATTTTTTTTATCAAATTGATAAGAAAAAGTAGAAGTGACATTTTGTAATGGTTCGTTATTACTTGATGCAATATTTAAGTACCCATTTTTTATACTAAGAAAATAGGAACTATTAGCGCCTCCGTTTTTTATATATCCTAAATCTGCATCGGGTACATATCCTAAAAATTTAATATTTCCCAAATTAAATTTAAATTCAGGGCCTCCAAAATTAAAAACAATGTTTAACAGACCACTAGAATTTACATTAAAAGTTATAGGGGAGCCAGCAGCTACATTTCCTGTAACAAATTCGCTATAAGACCATGAATAACTATAAGCTGGAAAAGTATAAATATAGGCATAATCAGATGTTCTCCAGTCTTTTCCTGGAGCTGAAATTTCTGTAGGTCTTAATAAAGGAGAATTCTCTATAATTTTTTCAGAAAAAGAATTCATAAAACTAACAGGTCCGGTACTTGAAACTTCTGTGGGGAATTGCAGCGAATAAAAATTCGCTGTCTCACTTGTCGCAGAACTGGAATATGCTCCATTATTATTTACATTAGCAGGATAAGGTAAGTAATCCCTACTTTTTAAACCACGATTGTCATATTCAATCGGGTATATTAAATCTTTGCCAGAAGGTGTTACTCCTAAAATAATATTTTGAATATTTCTGCCAAGTCCATCAAAATAATTAACTTCTTGATCTTTAGGGTAATTATTAGCAGTTATTTCTGAAACTGAAACTGGCGATTTGGGTTTGATTATCGAAATGTAATTTTTGTTAGGACTTAATTGTCCATAAGATTTTATATATATTAAAACCAGAATTATTAAATACTTTTTCATACAATTATTGTTTATAATTATAATTAACACTTTTAAGCACTTTGCCATCATTATCTGTTATATACTTTAATCGATGCAGGGCGTCATAAGTATAATTTATGGTTAATCCCTTGGGATCAGTAGTAGATAAAAGCTGACCAGTTGTATTATCGTAAGTGTAGGTAGTTACCATTAAATTCGAAGCGATTACCTGAGAATTATTTCTTAAATTTTGATTTAAATAATTCTCTAAGGCACTTCCGGTATAACTTTGAACAGCGGCATCAGCAACAAAAGTTTCAGTTGAAGCAGCGTCAAGGCCTTCAATTTTGGCTACAATATATTTATAGTTATATCCGTATATATATTTAGTCTTAGGTCCCTTTACAATATTAGGTATGTTGTACATTGGATTAATACCATTCCCGTATGTTTGAACCTGCTCATTAATCTTGGCTATAGAATTATTATAAACATCAGTATAGATGGAATAAAAATAATTATCAGTTATTAAATCAGTTTGGCCTCCAATGGCACTTGTTTTATAGTTTAACAATGGCCCTTTGGCATTTTGCATACCATAATAAAATTTATCGTCTTTTAAAATTGTACTTCCTCTTTTTGTTGTTATTCTTGTTGGACTGTTAAGAAAGTTTTTTTCTAAAAGAGCAGTATTGTTAGAATCGAAAGGATATTCATATTCTGTTGATGAAACCAGTAGATTGCTTTCTGAAAGTGTTTCTTTTGTAAGCTGGCCAATAGTGTTATGAAAATAATTTGTCTCTTTAATAATTGGATTTCCCTGATTAAAATAAAATGTTTCTTTATGTTTAGAAATTACATCTAATGATGAATTTATAGGATAAAAATACATATGATAACGTCCGGCCATTATTTTTTCAGTAAGTGAACCAGGGGCCGGATTGTTATATACAAATAAACTTGTGTAAGCTACATTATTAAAATTAGCAGTTCCGGCATAAGTATCAAGTGCAAAACATCCTCTTAGATATTTTTTATCAAAAGATTGATATTCATATTCCTCTTTTTTAAGTAATTCCTTATTAGAATTTAAAAATTCTATTTTAGATATATTTCCATTAAGGGTGTTGGGTATTGCAGGAACTTTTAATAATTGGCCATTTGCTTTTGCAACATTATTTATAAAATATTTATAAGTAAAACCACCACCATCGCTGCTTTTCTCAATTTTTACTTTATCATATCCAACAAAATACTCATATCCAAAAGTTGACATATCAGGAATAGGATTAGAATCAAAGGCATAAACATCCAGTCCTCCCAATAAGTATGCTTTTGAATATGTGTAACTTGCACCCCCGCTTACCATTGTACAGGAAGGCAAGTCTAATTGTATATTTGGATACCCGGCTTTGGCTAATTTTCTATTTATACCCATAGCTACGTCTTGGGCTCCACAATCAAGATTTCCCGAACCGCCAAAAGTAAAGTTTAAAACTTCTAATGCTTTGCCTTTTGTATGCGTTTTAAATAAGACAGGCAGTATTAATTTGCCATATGTTTTATTTGGCTCATCGTAAGCATATTTTTGAAATGAAGTAAGTCGATTGTCATAATCATAATTGTTAATTTCCTTAATTCTCAAACCGCCTCCTTTGCTAATTATACCGCTATAATCCTGGCCTCTAATACGCACTTTTCTTTTTGCATAAGAAAGTTGGGCAGAAACGTATGCGTGATTGGTTGGGCTTCCCTGTACGCCGCAGTTATCACTTAATTCTACCTCCATCATATATTTTCCAGGATAGAATTTATAGTAATCCTCACCATAAGATATATAATTTGTCAAAGTTGCTGTAGTATAATTTGGAATGCTTTCTTTCCATGTCCAGCCTTTACTGATAATAAGAGTTTTGGTGTCTAATGTTGAGATGTTTTCTATAGGTTTTGCGGATGCAAAGGAATAAATTTTCACAAAGGATGAGTTAGGATCCATTATTTTTTCAAAATTGGCAGGATTATCTCCCATGCTGAAATCGGTCTTGATTCTTATTCCTACAGTATCTCTAACTTCAAAAAAAACATATTTCTTGTTAAAATTATCATCCCTGACAAATTCTGGTACTATATCATCCTGAGATGGATATATTCTATTAGAAAAAGTATTGTTCTCATATGTAAATTTTGTTTTACCTCCTTCGGGATAAGTAATTTCCTGAAGTATTGCAATTTTATTATGATCTTCGCTTGCAATTTTGTCAGCAGTTCCTCCACCATTATAACTTGCGGTATAATAAATTCCTAAAAAACTCGGTGCAGGTGGTGCCCAAAAAAGAGGTCCAGGATTTAATAGTGTTTCGAAATCATCATCTTTATCAAAATATTTAGCGTCATAGTATAGCATTTGTTTTGGATCAACTATAGCGCTTGTGTTATTTTTACCATTATAATATCCCCAAAAATCAAAATTGTAACTTTTTTTACTAGGCAGGCCATATTGAATCTGAAGTATTTTTTCATTATAATTAAATAGATAAGGAGGTTTTCCTGTTTCGGTAAGTGAATTCAATTTTAATCGTAAATTATCATATCGACTTTGATTTGTAGAATATGTAATATTATCATTAAAATAAGAGTATGAAAAATCAAATTTGTTAATTGTATTTCCAGAATAATCTTCAATTCTTATTCGGTCTATTTTATCTTCATCCATACAATCCAGTCGAGAACTGGAATCAAAATAAACCTTAATTTTATCACTTATGATACTTTTAAGTGTAACCTTATTGTACTTGGTAGTACTAGCGTATTTATTATAACCAGTAAATGGATTAGAGGCGGTACCTGTGGATACTTGAGCAGCAGACCCTTCTATGATTGCAGCATAAGAATCATAAATTGCAATGTTAGGTCCTAATGTTTTTACTTCAACCTCCTTTGCAATAATATTGCCGTATGGATTCGCATAAGTGCCCTGCGGAGCATTATAATCAAATTTTATCTGTTGCCCATCAGTCATTATAATTCTATCCAAATAGAAACTATGACTAACAAAAGGCTGCACATTATCTATATAATATCCTGATTCGTACGATTGTTTAACGTTATCAAAATAATATTTATTGCCATCTGGTGTTGTAGCGGTGAATGAAGTCAGGTTAAGCGTATTAAAAGTGAACTCGAATTTAATGTTTTGGCTTCTGTCAAATAGTAATACTTCTTTTGTAACCGGATTTATTGCAAACTTACCATCATAACCACCAAAACTATAACTGTAAATATCAGGTTGTGCAACTCCTTCTACAACTGCAGTGTAATAATTTTTGATTGTATAATCAATACCTGTATATGGCACATAAGGATGAGGGCGATTTACTTCACTGAGCATGTTTTCTCTATCATAATGATTGTTTGCATTTACTGTATTTAATTGCCAAAAAACATCATTTTGAGAAGGAAATGGATATCTGGTATCAAAATCATCATACCCCCTTATATCCTGAGTTATAACACCACCGACTTGTAAATTCCAGCCCAAACCAACACTTGAAGCTTCCTGATTTACTTTTATACCAGATGAATGATATCTTAGACTAATTGTTACTCCATCCATATCAAGAATAGGGAATCCAATATTTGCAACTCCTGTATATTCTGATACAGGATAATCTGAATATTCCTTGAATGCCATTACGTCTGGACTAAAGGGCATCCTAACTTGTGAATTAGAGAAATTTATGAATAGAAAATAAATAAATAAGACTTTAAAACGAAAAAAACATTTCATAAGGGGGACATTTTTTAATGATTTAATATTTTGGAAAATTCATATGTTTGGCGGCTATTAATTTGTTATTACAAAATAATAGTATAGTGGTTTTTTATGTTTAGGATTATTAATCTGGAAATAAACCTTCATTTACATAAAATACTGTATTTGTACTAAAAGAAAAATACTTTGAGAAATTATATGTTAATGAAGAAAAGAAGATACTATAGAGAAATAGAAATTCGATAAAAATTTTTACAGAAGAAGTTTTAGACATATTAAGATTCTCAATTAAAAATATTTGTTTTTTATTACCTACTAAAACAAACATAATTAATAAAATCACTGTTTTAACATTTTTTTATAAGGAATATTAACAAAATTATTCTTAAATTGTTAATATAGCTTTGAAATGTTTTTAATATATATAATAATAAAAACACTTAGAAAATTGACATTGCTAGTTTTAAGTTATGATAAATAAAAAAATATATCTGATAAGAAGTTAGATTCTGTAATGTTTAAATTATATAAGTGCAGAAAGAAATATAAAAGGAATGAGCCCGATACAATATCAAGCTCATTATTATAAAAGTTAATTATAAATAGGTGCAAACTTTTAGGTGCACTCTAAAAGGGCAAATGGATTTCTTTATCAAAACTGATCATTTTAATTCAATTTTGAAAATTTATTTAAAAATACTAAAACTTATGTTGGTTGTATTTATAAAGGAATTTTACTTGCCCTAAATCGAATTTCGATCAATAAAATTAAAAGGTACCTTCACAGATCCTTTCTCCTTATTCAAAATCATTCGGCCTGCAGTTTCTCCCATTACATTAAAATCGGTAGACATTACGGTTATACCAAGCAATTCTTTTAAAGGTGTATCGTTATACGAAATAACGCCAATATCTTTTCCTAATTCATATTCTTCATCCCTGATTTGTTTCATTAAATTCACCAGATCAGATTCTTCGATAGTAATAAATAAATCCCCTTTTTTAAGGATCATATCATCATACACTTCATCCAGGATTTCAAAATTTATTTCGTATTCCACACAAAACTTTCTAAAGCCGTGTAAGATTCGGCGTGGGTAAGGATAAACCGCTTTTTCAGGATAAACTAAAATAATTTTTTTGTATTTCTTTATTTTCGAAAGTCCTTCTTTTAGTGCGTTGTAAATGTCATTTTCAAAATCCTGATAAATCTTGATGATTTCACCATCCATATTAAGCTTTATGTTATCCATGATAACCAGCTTTTCTCGTGGAATTCTTTGGATGGCTTTTACAACATCATCTGTAAAACTTAAATGTTTTAGTTCATCCGTTTTAAAATGGGTAGTGATCACATAATAGTCATAAGCTCCTTCAAACTTATCAAGTAAATTCAAAAACAGGGTTTCATCGCAGTGATAAATATGTAAATCGGTGTGCGCATTGGCACCAACAGTATCAATAAACGAGTTGTACGTTTTCATTTTGTACGCACTCAGTTTATTAAACAGGAATAATATGTTTACTTTAGATTCAAGTTTGGTTCGGGTAATATAATAGCCTTTTCCTCTGATAGAAGAAATGATTTTTCGTTCCTTTAATATGTTATACGCCTTTTCAACCGTATCGCGAGACATATAGAACTCTTCACTAAAGCTGTTTATAGAAGGTATTTTTTGATTTATCTTCAAATTTCCGTTAGCAATATTTTGCAGGATAGAGTCTACAATCTGTTTGTATTTAGGAACCCTTGAATCTTCATCGATTTTAATAAGTTTAATCATTTTGTAAGTCTTGCAAATTATGTTTTAAATAAAAGCGTAACATAATTCTGAATTATAATTTGTATTAAAAGCTGAATTCGAAAAAACTTCTGAACACCATTTTTTGCTGCTTTTTCGATAAAAGTACCCAATTAAATAAGGTAATACTTTCATATTTGGGTGATTTGCTTATTTAAAGGCTAATTGTGGATATAACAATTGCGAAATCGATTGCTAAAATAGAAATTTTAAATTTATTTATCGACTATAAATGCGTTCTTCTTTGCAATATTATTCGGTTTTAACATAAATGCAAATCATAAAGGATAGTACAGGATAGTTTTGTTTTCTACATTCTCTTATTTTACAAAACGAGATTAACTATCACAAATAACCACAAACAAAAACAGTAAATGGAATCATTATTAGGAATCATTTTTCACTCCATAGGAGGATTTTCTTCAGGGAGTTTTTATATGCCATTCAAAAAAGTTAAAGACTGGGCCTGGGAAAGCTACTGGATTATAGGAGGATTTTTTTCCTGGCTGATTGTACCGCCAATTGCAGCTTATTTAACGATTCCACATTTTACAGAAGTTATAGCGGCAGCATCGCCAAACATAAAAGCTTTTACCTATACAATGGGACTTATTTGGGGAATTGGCGGACTAACCTACGGATTAGGTGTTCGTTACCTTGGAATGTCTCTTGGAAATTCTATCATCTTAGGATTTTGTTCTGCTTTTGGAGCTTTAGTGCCATCTATTTATTATGATATCTATCCTACTGAAGGAAAAATTTCATTCAGTCACATGCTTTCAAACCCAGGTGGACAACTTGTTTTATTAGGAGTTGTAGTTTGCCTTTTAGGAATTGCTATTTCAGGGAAAGCAGGGATTTTGAAAGAAAAAGATTTTGCAACAGGACACGAAGATAAAGACAAAGATTTCAGTCTTACAAAAGGTCTTATTATAGCAGTGATATCCGGTATTTTGAGTTCATTTTTCAACTTCGGAATTGAAGCGGGAAAGCCAATGGCAGAAGCAGCTGTTGTGGCGGGATGCAATCCTTTATTTCAAAATAATGTGACCTATATCGTTTTGATGTGGGGTGGACTTACAACCAACTTTATCTGGTGTATGTACCTTAATTTCAAAAATAAAACTTTTGGCGACTATACGAATACCGCAACTCCAATTACAAAAAATGTTCTTTTTTCTGCTCTTGCCGGGACCATGTGGTTTTTGCAGTTTTTCTTCTACGGAATGGGAGAGAGTAAATTAGGAAACGGAGCAAGTTCATGGATTCTGCACATGGCAACGATTATCCTTACCGCAAATTTCTGGGGATTCTATTTAAAAGAATGGTCAGGAGTGTCGAAAAAGACCTTCCGAACTTTTTTATGGGGAATAGGATTAATTATGCTTTCGATTGTCTTAGTCGGAATCGGAAATTCATTATAAGAAAACAAATAACCAACCAATTATAACCAATGTCGAATATAAATACAAATTTGAATTTTAAGCATGTAAGCTACCTTTGGGATGAGTCTAAGGCAGCAGCTTTGGCAGGAGATGAAGTAGCGCTTTTCATTTATCGTTCCAACTTACTGGGAGCTGATTTGCGATTGACCAATTACGGAGGTGGAAATACTTCTGTTAAAATCACGGACAAGGATCCGTTAACGGGAGCAAACTCAGAGGTAATGTGGATCAAGGGTTCCGGTGGAGATATCGGAACACTTACAAAATCGGGTTGTGCGGCACTTTATTTAGAGAGACTTCGTAATCTGGAAAACGTTTACAGAGGTATCGAATTCGAAGATGAGATGGTAGAGCTTTTCAATCATTGTATCTTCGATCTGGCTTCAAAAGCGCCTTCTATCGATACACCATTGCATGGTTTTCTGCCATTCAAGCATATTGACCACCTGCACCCTGACGCGGCTATTGCCATTGCAGCAGCCAAAGACGGAGCAAAAATCACCGAGGAATTATTCAACGGTGAAATCGGCTGGGTGGGCTGGCAGCGTCCGGGTTTTGATCTTGGATTACAGTTAAGATCATGCCTTGAAGAAGCAGAGAAAAAAGGAAAAAAATTAAGAGGAATCATGCTCGGTTCTCACGGACTTTTTACCTGGGGTGACACTTCATACGAAAGTTACATCAACACCCTTGAAGTAATCGAGAAATGTGCAACTTACCTTGAGAACAACTACGGAAAAAAACGTCCTGTTTTTGGAGGACAAAAAATACAAAGCCTTGAGGTTGCAGAAAGAAGATTAAAAGCGGCAAAAGTAGCCCCGATCTTAAGAGGATTCTGTTCATCAGAGCGCCAAATGATCGGACATTATACTGATGATGCAAGAGTTTTGGAATTCATCAACTCGAATGATTTAGAGAAATTGGCTCCACTTGGAACTTCTTGCCCGGATCACTTTTTGAGAACCAAAATCAGTCCGCTTGTTTTGGAATTAGATCCAAACGAGGATTTATCAGATGTAAACGCCATCAAAGCAAAACTACAACCTGCTTTTGAAGCATACCGTGCGATGTACAAGGATTATTACAATGCCTGCAAGAAATCAAATTCACCGGCAATGCGTGACCCGAATCCTGTGGTAATTTTATACCCTGGAGTTGGAATGTTCACTTTTGCCAAGGATAAAACTATGGCGAGACTGGCATCAGAATATTATGTGAATGCGGTGAACGTAATGAAAGGCGCAGAAGCAGTTTCAGAATATACTTCACTTCCGCATCAGGAAGCTTTTGATATCGAATACTGGTTAC
>NZ_JCAXEB010000070.1:0-430 GCF_059758655.1 Flavobacterium sp. GQ95
GACGGCTCCCTTCTCATCGGTAACAGCCAGGATCGAACCCTGGTAATCCCGGTGTAAATATAAATAATTTTGAGATGTACCATCACTTTTTAATACTAGTGGCGCCGAGTACCCGTCACCGCCTATGTAGGTCAGGAATTCTGTTTTTCCTGTTTCAATGTTTTGCTTAATCTCCATGGTGCCATCACCAGAATAGAATTTTTGCAAAGGGCGCTTTTCTTTTTCGCTCTGTGTCCCGCCATAAAACATGGCACTACGGTAATTGTCTTCATTGTAGGTAAAACTTATTTTATCTATATAATTATCATCGTTTCCTTTCTCCTGAATGGTCACCGGACTCTTAAAAGCATTGTAGGTAATATTGAGTCCCAGGACAGACGCGGCATGGCCAGTGGATGTTTGTGCCGTTATTGCTTTTCGGCTGCTGTAG
>NZ_JCAXEB010000071.1:0-430 GCF_059758655.1 Flavobacterium sp. GQ95
AACGGCTCCCTTCTCATCGCTAATAGCCAGGATCGAACCCTGGTAATCCCGGTGTAAATATAAATAATTTTGGGATGTGCCATCACTTTTTAATACTAGTGGCGCCGAGTACCCGTCACCGCCAATGTAGGTCAGGAATTCTGTTTTTCCTGTTTCAATGTTTTGCTTAATCTCCATGGTGCCATCAGCAGAATAGAATTTTCGCAAAGGGCGCTTTTCTTTTTCGCTCTGCGTCCCGCCATAAAACATGGCACTACGGTAATTGTCTTCATTGTAGGTAAAACTTATTTTATCTATATAATTATCATCGTTTCCTTTCTCCTCAATGGTCACCGGACTCTTAAAAGCATTATAGGTAATATTGAGTCCCAGGACAGATGCAGCATGACCAGTGGATGTTTGTGCCGTTATTGCTTTTCGGCTGCTGTAA
>NZ_JCAXEB010000072.1:0-422 GCF_059758655.1 Flavobacterium sp. GQ95
GCCACAGTTGCTGCACCGATCGTTTTTCCTGTTGAATTTACACTGCAATTTTTGGTAAAGTCCGCACCGGCATCTGCCAATACTAATTGGTCCACAGTAACCGTTACCATATCGGTAGCCGTACAACCCGTAGCGGTACTTGTTGTTGTTAATGTATAGGTAGTCGTCACCGATGGGTTGGCCGTTGGATTCGACACTGTTGCGCTCGTTAATCCCGCAGCAGGGCTCCACTGGTAAGTGGTACCTGCAACAGCGGTCGTTCCGATTGTTTTTCCTGTGTTATTAGCAGTACAGGTTTTGGTAAAGTCCGCGCCTGCATCTGCCGTAGGTACTGACTGGTCCACAGTAACGATCACCGTATCGGTAGCCGTACAACCCGTAGCGGTACTTGTTGTTGTTAATGTATAGGTAGTCGTCACCGT
>NZ_JCAXEB010000073.1:0-413 GCF_059758655.1 Flavobacterium sp. GQ95
TACATTTACAAGGGTTTTTATTATATAATTTCAATCTTTTTTATAAGTCGCTGGTATAACGGTTTTTATAAGATAAAGTTTTTTTGGGCTTTGCTTGATTTTGACTCTTTTTGCCTGTTTGGGAGTGTTTTTGCCACAAAGGCACCAGGACACAAAGTTTTGATTTCCCTTTTTATTGGGCTATGCCTGCTTTTCAAAAAGACACAAAGCTGGGTTTTTCTTTGTTTTCCCGGGTTCTTATGGAAATAATACAGTGGACAGTCTTCCTTTTTCTTCCGAAAAATGATTATCTTCTTCTGAAAACAGCTCCCTAGCCACGATAGAAGTGGAAATCCTTTTGCTTTTTTCTTTAAAAAGCAAAAGATTGGAACGGATAGCGGGAAATAGCTCCTGAAAATTCCAATAACGAAATT